>NZ_JBSXOM010000031.1:0-565341 GCF_056859455.1 Qipengyuania sp. L-5Y | reverse complement strand
GCGCGCATACTGCGAACGGGTGGTATCGGTCCACATCACTGATCTCCAGAAGTTCTTCGCAAAACTCCTGAATCAGCCCTGGATTTGGCCGTCAAGCTAACTCGCTGATATCACCCAACTTAGTTTCGGGTCAGGCTCTTAAATGTTTTCCAAGTTGTCCGCCACGAGAAGTATATACGGCAGACCCCTTCATGGCGACACGCATGGCCCAACAGATCAGGGTCGATATGATTGGTTCGGTGGTGATCATTGAAAAGTCACGTGTCCCTGGAAAGACTGTGCGCCAACTGGCCGACTATGTGTCCATGCGCAGTTTCGCATCCGTGAACGATATACCAGAGGGCGAACCACACACTACGCCGACTATCCTGTCTTTATTCAACAATGGCGGTCTGGCACCGGGTGGACTGAGCCCATTTGACTGGTCCTATCTTAAGGCACTGTATAACCTTCCTCGCACTGCGCGAGGTGCACAGATTCATGATGCAACATGGTCCGCCTACCGCAAGCGTGCCTTGAAACTCAACGCAGAACCAAGCTCAGACGAATGATCTTACCTGATCGCGCAGCCTAGCGCTCAGCGAGTTGGGGCCCGCTTCGAGCAGTTCCACCTCGACCAGATCGCCGATCGCCACGTCGCCTTCGAACCACGCGCTTTGCAGCCATGGGGTCTTGCCGAGCCACTGGCCCGGCAGCTTGCCCTTGCGTTCGACGAGGACCTGGCAGGTCTTTCCGACGCTTGCCTCGTTGAATGCGAGCTGATCGCGGTTGAGAGCCGCCTGCAGGCGCTGGAGGCGTTCGTCCATGACCTCTTTTGCCACCTGCCCGTCCATCGTGGCGGCGGGCGTGCCGGGGCGCGGCGAGTATTTGAAGCTGAAGGCCTGCGCATATTTGACCTCGTCGACCAGCGCGAGGGTTTCTTCGAATTCCGCGTCGGTTTCGCCGGGGAAACCCACGATGAAATCGCCCGAAAGCGCAATATCGGGGCGCGCGGCGCGCATATCTTCCAGCAGCCGCAGGTAGCTGTCTGCCGTGTGACTGCGGTTCATCGCCTTGAGCACGCGGTCCGATCCGCTCTGCACCGGCAGGTGCAGATAGGGCATCAGCTTTTCGACCTCGGCATGACACCTAACCAGCCCTTTTTCAAAATCGTTGGGATGGCTGGTCGTGTAGCGAATACGCTGCAATTCCGGTATCTTGGCAAGCTCTCTTATCAACCCGTCCAGCCCGCAACTGTCACCTTTCGCATCCACACCGCTCCACGCGTTGACGTTCTGCCCAAGCAGCGTGATTTCACGCGCGCCGCGCTCCGCCAGACGGTGCGCTTCCTTTACCAGATCGGCGAAGGGGCGGGAAATCTCCGCGCCACGCGTATAAGGCACGACGCAATAGGTGCAGAACTTGTCGCAGCCCTCCTGCACCGTAAGGAAAGCTGTAGGAAAGCGTTTTGTCCGCTCCGGCAAGGCCGCGAACTTGGCAATGGCAGGCATGTCCGTATCGGTGGCCCGTTCGCCCTGAACCGCCTTGTCCAGCATGTCGGGCAGGCGGTGATAGGCCTGCGGGCCGACAACCATGCTGACCGCCGGGCTGCGAGCCATAATCTCCTCGCCTTCGGCCTGCGCGACGCAGCCTGCTACCGCGATCAGAGGTTCCTTGCCGACCTTGCGCCCCGCCTTGGTAAGGCGCCCGATGTCCGAATAGACCTTCTCTGCCGCCTTTTCGCGGATGTGGCAGGTGTTGAGGACCACGAGATCGGCTTCTTCGCCCTCGGGCGCCGGCACGATCCCGCGCTTGTCCAGCATGTCGGCCATGCGCTCGCCGTCATAGACGTTCATCTGGCAGCCGAAGCTCTTGACCCTGTAGGTCTTGGGGGCGGTGGTCGGTTTCATAGCAGGTGTGCGCCAATAGCGAAGAAGAGGGGTTCCTTCAATGAGAAGGGCGGCACATGGCCGCCCTTCCCGTCTAATTGCTGACCGGATCGGTTACGAGACGGTCGCCTTGACGATCTTGCCTGGGTCACGCGGCGGTTCGCCCTTGGGCAGCGCATCGATATGCTCCATGCCGCTCTCTACCTGGCCCCAGACCGTATACTGGCCATCCAGGAATTCGGCGTCGTCGAAGCAGATGAAGAACTGGCTGTTCGCGCTGTCGGGCACCTGGGTGCGGGCCATCGAGCAGGTGCCGCGGGTGTGCGGTTCGCTGTTGAATTCGGCCTTCAGGTCGGGCTTGTCGCTACCGCCCATGCCGGTGCCAGTCGGATCGCCGCCCTGCGCCATGAAGCCGGGGATGACGCGGTGAAAAACGACGCCGTCGTAAAATCCTTCACCGACGAGTTCGGTGATCCGTTCGACGTGGCCCGGAGCCAGATCGGGGCGCAGCTTGATTACCACGTCCTTGTTTTCGCCGTCGCCCGTGTCGAGTGTGAAGGTCAGCTTCTCAGCCATGTGTCGTGTCTCCTGTAAATCGATTGGCGCCTACATAGGGATTGTGCAGAGCGTGTCACCCTCTGCTTGCAATCCCATGGCGGGTGCCTAGAGCGATGCTCATGTCGGAGAGCGACCGCCCCCTCGATGAAGACGGATTCCTGCTCGCGCACGAGCCGGCCGAGGAAGGTCGCCCGGACGACCGCATCGACGACGAGCGCATGGACGAGGAAAATACGTTCAAGCCGGAGTTCGTCCGGGCCGTCGAGGATGCGCTCGAGGAGGGCGACACCAAGGCGGTCTACGAACTGGTCGAGCCGCTTCACCCGGCCGACATTGCCGACCTTCTTGAACTTCTCGAACGGCAGGAACGCTACCAGCTAGCCGCCGCCATAACCGATCTGATGACGTCGGAGGTGGTAGCCGAGCTGAACGATTATGTCCGCGAGGACATGATGGAAGCGCTGCCGCCCGAGGCCGTGGCGCAGATCGTCGATCAGCTCGAAACCGACGACGCCGTCCAGCTGATCGAGGATCTGGACGAGGCCGACCAGCGCGCCATTCTGGCCGAGGTCGAACTGGAGGACCGGATCGCAATCCAGTCCGCCCTGTCCTATCCCGAGGAAACCGCCGGCCGTCTGATGAGCCGCGAGTTCGTGGCCGTGCCCGAACATCTGACGGTGGGCGACCTGATCGATTACCTGCGCGACGGGCGCGACCTGCCCGACGAATTCTTCGAAGTGTTCGTGGTCGACGAAAAGCATCATCCGGTGGGAACCTGCGCCCTGTCATGGGTACTGCGTGCGCCGCGCAATGTAGCGCTGGCAGACGTGATGAAGCGCGATCAGACGCTCATCCCGGTCATGCTTGACCAGGAAGAGGTCGGCCTGATGTTCCAGAAATACAATCTGATCAGCGCTGCCGTGGTCGATGAGAACGATCGGCTAGTCGGCCAGATGACGGTCGACGACGTGGTCCACATCATCTCCGAAGAAGCGGGCGAAGACGCCCTGCTGATGTCGGGTGCGGGTGATGGCGACATCAACGAACCGATCCGCGAAGCCTATTCCGCGCGTGTTCGCTGGCTGATCGCCAATCTGGGCACGGCGCTGGTCGCATCGCTCATCATCGCCATGTTCGGCGCAGCGATCGAGCAACTGGTTGCCCTTGCCGTGCTGATGCCGATCGTCGCCAGCATCGGTGGCAATGCGGGCACGCAGACCATGGCAGTGACCGTCCGTGCAATCGCCACCAACCAGCTGACGCGCAGCAACACGCGGCGCATCCTGCTGCGGGAAATGCGCGTGGCAGTACTCAACGGCATGACCATCGCGGTCCTCATCGGGCTGGCAACTGGCGTGATCTTCCGCCCGATGCTGGGCGGCGTCATCGCACTTGCCATGATCATCAACGTGGTCATCGCCGGGCTCGCCGGCGTGCTGGTGCCGGTGATCTTCGACAGGCTCGATCAGGACCCGGCAGTGGCCAGCAGCGTCTTCGTGACCATGATCACCGATTCCATGGGATTCTTCGCGTTTCTCGGTCTTGCGGTGGCCAGCGGTATCGTCGGCAGCTGACCGGCGGCATTACTCTTTCACGAGCGGCGAACTGGCCCCGTCCTGGGTGAAGGTCGCGCCCGTGACGATCCCGTTGTCCTTTGCAAACACGATCTCGGCGTTGACGGCCCGCCAGAAGAATTCCGCTTCCGAACGCGGGAAGATCGGCAATGCGCCCTGCCCCGTGATCGCAGCCATAAGCTGATCGCCCTTCCGCGTGACGACGAGGGCCAGATCGGGGTTGAACCGATAGGTGCCGGTAACCCGGTCCAGTTGTTCCTGCGACAGCTTCACTTCCGTGCGGTCCACGCCTGTAGGCGCTTCGGGAACGGCTTTCGCCTCCGCGATCGGCGCACCGATCAGCACGTGAAGCGCGATATCCTGCGCAGACGGTTCGGCGGCGGAATTGGTCAGGGCCACAACCCCGCGACCGGTGGCCGGCTGCAGACCCATGTAGGAGCGGAAACCACCTGTCCCGCCGCCGTGCCCGATCACTTCGCCCGCCGGGGCCATAGTGATCATCCAGCCAAGACCGGCCTTGAATCCCGGCCACTGCCTCGTCTCGCCCAGCGTCAGTTTCATGGCCGGAGCGATGGGAGATTCCGGGTCGAGAGCTGCCTTGAGAAAGATATTCATGTCGTGCGCCGTTGAGCGCAATCCACCAGCGCCGGCGAGAACCGCCAGATTCCAGGCACTGGTGGGCCGCATATATTCGTCGAACCCACCGATGAACCGAGCCTGCTGATCGGGCGTGAGCGTAATGGCGGTATCTTCCATTCCCAGAGGATCAAGGATGCGGGTTCGCAGCAGGGTTTCGAAATCGCTTTTCGCCGCGCGGGCCAGAACATAACCGAGCAAGCCGACGCCGAGGTTCGAATAGCCATACTGGCTGCCGATCTCTCTGGGCAATTCATAGCCGGCGAGAAAACCGAGCAGGTCCGCCTCGGTGTAATCCGCATAGGGATCCGTGACATCGGACGGGCTGAGATTGTCGGGCAAGCGCGGCAAACCCGAATCCTGCTGCGACAGATTTCGAAGAGTGATCTGCCTGCCGTCGCGCCGGGGCATTGTGGCGCCGTCGGGAAGGTAACGCTCGACAGGGTCATCGAGGGAAACCGTCCCATCGAGCACCATGTCGGCCAGCAGAAGCCCGGTGAAAACCTTCGTCATCGAGCCGATCTCGAACAAGGTTCGCGCATTCACGCTCGCCTCGTCGCTGGAAATTGTGCGCGCATTCGCCGCTTCCACCGTACCGACGATCATTTCGGCGCCGGGTCTGCCGGCAAGCCGATCGGTTATGGCTGTCCGGATAGCGTCGTCAGTCGGCATTTCCCAATTGTTTGGCAGGGATGGCGGTTTGACCTCGGCGGTCCGTTCGGGGGGCTGGCCGGCGCTCAGGGTCAGCGGAAACTGCATTCCTGCCTGGCTGAACACCCCCTGCCAGGCTGCGGCCTCGGCATCCCACGTGCCCGAATAGGCTGCCCCTATGGCGGGGACGGAGAAGGATAGAGTGTCGGCATCAGCCGCCACTTCCGAAAGCGGAATGTCGAAGGCTTTCTGATCCGGACTGTCGAGCGTACCCACAAGGGCCCCGTCCGCCGCTCGCTCGAGAGCGACGCCGATCGTCAGACTGGTGCCGTTGAGGTCGAGACTGCCGCGCCAATAGCCGTCCGCCTGCTGCGCTACTGCCGGCGCTGCAGCGACAAACGCTGCGACGATACCGGCATTCCCGATGTGGCTTCTGATGTTCAAAGCACGCTCCCCAGGCTGAATTGCCTGGGCATTCTTACGCCTGATGCCGATCAGATCAATGTCGCGCCGCTTTTGGCACTATCGGCAAAATGCACTTGAGTGCGGCGCCCCATCATCCCATCTGTTCCCCATGCCGCTCAATCTGACCAAGATCGCTTTCGGGGCGCAAAGCTATGGCGATATCGAAAGCTGGTATGCGCAGCGGCGCAGCCCGAACCTGACCACGCGTTATCGCCCGACGAAGTGGGAAGAGTGCATCGGCGGATCGCTTTACTGGATCCATCAGCACAGCATCGTGGCACGCAGCGAAATCATTGGATTTTCCGAGACGGCTGACGGGCGCTGGTCGATCGACCTCAAGCCCGAACTCGTCCGCGTGCATCCCCGCCCGAAACGTGCGCATCAGGGTTGGCGTTATCTCAAGGGAGACGTGCCGCGCGATCTGGCCGAAGGCGAGGACATTGGCGACGCGCTCCCGGGGAAACTGGCAGGCAAGTTGGAGCGCCTCGGACTGATCTGATTTGGTGGAACACGGCACAAGCCCTTGCTTTAGAACGATTGTGACCGTCGGACGACCGGAAGATTTCAGTAATAAGTATCTGTTTTTGCGGGCATTTCCGCTCTATCGTTTACGCCATGGTAAGGGGGCTGACCTAGGGCGCGGCTGACTTCAACAGCGTAGCGCCCCCCATGACCGACCAGCCGAATTTTGCCGATAGTTTCGCTAGCAAGGGCCACCCGCGATTATGGGGTGAACGGGCTGCCACAAGCCAGGCCGAAGGTCGGAATGACATCCTCCATCGCTATGGCTTCGTGCGCACCAGCATTGCGGGAAAGGTCCGCGTGTTCACAATTTCCTTCACGGTGATCCTGGTTCTGCTGGGTGTTATCCTTGGCGGCGCACAAGCCGCCCTCACCGCCCGTTCCGATCAGGCAGGCGCCAGCGCATCACGCGCTATGGCCGCTGCGCAGCTCGCGACGTCGATCGCAGAAAGCCGCTATTTCGCTTCGCGCTTCGCCGCGAGTGGCGATTCCGAGGTCATCAGATCGGCTTTCGCGACGCTCGAACAGGCACACACCGAGGTCGAGGCGACAATCGCGCTGAAGGGTGGAGATGCCGCTTCGCGCGAGCAGATGGAATGGCTGGTCACGCAGGTCGAAGGCTTCCGCCCGGAACTACGCGCCCTGCAATCGTCTATCGATGCACATGGTCCTTCCGCCACAGGCGACGCATTGGCGAACGCGATCGACATAAGCGGAGACCAGCTGGCGCAGCAGTCGGCAGACATCGAAGCCGCCTTGATCGCGCAGTCGGATGCCGCCCAGCAGTCACTCGAAACGCTGAAGACCTGGACCATGGTCATCGCCCTGACGCTGATCGCGGGTTGTATCGCGCTGGTCCACCTCGGCGCCAAGGCACTTTCGGAGCAGGTTTCGGATTCACTGGGCGAGATCACGGGCGCGATGACGAGCTTGGCCGGAGGCGACCGGTCCATCGCCATACCCGGCACCGGCCGAGAGGACGAGATCGGCGAAATGGCTAGAGCCCTGGTAGTATTCCGCGAAAGCGCCGATGCGCTTGCGGACCTTCAGCGAAAGGCACGCGAAGAGCAGAATGCGGTCCTTCGGCGGTTGGTCGATGATTTCCGCGGCGGTGTAGGTGAAGTAGCCGTAAGCGTTGCGCAGGCTTCGCGGGAGCTTCAGTCAACGTCGACCGACATGGCCGGAGCTGCAACCCAGACGATCGGTTTCGTTGAGCAGGTTTCGCGCGACATGGTAGAAACGCAGATCGGCGTCACCGCGGCCGCCGCGGCCAGCGACCAGTTTGCCCTCTCTATAGCGGAGATCGGCAAGCAGGCGGGCAATTCGGCTAGCGTGGTCCAGGACGCGCGGCAATCGACCGAACTGGCCGACACCAAGATGGCTGAGCTGGCTCACGTGGCTGAAGAAATTGGCGGTGTCGTCGATCTGATCGGAGCGATTGCCGACAGGACCAATCTCCTCGCCCTCAACGCCTCGATAGAGGCAGCGCGCGGTGGCGAAGCCGGGCGCGGCTTTGCGGTCGTCGCCTCCGAAGTGAAGGACTTGGCCCGGCAGACCCGCGATGCAACCGGCGAGGTGGCCGCCCGTATAATCGGCATGCAGGCAACGAGCCGGGAGAGCGTCGATGCCTTGGCGCAAATCGGTGAGCGCATTCGTGAGGTCGAACTGACGGCGACCGCCATCGCGCAAGCAGTCGACGAACAGTCGGTTTCGAGCCGCGAACTGGCGCGAAACCTCGACCTTGCGGCCAATGGCGTCGACAACATCGGCAGCAGCATCTCGCAGATAGCACAGATGGCCCGCAATACGGGCAAAGCTTGCGAGCAGGTACTCGCTTCTGCCGATACATTAGACCTGACCGCCCACGATCTCGATGCCCGCTCGCGGGAGTTCGTGGAATCAGTGCGCGCAGCATAAGTCCAGAATCTCGGAACAGGCCCCCTCCCTCGCCCATTGATTCGGCAAAGGAGAATGTACCAATGCCCGAACGCCAATCGCGTCACCCCGACAACGAATTCATCGAGGAAATCACCGAAGGCGACACGCCATCGCAGCAGGGTTCCGCTGGCGGTGAAGTCAACCGCCGTGTGGGCAAGCGCGGCGAAGAAAACAGCGCTACCGACCCTGCCAACCGCGAGCCGGAAACAGGCTCGGACAATCCCGATCAGGATGCTCGGAAAGGCGAAAAGACGCTTTCCGCCATGCAGAATTCGCGCAGCAGCTAGATCGGCGCAGCAGCGATCAGGCCGGAATCTTTGCCGCCACCCGTCGCAGTGCATCCGCGTAGGCTTCGGGTGGCTGAGCGCCGGGGATCATGAACTTGTTTTCTACGATCATCGCCGGAACTCCGGTGATGTTCAGGTCCCAGGCAGCGCTCTCTTCCGCGCGAACCTTATGGGCCAGTTCTTCGCTCTTTAGCGCAGCTTGCGCTTCGGAACGATCGAGACCCACGCTTTCGGCGATATCCATCAGGACCTGATGATCCGCAATGCGGCGACGCTCGTTGAAATGCGCCTTGAACAGCGCAAGTTTGAGTTCGGTCTGCTTTTCGGGTCCGAACCGCTCGCCAGCCCATGCCAGCAGCTTGTGTGCATCGAAAGTGTTCCACATCCAGCGCTGCGGCTCGGGATCGGGACCTTCATAATCCAGCGACACGCCAGCGCCTTGGGCCGCTTCGCGCATCCGGCCCTGTACCGCCTTGGACTGTTCGGGGGTGGAGCCATATTTACGCGCGATATGCGCGGCGCTTTCTTCCCCTTCGGCCGGCATGTCGGGATTGAGTTCAAAGGCGTGCCAGCGCACATCCGCCTCGATTTCGCCGTCGAGCAGTTCCAGCCCCTTCTGCAGGGATCCCCAGCCGACCAGACACCACGGGCACATCACGTCGGACCATATGTCGATCCGCAAGGTTCGCGGGCTGTTCATCGATCTATCCACCACTGCATCAGGTGATGCGCTATAGCATGCGGCGGAGGGGCGACGAAGCGGCCGTTTCCCGCCAGTGCCGCATCAACCTCCTCACGCGTGTACCAGTCGATTTCGGCCATCTCGGTTTCGTCGATGGTAAGTTCCTCGCTATCGGCATGGCTGTGGCAGCCGATCATCAACTGGCTCGGAAACGGCCAGGGCTGGCTCGCGACATAGGTTACATCGCGCACTTGCACGCCCGATTCTTCCAGCACCTCCCGCGCGACAGCCTCTTCAATGCTCTCACCCGGCTCGACAAAACCGGCGAGTGCCGAAAAGCGGCCCTCGGGCCAGCCGAGACCGCGGCCCAGCATCAGCCGTCCTTCGTGTTCGACCAGCATAATCGTGACGGGGTCGGTGCGCGGGAAATGGCTGGCACCGCATTGCGTGCAGTCGCGCTGCCAACCACCCTTGGCCAGTACCGTCTCACCGCCACAGGCAGCACAGAAACGATGGCGCGCATGCCAGTCGATCAGGCTGCGAGCACCGCCATATAGCGCGAGATCGTCGGGCTGCAGTGTCGCCATCAACGACCATAGTTGCGGGTTAGCCATGCGCGGAGCGGCGTCTCCGCGCGGCGGAACCGCAGCGAAACAGGCCTTGCCGTCATCGAGTCCCAGAAAGCACAGCTCCGCATTCTCTGGCGCATCTGCCAATGTGCCGAATGCCAGCCGCCCTTGATCGTCCAGCGACGGCATCAACCCGTCCAGCGCCAGCAACCGCGCTTTCCAGTTCATATAGCCGCTAAGCCGTTCCGGATCGGCGCGGACATGGTCGGCGCGGTCGAGGCGCGAGCCAGTGAAGGAGAGCACGGGTTAGCTCTTCGCTCCCTGCATGACGGCAAGGTCTTCCAGCACCGCCTTTGGAAAAGCGTCGTGGACCGGGTAGGCTTCGGACGGCATGTACTGCGTCATCAGATTGGCGCGCAGGCCGACCTTGTAGCTTACCAGGGCGACCGTACCGGCAGCCCCGCCCCAGCCGTAGGCGCCGTCGCTTACGCGCCCGCCCGCGCCGAAGCCCTGGCCTTCGATCCACGTACCCTTGGTCGTGGCGGTTTCCGGAAGAAGGTCCGAGGTGCCAAGCTTCACGGCCTTTTCGCTCATCACGCGCCGTCCGTCGATGACGCCGTATCCCAGCAGCATTTCCAGGAAACGATCGTAATCGCGCGGGCTCGATACCAGCCCGGCGCCACCGAACGGGAATGGCGGTTTGTCGAGGAAGATCGACGCCCGCGCCGGGTCCATCGGCAGCGGCGAGCCGTTCATGATCCCATAATTCGTCGTCAGACGGCCGATTTCGCTTTCCGGCACGGTGAACCAGGTACTGGTCATGCCGGTGGGTTCGAAAATCCGCGTGCGCAGGAATTCATCGAACTTCATGCCCGATGCCACTTCGATGACGCGCCCCATCAGATCGAGCCCGACAGAATAGCTCCATTTCGAACCCGGCTGCAGCACCAGCGGCATCTTGGCCAGCCGGTCCGCGAAGACATCCAGTCCCTTTACTGCCGTCGCGCGACCGAGGCCGGGAAGCGGAAGACGGCTGACCTGACCCGGGATCAGGCCCTGTTCGGTATAGGCCGCCGCGATCGGGCCTTTCTGCACGATGTTGTAGCCCAGACCTGCAGTGTGGGTGAGGAGCTGGCGCACCGTGATCGGGCGTTCGGCCGGGACCACGTCGGTGATGGAGCCGTCATAGGTCTTCTGCACCATCATGTTGGAATAGGCCGGGAGCAGTTCCGCGATCGGCTGATCGAGCCCGAGTTTGCCTTCGTCAATGAGGATCATCGCTGCCATGCCGGTGATCGGCTTGGTCATGGAATAGATCCGATAGAGACTGTCGGCATCGGCCTTGACCGTTCCGCCCAATGCCAACGTGCCGCGAGCGATATAGAGAGGCTCCTTGTCGCCCCATCCAAGTGTCGCGACCATGTTCGCCACCTTGCGTTCGGTCACGTATTTCTGGACCATCGCGCTGACGTTCTTCCAGTCCGCAGCAGCTTCGCGAGCGAAAGCCATGCGGCCCATCGGAGCACCCGCCAGCGCCGCCCCTGCGGTAAGCCAGGCGCCCCCGCGCAGCAGCGCGCGGCGGGACATGCTGGGGGTGTCGAACTCGCGATAGGCCATTCGTCTCTCTCCGATACTCTGTTTACGAAGGTTTGTGCGTGAGCGGCGCAGGGCCGTCAATTGCGAATTGAAACTGTTGCATTGCCCCGGTGCTTTACCCATACCGAACACATGCTGAACCTTCTCTCAATCCTGTTCGGACTCGTGTCCCTCGTCGTCGTCATTCCGGCGACTATTCCTCTTCTCGGCTGGGCCAACTGGTTCGCACTGCCGCTGATCGTGATCGGCGTGGTGCTTGGCCAGTTTTCGTCGAGCAACGGGGGACGGAATTTCTGCCTCATCGTCCTGCTGATTGCGGCGATCCGGCTGTCGCTTGGCGGCGGGCTTATCTAACCCGACTGCGCCAACCGGGCAGCCTTGGCAAACAAGGTCGGCAGACCTGCTTCGTCGAGGCTGTCGATCGGCCACCATTCGCCCTGGCCGTCAGGTCGGCTCGCCCCGAGGCTGGTGAGGACCGTCAGCTCGAGCGAGAAATGGGTGAAGGTGTGGCGCACGACGCCGGCGCTCTCCCATATCCCCGGTGATGGCGTTTGCATCGAACCGCTGGAGCGGGCGTTCCAGCCATCGTCAGGCAAGGCGCGCATGCCGCCGAGAATGCCGGTGCCGGGACGCCTGACGAGCCACACGGCCCCATCGTTTTCCATCCAGTAGGCCTGCCCCTGTCGCACCGGTTTCGCCTTCTTCGGGGCCCTGACCGGCAATCGTCCCGGATCGCCCTCGGCCCTTGCCTTGCAGGCGTTCGACAAGGGACACAGGAGGCATCTGGGATCGCGCGCGGTGCAGATCGTCGCGCCGAGGTCCATCATGGCCTGCGCAAAGTCGCCGGCACGCATATCGGGTGTGATGGCATCGGCTGCTATGCGAATGGCCTTGCGGGCGGCCGGCAGCGGTTCCTCGATAGCGAACAGTCGCGCGACGACGCGCTCGACATTGGCATCGACCACCACGGCACGTTTTTCAAATGCGATCGCTGCGATTGCCGCAGCGGTATAGGCCCCGAGGCCCGGCAATCTGCGAAGGTCGCTTTCCGTTTCGGGAAAGTGCCCCAGTTCGGCCACAGCCCGCGCGCATTTCACCAGATTTCGGGCCCGCGAGTAATAGCCCAGCCCCGCCCACGCCGCCATGACGTCTTCCTCGGGCGCTGCCGCAAGCGCCTCCACATTGGGCCAGCGCGCGAGAAACGCTTCGAAATAGGGTTTCACCGCGGCGACCGTGGTCTGCTGGAGCATGACTTCCGACAACCAGACGCTGTACGGTTCCGGCGGAGGCGTTCCCGGCTGTGCGCGCCACGGCAGTTCGCGGGCATGCGCGTCATACCAGTCGAGCAAATTGTCAGAGACAGTGGCGGCCACCGCTTGCCTATGGCATGGAGCCAGGCGACATGGGAAGCGACAAGACGAAATCCGAGGCGAAACACTACCGGCGTCCACGCGGCGGCGTAGCCAAGCCTATCAGCGACCTCATGCCGCAGATCGGGCGCAGCGCGTTTCGCCGTTACGGCTTCGTCCAGAGCTCGGTCGTCAGCCGCTGGCCTGAAATCGTAGGCGAAATACACGCCCGGACATGCACACCCGAAATGATCCGTTTCCCGCCGGGCGAGAAATCCGAAGGCATCATGCATCTGGTGGTCAAACCTGCACATGCGCCGCTGGTCCAGCAGGTCATTCCGGAAATAATCGAACGGGTGAACCGGTTCTTCGGATATCGTGCCGTCGCCCGGATCAAGCTGCGGCAAGGCGAGGTTAAGCCACCACCGGGAAGAGAGGCGCAGAAAGCGCCGCCTTCGCTCAAACCGATTCCGATGGAATTGGGTGACAGTCTGCGCGATATCGGAGACCCGGAATTGCGTACGGTGCTGGAATCGCTGGCGCGCAGCATGGGGTCTCGAGAAGACGGGGATGACATAAAGTGAAAATCAAATCGTTGGCCATGGCAGCGCTCGCGCTGGTCGTTGCGAGCACGCTGGCTCTTGGCGCAAATGCGCAGGAACGCTTGATGAAGCCCGGCGGCAACTGGGCCGGTATGCTGCAGGCATCCGATGGCGGGCATCTTTTCGGCAACCCGGAAGCCGAAAAGAAGCTGATCGAATTCATGAGCTACACCTGCTCTCACTGCGCGGAATTCGCGCGCAAGGGCGATGCGGCAATCAAGCTGTCCTACGTTCCCACCGGCAAGATCAGCTATGAAGTCCGCCACTTGATCCGCGACCCCGTCGATCTGACCGCCGCGTTGCTGACCCACTGCGGCGATGAAAAGAAGTTCGGCGGCAATCACGAAGCGATCATGTATCGTTTCGACGAATGGATGGACAAGGCGCGCAATGCGACGCAGGCGCAGCGTTCGCGCTGGCAGTTCGGCACGAATTCGGCGCGGTTCCAGGCGATCGCCAGCGACCTCGATTTCTACGAAATAATGGAAACCCGTGGCTACCGCCGGGCCGATCTCGACCGGTGCCTGTCCGATGAAGCGAAAGCGAAGGCTCTGGCCGATACTTCGGCAGCCGATGTTGCGAAGTACCAGCTTACGGGCACGCCCAGCTTCGTACTCGATGGCAAGCTGCTCGAAGCGCATGACTGGCCTTCGCTCGAGAAACGTCTCAAGGACGCAATCTGAAGACCAGTTAACCCGTTTTTCGGGGGAAAGCCCTGTGGATACGCACAATAGCGCCTTTCCTTGGGGACATCCCCCGGCATAGCCTCCCCAGCATAGATACGAGGATTTTCATGACCAAGACCTTGCGTTTCGCCCTTGCCGCTCCGCTTGCCCTGGCGCTGGCCGCCTGCGGGTCGGGTGCAGAGGAAACCGGTGAAATCAAGGGCGATGCCATTGCCGCCATCCCCGCACCCGCAGGTACGGAATGGCGCAGCACGGCAGTCATGACCGACGATGGCGGCGTACTCGTCGGCAATCCCGACGCCCCGCTCAAATTGATGGAATACGGCTCGCTCACCTGCCCGACCTGCGCACGGTTCGCGGTGGAAGGCAGCGAGCCCTTGATGGAATATATCGACAGCGGCGTCGTCAGCTTCGAACTGCGCCAATACGCCATCCATGGCCCGCTCGACCTGCTGCTAGGCCGGCTGACCCAATGCGGCCCCGTAGAAGCGGTCCTGCCGCTTTCGGACCAGGTCTGGATGAATTACGAAACTATCATGCAGCCGATCCAGACCAATCAGGCCGCTTTCGAAGCAGCGATGCAGCGCCCGATGCAGGAACGCTTCGTGGTGGCCGCGGAACAGATGGGCTATCTCGACTTTTTCGCCGCACGCGGGATTAGCGAAGATCAGGGACGTCAGTGCCTGGCCGATACCGCCAAGCTGGAAGAACAGGCGAACTTCACCCAGCGTTACGGCAGCGAATTCGACATTACCGGCACCCCGACCTTCAAGCTGAACGGCCGCGATGTCGATGCCAACACCTGGGCCGGGCTTGAACCGATACTGCAGCGCGCCGGCGCCAGGTAAAGCTGGCAACGGGGGGCCGGGACAGGAATGGAGATCTCGAAGCTCAAGCTGAGTGGCTTCAAGAGCTTCGTCGAGCCCTCCACCTTGCATATCGAACCGGGGCTGACGGGTGTCGTCGGCCCGAACGGTTGCGGCAAATCCAACCTGCTCGAGGCGATCCGCTGGGTGATGGGCGAAAACTCGCCCAAATCCATGCGGTCGGGCGGAATGGAAGACGTCATTTTCGCCGGTACGCAAAGCCGCCCGCAGCGTGATTTCGCCGAAGTCGTTCTCAACGGCGCGGACGATGACGGCGACGAGATGGAAGTCGTCCGGCGGATCGAACGCGGCGTCGGCAGCGCCTATCGCCTGAACGGGCGCGACGTGCGCGCAAAGGACGTGGCGCTGATCTTCGCGGATGCGGCCACCGGCGCGCACAGCCCTGCCCTCGTCAGCCAAGGCAAGATCGCGCAGGTCATCGCCGCCAGGCCCACCGAACGGCGTCAGATGCTCGAAGAAGCCGCGGGCATCGCGGGCCTCCACGTGCGGCGGCGCGATGCCGAAAGCAAACTGCGGCAAACCGAAACGAACCTCGAACGGCTCGAAGACATCATGGCCGGGCTCGACAGCCAGATCGCTTCGCTGCGGCGGCAGGCCAAGCAGGCGGAACGCTATCGCAAGCTGTCCGACGAGATAAAGACCGCCGAAGCGCGGCTGGTTTTCGCCCGCTGGCGCGACGCGGCGGCGGCTGCGGAAGAGGCGAAGAAAGCAGCGGCGGCTGCCGAAGCCAGGGTAAGTGAGACGCAGAAAGCTGCGGACGAGGCCCAGAAGGCGCAGCGTAGTGCGGCCGAAGCGCTGGCGGAAGCGCGCGAGGAACAGGCGGACCGCCGGGACGATGCGAGCGCGCACGGGCACCGCATGGCGGCACTGAGCACCCAGCTCGAAGCGGCCGAGCAGCGGCTCGCCGATCTCGACCGGCAGAAGGCGCGGCTCGAAGCCGACAAGGGCGATGCAGACCGGTTGACGCGGGATGCGGCCGAGGCGCTTTCGAAGCTGGAGCGCGATCTGGCCGAGAGCGAGAAGGCTCTCTCCACGGACGAGGAACGCCGCCCTGCCCTCGAGCGCGCGCAGGAACAGGCCGAGCGGGACAGCCGCACCGCCGAACTCGCGCTGGCCAAGGCGACAGCGGACAACGCCGGGGTCGAGGCGGAGTGGCGCGTGGCGGAGGCCGAGATCGCCCAGGCGAAGGCCCGCCTCGAGCGGACCGAAGCGGAGGCACGCCGCATGGCGCAGCAGCGCGCCGCGCTGGCCGGTGAAGATCCGGATGCCGATGTCGATGCTGCCAAAGCCGCAGCCGAAGACGCCGGGTCATTGCTTGCGAGCCTTCGCGCACAGCTGGAGGGCATGCAGGCGCGTAAGGCGGAGCTACAGGCCGAGCGCGACGAGGCATCGTCGCACCTCGCCGAAGCCAGGGCCGAACTGTCCGGCGTACAGCGCGAATGGGAAGCGCTGAAGCGCGACCGGGAGGCGCGCGAGCGGGCGATGTCCAAGCGCAGCGGTCGCCAGCAGGCGATCGATGGCGTGCGGGCGACCAAGGGATACGAGCGGGCCGTGGCCGCGGCGCTGGGCCGCGATGGCAAGGCGCTGCTGGGCGTGCCGGAGGGCGATGCGGAGGGGCGGTACTGGACCGGAGCCGATGCGCCCGCGCCCGTGGAGGACAGCCTGTCGGCCCATGTCCAGACCTGTCCCGCGGAATTACGCGCTTTGCTGGCCCTTGTGCATGTCGCGCAAGACGACGATGGAAGGGCACTTGAGCCGGGCCACGCGCTGGTGACAATGGCGGGGCAATTGCGCCGCTGGGACGGTCTGGTGGTGCGCGGCGAAGGTTCTGCGGAGGCCGCACGGCTCGAAGCGGAGAACCGCTTTGCCGAACTCGACCAGCGCCTGCCTGCCCTGCAAGACGCTGCAACGCATGCCAATCATACGCTTGATCGGGCCGCCGAACAGCTGGTGAACGTTCAGCGGGATCTGATCGCGGCGGAACGCGAACTGGCCGGCGCCGCCGATGCCGAGCGACAGGCGCTGCGCGCACTGGATCAGGCCGAAGCCGCGCGCGAGAGACTGGCGGCGCGGCTGGAGGAGCTCGACCGCAGCGAGGCCGAGCATGGCGAGGTGATCGCCTCGGCCAGGGCCGATCTCGCATCCGCCGAGGCCAAGCGCGATGCCCTGCCCGATCCCGCAGCCGGTCGCGCATCGCTGGAAGCGGCGCGCGCCAGCAACGAAGCATCCCGGTCGAACCTGCAGGCCCGTGCGGCGGAACTGGCCGCCCACGACCAGGCGCTCGCCGTGGCGCGCGAGCGGGCATCGGCCCAGCGCAGCGACATCGCGAACTGGCAGGCCCGCAGCGGCGATGCCGCACGGCGCCTGTCCGAGATGGAAATCCGGGCGGAAGAAATCGAGGAAGAGCGCGCGATCGTCGCCGCCAAGCCGGAAGGGCTGATACGCGAGATCGAACAGGGCGATCAGGTCCGCGAGCGGCTGACGCGCGAACTCGCCGCAGCCGAACAGGCGGTGGCCGAGGCGGACGGCGCCGCACAGGACGCCGACCGCGCCTTTGCCGCAGCCAACGAGGCGCTGGCCGATGCGCGCGAGAACCGCGCTGGCCTTGCCGCCCGCGCGGAAAATCAGGACAGCCGCCGGATCGAGATGACGCGGATCTCGGGCGAACGGTTCCAGTGCCCGCCCCCGCTGCTGCCCCAGCGCTTCGAATTCGACGAGGACGCCATCCGGTCCGCCGAGGCCGAGAGCGAGGAGATGGACCGCCTGACCGCCAGCCGCGAGCGCATCGGCCCGGTCAATCTCGTCGCCGCGGACGAGCTGGAGCGGATCGAGAGCGAGCATGGCACCAATGCCGCCGATCAGGAGGAATTGCGCGAGGCGGTCAGCCGGTTGCGCGGATCGATCGGCAATCTCAACCGCGAAGGGCGCGAGCGGCTGCGCACGGCGTTCGAGCAGGTAAACGACCACTTCCAGCGCCTGTTCAACCGGCTGTTCGAAGGGGGCGAGGCACACCTTGCGCTGATCGACAGCGACGATCCGCTGGAAGCAGGGCTGGAAATCTTCGCCCAGCCGCCGGGCAAGAAACTGCAATCGCTGACCCTGCTTTCGGGCGGCGAACAGGCGCTGACCGCCACCGCGCTGATCTTCGGCCTGTTCCTGACGAACCCGGCACCGATCTGCGTGCTGGACGAAGTAGACGCGCCACTGGACGATGCCAATATCGACCGGTTCTGCGACCTGCTGGACGCGATGGTGCGCGAAACGCAGACCCGTTATCTGATCGTCACGCACAACGCCGTGACCATGAGCAGGATGCACCGCCTGTTCGGGGTGACGATGATCGAAAAAGGCGTCAGCCGTCTCGTCAGTGTGGACCTTGGCGGGGCAGAGGAATTGCTGGCCGCGGAATAGGCTGGCCGGCCCGAGGGGAGAATTTTTCCGACAATGTTACTGCGTTTTCCGATCAGGGCCGCCCTGCTGTGCGCCGCCCTTGCCGCATCGCCATCCCATGCGCAGGACGCCGCGCCGCCGCAGATCGCCATGAGCGATAGCGAACAGGCCGCTCCGGACATGCCGGAACTGCTGTCGATGCGAGAGCGTGCCGAGGTCATCGACCGCATCCTGGCCAAACGGCTCGACACGGTGGTGCCGCAGATCATGCGCGAAGAGGGCATCGACATGTGGGTGCTGATGGCGCGCGAATATTTCGAGGAGCCCGTCATCGCGACCATGCTGGACGGGCAAAGCATGAGTGCGCGGCGCCGCACCATCCTGGTCTTTTACGATCCGGGCGAAGGCCAGCCGGTGGAGCGGCTGACGGTGAGCCGATACGGGCTTGGCGATCTGTTCAAAGCGGCATGGGAGCCGGGTACGCAACCCGACCAGTGGCAGGCGGTCGCGGATATCGTGGCCAAGCGCGACCCGCAGAAGATCGCGATCAACTTCTCCGACCTCAGCGCCTTTGGCGACGGGATGACGCTGAGCCAGTACCGGCTGATGAGCGCGGCGTTGCCGCAGACCTACCGCGACCGCATCGTGTCGGGCGAAACGCTGGCGACACGCTGGCTCGAGCACCGCATTCCGGAAGAGATGGAAATCTATCCCGGCATTGTCCGCATTGCGCATGCGCTGATCGCGCGCGCCTTTTCCCGCGAAGTCATCACGCCCGGCTCGACCACCGCGGCGGATGTCGAATGGTGGTATCGCGATACGCTGGCTTCGCTGGGCCTGACGCCCTGGTTCCACCCGTCGGCCGGCATCCAGCGCGAGGGCGCGGAAGAGATGTTGCGCGGCGACACGGTGATCCAGCCGGGCGATCTGCTGTGGACCGACTTCGGCATTACCTATCTGCGGCTGAACACCGATACGCAGCATCTGGCCTATGTGCTGAAACCGGGCGAAACCTCCGCCCCGCAAGGGCTGACAGACGGCCTTGCCGCGACGAACCGCGTGCAGGATGCACTGCTGGAATCGTTCGAAACCGGGCTGAGCGGAAACGAGATCCTGTCACGCGCGCGCGCGAAGGCGATTGCGCAGGGACTGATGCCGTCGATCTATTCGCATCCAATCGGATATCACGGACACGGCGCGGGAACGCCCATCGGTTTCTGGGACAATCAGAACGGCGATCCCCGCGGCGAATACGCCCTGCGCCCCGACACCGCCTGGTCGATCGAACTGACCAGCTACAACGCCGTACCCGAATGGGGCGGACAAATGGTGGACTTCCGGTCCGAGGAGGACGCCTGGTTCGACGGGAAAAAGGTGCGGTTTCTGGATGGCAGACAGACGGAGCTTACGCTGATCCCGTCGGAGTGATGCGAGGAGCAGGGCGTGGTGTTGGCGAGGAACCGTGGATCGCTGAAGGGCCGCTGCTGGGTGGATTTTGGAGTGTCGCTATCGGCTGCTTGTGGGTGGCTAACTGCCGAAAGCACTCGTATGTTCTGAGACGTGAGAGACGAGCACCCCAGCAGCAATTATGAGGTCGAAGCCACGGGCGAAAGCAGTGGCAAATGCGATTGTTGTGGCAACGAAAGCCGCAGTGTTTGGGGCTTTGTTCACGAAGTAGCTGGCCCCACGGTTGCTGCCTATTTCATGCATTGGGCGGCTGGGCATCTGAATGATGAAGGTGCTAATCTCGATTTGGTGATTGGACCCTGGGGCGATGGCACAACCAGCAAGGAACGTTGCGGCGTGTCGCTATTGCATCGAGATCAGGAGCATGGGTCGCCATCCCTCATGGTGATCGACGCCGCAGGCAGGCCGATCGGAGATGGAACCTTGGCAGCAACCACGCTGGGAAGAAGCGACGTGATCGGCACCCCTCTCGCGCCACAGGTTTTTTCAATCGTAGATGCCATCTACGAGCAAGACAGCCGCTTTTTCTAATGGGCCCTAAGTCCGCTTTGGGTCGTTAGCGGCTGGTCCGTTTCTTGGATGTTTTGCGGTCGGCATTTAGGCCGCTGATGGGGTGGAAAGCAGACGGTCCTGGCGTCATTATCCTGCTCATGATCAAAACTCGTAATCTGAGGCTGGTTCTCTGGGGTGAACAGCACCGAGCGGCTTTCGCGGCCATGCATGCTGACCCTGTTGTGATGGCGGATCAGAATGGTCCCATCGATCCCACAGAGAGCGATGCCAAGTTCGACCGCTATCGCCTTGGATGGATCGAAGAGGGAGTTTCTCGTTGGGCGATAGAGAACAGGGACGGAAGTTTTCTGGGCTACACCGGAGTGGTGCATCGTCTAGATGAGGCCCATCCTCTAGGCGCGCATTTTGAAATCGGCTGGCGTCTTGTGGTGAACGCTTGGGGCCATGGCTACGCGACCGAGAGCGCGCAGGCAGCTTTGCTCGACGCTGTAGCACGCGTTCGGCCGAGCGAGATTCTAACGTATACGAGTCCTGATAACCTGAGATCACAGGCTGTAATGTCGAGGCTCAAGCTACGTCGAATGCCGAAACGTGATTTCGTTGTTGAAAAGGCTTCAGGGGGAGTTTGGCAGGGGCTCGTCTGGCAAGCTCACGCGGGTGCCCAATGACCGCAATGGGGTCGTTTGCTGAACGACCGATTATAGCACCAGCGGACATTCTGATCAGTTCGTGATTTACGGCTGCCGGTCAAATGTGATTCAGCGAACTACGCGTTATCGGCATACGTGACAGAGACTGGTCTTGGGATTGGTCAATTAGAAGTCTAACGGCAGCAATTGGGGTGGTTTCTCGACAGGCGGCTTTGTCAGCAGCCATAATGCAGGAACGCGTCCGGCGTGGCAGCGCGCCCTTATAACGCCGTGCTGGTTGTCTGGCTCAGTCTTTGCAACAGCGATTTGCTCAGCATAGTTTCTACTTAAACCTAATGCGACGAGCATTCCCAAGAGATGCTTGAGCCCCATTACCGCCCAACGGCCACTCCAACATTCTACCACAAGGGCCATAAAGAAAGGCGCGCTAGCTTTAAAAAGCTGAGGGCGAGCGTAATTCCTCCGGAATTTGATTATCTACCTGCGGCGCTTCCTGCCTCTCTGCCTCCTCTTCTGCCGCACGGCTTGCCTCGTCCGCACGCGACGCTTCGACCTCAAGGCTCAGATCTGCATCAGGTGAGGGCGCAGCGATTTGCACGGGAACTGGTGGGGTAGCCGCAGGACGTAGCTCAACTTCTTCTTCGAGCCGCGAGAAGAAGGTGTCGTAGATACCATGCTCCAGTATAGCTCGCTCGCCTGAACTTGCGAGCTGCCCTGTTGCTGCGGTGCCGATCGAAAAAACGATCCTGACCCGAGTCAAATTCGCATATCGCTCCTCCACGAACGCGGAGGCTACCGGGGTTTGGTTAGCTCTGGATAGGCCAGTTGGGTCTAGTCTGAGCCGCCCCGTGGTCGAAGATGCGGCGGTTATCAAGCCGCTGCCGAGGTCTGCCGAGGTCACCCGATAGCCCGAATCTAGTAACACTGTCATCACGCTGGCGAAGGCTGCAGCTTTGCTAATGCCGAGATCTCTGGTTTGGAGTTGCCGGAGCTCGACAGCGGTAAGGGCGGACTTCTCTCCGCTCCCGGTCACTGTGTTTGCTAGCGCGTTGCCTGCTGCAGCGACGCTTTGCAACGGCTGCACAGCTACACACCCGGTCACCAAAAATAAGCTCGTCACCGGCATGGCAGCGCTGAAAAAGGTCAATCGCAACATCAGTCCATTCGTCAAAATTGGTGCTTCGCTATGTCGGAGCTATTTCACGCCTGAATTGGCGATTAAACCGACAACTCAGACTGCCTTCAACTGTGCCATGAAGCATCCTGGATCGTATGCGTGGCGGTAGGAATAATCCCCATTCCCTCGAAATACGACGGCTTTCCGACGATCGATCCCCGCAGTGGACCAGCGCCACCGCTCGTTGACACAGCTAAGCTGAACGAGCGCCTGCTTCCTAGGACAAAAAAGCGATACGCTACGACAAAACGAGGTCGGTAGCTGCCGGACTGCTTTTGTAACAATTGCTTGATTTCCTGTCGGACGGCTTGCACGCGCTGCGCAAGTGGCCGGCAAGGTCTGCAATTAGGGTGGTAAGCGGACTGGCGGGATTGGGGACTTAGGATCAAGGCGCTACCCGATCCGCAGGGAACCGGCATCGTTTATTGACTGCAAAGGCTACGAGCAGGCTCCGTAGGTCCGTTCCATCCGCGCAGCATTTTCGGCAACAGTCTCAATCTTGGCGGCGGCGCGATAACTATCGGCGGATGCAATATCGGCTTCCAAAGGCTGGGGAACACGCGTTCCGTCTTTGCATTCGAACTGGGTCGCATAGCGCTGCCTCCCGACGAGTTTCAGCATGATGCGATCATACAGATAGGCGTAATCTTTTGCCGAGACATTCTGGGTCTGTAGTAGCGTCTCCATCTGACGAAGAGCAGTGAGTTGCAGCGGTGGATCGGCATCCGCATGTTGCACAAGCAACCAGGCATCGTGCGCTGCCTCTTCCCCGACAACGCGTGATTTTGGCCAGCCATCTGATGCGACAAGAGCCTTAAGGAACGCTGTGTTATCGGCGTCGATCTTCGCCATTTGCTGAGTGATCATGTCACTTGCGATCTGGCGCCGCAGGCCTTCGATGCCAGCAAACAGACCTGTGCCGCGAAAGGACGCTATCAAGGCGGTGCGCATGATCTGATCGGCTAAAAAACGGGACCGCAACTTACCGGCCAATGACAAGTCCTCATCCTTGGCCGAGTCCAGCACGAACTGACTTGCATACACGATACCGTCCACAATTGGACGCGCCATCTCGATATTGCGCTCGAAGTCCTCCCACGAAGTGCCTTCTGGAATAGGGAGCGTGTTGAACGCGCTACAGTCATATATGATCGAATAGGAATCTTGCTCGATCGGATCGATACCCATTTCCCGCAACTTTGCGCGCCATGCTTCGAGATGTCTCTGATAGCATTGGTATCCGTGGTTTTTTGCGGCGTTCCAAACGGCTATCTGGTGATCATCGGCTCGTGGAAAGCCACCGCGCATCCATCGATAATCGCCGAGTGTAGGGCGATCGCTCGATACGTGGGGTTCGAGCAGTTCGGGCAAAGCTGCGTCATTATCCGCTTTGATACCGTCCGCTTGCGCACCACTGGCCAAGGATAGAAGCGTGACGGGAAGCAGGAAGAGGAGATGTCGCAACGCCAAAGCTTTTCCCTCCGATAGGCCAAGCGGACGAAGACGCGATCGGCAGTTTCCCAGCGTATACGAATGAGACCGGCGGTGGAAGTAGTCGCCGCGGATGTGAAGCAGAACATTATGCTGGCTGCGCCAAGAAAGTCCGGTTTCGGAACTGCGCGATCAGTGCTCAAACGTTCGCATTGGGGTCTTTAACAGCAGGACTGCTTTTGCCGCGGTTGCTAGAATATCGGACGGTCGCCATTGAAGCGCTGCGCATGTAGTCGGAAAGGTGTAAATTTAGGGTGGGAAGCGGACTACTGTTGCTGACAATCTCCTATGAGGAGGATCGAAGTGATGTCCGGTTTCAGCTAGGCGGCACCTGCTAAATTGATCCGCACCTTCTGCCGCGTGAACGAGGCGTCAAGGCAATCATAAATCTTGCTGAGATTAGCTTCATTAGATTTGCCATCCGAATCTAGCTCAGGATTAAAAGCAAAAGATGGGTGCTCAGACTTTGGACCATGCATCGGGATTGCCTTTCCCCAGTACCAGGTCTTGATCCCACACTCTTCAGCCGCCAGCCTTGCATTTTCCCTCGTGCCGTATGGCAACCGGTCGGAATCACTCGTCTTCGAGCAAGCGGATAAGGGTGATACTAGTGCCACGACGCAAGTAATGAGCCACCTCACCCCAGCATCCCCACGAACTTCTCGAAAAGGTAGAAGCTGTCCATGTGGAATTGCTAAGCTAAATACCCAATGTCTGCAATGGGGTCGTAAGCCGATCGTCCGTTCTGGCGGAAGTCCGGGTGGCACGGGAACAAGCTGCGCTGTATACTCGTGACTACCATGCAGGCTATTCAAGCATTGACCTTCAATGAGAAATTGGCCGCTGGACTGCTGATCCTGTTCGGTCCGGTGTATATTGCTGCGGCAACCGTTTTCGGACCTGACAGCAGTCTGGCGCGTGAGGACTTTGGCGCACTTTTCCTTTGGCATATTTGCTGGGCGATCATCATATTCGTCGCGTTCTGTACGGCCATCGCCACGATTTTCTTCAAGCCCGATTTTCACTCATCTCGCCTGAGAATGCTCGCTGGCCGTATCCTGCCGATCACGGCCATGGTATTAGCGATGTTATTGAGTTCAGTCGTGATGAACACCATCTCAAATCGCGAAAAGCGAGCCTTTGCGTACCAAAACGAGCACACACTTGCAGGAACACCCCCTCAGGCGGTTGTCTACCGCGAAGGCGTTCCAGATGGTGGGATCGCCATAGTGCGATCGCCGGAGCGCAACCCCGAGTATTTCGCTCAGGATGTAATGCTTGATCTCACCGGTGAACACATCAGGTCCTTTCAGCGGCTAAGCAAGGTCGATTGGTCCTGCCATTTCGACTGACGCGAAAGTGTCAGAGGTTGGGGGCGTTCGCAGAAGGTCCGCTTTTATCATACGTGCACGATTAGCTAACGGTCGGCTATCAGGCGCTGTGCGAAATGGCCGGGAAGGTCTGCAATGGGTGGTTAGCGGACTTCCATCATAATCAATCAAGCCGAGCTTTCACCAATCTCAGGCCGGCGACCGCAAGAGCCGCAAGAGCAGAGCCTGTTAGACTAAACCCGAAGACGAAAGCAGCGAGTCGCACCGAGCCAGAACCAATTGTGAGCAACGCTATGCACGGTAATAGAGCAACAAGAGCTACCAATTTCCAGCGCGTCGATGCTAGGAAACCTTGGACGACAAAGCTTATCAGGAAGGCGGCGGCGTAATAGCCGAGCAAAAATAAACCAACGCCCATGATAACCTCACTGCAGCCCTGACCTCTACGCCGCTCAGCATCGTGCGGTGATTGATAATGTCCGCAATGGGGGCGTTGCCTGACTGTCCGCTCTTGGCACGATGCTAAAGTGTCGTGAATTGAGGCGGAAAGCAGGCAGCGTGCTCGACAGCACTTCGCTGTCAAGCGGACGAAAATGTGCATGAACTTGCATCTTTGTTCCGCCGTTCTCTCGGCAGTGCTCGTTGCAATTCCAGAGCCATCTCTGGTTATCGAAGAGGATCCCGATGCCCCCTATTCGGGCCAACTTTACCTCGGCACGGCAACCACGGCATCGCGGCCCTACGCTCCGGAGCCGTGAGAAATCGGTTTCAGGCCGCGAGGGCTGCCTTGAGATCGTTGCGGATTGCTTCGAGCTGGCGGAGTAGGTCAGCGGCTGGCGGCGATTCCGGCGTTGCCGCTTCCGGCGGTGCCGCCTGCTGATCGGACGCGCCGCGCAAGGCGGCTTTCGCGCCTTTCAGCGTATAGCCTTCGCGATTGACGAGTCGCTCGATGCGTTCGACCAGTTCGATATCTTCGGGCCGGTAATAGCGCCGCCCGCCGCTGCGGGTGAGCGGCCTGAGCGAGGGGAACTGCTGTTCCCAATAACGCAGCACATGCGGTTTGATGCCGGTGGCCTTGGCGACTTCGCCGATGGTGCGCAGAGCGCCGCTGTCCTTACCGTCGTCGAAACTCGCCATGCGGATATCCTCAGCCGTTCGCGATCCGCTCTTTCAGGAGCTGACTGGCGCGGAAGGTCATCACGCGGCGCGGCGTAATCGGCACTTCGACCCCGGTCTTGGGATTGCGGCCGACCCGCTCCGACTTGTCGCGCAGGACGAAGCTGCCGAAACCGGAGATCTTCACGTTTTCGCCATCGGACAAAGCATCGCAGATCTTGGCCAGGATCGCTTCGACCATGTCGAGCGATTCAGCGCGGCTGAGACCCATCTTGCGGTTGATGGTTTCAGCGAGGTCGGCCCGTGTCAGTGTGCCTACGGAACGCATAATATTCATTCTTTCTTTCCCCCCAGATGCGACCCTGAGCGAGAATGCGACCCAAATTCAAACTTCGCCAAGCAATATAGAGGTTTGCCGCAGTTCTGGCAAATCGGCTCGGCGTATTTTTGGCCGCACCTACATACGTGCGAGCGATGCGCCCCATGTGAAGCCGCCACCCATCGCTTCGAACATGACGAGATCGCCCTGTTTGATACGGCCATCCTGCACGGCCGTGTCGAGCGCCAGCGGGACGGACGCGGCCGAGGTGTTGGCATGACGATCGACGGTGACGACCACCTTTTCGGATGGCAAATCGAGTTTGCGCGCGGTGGCATCGAGAATGCGGGCATTGGCCTGATGCGGCACCACCCAGTCGATGTCCGCGGCATTCATACCGGTTTCTTCGAGCACTTCGCGCAGCACGTCCGCCAGATTGACCACGGCGTGGCGGAAAACCTCGCGGCCCTTCATGCGCAGCTTGCCGACTGTGCCCGTGGTGGACGGTCCGCCGTCGACATAGAGCATGTCCTTATGCGCGCCTTCTGCATGGAGGCGGCTGGCGAGGATGCCGGGGCCGTCTTCGGCCACGTCCTTCGCTTCGAGCACGATTGCGCCCGCGCCATCGCCGAAGAGTACGCAGGTCGTGCGATCATCCCAGTCGAGAATGCGGCTGAAAGTTTCGGACCCGATCACCAGCGCCTTCTTCGCCATGCCGGTCCGCAGCAGCGAATCGGCTGTGGCCAGCGCGTAAAGGAAGCCCGAACACACGGCCTGGACGTCGAAAGCGACACCGCCGCCGCAACCCAGCGCCGCCTGAACCTGCGTGGCCGTGGCGGGAAAGGTATGGTCGGGCGTGGCCGTGGCCAGAATGATCAGGCCGATTTCGTCAGCATCGACCCCTGCCGCAGCAAGGGCCTTGCGCGATGCGTCGATAGCGAGGGTGGAGGTGGTTTCGCCTTCGCCAGCGATATAGCGTTGGCGGATACCCGTCCGCTCGACGATCCAGTCGTCGCTGGTATCCACACGTTCAGCCAGATCGGCATTGCTGACGCAATTGGCCGGCAGCGCCGAGCCGGTTCCCGTGATTACGGAGCGGATCACTTGGCTGCCAATCCTTCTGTACCGACTGCGGCAAGATCGTGTTTGATGCGGTTGGTAATGTCGTCCTCCAGCAGCCGGGCAGCGACCTCGACAGCGTTGGCGACGCCCTTGGCATTGGCGCTGCCGTGGCTTTTCACCACCACACCGTTGAGGCCGAGGAAGACCGCGCCATTATGATTGTTGGGATCGAGATGGTGGCGCAGCAATTCGGTGGCAGGGCGCGAAACGAGGAAGCCGATCTTGGAACGCACGCTGGAAGTGAATGCCTGGCGCAGCAGATCGGTCACGAACCGTGCCGCCCCTTCGATGGCCTTGAGAGCGATATTGCCGGAAAAACCGTCACACACCACCACGTCGCATTCGCCGCGATTGATCTTGTCGGCTTCGACATAGCCTTCGAAGTCCATGGCAAGACCGGTCGCGGCGCGCAGCGCTTCGGCGGCGGCCTGGATATCTTCGGTGCCCTTGGTTTCTTCGGTACCGATATTGAGCAGGCGCGTGCGCGGCCGTTCCCGTCCTGTAACGACGCGGGCATAGGCAGCACCCATGATGGCGAACTGGACCAGATTGCGCGCATCGCATTCGCGATTGGCGCCAAGGTCCAGCATGACCACATCATTGTCGGTAAGCGTCGGGAGCAGCGCGGCAAGCGCCGGCCGATCAAGACCGGGCATGGTGCGCAGCGCAAGCTTGCTCATCGCCATCAGCGCGCCGGTATTGCCGGCACTGACCGCAGCACCGGCATCGCCCTGCTTCACGGCATTGACCGCCAGACCCATGCTGGTGGTCTTTGCGCGGCGCAAGGCGCGGCTCGGCAGCTCGTCGCCGCCGACCACGTCGTCGCTGTGCAGGATCTCGGAGGCCCCAGCCATGCCGGGATGGGATTCGAGCGCGGCCTTGATCCGCGTTTCGTCACCCACCAGCAAGAACTTGAACTTGTCATGGCGGCGCCGCGCAAGCGCAGCCCCTTCGACCATGACGCGCACGCCTTCATCACCGCCCATCGCATCAACGGCGATACGCGGCAGACTCATGCGGATTCTCCGGCTTTGCTGACGGTCTTAAAGACCGACGGCGATGATTTCGCGACCGTTATAGTAGCCGCAGTGCGGGCACAGATTGTGCGGACGCTTGAGTTCACCGCAGTTCGAGCACTCGTGATGCGCTTCAACCTTGAGCGAATCATGCGCACGGCGATTGCCGCGACGGTGGGGCGATACTTTCCTCTTGGGGACGGCCATGGCGGCACCTGTTCCTCAAACAATTTCAATCAATTTCGGTGGCCGCCCTAGGGGATGGTCCGGCACCGCACAAGAGCGCGTGAACCCGAATATCCCGACCGTGGCGGTGAAGGCGCGCGCTATAGCGAAATTCACAGGGGATGCAACCCGTCTCGCTGCCTGATCGGCATTGCGCGGCGCGAACCATCACCCTAGCACCCCAGATGGGTCTCCGGTGGAGAGATCGCAAGGGAAGGACAAGCATGGGCGTTATCCTGCCGGTTACACTGACTGCGGCTGCAGCAGCGGCAATCATAAATCTCTGGCTGAGCATTCGCGTGGGCCAGATGCGCATGGCGACGAAGATTTCCGTCGGCGACGATGACGGCGGCCCGCTGACCGCCCGCATGCGGGCGCAGCTAAACTTCGTGGAGAATACGGCCTTCGTACTGGTGCTGGTGGCGGGCATAGAGCTGGCGGGCCGCGGGAATCCCTGGCTGGCCTGGGTGGTTGCCATCTACATGCTGGGCCGTGTCGCCCACGGTTTCGGAATGGACGGCGGGACGCTGGGCAAAGGTCGCTCCATCGGGACGATCGTGACGATGCTGACACAGCTCGGGCTGGCGGCGGTAGCCGTGCTGATCGTGCTTGGCGTGATGTAGGATTGCGCAGGCCGGGGCCCGGCAAAGTATCAGGAAAGCGCGTAGTCGCTGACGAAGGCGTTGGTCTTGCGTTCCTGCCCGAATGTGCTGGTGGGGCCATGACCGGGGATGAAGGTCACATCGTCGCCCAGTGGCCAGAGCTTCTGCGTGATCGCATCGATCAGGTCCTGGTGATTGCCCATGGGGAAATCCGTACGCCCGATGCTGCCCTGGAAGAGAACGTCGCCGACGACGGCAAACTTGCTGGGGCGATGGAAGAAAACCACGTGGCCGGGCGTGTGGCCGGGGCAGTGGATGACCTCCAGCGTCAGATCGCCCACAGTAACGGTGTCGCCATCTTCGAGCCAGCGGTCGGGTTCGAAAACCTGACCGTTGACGCCGTATTTTGCGCCATCATCATCCAAGCGGCTGATCCAGAAACGATCAGCTTCCTGCGGCCCTTCGATGGGCAGGCCGAGTTCCTTGGCCAGCACCCCGGCTTCGCCGCAGTGGTCGATATGACCATGAGTGATGAGAATCTTTTCCAGTTCGACACCGGTCTTGGCCACGGCGGCCTTCACCTTGTCCAGATCGCCGCCCGGATCGATCAGCGCGCCCTTGTTGGTCGCAGTGCACCAGATCAGCGAGCAATTCTGCTGCAGAGGGGTGACCGGGACGATACCGGCTTTCATCGGGGGCTTACTTGCAGTGTCGGTCATGCGGGCTGAAATGGCTGCGCGCCTACCCTTTTGCAAGCGCACATTGCCATTGCCGCCCGCGTATCAGAGGCGACGAAAATCGGTGATCCGACCGCTTCTGTCGAAGGTGCAGCCGAAGCGATCGCGATCGCCACGGCGCGTTTCCATACGCCCGGTGACCACTACCCTATCGCGGCTTTCCTGATTGACAGAGTTGATCGAAACTCGCCCATAGCGCGAAGCTTCACGCCCGCAGGCATTGACAGCGGCGCGTTCGAAATCGTCGCGACCATTATAGCCATATCCGTAATCGGAACCGTAGCCATCCGAGCCGCCGCCAATTCCGCCGAGGCCGTAACTTGCGCAACCGGACAGCGACAGTGCGCCGACGATAGCGATGGGAAGTAGAGCCTTGCGCATACGATGTCTCCTCGTGTGATGTCCCTGCCACATCCACCAGAGCGCCAGGAGTATGGAAGTTACGTCGTCACCCAGCGTTTGTTCCATTTGCGCATGCTCGCCGCCCTAGGCACTGCGATCCACCGAGGATTTCGGCGTAGGGTCAAAGTCTGCCTCCCTTCCACACGACCCGACCGATGACCTCGATTTCCTCGCGCGCCAGTTCAATCGGCGCATAGGCATCGTTGGCGCTGATCAGTGCGATGTCGCCGGGACCGCGGGACTGGACCTGCTTGACGTGAAGCGCATCGCTGATGCGGACCACGAACACTCCCTCACCGCCCCGCTTGTTGCGATCGACGAAGATCTCGTCGCCCGAACGTAGCAGCGGTTCCATGCTGTCGCCTTCGACCCGGATAGCGGTCAGGTCGGCGCCCTCCAGCCCCATCTCGCGCAGCCAGCGGCGGGAGAACTGAAAGGCGTCATAGGAAATTTCCTCTGCACTGAAGGCACCCGGCCCGGCCGAAGCCTCCAACGGCAGGCGCGGCACCTGCACGAAGCCTTCAGTATCGCCCGAGTCCTGCATTCGCGAGGAGCGCGGCCTGACGATCTCCCGCGTGGCGATCACCTCGTGATCGACGCCCAGGAATTCGGCAATCTTCATCAGGTCCGGCTCGTCCAAATGCCGGGGGCTCCCACGACCGACATACTGGTGCAGATACGCCGGATTACGCCCGATCAGGCGGGCCAGGGCCGACAGACTGTGACCCTTCTCACGAATGATCTCCCGCAATCGTGCGCGGGCATAGCGTTCCTCGGGCTCGTACCGATCGAGCGGTTCGACAAAGTCCATGACCGGCCTCCTTGTTGGTTGGGTCGCGGAAAAATCCTATACTATAGTATTTTTCCTAGACAAGTAGGAATTCGGTTGGAACAAATGCGGAACACGGCGAGCGATTCGTCTGTCAGACCAGCCTACCGGGAGCCTTCGCATGCTGATCCGATCCGTCGAAAAATTCCTCCGGCAGCACGAAATGCCGGCCACCAAATTCGGCCGACTGGCCATTCAGGACCCGCGATTCGTGCTCGATTTGCGGATGGGTCGCGAGCCGCGCGACCGCACCGAGCAACGCATCCGCGGGTTCATGGCAGGCTTCGAAGCTGCCCGCACCGTCACCCCCGCCGCCCAGGAGACTGCCCATGTTGCTTGAAGGCAATTCAGCCAAATCGCCCCGGCCCCGTCGGACGGCTGCTGATCGTGTCCTCAAGGCTCTGGCCGAACTGCATCGCGGCCACGGGGTAGTACTCACCCATACGGAGAAAGCATGGGCGAGCATAACCTTCGCTGGCACCCGCCATTCGCTCAAGCTTGTTTTCGCAGGAGCGGACGTCGTCGCGACTGGCGAAATGTTCGTCGCAGAACTGCCAGAACACGAATTTGCCATTCCCGGCCAGATCGTGGCGGACGCAGCGATACTCGAGGTCGAGCATCGGCTGCTACCCGAGCCACGGCTGGTGGTGCAGTGCGAACTGCTGTTGCTGGAGGAGAGTTGATCCGTCCGGCGACGCGACGGGGTCAGTTTCGGCGGACGACGAGGTTCCTGATTTCGGTCATGTCTTCCATGGCGAATTTGATCCCTTCGCGGCCCAAGCCCGAATCCTTCACACCGCCGTACGGCATGTTGTCCACCCGGTAGCTGGGCACGTCGTTGATAACCACACCGCCCACTTCGAGCCGGTCCCAGGCGTCGAACATCTTGAACAGGTCCCGCGTGAAGATGCCCGCCTGCAGACCGAACGTGCTTCGGTTAACCTCTGCCAGAGCATCGTCGAAATCGGAGAATTTCTGGAGAATGGCAAGCGGGCCGAAGGCTTCTTCGTTAAGCGCCTTGGCATCCTTGTGCACGTTTTCGAGCAGCGTGGCTTCGAGCATGTTGCCCTTGCAGCCGCCGCCGGTCAGCAGAGAGGCGCCGCCGTCGATGGCATCGTCAATCCATCCCTTGAGCCGGCTCGCTTCCTTTTCCGAGATCATCGGCCCGATGAAGGTATCGCGGTCCTTGGGATCGCCCGCGACAAGACTCTTGGTCTTCTCGACCATCATATCGCGGAAACGGTCGTACACGTCTTCGTGAACGATGATCCGCTGCACGCCGATGCAGCTCTGCCCGCTCTGATAGAAAGCGCCGAAGATGATCCGTTCCAGCGCGTCATCCAGATTGGCATCCCGGTCGACGACCACCGCTGCATTCCCGCCGAGTTCGAGCACCACCTTCTTCTTGCCCGACTTGGCCTTGAGCGCCCAGCCGACGGCAGGCGAGCCGGTGAAGCTGAGCAGCTTCAGCCGCTCGTCTTCGGTAAACATACCGGCGCCGTCGCGATGGGCTGGCAGAATCGAGAAGGCCCCTTCCGGCAAATCCGTTTCCGCCAGAACTTCGCCCATGATGATGGCACCGAGCGGGGTCATGCTGGCCGGCTTCATCACGAACGGGCAGCCCACGGCGATGGCGGGGGCAACCTTGTGTGCAGCCAGGTTCAACGGAAAATTGAATGGCGAGATGAAGCTGCAGGGCCCGACCGGAACGCGTTTCCAGATCGCCTGATAGCCCTTCGCCCGTTCGGAAATGTCGAGCGGCATGACTTCGCCATACATCCGCACCGATTCTTCGGCCGCGATACGGAACGTGTCGATCAGGCGCGTGACTTCGCCTTCGCTGTCCTTGATCGGCTTGCCCGCTTCGACGCAAAGGGCATAGGCCAGCTCGTCAAAGCGTTCCTTGAAGCGATCGACACAGTGCTGCAGCACCGCCTGCCGTTCGTAGCTGGCGAGCTTCGCCATCGGTTCCGTGGCCTGCACCGCCCCCGCGATCGCCTGATCGATGATTTCGGGCGTCGCCAGGGCGGTCCGGAAGGCGACCTTGCCGGTGAACTTGTCCGTCACCTCGAGATCGGTGTTCGGCTGCTGCGCCTTGTTGTTCAGATAGAGCGGGTAGGTTTCCTTGAGGCTGGGCATGTGATCTCCTGTTCGGAGCATCAACGGCGCGACAAGCGGGAGCGTTCCGTCAGTAGCCGAGCTCGAGGTCGAGCTGCGGCTGGACGGGTTCGCCCTTGTGCCAGCGTTCGAGGTTTTCGATGAAGCGATCGGCGGACCGCTGGAACATCTTCGTCTGCGCTCTGCCCGACAGATGCATGGTGACCTGCGCATTGCCAAGTTCCCACAAGGGGTGATCTTCGGGCAGTGGTTCGGGATCCGTCACGTCGAGCAGCGCCGCTTCGATCTTTTCTTCCCTCAGGGCAGAGACCAGTGCTTCCTGATCGACGACATCGCCGCGCGCAATGTTCACCAGCACACCGTTCGGGCGCATTGCAGCAAGTTCCAGCGCGCCGATCATATGCTTCGTTTCGGGGGTGGATGGCAGGGCCAGCACGACCCAGTCGAATTCGCCCAGTTTCTGGCGCCATTCGCCCGGACGAAGCGCACCGTCGGCACCCGAACGGCGCACGGGAACGACCGTCATGTCGAAGGCTTCGAGGCGTGTCTTGATCAGCGAACCGATGGCGCCCATGCCGAGCAGAAGCACACGCTCGCCCGACAATTCCCGCTTGCCCGGACTGTCACGCAGCCATTCATGACGATCCTGCGCCCGCACCACATCGCGATATCCCTTGGCATGGGATAGCATGAGCATGACGACATATTCGGCGATGGTGATGGCATTGATGCCGACCCCGTTGGTGACGACCACACCGCGTTCTTTCAGAACGTCGAGAGGCATGAAGTCGAGCCCGGCATAGATCGAATTTAACCATTTGAGGTTGGTCGCCGCCCGGGCAATTTCGATCATCGGTTCTTTCTCGTTGAGATCGAACCAGCCGATCGCTGCCTGCGGCGCGAAATCCAGCGCCTGTTCCTTGCTGGTGAACCACAGCGGCTCGACCCATTCGGGAAGGCGCGGTTCGACCAGTGGGCGGATCATGGCGGACAGGGCGGCTTTGGTCATCGATTTCTCCTCGACGCCTGTCATTGCCGCTCAGAAACTATTTCGCAAACCGTTCCTTGCGACGGGTAGCGATGTCGAGGATTGCTTCCGCAACTTCGCCGGCATTGCGCAGCACGTGGCTGGGCGGAACCTGCATGATGTCGACCTTGTGCCGATCCTGCCACCGTTCGCGCGCGGCATCGTCCCGTGGGCGGAACGGATCGTCATCCACTTCGATGGCGAGATGCGCTTCTTCGCAATAGAACGGCAGAACGAAATCTTCTGCCGGATGGTCGCGGACGAAAAACAAGCCCTGCGGCGTGTCTTTCAAATGTTGCCACAGGAGTGCTTGCGGATCGGCCTTCGTCAAAGCTTCCATTCCCATCCGAGAGGATCGCCATCCATAACCTCTACGCCACTGTCTGCAAGACTTTCCCGAATCGCGTCCGACGCAGCGAAATCCTTGGCTACGCGCGCTTCCTTGCGGCGGAACAGTTCGGCCTCGATCTCGGCTTCGGTAATCCGGGCATCGCTGGGGCGGATGCGAAGATCTGTGCGGGTCAGGTCGAACAGGCCCAGTCCCAGGACCTGATCCATCTCTTCGATGACAGCGCGCTTTACACTGGCATCGACCTTTTTCATCGCCAGCGTTTCTTCCAGTGCGACCAGCGCGACCGCCGTGTTCAGATCGTCCGACATGGCGGCCGCGAACTTGTCCCGCAGGGCTGCAAATTTCAGGTGCGAGGGATCGCCTAAGGGCGCGTTCTGCAGCTTTTCCGCCGCCATGACGATCCGCTTCAACCGCGTGAGGGCGGCCCCAAGCCCCTCCCACGAAAACTCCAGCTCGCTGCGGTAATGCGCCTGGAGGCACATCATGCGGTAGGCGAGCGGGTGGTAGCCCTTGTCGATCAGCAATTGCAGACGCAGGAATTCTCCCGAGCTTTTCGACATCTTCCCCGACCGTTCGACGAGGAAGTTGTTGTGCATCCAGATCTTCGCGCCCGAATGGGTCGCCACGTCGAGCCCGCCACAACCGCAGAAGGCCTGGTTCTGCGCGATCTCGTTGGGGTGATGGATTTCGCGGTGATCGATGCCGCCGGTATGGATATCGAAGGGGAAGCCGAGCAGCTTTTCGCCCATGACCGAGCATTCGAGATGCCAGCCGGGCGCGCCCTTCCCCCACGGACTGTCCCATTCCATCTGCCGTGTCTCGCCCGCAGGTGTCTTGCGCCAGATCGCAAAATCGGCAGCGTTGCGCTTGCCTTCTACCGTTTCGATCCGTCCCTCGCCCTCTTCAGTTACCGCGCGAGCAAGCCTCCCGTAATCGGCGACTGTCGACACGTCGAAATAGAGGCCGGTTTCGAGTTCGTAGCAATGCCTGTCGGCAATGCCCTTTGCGAAATCGATCATCTCGTCGATGTAATCGGTCGCCACCGACCACTTGGCCGGCTCGCGGATGTTGAGCGCCTTCACGTCCGCCCAATAGGCTTCGGTGTAATGCTTGGCGATGTCCCAGATCGACTGCGCCTTGGCCGCAGCCATCTTTTCCATCTTGTCTTCGCCCGCATCGCCATCATCGGTCAGATGACCCACGTCGGTGATGTTGATGATGTGGGTGAGCTCGTAGCCCTTCCAGCTCAGTGTGCGGCCAAGGACATCGGCAAAGACATAGGCCCGCATGTTGCCGATATGGGGGTAGTTGTAGACCGTCGGCCCGCAGCTGTAGACGCGCGCTTCCCCCTCGTGAACGGGCCGGAATTCCTCCAGCTTGCGGGTGAGCGAATTGAACAGCTTCAGGGGCGCGTCGGTCATGAAACGCGCATTAGGTGGCGGCACGCCTACTGCCAACCCTCCCAGCGCACGCTCTCGTCGGTCCCGGCGCGTTTGACGTCGAAATTGTTCACCGGCGCTTCTGTATCGCGGTAGCCGATTGCCATGCCGCAGAAGAAGATGTGGTCTTCGGGAATGTCGACCACTTCGCGGATCTGCGGCGAATAGACCGCCCAGGCTTCCTGGAAGCAGCAATCGAGGCCTTCCTCGCGCAGCAGCAGGGCGATGGTCTGCAGCCACATACCGATATCACTCCACTGTGGAGGCCCCATGTATTTCGGCGTGTGGACCAGCATCAATACGGGTGCCCCGAAGGCCTGGAAATTGCGTGCGAACCACATCAGGCGCTTGGCCTTCTCCTCACGGGAGATTTCGAGCGCGCCGTACATATCTTCGCCCACCCCGCGGCGGCGTTGTTCGTAGGCGCCATCCAGTTCGGGGGGATAGACGTGATATTCGGGCGCATGCGCCGCGCGGCCCTTGGGAAATTCCTCCGCAATCCGGTCGAACAACTTTTGCAGCGGATCGCCGGTCAGGAGGATGCCGTGCCACGGCTGGGTGTTGCCACCCGACGGTGAACGCTGCGCCTTTTCTAGGATACGTGCCAGCATTTCACGCTCGACAGGCGTGTCGAGAAATGCGCGGACGGAACGGCGCGACTGAACGGCTTCGGTGACGTTCATCTGAATGCTGAAATCACGATCAGTATTGCCCCAATGCTCATACCCACAAGGCTGACAGCACGTAACTTTGTGATTGTTGCATGTTCTGGTGGAGGATACGCCTCCAATTGCCGCCGTTCTTCAAAATAGCTTTCGGACGCACCGGCCTTTAATTCGTTCAGCCTCTTCCGCCACACTTCTACGCTAGCGATATTTTTCTCAGGCCGCCAAAGACCGGATAAAGACCAAATAATTATTAGCATGCCGGTGAGTGCTAGCGTCCAATCCATTCAGCCGTCCACCTCGAACAAATCCGCCAACTGCTCGATGATGGTCCCGCCAAGCTGCTCGACATCCATAATCGTCACCGATCGCTTGTAATAACGGGTCACGTCGTGGCCGATCCCGATGGCCGCCAGTTGCACCGGCGACTGTTTCTCGATCCAGTCGATCACCTTGCGCAGATGGCCTTCGAGATAGCCCGCCTGATTGACCGAGAGCGTGCTGTCGTCGACCGGCGCACCGTCGGAAATCACCATCAGGATGCGGCGGTCCTCGGGGCGGCGCAGCAGGCGGTCGTGCGCCCAGAGCAGCGCTTCGCCGTCGATGTTCTCTTTCAGCAGACCTTCGCGCATCATCAGGCCGAGATTGCGGCGCGCACGGCGCCAAGGCTCATCCGCCTTCTTGTAGAGAATATGCCGTAGATCATTGAGGCGACCGGGATTGGCAGGCCGCCCATCGGCCAGCCACATCTCGCGACCTTGACCGCCCTTCCAGGCGCGGGTTGTAAAGCCCAGAATTTCGGTCTTCACGCCGCACCGCTCGAGCGTGCGCGCAAGTATGTCGGCACTGATTGCGGCAATGGAAATCGGCCGCCCACGCATCGAACCCGAATTGTCGATCAGCAGCGTGACGACCGTGTCCTTGAACTCGGTATCGCGCTCCATCTTGTAGCTAAGCGCGTGACCGGGGCTGACGACCACCCGCGTCAGACGCGCGGCATCGAGCAGGCCTTCTTCCTGGTCAAAATCCCAGCTGCGGTTCTGCTGCGCCATGAGGCGGCGCTGAAGGCGATTGGCTAGACGTGTGACCACGCCCTGCAATCCGGCGAGCTGGCTGTCGAGATAGGTCCGCAACCGGTCGAGTTCTTCGTTGTCGCACAGTTCCGGTGCTTCGACGATCTCGTCGAATTTCTCGGTATAGGCCTTGTATTCGAAAGTATCGGGAAGATCGGTCCATGGCCGATTTGGCCGGACGGGCTGCATGCCTTCTTCGCCGTCGTCCGAAGGGTCGCCGTCGGCCATTTCCTGCTCGCCATCGACATCCTGATCGGCATCGCCTTCCGCCTCACCGTCGGTGACTTCGCTGCGCGCATCGGCAGCCTGCGGTTCGGCCCCGCCTTCGTCTTCCTCGTCGGTATCCTGTTCTTCCGGTTTTTCGCCTTCCTCGTCCTCGCCATCTTCGGCATCGGTCGGTTCGGGACTATCGGGAAGGGTAAGGTCGAGATGCCGCAGCATATCGAGCGTCAGATCCTGGAAGGCGCGCTGATCGTCGAGAGCATCGGCGAGCCCGTCCATATCGGTGCCGATCTTTGCAAGAATATCGTCTCGAACCAGATCGACGGCCGCTTGAGCCCGTTCGGGGATCGCCTCGCCGGTCAAAGCCTCGCGCAGCATCAGCGACAGCGCCGTGGGAAGCGGCACGTCTTTCGCTTCGTCCGCGCGCACTATCGGATCCGATGCCGTACGGAGCTTTACTGCCGAATTCAGATTATCGCGAATGCCTGCATAGCGGGTCGAACCGATCGCCTCATAGCGAACTTGTTCGACGGCATCGTAACAAGCGCGTGCGATGGGCTCTGGCGGCGCGCCCTTGTTATGAAGCGCCTCGTTATGATGGCGCAGCTTCAGCGCGAAGCTGTCAGCGAAACCGCGCGCCTCGATCGCCTGATCGCGGGGCAGATTTCGGCCAGGCAGCGGGACACGAAAATTCTTGCCCGATTGCGCAGGAGCATCCGCGCTCCACGCCACCTCGACCTCAGGCTCGTTCGCGAGCGCGCGCGACGCGCTCGTCAGCGCCTGTTTGAAACGGTCGAGGGGCGTCTGGTCGGTCATTTACTGCGTCGGAATGCTTTGACCGGTCTTCGCCCAGTCGGCGACGAAGCCCTCGATGCCCTTGTCGGTCAGGATATGCTTGAACAGACCCTTGATGACGGCGGGCGGCATTGTAGCGACATCGGCGCCAATCAGCGCGCTTTTGAGCACGTGAACCGGGTTGCGAACCGAGGCGACGAGAATTTCCGTGCCGAAACTGTAGTTGTTATAGATTTGGCGAATGTCGGCGATAAGCTCCATGCCGTCGAAGCCGTTATCGTCATGCCGCCCGACGAAGGGCGAAACAAAGGTCGCGCCGGCCTTGGCTGCGAGCAGCGCCTGATTAGCCGAAAAACACAGCGTTACGTTGACCTGTGTGCCGTCGCTGGTGAGCTTCTTGCAGGTCTTCAGGCCGTCGATCGTCAGCGGAACCTTGATACAGACATTGTCGGCGATCTTTCGCAGCGTTTCCGCTTCCTTCATCATCGTGTCGTGATCGAGCGCGACGACTTCGGCACTCACGGGCCCATCCACGATGTCGCAGATTTCCTTGGTTACTTCCATGAAATCGCGGCCCGACTTTGCGATCAGCGACGGATTGGTGGTGACGCCATCGAGCAGGCCGGTGTCGGCCATTTCCCTGATGTCGGCGATGTCGGCAGTGTCGACGAAGAATTTCATGGATTCGCGCTCCGGAAGGCGTTTGAAGTTGTGTCCTGCTGCAAGGGCATAGCGCGCAGCGAGTCAAGACTTGCGGCTAGGCTGGCCCACGGATCGGATGCATCGTCGCGCTCGACCAGAAAGTGTCGCACACCCTGTCGCTGCGCCTGAATGATGATTTGAGCCAGCGGCAGCGTGCCTTCGCCCACATCGGCCATGCTTCCGTCACCCGCCATATCCTTAAGATGAAGATGGGTGACCCGATCGGCATGCCGTTGAAGAAAACGCAGAGGATCTTCGCCCGCATACGCCAGCCAGTATGTGTCCAGTTCGAAGCCGATACGCGGATCGAGCTCGTCCATGAGCAGATCGATGGGCCGGATCCCGTCTAACTCTGCAAACTCGAAATCATGGGCGTGATACGCGATCCGCACGCCTTCCCGCTCTGCCAGGTCGGCGATCAGGTTCAAATGCTCCACCCAGTCGCGCCATTGAGCCAAGGTTTGCCGCTGATCTTCAGGCAACCAGGCGAGAATGAGTGTATCGCTGCATAGCGCCCTGGTTTCCGCGATTGCAGCCGCCGGATCCGTACGCAGCAACTGCCAGTCTGCATGCACAGCCGCAACCCGCACTCCCAGCGCACGCGCTTGCTGGCAAATCGCTTCGGGCTTGGCATCGAAGGTCCCGGCAATTTCCACCTCGCGATACCCCAGATCGGCAACGCGACGCAGCGTTGCGAGAGGATTGGCCGACATGCTTTCACGCACCGTGTAAAGCTGCGCGCCGACGATCGGGCCGGGCTCGACCACAGGTGTGCTACAGGCTGTGGTGCCCAGAAGGAAAGCGGCGAGAAGGGTTCGCATGGATGTTCTATGCCATTCCCAGCCCCGCGCGCCCAGCCGTCTAGATCAATATTGCGCAGCGGCTCCAAACACGCCGATGATCAGGGGATCACGTGTCGCCCTCGGATCACGGCGGATCGCCGCTTCCTCCGCACCGATTTCGCGCCAGATCGTGTTGTCCAGACTGGTCGCGAAACGATTGGTCGCGCCAGCAAAATCGATACCCGTCAGTCCCTGGATGAGTTCGCCGACCAGGGGGTCCTGCGAAATTCGTATCGCCTCGCCCAGTTCCGGCACCATCGCTTCCACCAGCGTGGCCCCCATCGAACCGCGCAGGAACGTGGTCGCCGCCGTCGGCCCGCCGCGCACCAGGTCTAGGGCATTGTTGATACCGACTACGCGAACGGCGTCGGAAACCAGCGGCGCGGCCCGCGCTGCTCCTTCATAGGCGATGTCGCCGAACGCGCGGTCCAGTCGGTCCTTGAACAGGGCCGAGGTCAGTATCCGCGACAGGACATCCCCGCGGGCGCCCAGCAGATTTCTGAAACCGACCTGCGCAACCTGCTGGTCCCAGAACCCGTCGGCCTGCAGCATGCGTGCGAAGGCCCGCTCGCTCGACAGGAACAGCATGCGCTGCACGGCATCGACGAGACTGAAGCGCGGCACCGACGTACAGGCCGGCAGCAAAAGCAGCCCGCCCGATGCCGCCATGCCGCCCAGCAGGGCACGTCGCCCGGTGGGTTTCACGAGAATATCGTTCATATTGTTGGTCCTCATTTCGTCCCACCCTTGTTTCCATAGCCTTGCGCCGCCCATATGGCCGAGCGATGAACCGCGTGCGCTGCCTTGTCCTCAATGCTGCCCTGGGGCCCCTTGATTACAAGGTGCCGGAAGGATTGAGGGTCGAACCCGGATCGGTGGTCGAATGCCCGCTCGGGCCGCGGACCGTCATCGGAATCGTCTGGGAGGCCGAACGGCTGCCGGGTACCGAGGTTCCGGCCGAAAAGCTGCGACCGCTACGCGGCATACTACCCGTCCCGCCGCTTTCGGCCCCTCTGCGCCGCCTGATCGAATGGACAGCCGATTACTACGTCGCCTCTCTCGCCGGGGTGGCAAGAATGGCGCTGTCGTCAGGGGGAGCGCTGAAGGGCCCGGCGACGATGACCGAATATCGCCTCACCGGCGGCTTGCCGGAACGCATGACGCCCCAGCGCCAGGCAGCCATCGACGCACTGGACGGTGAGCAGGCCAATATCCGCGAACTGTCGGGCATTGCAGGCGTGTCCGAAGGAGTCCTGCGCGGGCTGGTCAATCAGGGCGTCCTCGAACCTGTCGAGGTGGATTGCGACCGGCCTTACGACACCGCACGCCCGGATTTCGTACAGGTCGATCTGAGCGACGAGCAGCAAGCGGTCTCCGACGTGTTCTCCGCTGCGGTGCGCAAGCGCGACTTCGCACCGTTCCTGCTCGATGGGGTCACCGGATCGGGCAAGACGGAAACCTATTTCGAACCTGTGGCGGAAGCCTTGCGCATGGGGCGGCAGGTGCTTGTGCTGCTGCCCGAAATCGCCTTGACCGAGAACTTCCTCCACCGGTTCGAAGAACGCTTCGGCGCCGCCCCCATCCTGTGGCATTCCTCGCTCAAATCGACCGAACGTAGGCGCGCCTATCGCGCGGTTTGCGAAGGCTCGGCGCAGGTGGTGGTCGGCGCCCGCTCTGCCCTGTACCTGCCCTTCGCAAAGCTGGGGCTGATCGTCGTTGACGAAGCGCATGAAACGAGTTTCAAACAGGAAGACGGGGTGCGCTACAATGCGCGCGATGTCGCCGTTATGCGCGGCCATTTCGAAAAGGTGCCCGTCATTCTCGCAAGCGCCACCCCCGCGCTGGAAAGCCTTCAGATGGCAAAAAGCGGGATTTACGAGAAGGTCGATCTACCCAGCCGCTTTGGCGGCGCGGAATTGCCGGCGATCGAGTTGATCGATCTGACCGAAGAAAAGCCGCCTCATGGCATGTGGCTGGCGCAGCGGCTGGTCGACGGGATCGAGGAAAGGCTGGAGCGCGGCGAACAATCGCTGCTGTTCCTGAACCGGCGCGGCTATGCACCGCTGACCTTGTGCCGCAATTGCGGCTTCCGGTATCAATGCCCCAATTGCAGCGCCTGGCTGGTCGAGCATCGCTTCACCCGCCGGCTGGCCTGCCACCATTGCGGGCACGAGGCGCCTGCACCGCAAGCCTGCACCGAATGCGGCGAACCCGATTGCCTCGTCGCCTGCGGCCCGGGCGTGGAACGGATTGCCGACGAAGTGGCCGAACGGCTCTCGCAGGCCCGCGTATTCGTGGCCACGTCGGACACGCTCAATTCACCGGGCCGTGCCGCAGAATTTATCGCTGCGGTCGAAGCGCGTGAAATCGACGTGATCGTCGGTACACAGCTGGTCACCAAGGGGTTCCATTTCCCCGAGTTGACGCTGGTCGGCGTTGTCGATGCCGATCTGGGGCTGGAGGGCGGCGATCTGCGTGCAGGCGAAAGGACGTATCAGCAGGTGGCCCAGGTGGCCGGGCGTGCCGGACGCGGTTCAAAGCCGGGTGAAGTGCTGATCCAGACGCGCCATCCCGAGGCCCCGGTGATTGCCGCACTCGCTGCGGGGGACCGGGACGCTTTCTATTCTGCCGAAACCGAAATGCGGCGCGAGGCCGGCGCTCCGCCGTTCGGTCGCTGGGCCTCAATCATCATATCGTCGGAAGACGACGGCGAAGCGCGTGAGGCGGCCAATCGCCTTGGTGCTTTCCGGCCGGATGTGGCGGACTGCATGATCCTGGGACCGGCCCCTGCCCCCATGGCCCTGCTGCGCGGGCGCTATCGCTATCGTTTTCTCATCAATGCCCGTCGCAGTGTGCAACTACAGCACGTCATACGGCGGTGGCTGACACAGGTCGATCACCCCGCAGGCGTGCGCGTAGCGGTCGATATCGATCCTTACAGTTTCGTCTAATCCTGCTCGCTGTCGAACACGGCGCGAGCGGCTTCTACCTTGCCGATGTTGGCGATAGCCCAATTGCCGAGCTGGGCGACCGGGTTGCACAAGGATTTGCCGAGCGCGGTCAGCGCGTAATCGACACGGGGCGGCACTGTCGGCGTCACTGCGCGACTGACGAGCCCGTCCCGCTCCAGCCCGCGCAGCGTCCGGGTCAGCATGCGCTGGGAAATACCGGGAATTTCGCGCCGCAATTCATTGAACCGGCGCGATTCCTCGGTCAGCGCCATCACCACGCGCACGGACCATTTATCCCCGACACGGGCGAGAATGTCGTTCACCGCCGTACATTGCGGCGCGTCGTGAACTTCAAGGGTTACACCGGTGTCCCTATCGGACACAAAAGTGCCTTCTTGTGCAAGTCGGGTTGTAGTTTCCATATAGCCTCCAAGTTATCGATAGTAACTACGGAGTTTCAATAGTGCAAATCCTTCGCATCGACAGTTCGACCACCGGCGATCAATCGATCAGCCGCAAGCTGACCGACGAGCTGGTCGCTCACTTCACGGCCAAACATCCCGACGCCACTCTCGTCACCCGCGATCTCGTCGCAGAACCGCTCGCCCACATCGACCCGATCACCACCAAGGCGATCCGCACCGCGCCCGAAACGCATGAAGAAGCCGTCGCGGCTGCCTATCCCGACCAGCGCGCCGTGCTCGACGAATTTCTCGCGAGCGACATCGTGATCGTTGGTGCGCCGATGTACAATTTCACCATCCCCTCGCAGCTCAAGGCATGGCTCGATCGCCTCGGCGTGCCCGGCGTCACGTTCCAATATTCGGAAGCTGGACCGGAAGGCTTGGCGGGCGGGCGCAAGGTCGTGATCGCATCGGCGCGTGGCGGCGAATATTCCAACGATCAAATGGCGGAAAACCAGGAAAGCCTGCTGACGACTTTCTTCGGTTTCATCGGGGTCGACGACCTTCATTTCGTGCGCGTCGAAAAAGCCGGCTTCGGTCCGGACGCGATCGCCGCCGGAATGGAAGCGGCAAAAGAAACGATCGCAAAACTCTGAGGCACCAAGACGGACGCCGGGCATTGAAACGGCAATGCCCGGCCCCGTTCTCGTTCCCATACTCGGCGATCAGCTGAGTCGCCAAATCGCGTCGATCCGTGGGTGCGCCAAGGACGACACCGTCCTCCTGATGATGGAGGTCTGGGACGAGGCAACATACGTCAAACATCACAAGCAGAAGATCGCCCTGATCTTTTCAGCCATGCGCCACTTCGCCGACGAGTTGCGCGAAGCTGGTTGGACGGTGGATTACGTCAAGCTCGACGACAAGAACAATGCGGGCAGCTTTACTGGCGAGCTGGCCCGCGCGGTCGAAAACCATGCACCGCGCCTGATCAGGGTCGTGGAAGCGGGCGAATGGCGGGTCCGCCAGGATATGGAACAATGGCCCGATGAATTTCCCTGCGACGTGGAGATCCTGCGAGACGACCGCTTCATCTGCCCCCAGCCGGAATTCGATGAATGGGCCGAAGGCCGCACCGAATTGCGGATGGAGTTCTTTTATCGCGAAATGCGCCGAAAGACCGGCCTGCTTATGGATGGGGACAGGCCCGAAGGCGGAGAATGGAACTACGATAGCGAAAACCGCCAGCCACCTAAGGAAGGCCTTGCCGCGCCGGAACGCCCGAAGTTCGAACCAGACCAGATCACACAGCAGGTCATCGAACTGGTCGAAGATCGATTTCGCGATCATTTCGGCAGCCTCGAGAAATTCGAATGGCCCGTCACGCGCGAGGAAGCAGAAGACGCTGCCGACGCGTTTTTCGCCGAACGGATCGAATGCTTCGGTCCCTATCAGGATGCAATGCTCGCGGGCGAGGACGACCTGTTTCACTCTATGCTGTCCACCAGCCTCAATCTCGGTCTGCTCGACCCGCTCGATCTCTGCCATCGCGCCGAGCAAGCCTATCGTGACGGCAAGGCGCCACTCAATTCGGTGGAAGGCTTCATCCGGCAAATCATCGGCTGGCGGGAATATGTGCGCGGTTTCTATTGGAACCAGATGCCGCATTTGCAGACTGCCAATGAACTCAATGCGCAACGGGGGCTGCCCGAATTCTACTGGACAGGCGAAACCGACATGGCCTGTCTTGCCGACTGTATCCGTTCGACACGCGATAACGCGCATGCGCACCATATCCAGCGCCTGATGGTGCTGGGCAATTTTGCATTGCTCGCGGGTATAACTCCGCGCGACGTACAGGACTGGTTCCTTGTCGTTTATGCCGATGCTTACGAATGGGTCGAACTGCCCAATGTGTCGGCCATGATCCTTTATGCCGACGGTGGGAAGCTCGCGTCCAAACCATACGCCGCCAGCGGAAACTACATCAACAAGATGAGCAATTATTGCGCGGGCTGTGCATACGCGCCGAACAAGAAGACCGGCGAAGGCGCATGCCCGTTCAACCCGCTATATTGGCACTTTATGCACCGGCACCGTGACCGGCTGGAAAAGAACCGGCGGATCGGCCGGATTTACGCCAATTGGGATCGGATGGGGTCTGAAAAGCAGCAGGACTATCTGCGCAGTGCAGATCGCTTCCTCGACACACTGACTCCGGCCGGTTCGGGCTGGGCCCGGCGCGAAGATGGTTAACGCTGCGACCGCCTGAACGTCGCTTCACCGCATATTGAGGTCAGATTGACGACTCGTTTGGAGACAAATGGGGGGACGTTCATTTGCGCATAAGGTCGACCTGCACACCGGTGCCGACCCGCGGCCGTGTGCCGCATGTGATTGATGATGGACAAAGGGGGCTCATTTGCCCGCATATGCTTAACGGAGGGGGTGCATCGGACAGGTTTGGTCCGGGCACATGGCACATGCGGTTGACGGTTTAAGGAGAAGATTATGACTGCCATTTCCAAAAGTTCGAAGACATTGGCCATAATTGCCGCACTGACTCTGCCCGTGACCGGTAGTGTCTACGCACAAGAAATCGCACCGCAGGATGGTCAGGAAGGTGAAGTTCTAACCACTGTCACCGGCACCACTCCCAGCGATCTGTCCGGCATGCCCGATGGCCCGACCGTCGAAGGCGTCATTTCCGCCCGCACGGACGACAAGATGCAGGTGACCACTGTCGATGGCGCGCGCACCATCGTAGCGATCAGCCCGGCGACTGAAATCCGCAGCAGCGGCGGTTTCCTCGGCCTTAACAAGGATACCCTGCCCCCTGCAGATCTCCTGAATGGTCTGCCTGTTGAAGTCCAAACGGTCGAATGGGCCAATCGCGGTCTGATCGCGACCAAGGTCGCGCTCAAGAGCAAGGACCTCAAGACGGCGCGGATGATCCACAACGGAACGGATCAGCGCTTTGCTTCCAACGAAGCCGCCACCGAGGCTCTGCGTGGCCGGGTCGCCAATATCGACGAATACAACGTGAAGGGCGTCACCAACGTCTATTTCGACACGGGCAAGTACGCCCTGTCGGATTCGGCGCGGGCCGAACTCTGTCAGACCGCTGGCCAGGCAGATGCAACATCGAACGCCCTGCTCCTTGTCGTCGGCTACACCGATTCGACCGGCGATTACGAGTTCAACCAGGAACTCAGCGAAAAGCGCGCGGCGCGCGTGGTCAACTTCCTCCAGCAGGAATGCAAATGGGCCCCGTATCGCATGATGACGCCGACCGGCATGGCCGAGGCGGATCCTGCGGCGGATAACACGACCGAAGCCGGCAAAGCGCAGAACCGCCGCGTTGCCGTCAACATCCTCGTCAGCAAGAGTGTAGACGGGATGGGTTCCGGGTTCTGATCCGAACCGATCTTTCAGCGAAAAGGGCGGGCCTCACGGTCCGCCCTTTTTCTATCGGTCGTTCATGCAGTCAGGATACCAGCTGAGCATCTGCATCCGCCCGCTTGATCTCTTTGTGTTCGTCTTCGATCAGTCCGTGCTTCCAGTAGCTCGAGATATAAAGATCGTCCCCGCCAAGGCCCATCTGGCCGCGCAGGTAATCGCGCAGTTTCCGCATGGAGGTGAATTCGCACGCTGCCCACGCGGCGAGCTTTCCTTCAGGCTGCCCGATCGATCGCAGCGCCTCGACCAAGAGATCGGGATGCCGTCCCGGTTCCGGATTGATAAGCCAACGGATCTGCACGCCTTCGGGAGCGATGATGTCCGGTCGGTCTGCCTCATCTTGTATCTCGATGACGGCTAATCCCCGAGCATTCGCAGAAAGAGCAGAAAGGTTGACGCAGATGGCTGGCAAAGCAGTCATATCACCGGCGACAAGATAGAAGTCGCGACCTTCCGGCAGGGGCTTGGGCAATCCCGGCCCTCCGACCAGGACGGTATCGCCCGGCATTGCCGACAGCGCCCAGCGTGTCGCTGGTCCTGCGGCTTCTCCTCCATGCAATGCGAAATCGACGTCGATCGCATCGCTGCGTTGATGGCGGATCGTATAGGTTCGTATAACCGCTTTCGATGTCGCAGTCGGTGGCGACAGGATGAGTTTGATATAACCGCCTACAAAGCCGGTGGGAAAGTCTCTTAGCTCATCGCCGCCCAGCGTGATGCGGATCATCGATGGGGACAGGCGCTGGCTGGATTGGACTGTAAGGGTTCGCGGGCTTGGTCTCGTGCTCATCGCCTTTAGTTAATGCGAATCATTCGCAGTTCAAGCCCGATCGTTCCGCCGGTTCTCAGGGCAGGCGCCCCTTACCGCCGTTCCCGCTTCAGCAATTCGCGCTTGATATCGGGGCCATAGGCATAGCCACCGAGGTCGCCGCCCTTGCGCACGACGCGGTGGCACGGGATCAGAACGGCCACATTGTTCCTTGCGTTCGCGCTCCCTGCCGCGCGTACCGCCTTGGCATTGCCCGCCGCCGCGGCGATTTCGGAATAGGTGCGCGTTTCGCCGGTGGGGATCGCACGCAGCGCGTCCCAGCACGCCTCCTGAAAAGCGGTTCCTTTCACGTCCAACGGGATATGCGAAAAATCTCCCGGTGCCTCGACGCTGGCCACGACCTCGGCGAGCAATTTTGCGAACGCGTCTCCGCCTTCCACAAGCTCGGCCTTCGGGAACCGGCGTGCCAGCTCGCTCTCGTCCTCGCCGAACGACAGGCGGCAGACGCCCTTCTGCGTCGCCGCGACGAGCATCGGCCCCATGCTCGTTTCGACCACCGCCCAGTTGATCGTCACGCCCGCTCCCCCATTCGCCCATGCACTTGCCGTCATCCCCAGCCGTCCTTTCGTATTCTCGTAAAAGCGCGATGCCGATCCATAGCCGGCCTCATAGATTGCGCCGGTCACGCTCTCACCGGCCGACAGGGAATTGCGCGCACGTTCTTCGCGCAGGGCCCGGGCGTAGCTCGCCGGCGAAAGACCGATCGCGCGCTTGAAGATGCGCTGGAAATGCGTCGGCGAATAGCCGGTCAACTCGGCCAGAACCGCAAGCGAAGGGACGTCCTGCGCATTGCGGATCTCGTCGATCGCGGCCAGCACGGCTGCCTCGTCCCGCCCGACGTCGTCCGGCAGACAGCGCTTGCACGCCCGCAAGCCGGCCGCCCGCGCCGCCGCACAATCGGTAAAAAAGCGCACATTGCCCCGGTCCGGATGTCGCGCGGCGCAGGATGGCCGGCAATAAATACCCGTGGTCAGCACGCCGGTGACGAACCGCCCGTCATAGGTTCGGTCGCGCCGCATGACGGCGGCCCAGGCAGTGTCGTCGGTGATGGTCACGGCAGCCTCCCTATAGCGCATGGAACGCCGATGTGCGCCAGTCCCCCGCGCGATGCATCCCGCATCTTGCGATCAAAGCCAATGATCTTCACAAGGCGGCTCCGATGGGACGCCTTCCACTCCTCCTTGCCGCCTTGCTCACGCTCCTCGCGCCGGCGATGGCCCATGCGGATCCTGCCGATATCGATGCGGCCGCCCGCGGTGTGGTGCGCGTCGTCATCATCGGCGAAGAGGATGGCGAGCTGTTCCCGATCAGCCACGGCACGGGCTTCGCCGTCGCCCCGGACAAGGTCGTGACGAACGCCCATGTCGTGCGCGACGCGCTGCGTGACGAGGTGATGAAGATCGGCATCGTCCCCACTGGCGGCGGCGAGGCGGTCTATGGCCAGCTTATCGCCGTTTCGACGCGCAACGATCTGGCGCTCATACGGATCACGGGCGATCTGCGCCTGCCCCCACTGGCGATTGCCGGCGGGCTGCCGCCCGACAGCGGCGAGGTAACCAGCGTCGGTTATCCGATGAATGTCGACCGCGCCCAGGGGCTCGACATCAGCGACATCTTCCGCAGCCAGCCTCCGGTGAAAAGTCGCGGCTTCATTTCGGGCGCGCGCCCCAGCCGTCAGTTCGACACCATCCTGCACACCGCCCCCATCGCGCGCGGAAACTCCGGGGGTCCCCTGCTCGACGCCTGCGGCCGCGTGGTCGGGGTGAACAGTTTCGGTGCCGACAACGATGGCGGCGATGCGGAATTCTATTTCGCCGTATCCAATCGCGAGCTTCTTCCCTTCCTGCGCGAAAACGAGGTCGAGCCCCGCGTCAACAACACCACCTGCCGCTCCATGGCCGATCTCGACGCGGCCGAGCGGGAACGCATGCAGAGCGAACAGATGGCGGCACGCGCCGATCTGGCCGAACGCACCGAAGCCACGCGTGCCAGGCGCGAACGCGCCCAGATCGAAGCGCAGCAGGCCGTCATCATGGAGCGTGAAGACCGGGTATTCCTGGCCTTCGTGCTCCTGCTCGTCGCCTTCGGCCTGGGCCAGTGGGCGCTCACCCTGTGGCAGCAGGACGCAGGCGAGCGTGACGAGAAGCGCCTGCGTATCGTCGGCGGTGCGACGGCTGTCGTCGTCCTGATCGCCCTCGCCGCCTATCTGACCCGCCCGGGCCTCGATGAAATCGACCGCCGCGTCGCGGCATCCATGCAGGAAGGCGCCGATGGGTCCGATGCGGAACCTGGCGAGGCCAAGGATCTGGCCCTGCTGTGCACGCTCGTGCCCGAACGCAGCCGTATTACCAATGCGGATACGCAGGACGTGGAATTCGACTGGACCGCCGATGGCTGCGTCAACGAACGCACGCAATATGGCTTTGCCGGCGGTTCGTGGAGCCGCGTGTTCGTGCCCAACGACGAGGCGGCGGTGTCGGTCAACAGCTTCGATCCCGACCGCCGCATCTTCCGCAGCGAACGGTATCTTCTTCCCCGTAGCGAAATGAGCGAGGCGCGCGAAGCCCGGGCCAAATTCGAAGCGCCCCAGTGTGGAAGCGAAGGTGCCGCCTCCAGGCTCGGCGAACTGCAGAGCGAAGTGCTGGGCAAGCTGCCGCAGCAGGCGAACGAACGCCTGGTCTACGAATGCAAGGCGCGGAACTGACGGATCAGGCTGCCAGCGGTTCACCCGTCAGCGTGATGCGGTGCATTTCGCGGGCATGTCCCTGGTAATCGTTCGAAGCGAAATGCCAGGTCGTGCGGTTGTCCCAGATCGCCACCGATCCCGCTTCCCACGCCACGCGGCAGACATTGTCGGCCTGCGTCGCGGCGTCGTACAGACGTTGCAGCAATGGCAGGCTTTCCTGCCGTGTCCGGCCCACGATATTGATCGTGAAGGCGCTGTTTACATACAGCAGTTTGCGCCCGGTCTGCGGGTGGCGGATTACGATGGGATGGATCGCACCCGTCTTCAGCCCCTGGCCGCGCAAATCGCTGCCGATGTCGGTCTGCGCGTATAGTCCGCCTTCTTCATATATGTGGTCGGCGGTGTGGAAGGCCTCCAGCCCCTCGATCTCCAGCTTCAGTTCGTCGGACAGCGCATCATAAGCCTCGCCCATATGCGCCCACAGCGTATCGCCCCCGCTTGGCGGCAGCGTCCGCGCGACCAGGATCGATCCCATCGCAGGGATCTGGTCGTAGGAATGATCCGTGTGCCATCCGCCGCCGATATTGGTGACCTGATCCGCCCGTTTCCGCACTACTGCGATTTCCGGGTGATCGTCCGTCAGCGGGAAGTAATTGTTGATGTCGATGCCGCCCCACCTCCTGGCAAAGGCGATATGCGCGTCGGGTGTAAAATCGTCCTGCCCGCGAAACAGGGCGACACCGTGCGTGAAGATCGCCTGCTTTATGCTATCCAGTTCCCGGCCATCCACACTGGCCAGATTCACACCGGTAATTTCGACCCCGCACTTCGGGGCCAGCGGTACGGCCTCCATCGCTTCTCTCCCGTGCGATTGGTTTCTTTGTGCCACGTAATTTACGCTCTTTAACAACGGAGTCCAGATTCCCGGTCCGGAGTCGGCTTGCCATTGACGGGGGGCTTTGCTAGGCGCGCGCCGACCTTGCCGGGGCGACTCCTGTCTGCCCGCGAACGGCTCGGCTCGCACAGACTTTTCTTCCGGACCCGAGAGGACCTTAAGCGCGTGGATATTTCCGCCGGTATTCAGGCTAGCCTGGCAGGGCGTTACGCTTCGGCCCTGTTCGACCTCGCCAGCGAAAACGGGACCGTGACAGCGGTCGAATCGGACCTCGACAAGATCGAGGCCGCGCTCGGCGAATTGCCCGAGCTCGCTGCCGTCACGACCAACCCCAAGGTGTCGCGCGCCAATGCGCAAAAGGCCTTGTGGGGCGTGTCCGCCCTTCTGGGCGTTTCCGAGCTGACACAGAACTTCCTTGGCGTGCTGGCACAGAACCGCCGCCTGTCGCAGCTTCCGCAGGTAATTCGCGCATTCCGCGCCATCGCCGCCGCACAGCGCGGGGAAGTCACGGCAGAAGTGACCAGCGCGCATGCACTCAACGATGCGCAGCTCGCCGATCTGAAAGCCAAGCTGACGGCCCGCGAAGGTCGCACCGTAAAACTTTCCACGAACGTCGACCCCGATCTGCTGGGCGGCCTCGTCGTCACCATCGGTTCGAAGCGCCTCGATGCCTCGATCCGCACCCGTCTCAATTCGCTTTCCCAGGCCATGAAGGCTTAAAGGACACACATCATGGATATCCGCGCCGCAGAAATCTCGAAGGTCATCAAGGACCAGATCGCCAATTTCGGTACTGAAGCCGAAGTCAGCGAAGTCGGTACCGTGCTGTCGGTGGGTGACGGTATTGCCCGCATCCACGGCCTCGATAACGTGCAGGCCGGCGAAATGATCGAATTCGCCAATGGCGTTCAGGGCATGGCGCTCAACCTCGAAGCCGACAACGTCGGTGCGGTTATCTTCGGTTCCGACCAGGAAATCGGCGAAGGCGACAGCGTAAAGCGCACCAACACCATCGTGGACGTTCCCGTCGGCAAGGCCCTTCTTGGCCGCGTGGTCGATGCTCTGGGCAATCCGATCGATGGCAAGGGTCCGATCGAAACGACCGAGCGCCGTCTGGTCGAACAGAAGGCTCCGGGCATCATCCCGCGTGAATCGGTCAGCGAGCCTGTGCAGTCTGGCCTGAAGGCCATCGACGCCCTCGTCCCGGTTGGCCGTGGCCAGCGCGAACTGATCATCGGCGACCGTCAGACCGGTAAATCGGCTGTCGCGATCGACACCTTCATCAACCAGAAGGAAGCCAATCAGTCCGACGATGAAGGCAAGAAGCTTTACTGCATCTACGTCGCCGTCGGCCAGAAGCGTTCGACCGTTGCGCAGATCGTGAAGCAGCTCGAAGAAAACGGCGCGATGGAATACACGATCGTCGTGGCCGCAACCGCTTCGGAACCGGCTCCGCTGCAGTACCTCGCACCTTACACCGGCGCTGCGATGGGCGAATTCTTCCGCGACAACGGCATGCACGCCGTCATCGTATACGACGACCTTTCCAAGCAGGCCGTTGCCTATCGTCAGATGTCGCTGCTGCTTCGTCGTCCTCCGGGCCGTGAAGCCTATCCGGGCGACGTGTTCTATCTCCACAGCCGCCTGCTCGAACGTGCGGCAAAGATGAACAAGGCTGAAGGCGGCGGCTCGCTGACCGCACTGCCGATCATCGAAACGCAGGCTGGCGACGTCTCGGCCTACATTCCGACCAACGTGATCTCGATCACCGACGGCCAGATCTTCCTCGAAACGGACCTGTTCTATCAGGGTATCCGTCCCGCCATTAACGTGGGTCTGTCGGTTTCGCGTGTTGGCGGTGCCGCTCAGACGAAGGCAATGAAGAAGGTCTCGGGCTCGATGAAGCTCGACCTCGCACAGTACCGCGAAATGGCTGCCTTCGCGCAGTTCGGCTCGGACCTCGACGCCGCAACGCAGAAGCTCCTCAACCGCGGTGCGCGCCTGACCGAACTGCTCAAGCAGCCGCAGTTCTCGCCGATGCCGTTCGAAGAACAGACCGTGTCGATCTTCGCTGGCACCAATGGCTATATCGACGACGTTCCGGTGGACCGCGTGACCGATTACGAAGCCCAGATGCTGAGCTTCATGCGGTCCGAACATGCTGGCGTGCTCGAAGAAATCCGCACCACCGGCAAGTTCGAAGACGACACCAAGAACAAGGTCGTCGACGCGCTCAAGACCTTCGCCAAGCAGTTCGCCTGAGTCCACGAGACACTAAGATAGGGAGCCGAAATGGCTAGCCTCAAGGAACTCAAGGGTCGGATCAACTCGGTCAAATCGACCCAGAAGATCACCAAGGCCAAACAGATGGTCGCAGCGGCCAAGCTGCGTCGCGCTCAGGCTGCGGCCGAAGCTGCACGCCCCTATGCCGAACGGCTGTCGGGCGTCATGGCTTCGCTCGCCGGCAAGGTCAGCGGCGACAGCGCACCTCGGCTGCTGGCCGGCACCGGGAATGACAAGCGTCACCTGCTGGTGGTCGTCAACACCGACAAGGGTCTGTGCGGCGGTCTGAACTCCAACATCGTCAAGGCCGCCAAGATCAAGGCCCGCGCGCTTATTGCCGAAGGCAAGGACGTGAAGTTCTACCTCGTCGGCAAGAAGGGCCGCGCCCCGATCAAGCGCGATTTTGCCAGCAGCATCGAAAAGCATTTCGATACCTCGGCTGTGCGCAATATCGGGTTTGAAGAAGCAGAGGCAATTGCCGATGATCTGATTGCGCGTTTCGAGAATGGCGAATTCGATGTCGCGCACCTCATCTACCCGATCTTCAAGTCTGCACTGGCGCAGGATCCGACGGTCGATCAGCTGATCCCGGTCCCTTCGCCTGCTCCTGCAGCAGCGTCCACCGGCGGCGATGCCGTCGTCGAATACGAACCGGGCGAAGAGGAAATTCTCGAAGAATTGCTTCCGCGGTATGTGAAGACCCAGCTGTTCGGTGCGTTGCTGGAACGCGAAGCTTCCGAACAGGGCGCTTCGATGACCGCGATGGACAACGCCACGCGCAATGCCGGCGATCTGATCCAGAAGCTCACCATTCAGTACAACCGCAGCCGTCAGGCCGCGATCACGACCGAACTGATCGAAATCATTGCCGGCGCGGAAGCGCTGTAAAATATAAATGGAGAGGATGCCGGAAAGTGTCGCAGAACGCTGACCGGAGCCATACTACGATGATCAAGACTATCCCCGCCCTCGCCGCTCTCGCCCTGCTTGCTGCATGTGGCAACGAACCGGCTGAACAGCCCGTGGCAGAGGTCGCGACGCCCGAACCGGTCGAAACGCTGCCCGCCCCCGATCAGGAACTGTTTTCGGTCAAGTATGCAGAAGCTTGCCCCGACGAAAAGCCCGTCAACACCGCAGTCTGCAAGCGCTCCGGCATGGGTTCTCCGGACGTCGTCTGCGAATTCGGCCTCGGTGACGACGAATACCTGCGTAATAAGGCAACACTCACTGCTGGCGAAGGCGAATGGACCTTTGCCGATCCGGAAAATGTTTGCGTCGGCTAAGACGCGATAAACCCCAAGTCAGGACATAGATCATGGCCACCGCTCCCGTACTCAACCAATCGCCCAATGGCACCATCAGCCAGGTTATCGGCGCCGTCGTCGACGTGCAGTTCGAAGGTGAACTGCCCGGCATCCTGACCGCGCTGGAAACAAAGAACGGCGATAACACGCTGGTTCTCGAAGTCGCGCAGCACCTCGGTGAAAACACCGTTCGCACCATCGCGATGGACGGCACCGACGGCCTCGTTCGTGGCCAGGAAGTCGTCAACACCGGCGCGCAGATCACGGTCCCGGTTGGACCGAAGACGCTCGGCCGCATCATGAACGTCATCGGCCAGCCGATCGACGAACGCGGCCCGATCGGCGCAGACCAGACGATGCCGATCCACGCGGAAGCCCCGCTGTTCATCGACCAGTCGACCGAAGCGGCCATTCTCGTCACCGGCATCAAGGTGATCGACCTTCTCGCTCCCTATGCGCGTGGCGGTAAGATCGGCCTGTTCGGCGGTGCCGGCGTTGGCAAGACGGTTCTGATCCAGGAACTGATCAACAACATCGCCAAGGGCCACGGCGGTGTGTCCGTCTTCGCCGGCGTGGGTGAACGTACCCGCGAAGGTAACGATCTCTACCACGAATTCCTCGACGCCGGCGTCATCGCCAAGGATGCGGACGGCAACGCAACGTCCGACGGTTCGAAAGTGGCGCTCGTCTTCGGTCAGATGAACGAACCTCCGGGCGCCCGTGCCCGCGTCGCTCTTTCGGGTCTGACGATGGCGGAATACTTCCGCGACGTGGAAGGCCAGGACGTGCTGTTCTTCGTCGACAACATCTTCCGCTTCACGCAGGCGGGTTCGGAAGTGTCGGCTCTGCTCGGCCGTATTCCTTCGGCCGTGGGCTATCAGCCCACCCTGTCGACCGACATGGGCAACCTGCAGGAACGCATCACCTCGACCACCAAGGGCTCGATTACCTCGGTCCAGGCCATCTACGTTCCCGCCGACGACCTTACCGACCCGGCCCCGGCAACCTCGTTCGCCCACTTGGACGCAACGACCACGCTGAGCCGCGCGATCTCGGAACTGGGCATCTACCCGGCCGTCGATCCGCTCGACTCCACCAGCCGTGTTCTCGAACCCCGCGTCGTCGGCCAGGAACACTACGAAACGGCCCGTAAGGTCCAGGAAACACTGCAGAAATACAAGAGCCTGCAGGACATCATCGCCATCCTCGGTATGGACGAACTCAGCGAAGAAGATAAGCTGACCGTCGCCCGTGCCCGCAAGATCCAGCGCTTCCTGTCCCAGCCGTTCCACGTCGCCGAAGTGTTCACCAACATTCCTGGCGTGTTCGTCCAGCTCGAAGACACCATCAAGTCGTTCAAGGCCGTCGTCGAAGGCGAATACGATCACCTGCCGGAAGCCGCTTTCTACATGGTAGGCGGCATCGATCAGGCGGTCGAGAAGGCCAAGAAGCTGGCCGAGGAATCGTAAGCACATGGCCCTCCACTTCGAACTCGTCACACCGGCCAAGCTGGTCCGCTCCGAAAACGTCCACATGGTCGTCGTCCCCGGAGCGGAAGGCGAATTCGGCGTGCTCGAGGGTCACGCGCCCTTCATGTCCACGATCCGCGACGGCGCCGTGCAGGTCTACAAGACCGAAGGGGCCGCTCCGGAAAGCATCGAGGTGCGCGGCGGTTTTGCGGAAGTCAGCGAAAAGGGACTGACCGTCTTGGCCGAGCACGTCGAAGGCTGAAGCTCGTACGACAGACTAAACAGGAAGGGCGGCCCACGGGTCGCCCTTTTTCGTTTCGGAGCAGGCTTGGCACCGAGGAGCGTGCTTACGCGTAATTTAACCATTGTCGGGACATATGCTTGTCATGAGTTCGCTCCCCCAAACCGAGCCGATCACGAAATGGAAGCGCGCCGATGTCGCCGCGTGTATCGTCCTGCTGCTGACGGTAATCGCGGTGCGCGCGCCGTGGATCGGGAATGCAAATGCCGACGTCGACGAGCAGCTCTATTCTCTCATCGGCAATGCGATGCTCGACGGCAAACTACCATTTGTCGATCTGTGGGATCGAAAACCGTTCGGCCTGTTTGCACTCTTCGCTCTAGCACATGCCGTCGGCGGCCCGGCGGCTGCTTCATATCAGGTCCTCGCCGGGTTATTCACATTAGCTGGCGCGGTGATGATGTATGTTCTGTCCCGTGCTCTCGTCGACCGTGTGGCAGCCTCCGGCGCAGGGCTGCTTTATGTCATGTTGATGTCGACTTACGGCAGCCATTCCGGCCAGTCGGAGGCGTTCTATGTTCCGATGATGCTGGCGATGGCACTGCTGGTACGCGATCCTGCCCATCCTCGGGCCTTTCGCCGCGCGCTTGCAGCGATGCTGATCGGCGGGTTTGCCTTGCAAGTGAAATACACAGTCGTTCCGCAATGTATCTTCTTTGGCATGTGGGCGCTTTGGGGGCAGTACAAACGTGGCGCGCCGGTGTCGAAACTCTGGCGCTCGGGGATCGCATTCGCCGCTCTGGGCCTATTGCCAACAATCGCCGTAAGCGCCTTCTACACTTTCATCGGTCACTTCGATACTTTCCTGTTCGCCAATTTCACGTCATTTTTCGATCGCCTGCCTTCTCCAGGTGGCAGGCTCAATATAGATCACACCGCATTTGCTTCGCCGCTCGTCGTCCTGATCGTTCTCGGCGGTTACGCAGCGATCCGATTCAGCCCACCACGCGAACGCCAAACCTATATCTTTATGCTTTTCTGGCTTGTCGCGTCTCTTGCGACGGTCTTTCTGCCCTCGACCGTCTATCGGTATTATTACGCGGCATTGGTTCCAAACGCGGTCCTGGTAGCCCTTCCGCTCATCGACTGCCGGACAAAAGCACGCTGGATACCGTTGGCAATTGTCGTTGCAGGTGCAGCAGCTACGCTGTCCTTGCCGCAGCAACACGCAAAGTCGCAAGAACAGAGCGCAACGCTGAACAGGCTGTCACGAGCCATAACGCCGAATGTTGACAATAAGACCGAATGTCTGTGGGTCTTCGACGGACCGACATCGCTCTACACGCTCAGCGGTAGCTGCCTGCCCACCCGCTACATCTACCCTGATCACTTGAACAACGCTCTCGAGCGAAATGCCCTCGGCGTAGAGCAGACCGACGAGGTGGCACGTATTCTCGCGAACCGGCCGCCGATCATCGTGACCGCTGATACAAAATTCACGATCCAAAACGAAGATGCAGGGCAGCTCGTTGAGCGAGCGGTAACAGACCTTTATCGCGAATTGACCAATGGCGTCCTCCACGGACGCACAATCAGAGTATGGAAGCGGATCGACTGACAATCGGAAGCTTGAATTTCCGATGACGAGCCTTCACTCTGAGGCCATTCCAAGCTTCTTCGGAGACATGCCCTTGAAACTCGTATCTGCGCTGGCCATTGCGGCTGCCATGACGTTTGCAACGAACACTCCCGCGATTGCTCAAGATGGCATTCCCGGCCCTGAGGAAGACAGCTACATCTGGCTCGAAGAAGCGCGCAGCGACAGGGCTCTTGATTGGGTGCGGGCGGAAAACGAACGCACTACGGAGTTGCTGGCGGGCGACCCTCGTTTCGACACCGTCAAGGCCGAAGCGCTTGCAATCTACGATAGTGAAGATCGCATTCCCTACGTGTCGATCCGGCCCGACGGACTGTACAATTTCTGGCAGGACAAGCAGAATCCACGCGGGCTTGTCCGCCGCACCACATTGGAAAGCTATCGAACCGACAATCCACAATGGGAAACCGTTCTCGATGTGGATGCACTCGCCAAGGCCGAAGGCCGGGAGTGGGTCTACAAAGGTTACGATTGCCTGCCGCCAGAAGAGCGCCTCTGTATGATCGCGCTATCCGACGGTGGCGAGGACGCCACCGTGCTTCGCGAATTCGATATGTCGACCAAGTCCTTCGTGGATGGCGGTTTCGTCCTGGATCAGAAAAGCCAAGGCGGCATCCAATGGCTGGACCAGGATACACTGCTCGTCAGCCGCGATTTCGGTGAAGGCACACTAACGGAAAGCCAATATCCACGGACAACTCGCGTTTGGAAACGCGGAACGCCAATCGACCAAGCCGAAGAAATCTGGCGCGGCGAGGAAGCCGACGTTTGGTCGGGAGCAACGCTGCTGCGCGATCATACCGGCACTGTACATGGCACGTATGCCTTCCGCGCAACCAGCTTCCATGAAACCGAATACTTCTGGCAGAAGGACGGCGAGTGGCTGCGCCTCGACATGCCGCTCAAAGCAGCGCCCTATGGCCTGATAGATGGCCAGTTGCTCTTTTCGACCGATGTGGATTGGGAAACGCAGGGTCAGACTTTCCCCGCGGATGCCTTGATTTCCGTCGATCTGGAAGAGTTCAAGGCCGACCCGAATGGCGCGACCAAGACGCTCGTCTGGGCGCCTGAAGCGAAGCAGACCAAACAAGGCGCGGCGAATACGGCAGAGAGCCTTTATGTAAGCCTTCTCGACAATGTTCGAGCCAGGGTTCTCAAGTTCGACTATGTGGACGGCAAATGGGTTTCCACAGAAGTCGCGCTACCGGATAACTCGACACTCGGGGTAGCGGCGGCTTCCGATGGGTCCGATGAGATCATGTATTCGGTGACCGATTTCCTCACCCCGTCGACCCTCTACTACTCCGACGGCAGTGGCGCGCCCGAAGTGATCAAGACTTCCCCGAGCAACTTCGATGCGACCGGAATGGAAGTCGAGCAGTTCGAAGCGACCAGCGCAGATGGAACGAAGATTCCGTACTTCCTCGTCAAACCCAAGGGCATGGTAATGGATGGCACCAATCCTACCTTGCTGACCGGCTACGGCGGTTTTCAGGTTCCGCGCCTACCGTCTTACCTGGGTTCGATCGGCAAGATCTGGGCTGAGCGTGGCGGGGCTTACATCCTCGGCAACATGCGTGGGGGCGGCGAATTCGGCCCGAACTGGCACCAGTCGGCAATTCGCGAAAACAAGCAGCGCACCTGGGACGATTTCATTGCTATCGCGGAAGACGCGATCGCACGGGGTATCACCAGTCCCGAGCACCTTGGTATCCAGGGTGGCTCGCAGGGCGGATTGCTGGTCGGCACAGCCTTCACCCAGCGACCTGAGCTATTCAACGCGGCAATCGTCCAGATCCCGCTGTTCGACATGCTGCGCTATCACGAGATTGGACGCGGCGCGTCGTGGATCGGCGAATATGGCGATCCACGCATTCCGGAACAGCGCGCCTGGATCGAACCCTATTCTCCCTATCAGAAGCTGCTGGAAGGCAAGGATTACCCTGCCCCATTCTTCTGGGCGTCGACGGCGGACGATCGCACTCATCCTGCCCATGCTCGCAAGGGCGCTGCACGGGTTAAGGAACTGGGACAGGATTATTATTATTTCGAAAACACTACCGGTGGCCATTCCGGCGGAGTGGACAACGAACAGCGCGCCAGGCTCCAGGCTCTGCAGATGATCTATCTGCTGCAGCGACTGGCCGACTGATAAACGGGCAGCTTAGGCAACCAATTTGATCCGTCCCTCCGGCCTGACCGGGGTGGACGGGTTTTTGGATTCAAGAGCATTTTTCATCAGGCCCTCGGCCTGCCTCGTCGCCTCGCCGATCGTGAGGGACAGTTTCTTGACCTCATCGGCGACGACGGCAAAGCCGCGGCCCGCTTCACCAGCTCGCGCGGCCTCTATCGATGCATTCAGTGCCAGAAGGCGCGTCTGGTCAGCGACAGCCTCGATCGTGCGCACGATCTTGCCGATGTCCGAAATGGTCGCTTCCTTGATGTTGGAAGCCTCTACCAGTTCCTTTCGCAGCCGCTCGCTGTCGCGTAGGCGGTCGTCGAGCTCCAGTTCGAGCTCCGTCTGTCGCGTTATATCGGTCGCGATCTTGAGCACTCGGGCAGGCTTTCCATCGGCATCGAAGATGGGCGTGTAGACTGCCTGAAGCCACAGGGTGCCGCCATTGCGATGTTCGCGCTTGAAGCGATTGGCCATCGTCAGGCCCTCGCCCAGCTGTGCCCAGAACTTACGATACTCGTGCGACTGCGCATAAGTATGATCGCACAACATGCGGTGGTGAAAACCCACCACCTGCTTTTCGCGATATCCGAAGATCTCGAGAAATTTATCGTTTGCTGCGGTGATGATCCCGTCGAAGGTCATCTGGACCATGCCGAACGATTGCGTTGTCGCAGCCCATACCGCCTTATACTCGGCCAGCTGGCTAGACTTTTCCGTATCCAATGTCGGGGCTCCCGATTAACCTCCACCGCCGGCTAAAGGAACATGGTAAACGAGCTGTAAACGAATAGGGATGGCCGACGGACTTTCTGCCCGCCGCTGCCCGTGATTTCTGAAAAATCGCCTCTACAAGAATCGTACGACCAAAGTGGGAACACTCAGTCCTTCTTCTCGGCCGCTTTCTTCTTCTTCATCGCATCGTGAAAGCGGTCGGCCCAGCCAGGCTTCACGCTCTGCTCGCCGCGGACCACCCGGAGATCGCCTGCACCGACGTCCCGGCTCACGGCACTTCCCGCGCCGACGATTGCATCCGCGCCGATCGTGACGGGAGCGATGAGAGAACTGTTGGAGCCGATGAAGGCGCGCTCCCCGATCACGGTTTTGTACTTGAAATAGCCATCGTAATTGCAGGTGATCGTGCCCGCCCCGATATTGGCATTAGCGCCTATTTCAGCATCTCCGAGATAGGAGAGGTGGCTTGCCTTTGCGCCTTCGCCCAGCACCGCCTTTTTCATTTCGACGAAATTGCCGACAAAACTGTTCTTTCCCATAACGGCGCCGGGCCGCAGGCGCGCGTAGGGTCCAACCGAACAGTCTTCTCCGATAGTTGCCCCTTCGAGGTGACAAAAGCTCTTGATATGAGCGCCGCTCGCGATGGTCACACCGGGACCGAACACCACATTCGGGTCGATCGTGACGTCGGCTGCCAGCTTGGTATCGTAACTGAAGAATACGGTTTCCGGAGCCCTCAGAGTGACCCCTTCGCTCATCCAGTAATCGCGCTGATCATCCTGCCATTGCGCTTCCGCCGCCGCCAGTTCAGCCCTGCTGTTGATGCCCGCGACTTCAGCTGCATCGGTTTCCACCACGGCAACTCTATCACCCCGCGCGATGGCGCCCGTCGCGACATCGGGCAGGTAATATTCACCCTGCGCATTGTCATTGCCGACCGCATCCAGCAGCGCCCACATGTCGTCCGAATGCGCAATGATGAGACCGGAATTGCAAAGGTCGCACGCCCTTTCGTCTTCCGTTGCATCCTTATATTCCACCATCTTCGCCACCCGGCCATCGCGATCGGCAATGATGCGGCCATATTGCAGTGGGTCATCGGGGCGGAAACCGAGCACCGCGACCTTGGCTCCGTCGTCCAGCGCAGCGACCAGTTTGCGGACGGTAGCCGCCTTGACCATCGGGCAATCGCCAAAACACACGAGAATGTTGCCAGTGAACCCGGCCAACGCTTCGCGCGCCTGTAGCGCAGCGTGGGCCGTGCCAAGCTGGGGTTCCTGAAGAGCGGTCGTGATATCGCGATCCGCCAGCGCGGCATCCAGCTGCTCGCGCTTGTCCCCGACCACAACCACGGTGCGCTGGAATTCCAGTTCCGCAAGGCTGTCGAGCAGATGCATCAGCATCGGGCGTCCAGCAATCGGATGAAGCACCTTGTGCAGGGTGCTTTTCATGCGGGTTCCCTTGCCGGCAGCAAGAATTATGGCGGCGAAATCGCGATCGGTTTTCATGATCAAGGCCCTTGCCATCATTCCCTTGCAGTTTGAAGGCGCATACTGCACCGCCCGTCGCATGAGCCAACTGCCATTTCAGATTATCGGTTTCGACCTCGACGGGACACTGCTCGAAACCCACCGGGACCTCGGCGCAGCCGTCAACCACGCCCTCGAGCTTGGCGGGTTTGAGAAGGTCCCCGCCGATCATGCCAGCGACCTCATCGGCGGCGGTGCGAAGATCATGCTGATGCGCGCGGTAGACGAACAGGGCGGCCTGCCCGAAGAGGAATTCCGCAAGCTCTACAAAGCCATGCTGGCTTTCTACGCAGAGAATAACGCAGTCCACACACGGCCGTACCCCCACGCCGCCGAGGTACTGGCCGACCTTGATGATCGTGGCATCGCCATGGTCGTGGTGACGAACAAGTTCGAAAGCTTCGCCTCGCAAATCCTGGAATCGCTGGGTCTGCGCGATCGCTTCGCCGGCGTCATCGGCGGCGATACCATGGGCAAGGGACGATCCAAGCCTGCACCGGACCCGATCTTCGAAGCCATCAGGCGTGGCGGTGGGGGGTCGCTCGCCTTCGTGGGCGACAGTTCATACGACGTGAAAGCGGCTCGCGCGGCCAATGTGCCGGTGATCGGCGCACGCTATGGATATTGCGACAAGCCCCGCGGCGAACTGGGTGCGGATGCGGAAATCGATTCGCTGTCCGAACTCATACCGGCTCTCGTGCGCCTCGGCTGAACAGTCCGCCGCTACGGAATGGCGGTCCGCCATGCCCCCTGTTGCAACTGCGAGGGGATCGTGCCACCTCGCAGCCCACATTGACCTTTACGTAAACGACATAGCAGGAGCAGTTCCATGAGCATCGATTTCAAGGACAAGGTAGCAATCGTCACCGGCGCTGGCGGCGGTCTGGGCCGTGAATACGCGCTGGAGCTCGCGCGGCGCGGCGCGAAGGTCGTCGTAAACGATCTGGGTGGTTCGCGCGACGGTACCGGCCATTCGGATATGGCCCTGCAGGTAGTCGAGGAAATCGAAAAGGCCGGCGGCGAAGCGGTTTCGAACGGCGGTTCGGTCACCGAATTCGACCAGATGGAAAAGATGGTCGCCGACGCGAAGCAGAAGTGGGGCGGCGTGCATGTCGTCATCAACAACGCCGGCGTTCTGCGCGACAAAACCTTCGCCAAAATGACGATGGATGATTTCGAATTCGTCGTTGACGTTCACCTCAACGGTTCGGCCAATGTCGCCAAGGCAGCTTGGGAAACCATGCGCGAGCAGGCCTATGGCCGTATCCTTATGACAGCGTCCTCGACCGGTCTGTTCGGCAATTTCGGCCAGGCAAACTATGGTGCGGCCAAGCTGGGTCTGGCTGGCCTGACCAAAACGCTGCAGCTCGAAGGTGCGAAATACAACATCAAGGTCAACACGATCTCGCCTGTGGCAGGAACGCGCATGACCGAAGATCTCTTCCCCGAAGAAGCTTTCAAGCTGTTCGATCCAGTCAATGTGGTTCCGGCCGCGCTTTTCCTCGTTAGTGAAGATGCGCCGACCAATGCCATCGTCGGCGCCGGCGCTGGTGGTTTCCATTCCGCCTGGACGGTTATGAACGACGCAGTCTGGCTGAAGGACGAAGATCGCACGGTGGAAGGTTTCGCTGCCAACTGGGACAAGATCAGCGAATTTTCGAACCTCAAGGCCCCGCAGTCCGGTAGCGAACAGTCGGGCGCTATCCTGACCGCAATGCAGAAAGTAACCGGTACGGGGCCAAGCAGCGCTCGTAGCTGATACTGACCGACAGCTTACAAAGGGGCTCGCATCAAATGCGGGCCCTTTTTTATGTCCTAATCGTCTATCGCTTTCAGCAAGCGACGTTCGACAGGGGCAATGACGCCGGGCAATTCGTGCCCGCGCTTCAATATCTGGCCGTGCTCACCGAAGAGTGTCCACATGCCCTGCTTATTGCGCAATGCCGGCCGTTTCTCGATCCGCGCCTGCGGTCTTTCCGCTGCACGTCGAAAAGCTGCGAAAACGGCTACGTCGCGCGTGAAGTCCATGGCATAATCACGCCACTCCCCAGCAGCGACCATGCGTCCGTAAAGATCGAGTATTCGCGTCAGTTCATCGCGACCGAAGCCCACTTGCTGCGGTTTACGCCCGGGGAAAGCGACCACCGTGTCGCCGAGATAGCTCATCAATCTTCGGTCCCGCTACGTCGGACCGGTTCCCGTTCGGCACGCAGGGCAGCGACTTCCGCCCGCAGCTGCTTAAGCTCGTTCTCGAGCTTTTCGATGCAATCGCGGCCGAGCTCACGCGTGCTTTCGCACGGATCATCGCATGGAGTGCCATAGGGAATGAATTCCTTCACCCACTCCTCAGCCGGGACCAGTGTGCTGCGGGCCTTCAGACCAATCATGGTCGCACCCTCCGGCACTTCATCCGTGACGACCGCATTGGCACCGATACGCGCGCGCCGACCCACAGTAATCGGGCCGATCACCTGCGCCCCCGAACCGATGATGACATCATCCGAAATGGTCGGGTGACGTTTGCCGCCCTTTCCATTCGTCGGGTTCGTCCCGCCCAATGTGACGCACTGATAGATGGTCACATTGTCGCCAATCTCGGCGGTTTCTCCGATCACCGAAAAACCGTGATCGATGAAGAAGTTCTTTCCGATCTTCGCACCGGGATGAATGTCGATCGCCGTGAACATACGGCTCCAGTGATTCACCAATCGGGCGAGAAAAAACAGCTCCGCCTCGAACAGCCAATGCGCGATGCGGTGATACCCGACGGCCCAGACACCAGGATATGTCAGCACTTCCCAGCGGCTGCGGGGGGCCGGATCGCGTGCCTTCACGCTGTCGAGATAGGCGACAAGCCGTTCCAACATTGGCACTATTCTCCCACTCGCGGGCAGTTAAATCAAGCGGCCCTGTTCGGGGCCCTGCACCGCTTCCAGCGCGTCTCGCCATACAGATAGGGTTGCCGGAACCTGCCGTTCAAGGCTCAGCCGGTCGATTTCCGACACGATTTTCTCAATTGCCGCATAGCTGCGCTCCATACGCGGGATGAGATAGGCAGGTGCCCCCTCTCCCAGGACGAGGCCGCGCTGCAACGCGTGGTTGAGCATGAGTTCGGCGGCCATATCGTCGTCCGGGGCACCGATCTCGAGTTGCAGGGCAGCCCCCATACGGCTGCGCAAGTCGGGAAGAGTTATCGTCCAGTTTTCGCCATCAACCACAATCAGCAACGGGAAACCGTCTTCCTGGGCCCTGTTCCAGCTATGGAAGACCTCGGTTTCATCAAGCGCCTCCACGCCATCGATCACCCCTCCCGCATGCCGGTTGGCAAACCAGCGCGCCAGAAGCGATTTGCCAGAGCGCGGTGGGCCGTGGAGAATGGCGGTACGAAACGGCCAGTTTTCAGGTGCGGCAAGCGCTTCTGCAACCGCACGGTTGCCGGATCCTATGGCGATGGATGCCGGATCTCTCGCACCTGCCGGAATCAGCGGGAGCGCAATCTGCGACGTCATCGCCTGCGTCTCAGCGACTGATGGCGAGCGCGTTGCTGCCCTGGCTGACGGTAAAGCCCCGTGCGCGTAGGGCATCCGCCAGTTGCGCAATCGTGCCGGAATAGCTGACCGTCATCACCGACGTCCCACCGATAGCGGTGCTACGGATACCCGTATTGCGGACACCGGGCGTGCCCCGCACCGAACTGACGGCTGTATCGAAAGCAGATGCATCGGGGGTCGCGACCTGCACAGTATACAGCGCGACGGAACCTTCGGGCGGAGGCGTGCGGATCGGCGCAGCCGTGATTGCATCGCCGCTCTCGGTCGTCGGCTCTGCAGTTGCCGCGGCCTGATCCTGCGCACGGACCGATCGCCCGAGTTCGAGCAGCCGCTGCAGCGCCGGGCTGAGTTCCGGAGTACCGATGTTGAGCGTCGGATCGGGTTTGAGCGTGCCATTGGCCAGCGCGGTTTCGAACAGGCGATTGAAGCGGACAACGGCCCTATCCAGCATGGCCGGCAGTTCGGCGGGCGACGCTGCCGTCATTTCGAAGCTACCCAGGAAATCGTCGTCCGGACCGAACCTTGCGGTGAACGTACCTTCGACGGGACCGCCCGGATAGGTATACCGCAGATTGGCGATGGGCACGAGCACATCGGCGGCGCCGAACTGGTCAAGTGCATTGCGCCACCACGTGCGGCTGCGCCGGCCAGTCTGTCCATAGGTCAGCAAAAGCGAATCGCCGCCGGCGCCTGCGGGCCTCACGTAATCGATCCGGCTTTGGCCCGCCTGGTATTCAGCCCAGGCCCGTTGCCATGGATTGCGCTGCTCGTAGATCATCTGCGTGCCTGCCGAAACGGTTACCGGCAGGAGCAGCATGGGTGCGGAACGGGTCGCCTCGCCTTGCGCCCCAAGATAGCGGGATGCCCGTTGACGATCGAAAACCACCCCGAGCGTGGCGATATACCGCTTTGGCCCCAGTCGCTCACGTTCGATGACGATGGCTGACACGAGCCCTTCGATCTGCGAATCGCTCAATTCGGGTCCGTCGAGACGCTCCCAAGCCTTACGCTGCGCTTCAACCCAGGCTTTCTCGCGGGCTTCGGTACCGGTGTCGGCATGTACATCCACTTCGACACCCGAAACCTGGATATCGCTGGTCGACGCGACCGGAGCGATACCACGTTCACCCCCGACTTGCGCCCATACGGCCACGCCCAGCGCGCAGAAAGCGGCCAGCATGATCGCCAATATGGCGGGACGGCGAAGGGCGTGCTGAAGGGAGATAGCTTGGCTCATGGGGAAAACAGGGCGCCTTTTGCCCAAAGGCAACTGGAAATCCAAGCGCGAATGCGTAAGGCGGGTGTCATGAGTGACGAACCGCGCCAGAACACCCCGTCTTACACCTACGAACAGGCAGGTGTTTCAATCGAGGCGGGCAACGCTCTCGTCAAGGCCATCGGGCCTCTGGTGAAGGCCACCATGCGCCCGGGTGCCGATGGCGAAATCGGCGGGTTCGGGGGCTTTTTCGATCCAAAGGCTGCGGGCTACAAGGATCCGCTGCTGGTGGCAGGCAACGATGGCGTCGGCACCAAGCTGAAGCTCGCCATCGATAGCGGCAAACATGACACGGTCGGAATCGATCTCGTTGCCATGTGCGTCAACGATCTGATCGTTCAGGGGGCCGAACCGCTTTTCTTCCTGGACTATTTCGCCACGGGCAAGCTCGAGAATGGCGTGGCCGAGCGGGTGATTGCCGGCATTGCCGAAGGCTGCAAGCAGGCAGGGTGCGCGCTGATCGGTGGTGAAACGGCGGAAATGCCGGGCATGTATGCCGCTGGCGATTACGACCTTGCCGGTTTCTGCGTCGGCGCAGTCGAGCGCGGGGAGCAGTTGACGGGCGAGCGTGTCGCGCCGGGACATATCCTTCTCGGTCTCGCGAGTTCGGGAGTGCATTCCAACGGCTATTCGCTGGTTCGCAGGCTCGCAGAAGACAAGCTGTGGAATCTCCACCGTCCTGCCGTATTCGATCGGGACCGACTGCTGATCGACACGCTTATCGAGCCGACGCGGATCTATGTGAAGACGCTGCTGCCCTTGGTGCGCGACGGGCTGATCGATGCGATGGCGCATATTACCGGTGGCGGCCTGCTCGAGAACATTCCCCGCGTGCTCCCTGCTGGCGCGCATGCGGAAGTCGATGCGGATGGATGGGAGCAGCCGGGACTCATGGCTTTCCTTCAGGCCCAGGGGAATATCGAGCCGGCCGAGATGGCGCGCACGTTCAACTGCGGCGTCGGCATGGTGCTGGCCGTCGAACCTGCCAATGTCGAAATAGTACGAGACCGCCTTGAAAAAGCAGGAGAAACCGTCCTAGCCGTGGGCCGCATCGCCGAAGGTGACAAAGGCTGCACGGTGAAAGGTTCGGCCGGTACCTGGTCCGCGCGCGATAGCTGGTCGGCGACGCATAATGCCTGACAAGGTGCGGGTCGCGGTCTTCGTTTCCGGACGGGGGACGAATATGGCGGCGCTGCTTTATGCGAGCCGGTTGCCGGGGTGTCCTTACGAGATCGGCCTGGTGGCATCGAACGATCCGAAGGCCGAGGCGCTGACACTGGCTGAGGCCGAAGGCGTTGCGACTTTCGCGCTGTCCCACAAGGGGATGAAGCGCGCCGAGCATGATGCGGCGATGGAACAGGCGGCGTTGGATGCCGGGGCGCAATATATTGTTCTTGCTGGATATATGCGCATCCTGACCCCCGAGTTCGTGAGACGCTGGGAAGGCCGGATGCTCAATATCCACCCGTCCCTGCTACCCAAATATCCGGGTCTCGACACGCATGCGCGGGCCATTGCGGCAGGCGATTCGCATGGCGGAGCGAGCGTGCATCTGGTCACCGAAGAGCTCGATGCGGGCGAGGTACTGGGCCAGATCAAAGTGAAGATACATGTCAATCATACGTATGATTCGCTTGCCGAACACGTCCGACACGCCGAACACCAGCTCTATCCCCGGGTCCTGGCCGATTACGTTTCCCGAGGGAGCGACCCGGAGTGGCTGCTGGGCCGCGTCCGCGAACTGGCGCTGGCCCTGCCCGAAACGCACGAACGCGAAAGCCACGGTTCGCCCGGCTTCCGGGTGGGCACGGAAAAGTCGGGCAAGTTCTTCGCCTATTTTTCCGACCAGCATCACGGCACACCGCATATTTCGCTGCTGGTGAAATGTTCGAGCATGGACGAACTTGAAGGCCTCGTCGAAGCGCAGCCGCAAGCTTACTACAAACCAGCCTATTACGGGGCGGCAGGATGGATCGGCGTGATCCTGAACCGGCCCGGCGTCGACTGGGAGAGTGTCGCGGACTGGCTTCAGCGAAGCTGGCGTGCCGTCGCGCCCAAGAGCGTGACCCGCCTGCTCGACGTAGCGGACGAATTCTGACCGCATGGCCAGCCCGCCCCGCCCCCACCCGCTCGCCCGCGCAAGGCCTGCCATATGGGCCGACCGGGCGGTCCAGGCGCTGTGGGATGGCGGTGTCACGGCGAAACCCCCGCTCGAGCCGGAGTTCCTGTGGTCGGTTGGCAGCCGGGGCTTCGACAGCGAAGACGAGCATGCGGGCCGCAGCGAAGCCGAGGTCGAGGATTTCCGCACCCGGCTGGATCGGCTTTGCACAAGCCTGAGAGGTGAGGCGAAGCTGAGCGCGCTGGGTCATACCATGGCATATGGGCAACTGACGTCCGCCATCCGCAAACGCCATGCACTGGGCCGCATCTGGCGCGAGAGCCCCGAACTTGCCACGACGGAGATTGCCCCGCCGATCCTTATCGTGGGGCAGATGCGAACGGGCACGACCCGCATTCACCGGCTGATCGCCGCCGATCCGCGCCATACCGGCACCCGGTTCTGCAACAGCCATTATCCCGTGCCGGCCAAGCCCGACCTGCGCCCACTGAAGGCGGGTGCCGCACTGGCCATTGCGCGGCGCATCAATCCCTGGCTGGACACGCTGCATCCGTTCGGCGCCACGCGCATCGACGAGGAAATCGGCTGGCTTGCCGCCGCCCTGTCACCCGCCACGTTCGAAGCGCAGTGGCACATTCCCGAGTTCGTCCGCTGGAGCGAGGCGCGCGACCCCGGACCGGTCTATGCGGAGTTTGCGCGCATCCTGCGTACCGATGCCGCCACCATGGGCGACGAGGCCCTGCCCCGCGCGATCAAGTGCCCGCAGTTTTCGGAAGACCTGCCTGCCCTGCTGGCGCAGTTTCCCGAGGCACGCGTGGTCGTGACGCATCGCGACAGTCAAGCGGTGCTGGACAGTTCCGTATCGCTGATCGCCAGCCAGATGGCATTCCAGAGCGGTCAGGCCGACCTTGCCACGATACAGGCCGAATGGGGGCGAAAGCTGGCCCTGCGAGAAAAGCGGATCGAGCAGGCGCTGAGCGAGTTCGAGGGGCACGTTGCCCGCGTCGAATTCGATGCGCTGGGCGCAGACTGGCGCCGGGAAATCATCCGCATCTATGGCGCGCTGGAGATCGAACAGCTCCCCGCCGCACTGGCCGAGATCGAGCGCGAATACGAACGGTCGAACACCGGGGCGCATCGCGAGCATCGATCGCAGATCGCCCGCTTCGCCGAAGCCTAGATACGACAAGGCCCCGCCGCATCGCTGCGACGAGGCCTGTCATCGTCCTGCGGAAAAATCAGCCGACGATTTCGTCTTCGTTGAAGAAGAATTCGATTTCGATCTTGGCGTTTTCATCGCTGTCCGAACCGTGGACCGAGTTTGCTTCGATCGATTCGGCGAAGGCCTTGCGAATGGTGCCTTCGTCGGCATCGGCCGGATTGGTGGCGCCCATCACGTCGCGGTTGCGCTTTACAGCGTCTTCACCTTCGAGAACCTGCACGACGACCGGACCCGAGATCATGAAGTCGACCAGTTCACCGAAGAAGGGGCGTTCCTTGTGGACCGCGTAGAAGCCTTCGGCCTGTTCGCGGGTCATCTGGATGCGCTTCGAAGCGACGACGCGCAGGCCGGCTTCTTCCAGCATCTTGGTGACGGCGCCGGTCAGATTACGACGGGTGGCGTCGGGCTTGATGATCGAAAAGGTGCGGGTAACCGCCATGGGACTGTTCCTTGCGTAGGGGTTTTATGGGGAGAGAGTTCTCGCGCGCGCCCCTAGCGCCGCGCGCGCGACCCGGCAAGATTCATTCGAGGCCGCGCCCGATGGACAGTTGCGCCCTGGTGGTATCCCGATCCCGCGTAGCGGTGAGCGAGAAGCTGGTGCCATCCCCGTTTTCGCCGCCGATCATCGTCATCGGTCCGGACTGCAACGAGGTCGCGACGTCGATCCCGGCAGCATCGGCTTCGTTGCGGTAGTAGCCCACCAGCTCGTCGAGCGGGGCGTCCGTTTCCAGATTGATGAGGACGAGAAGGCCATCCGCCTGTTCCACGCGGGTGTTGTTGGTGATCGTCGCGTCCGGATAGACGGTGAAGCCGGAAGGCAGGCGAACGGGGACCTTTTCCCCGGAACGCATGGTCGTGGTGGTGCCATCGTTGTCGGTGAAACGCGCCCGCGTTTCACCGGTTTCGCGGTCGATGTCGTAGGAGCCGCGCGGCTGGACGGCCTGAGCGGCCTCGCCGGTGCCTGACGCGCCATCATCGCCCTTCTCGCTGCTGCAGGCGCCCAGCGCCAAGACTGCGAGGATTGTGGCGGCGACGTTCGGGGCATGCGGGAATCGGTTCATCATCAACCGATGCACGACTGGCCGAAGAGTTCCGTCAGCGCCTTTCGCGCCAGGCGCCGTTTTCGTCCTGCTTGTTGATCCGGTTGTCGATCGCATCGTCTTTCGCGAAGCGCCGCCACAGATCCGCCGCCGCATCGCGCTGCGCGGCATCGAACATCAGGAGCACGCGATCGAAGGCCAGCGCTTCGTCACGCCAGCGCCCGTCGACGATCATCGCCATGCGCGCTTCATTGGGGGCATCGCAGTTTGCCGAGAGCAGGATCGGCTGGCGTGCCGCATGCGGACTGTCGGCCATGCCGTTGGCGAGAAAGGCCGCGCCCCCCTGCTCCCACAGGACCTTGGACAAGCGGGTGCGCTGGTCTTCGTCTTCACTGACGACGACCAGCCGTTCGCCCGCCTGCAGCACCTTGCGCGCAAGCTTCGCCACGGTCACGTCCACCGGATCGCGGCTGAGCTGGTAGAAATCGACGCGGGTCTGGCTCATCGGGGTCCTGTCGGTTCGATCGGCGGGCACAGCGTGCAGCCGCCGATCGAGGATTGGGCTGTCCTATTTCTCCAGCGTGTCGCGCACGAAGCGGTCGACGAGACGCACACCATAGCCGGTCGCGCCCTTGTTCCAGGTCCGGCCCGGCTTGTCGGACCACACCATGCCCGCAACATCGACATGCGCCCAAGGCGTATCGTCGGAGATGAAGCGCTGGAGGAACTGCGCCGCCGTGATCGATCCGGCCGCGCGGCCACCGATGTTCTTCATGTCGGCAATCGGGGAATTGATCAGCTTGTCGTAAGCGCGGTCGATCGGCATGCGCCAGTTGCGATCGCCGGTGATTTCGCCGGCATCGTGCAGGTCTTTCGCCAGCTTGTCGTCATTCGAGAACACACCGGCAAATTCATTGCCCAGCGCGATGATCATGGCGCCGGTCAGGGTGGCGAAATCGATGATGCGTGCAGGCTGGAATTCTTCCTGCGTCCAGTGCAGCGCATCTGCGAGCACCAGACGGCCTTCGGCATCGGTATTGAGGACTTCGATGGTCTGGCCGCTCATCGAGGTGACGACGTCACCGGGGCGCTGAGCCTTGCCGTCGGGCATATTCTCGACGAGGCCGACGACGCCCACGACATTGGCCTTGGCCTTGCGACCGACGAGAGCGAGCATCGCCCCGGCGACCGCACCGGCCCCGCCCATGTCCCATTTCATGTCTTCCATACCCGGACCGGGCTTGATCGAGATGCCGCCCGAATCGAAGGTGACGCCCTTGCCAACGAGCGCGGTGGGGGCTTCATCGCCTGCGCCGCCATTCCAGCGAATGGCAAGAATGCGCGATTCCCGATCCGAACCGAGACCGACGCCGAGCAGGGAGCCCATGCCGAGCTTTTCCATCTGCGCTTCGTCGAGAACGATCAGTTCCGCGCCGGTGCCCTCGAAGCGCTGCTGGCAGCGTTCGACGAAGGTTTCCGGATAGAGGATGTTGGCCGGTTCGGTGATGAGTTCGCGCGTGAATTCAACGCCGGTAGCGACATGAGCCATGTCTTCCCACGCGGCTTGCGTCCCCTCGGGCGCGCCGACCACGGTGACCTTGGCCAGCGTAACCTTTTGGTCGTCCTTCATCTTGGTGCGGTAGATATCGTAGCGCCAGTTGCGCAGGCGCAGGCCGAACAGGACGCTGGCGGCTTCTTCGCCGGAAAGATTGCTGTCCGACAGGTCGAGCACGAGTTCATCGTTGCCGATCGACTGGTATTTGGCTGTCAGCGCGGCGCCGGCCTTTTCGAGATTGGCAAGCCGCGCATCGTCCTTGGCGTCGCCCGCACCGGCGATCGCCAGGCGGAAAACCTGACCGTCGCGTTCGACGAACCCGTCAAAGACCTGCCCGGTATTGCCCTTGAACCGCGCAGCTTCCATGCCTTCGGTCATCGCCTTGTCGAGACCGACAGGAACCTTGCCCTTGTCGGTGACTTGGGCAACAAGGCGCGCGCTCTGCGGACGGGACTGGGTGAACTGAATTTCCATGGGATCTCCCAAAACAATTTCTGGTGGGGCTGGCGCAATTGGCAGCCGGCCTGCAAGGATGGCGATTGCGATTAGGCGTGGGCGGTGCGATAGGCAAGTGATGCTCCCGCCTGCCGAGTCAGCCAAACGAGCCAGCCGGGTGGCCATTCGTCCAGTGACACTGGCGGCGACAGCGCTGATCCTGTGCGCAACGGCACCGCTTGCAGCCCAGGCCGCGGCGGACGATGTCGGCACGGTCGAAGACCCGCAGGGCGAGCCGGGCAGCGAGCAGCCCACTGTCGATACAGCGGAAAATGTCGACGAGCTGCTGACGATACCCGAACCCAATGCCGGCCTCGACACACCCCCGCCCCCCACCGGCGCGGATGGCATCAATGCCGCCGGCGAACGCGAGATCGGGTTCGAGGCGGACATTCTCGAATACAGTTCGGAAAGCGACGTCGTTACGGCCAGTGGCAATGTCGTGCTGCGCAGCGGCGACCGTTCGCTGCGCGCCGATTCGGTCACCTGGAACGAGGATACGGGCGAGATCGTCGCCAATGGACGCGTCCGCTTCGTGGACGAGAACGGCAATCAGCTGTTTTCCGAACGCGTCGAGCTGACCGACGAGTTCGAAGCCGGGGCGATGGACAATCTGCTGCTGGCGCTGCGCCAGGGCGGAAGGCTGGCCGCCAATCGCGGCGTGCGCGAAAACGACGGCACTGTCGCGCTGGAAGATGCCGCCTACAGCGGGTGCGACGTGGTAACGCCCAAGGGTTGCCCCAAGGAACCGAGCTGGCGGATCACCGCAGAACGGGTGGTCTACAACCCCGACGAACAGCGTATCCGTTTCACAGGCGCCTATCTGGAACTGTTCGGGGCGCGCATCCTGCCTTTGCCCGGCCTGGCGCTGCGGACCGATGGCGGGCCGGTTTCCGGCTTCCTCGTGCCCGATCTGCGCGTGTCGCAGAGCAATGGCGTGGAAGTATCGGGCAGCTATTATATCCGGTTCGCGGAGAATCGCGACCTGACGCTGACCACCCATCTCTATACCCAGGCCGCGCCGATGCTGGCCGGGCAATGGCGGCACCTGACCGAACGGGGCGCCTATCAGGTCACCGGTTATGCCACGCATAGCCAGCGCATATCGACGCGCACCGGCGACCTGGTCGGGGAAGAGGAATTCCGCGGCTATCTCTTCGCCAACGGCAAGTTCCAGCTGAGCCCGAACTGGAGCCTGACCGGATCGATCCGCCGCGCGACCGACCGCACCTTCCTGCGCCGGTACGACATCAGCCGCGACGACCGGCTGCGGTCGATGGTCGAACTGGAGCGGATCGGGAAACACAGCTACATCTCGCTCGCCGGCTGGGCCACGCAGACGCTGCGCCTGGATCAGCCGCAAGGCGAAGTTCCCATCGCGCTGCCGGTGTTCGACGCCCGCTGGCGGCCCGAAACCCCGATCATGGGCGGGCAGCTCGAGCTGCAGGCCAACACGCTCGCCATCACGCGCGACATCGGCCAGGACACGCAGCGCGCCTTCGCCCGCGCGCAATGGGACCTTCGCCGCGTGACCGGCATGGGCCAGGTCGTGACGCTGACCGGCATGGTGCGCGGCGACGTCTATCATTCGGACGAGAACTTCCTCACCCAGACGCCGAGCTATCGCGGTAACCCCGGCTGGGAATATCGCGGTGTGGCGCTGGGCGCGGTGGATGTGCAGTGGCCCTTCGTGGGCGAAGCGTTCGGCGGAACGCAGGTCTTCACCCCGCGGGTCCAGTTCGTGGCGACGCCGCCGATCAGGAACCTCGCGATCCCCAACGAAGATGCGCGGGCGATCGATCTGGAAGATTCCAACCTGTTCGCGCTCAACCGCTTCCCGGGATACGACCGGGTGGAGGACGGGGCGCGTGTGACATACGGCGTCGACTGGTCGCTGCGGGTGCCCGACTGGGAAGTGAAGAGCACGATCGGCCAGTCCTACCGGCTCGACAACGATAGGGAGATATTCCCCGACGGTACGGGCCTGTCGGAAAAATTCTCCGATTTCGTCGGCCGGACGGAAGTGCGGTACCAGAATTTCGTCAAGTTTACGCACCGTTTCCGGCTGGACAAGGACAGCTTCGCCATCCGCCGCAACGAAATCGACGCGGCGGTCGGGTCGAGCAAGACCTATGCGGAACTGGGCTATGTCCGCCTCAATCGCGACATCACGCAGGTCGAGGATCTTCAGGATCGCGAGGAATTGCGCGGCGCGGTGCGCGTGGCCTTCGCCAATTACTGGTCGATCTTCGGATCGGGCGTGTTCAATCTGACCGACCGCGAGGAGGACCCGACCTTCGATTCCGACGGGTTCGATCCGATCCGCACCCGGCTCGGCGTCGCCTATCAGGACGACTGCCTCGAAATCGGGGTGACGTGGCGCCGCGACTATATCAGTTCGGGCGATGCGGAACGCGGCGATACCTTCCAGTTCTATTTCAGTCTGAGAAATCTGGGCTTCCGCTAGGCGGCGCTTGTTGGCACCTTGCGCCAAACACGCTATCCGGCGAGCGATTATCAGCTTCCGTTAAGCCGCATCCCTTCATGGCGACCGGCATATTGGCATCCAGACGTTGCCGTTAGATAGGTTCGACACGTGACTGCAAACATAATTTCCCGACTGCTTTCCGCTGCCGCTGCTGCCGGGCTGGCTACCGCGCCGATCGCGGGGCAGGCCCAGGACGCGATGGCGCAAGGCGACCTTCTCGGTCTGCCGAGCGACCTGAGCATGCTCACGAACAGCGACCCGAACAAGCGCGTCGCGACGGCAGTGGTGAACGGTTTCGTGATCACCCAGACCGACATCGACCAGCGCGTCGCGCTGCTCCTCGCCGCGAACGAACGCCCGGTGAGCGAACAGGAAATGATCCGCGTGCGCATGCAGGTGCTGCGCAATCTGATCGACGAAACGCTGCAGATCCAGGCAGCCCTATCGCAGGAAATCGAAGTCTCGCAGGCAGAAGTCGACCAGACCTATGCCCGCGTTGCCGCCCAGAACTTCGGCCAGGAGCCGGGGAAGATGGACGATTATCTCACATCGATCGGCTCTTCGCCCGCAGCGCTGAAGCGCCAGATCACGGGCGAGCTGGCGTGGAACAATCTGCTGCGTCGCAACGTGGCCCCGTTCGTCAACATTTCGACCGACGAAGTGAACGAGATGATCGAACGCATGGAAGCCTCGCGCGGGACGGAAGAATACCGTCTTGGCGAAATCTACCTGTCGGCGACGCCTGAAACGTCATCCGCGGTTGAGGACAATGCCCGCAAGATCGTGGAACAGCTGCGCCAGGGTGGCAGCTTCGTCGCCTATGCCCGCCAGTTCTCCGAAGCATCGACCGCAGCGGTCGGCGGCGACCTCGGCTGGATCCAGCTGCCTCAGCTGAAGAACGAGCAGCTCGAACAGGTAGCCAGCGAAATGACCCCCGGTCAGCTCGTCGGGCCGATCGCCATTCCGGGCGGCTATTCGATCCTTTACCTGATCGACCGGCGCCAGGTGCTGATGGCCGATCCGCGCGATGCCGTTCTCAGCCTCAAGCAGATCCAAATCGGCTTCGATCCGGGTACGACCGAGGCCGCGGCCCAGCAGCGCGTCGCCCGCTTCACCGAAGGCGTGCAGAAAATCCGTGGCTGCGGTGACGCGGAAAACGTCGCCGCCGAACTCGGCGCGAATGTCGTGACCAATGATCAGATTCGCGTCCGCGCCCTGCCGGAGCAGCTGCAGAACATCATCCTGCAACTGCAGGTCGGCCAGTCCACCCCGCCCTTCGGCTCGTTCGAAGAAGGCGTCCGGGTGCTCATGCTGTGCGGCCGCGACGATCCGAAGTCGGCTGCCGGACCGGACTTCAACCAGATCATGGGCCAGCTCGAAGAAGATCGCATCGAAAAGCGTGCCCAGCGTTATCTGCGCGACCTGCGCAACGACGCCTACATCGAGTATAACTGACACCGATCATGGCTCCCCTCGCCGTTTCCCTTGGCGATCCGGCGGGGATCGGGCCTGAGATCATAGCGGAAAGCTGGGCGCGGCGTCAGGAATCTGGCATCGCGCCCTTTTTCGTGGTCGGGGGTGCAAGCGTACTGGCCGAGGCAGCCCGAAGGCGTGGCCTCGCTGTCGAAACCGAAGTCATTTCGGATCCTGCGAAGACGGCCCTTGTTTTCGACCGGGCGATACCCGTTCTTGGTACCGAAGATGTGGCTGCTACACCGGGAAAACCCGACGAGCCGGGCGCAGCGCTGGCGCTGCATTCACTCGCCGAAGCGACGCGATACTGCCTGCTGGGTGCGTCCGCCGGTCTGGTGACAGCCCCCATCGGCAAGGCGCAACTGGCCATGGTCGGTTTCGAATATCCCGGCCAGACCGAATTTCTGGCAGAAGTCTGCGGACTGGCTCCGGACGACGCCGTGATGATGCTGGCCGGTCCGAGCCTTCGCGCAGTTCCGCTGACCGTTCATTGCGCGCTGGCGGATGTGCCCGGACGGCTGTCGCAGGAACTCATCACGCGCCGCGCCCGGATCGTGGCTGCGGCGCTTACCCGTGATTTCGGGATTGCAGACCCTCGGATCGCCGTGTGCGGCCTCAATCCCCATGCGGGCGAAAACGGCCGCTTCGGGGATGAAGAAGCACGCATAATCGCGCCGGCCATCGAAACGCTGGTGGCAGAAGGTATTGCCGTCACCGGGCCTCATCCGGCGGATGCGTCGTTCACGCCCCGTGCGCGCCAGACGTATGACGCGGCGCTGGCAATGTACCACGATCAGGCCCTGGTGCCGCTGAAGGCGCTGGATTTCGACGAGGGGGTCAATGTCACGCTCGGCCTGCCGATCGTGCGCACCAGCCCCGATCATGGCACCGCTTTCGATATTGCCGGTCGCAGCCTCGCCGAGCCGGGCGCGATGATCGCGGCCTTGAAGATGGCCGGTGAAATCGCCGCCCGCAGAAAGCACGCGCACGCAGGCTGAGCTTGTCGAAGGCGGCGGGATGGGGCAAGCGTCGCGACTATGCTTCCACGAGCTCAGCAGAGCGGATTTAGCGCATGACCGCTCTTCCCCCCCTTCGCGAGGTGATCGCCCGCCACGGCCTTTCTGCGTCCAAGGCCTTGGGACAGAACTTCCTCTTCGACGAGCATCTTCTCGACCGGATCGCAGCCGTTCCCGGCGACCTTTCAGGCAAGCAGGTGCTGGAAGTCGGGCCGGGCCCCGGAGGTCTGACCCGCGCCTTGCTGCGTGCCGGCGCCCGCGTCACGGCGATCGAGATGGATCGTCGTTGCCTGCCCGCACTTGCCGAACTGGGCGAGGCGTTTCTGGGACAACTGCGCGTGATCGAAGGCGATGCGCTGAAGCTGGATCATGCAGAATTGATGGGAGGCGAGCCTTTCGCCGTCCTGTCGAACCTGCCTTACAATGTGGGCACCGCGCTGTTCGTTCGCTGGCTGGGCGGGGAACATTGGCCGCCCCTGTGGACCAGCCTCACACTGATGTTCCAGCAGGAGGTCGCCCAGCGGATTGCGGCCCAACCAGGCGGTTCTGCCTACGGCCGGCTTGCCGTGCTGGCCCAGTGGCGCAGCACGGCAAAGCTGGCGATGAAGGTTCATCGCAGCGCCTTTACCCCGCCGCCTAAGGTGATGAGCGCGATCGTGCATGTCGAACCCACCGCCATGCCCGAAGGGGTGAGCGCGCGCATGCTCGAACGCCTGACCGAAGCCGCGTTCGGCCAGCGCCGCAAAATGTTGCGTCAGAGTTTGAAAGGCGTACCGGGCGCGGTCGAGGCGCTGGAAAAACTGGGCATCGATCCGCAGCGCAGAGCAGAGACGGTAACGGTCGCGGAATTCGTGGAACTCGCCCGGTCGCTGGGGCGCTGAGAGACCTGCAACCTAGGCGATAGCGCGCGACTTGCGCAGCAGTTGGTACGCTTCCACTACGCGGCCAAGCCGGCTTTCGTATTGCCGATCCCCGCCATTGCGGTCCGGGTGATAGCGGCGCACCAGTTCTGAATACCGACGGCGCAGACGACGCCGATCCGTGTTCAGGCCCAGACCCATCGTTTCCAGCGCTTCTGCCTCTTCGCGACTGAAGCGGCCGTCCATCGCCATTTCTGCCTCACGCCGGGCACGGCTCTTGATGCCAGCAGCACGCGCGGAGATGGCTTCCAGAGGATCGTCGAAATCGGACCAGCGCGGCATCCCATCGACGCCCGCGGTTGGACGAAAACTGGGACTTTCGGTCCGCCAGCCCGCCCCCGGGGCCTGTGCGTTATAGATTTCCTCGGCGCTCATCCCTTCGAACCAATCATAGCCCGCATTGAACTCGCGCACATGCTCAAGACACAGCCAGCGCCATTCACCCGGTCCGTCGAAACCATGCCCTCCGCCGCCCGGAGCGCGGAATTCGCCCGGTTCTTCGCAGGATGGATGGGCGCATACCCGCCCGGTGTCTTCGTATCGTCCGTGAAACTTTGTCTGGCGCATTCGTTCTAGGATGGGGAGCGAAGTGCGCTAAGGAAACCCCCGAAAAGGAGATTCGAACCCGTGGCAGGATCAGTCCAGCAGGAAATGGAAGACCTTCTGAAAGAAGCCTTCAGCCCCACGCGGCTTGAGGTAATCAACGACAGTGCAAAGCACTCCGGCCATGCCGGAGACGATGGTAGCGGTGAATCGCATTTTACCGTGGTCATCGAAGCACCCGCCTTTGCCGACAAGTCCCGCCTCGAACGCCAGCGCATGGTCAACCGCGCGCTGGGCGACATTCCCGGTGAACGTGTCCATGCCCTCGCCATTCAGGCGTCGGCCCCGGTAACGTGAGCGGGCCCGAATACGATTTGTGGTACTGGCCCTCTATCCAGGGCCGCGGAGAATTCGTTCGCCTGTTGATGGAAGGGGCGGGGATTACCTATCGCGACCGCGCACGAGACGATGGCGTCGAAGCTCTGGTCGACGATATGGAACGACGCAGCAAGTCAGATGAATTTGCACCTTTTGCGCCGCCCTATCTGGTCGAACGGGAGAGCGGGTTTTCGATCGCGCAGGCCGCCCATATCGTCACATGGCTGACCGATCGCCACGATCTGGGCACTGGCGACGGGGCTAAGGACCTTCATCTGATCCAGTTGCAGCTAACCATTTCCGACATGGTGGCCGAGGTGCACAACGTGCACCATCCGATAGCAGGCGGCCTGTATTTCGACGATCAGAAGGATGCGGCGATCAGGGCTGCCCAGGCATTTCGTGACGAGCGCATTCCCAAATTCTTCGATCATTTCGAGACCGCCCTCGGCATTTGCGACGGTCCGTTCGTTGCCGGCACGAAGTGGTCGCATGTCGACACATCGTTATTTCAGCTGGTCGCAGGGCTGCGTTATGCGTTCCCCAATCGGATGGCTGCGGTGGAGAGCGACTACCCCTGTCTGATAGGCTGCAGCAATGCAGTCTCGACTATCGAAGGGATTGCAGCTTATCTGGCAAGCGATCGACGTATCGCTTTCAACGAAGACGGTATCTTCCGTCATTACGAGGACCTCGACCCGGCATGAGCAATTTCGAGCAGACCCTAACCCCGACCACTCACGATCTGGGCCAGTTCGAAGTTCGACGGGTCTTGCCGGCCAAATCCCGCAGCATGGTGGGTCCGTTCATCTTCGTCGACCAGTTCGGCCCGGCGCAGCTCGATCTGGGTTCGGGAATGGATGTCCGGCCCCACCCGCATATCAATCTCGCCACGGTCACCTGGCTGTTCGAAGGCGCCATCGACCATCGTGACAGCATCGGCAGCTTTGCCACGATCCGCCCGGGTCAGGTCAATCTGATGACGGCCGGCAAAGGCATCGTTCATTCCGAACGCTCCCCCGAAGCGGAGCGCAAGGCCGGCCCCAGGCTTTATGGCATGCAGACATGGCTCGCCCTGCCGGACGGGCGCGAGGAAATCGATCCGGCTTTCGAGGCGGTGACCGATCTGCCGGTCATCGAGGACGGACATGCCAAGGCCATCGTTATCATGGGAGAATTGTGGGGCGAACGTGCGCCGACCACGACGCATGCCGACACGATCTATGCAGAAATCATGCTGGAGCCAGGCGGCATGATCCCACTGGAGGAAGATGCCGACGAACGCGCGGTGATGCTGGTCGGCGGCGAGGCGTCGGTCGATGGGCACGCGCTGACGTTATACCAGCTTGCCGTGTTGCAGCCGGGCCGCGAAATGACTCTGGAGAGCAGGAGCGGCGCGCGCGTCATGCTGATGGGCGGCGAGGCGTTCACCACCAAGCGCCACGCCTGGTGGAACTTCGTCAGTTCAAGCCGCGAACGCATCAACCAGGCCAAGGACGACTGGCGCGAAGGGCGTTTCGGCACGGTGCCGGGCGAAGACGGGGAATTCATCCCCTTGCCTGACGGCGCGCCCAAGACAGTGACCTATCCATAAGGGGGATATGATGAGCTTCGAAGGCAAGACCGCCTGGATCACGGGCGCCAGCAGCGGCATCGGTGCAGCGCTGGCACGTGAATGGGCAAGCCGGGGCGCCAATATCATCCTGTCGGGCCGGGACGAAGCGAGACTGGCCGATGTCGCAGACACACTGCAGCACGAATCTCTGGTACTGCCTTTCGACGTGCGCGACGATATGGCGATGCAGGCCGCGACCGAGCAGGCAATCGCCTGGAAGGGCGTGGACATTTTCGTGGCCAATGCTGGCGTGTCGCAGCGCAGTGCAGCCGTCGACACGGACATGAGCGTCTATCGCGAGATCATCGATATCGACCTGACCGCGCAGATCGCGGCGACGCAGGCGCTGCTACCGCATGTAACCGCGCGTGGCAGCGGGCACCTACTGTTCATCAGTTCCATTGCGGGCAAGGTCGGCGTGCCCATGCGTACCGCCTATTGTGCGGCAAAGTTCGGGCTGGTCGGCTATGCCGATGCGCTGCGCGCCGAACTGTCGCAATCGGGCATCTCGGTCCACGTGGTCTGCCCGGGTTCCGTCGCCACCGACGTGAGCCGCAATGCGCTGACCGCGGATGGCAGCAAACGCGGGCGTAGCGACAAGGTGATCGATAACGGCATCGATCCGGCCGAAGCGGCCAGTCGCATCGTCAGCGCAGTCGAGGCGAACCAGCGCGAAATCATCGTGGCGGAAGGCATGGAAGAGGCGATGGGCGAATTGCGCCGCACGCCCGACCAGTTGCTCGATCAGGTCGCGGGCATGGTTGCCGCCGGTTACATGGAGAAGATGAAAGCGGAGGAGTGACCATGGGGCTGGAACAGAAGCGGATTGCGCTGGGCAATGGAATCGAACTCGATGTGGTCGATGAAGGGCCTCGCGACGCGCCGGTCCTGATCTTCCTTCACGGCTTTCCCGAGAGCCATCGCACCTGGCGCCATCAGATTGCGCATTTCTCCGACCGCTTCCGCTGCATCGCGCCCGATCAGCGTGGCTATCGCGGATCGTCAAAGCCGCAGGCGGTTGCCGACTATTCGCCCGACAAGCTGGTGGGCGACATCTTCCTTATGGCCGCGGCGCTCGACGTGAGGGACTTCACCATCGTCGGGCATGACTGGGGCGGCGCGATTGCATGGGGCGTAGCGCTGGCCGGCCAGGATACGGGCCGCGTGACCCGCGCGGTAATCGCCAATGCACCGCATCCGCAGGTCTTCCAGAAGCTGCTCTACACCAGCAAGGTTCAGCGCGAAGCCAGCCAGTACATGCGTGGTTTTCGCGATCCGGCGAACGACGCGCTGGTGCGCGAACACGGGCTTGGCGGGATCCTGATGCAGGAGATCAAATGGGATGCGCCCGACCGGATGGAGCCGGAAGAACGTGCCATGCTGCTGGAAGACTGGCAGGACCGTGATGCCGCCTTCGCCATGCTCAACTGGTATCGCGCCAGCCCGATCGACGTTCCCCCGATGGATGCGCCGTTCGGATTGCCAGAAGGCTGGACCGCCCCCGCCCTGCCCAAGTTGCGCCTGCCGACCCTGGTTATCTGGGCGCAGGACGATCTGGCCCTGCCGCCCGAAAATACCGCAGGGATGCGCGAGTGCATTGAAGATTTCACGCTGGTCGAGGTGCCCAACTGCGGCCACTTCGTACCTTGGGAAGCGCCGCTCGCCGTCAACGAGGCGATGGAGACGTTTCTCGAGCGTACGGCTTAATAGTCAGCCCTCCCACTGAATCCACGCTCCATGGGGGTGGGCCGTGGCGAGCTTCTGCCACGCCTGCCCGCCGGGCCAATATCGCACGGTCAGTTCATGGCGGTGCGTATCGCGATTGGCTTCCAGGCTGATCCAGGCAAGTGGCTTGTCCTTACTCGCCTCTTGGCCGGCCTGTTCCATCATCTCCACGATCCCCTCCCGCTCTTCTTGCGGGATATACTGCCAGACCACCGAATGGATCAGGACGCGGGTCGTACCCTCCTGCTGGGGCTGGGCAAGGCGATCGCGCAGGAAGTCCGCTGCGCGCATTCGAGCCACCTCGGGCGGGAAGGTATTAGCCGCCGCGATTGCAGCGTCCATCCGGGCAAACCGTTCGGTGAATTCGGGCCAGATGTACGCCTTGAGGCGTAGCGCCTGCCTATCATCGGTCAGATCGACCGGTGCAACATCGCAACCTTCGGCGGCGATGATATCGAAATCCCGATCCGGCGGAGGTTCGCCGCGCCACTCCGGCGTCAGGTGAATACGCGAAGACTTCGGTCCTACAGCCACTCCGCCCAGATCGTAGCGATAACGGCGCATCATCAGATTTATTCCCGCGCTCGAACCAATTTCAAGTAGGTCGAACTCGCCGGGAAGCCCGTGATCGACCAACCACAGAAATGCCGCCGCATATCCGGCAGACCGGCCCGCCTCATTGGTCTGCGGTGGCCCATCGAGCCACGGCATCAAATATGGTTCGTGCCGCTCTATGGCATCGGCGATCAATTCTGCCGCATTGTTCGGCCCCAGCCCTTCGTATATTGGCGCAAGACGCGGTTCCTCGCCGCTCAGATGAAGCGCGTGCAACCCGCCAGCCAATCTCAGTGGCAGGGCATCGGCCAGCGCCGGCCCTGCCCATCGCCGCACTCTGCGCATTACCGCACCGCCGCGTTCGGTGTCTATCAAGTCACGCAAGGCCTGACATACCGTAGCCGTGATGGCAGCGTTGCTGGACCGGCAATAGGCAACTTGGTTTTCGAAAGCCCGCGCAACCGCTTCCGGGCCCGTAGCTTCGGGATCGCTCGCGACATATTCCGCTTTGTCGATCGTCATTGCCCTTTGGCCTCCTGCTGCCTATTTGCGCAGCCCATGAACGACAGCCTGACCTTCGCCGTTCCCAAGGGGCGGATCCTCGACGAGGCCCTGCCTGTCATGGCGCGTGCCGGCGTGGTGCCCGAAGATGCCTTTTACGACAAGGCCAACCGCTCGCTGACTTTCGCCACCATGCGCGACGATATGCGGCTGATCCGTGTGCGCGCATTCGACGTGGCGACTTTCGTCGCGCATGGCGCTGCGCAGATGGGCATCGTCGGGTCGGACGTGATCGAGGAGTTCGATTATGCCGATCTTTATGCGCCGGTCGATCTCGATTTCGGACATTGCCGGCTGTCGGTTGCCGAGCCTAAGGAAGGCGCAGCCAGTGTCGATGGGGCCAGCCACCTGCGTGTCGCGACCAAATACCCAAATCTGACACGCCGCCATTTCGAACGGCAGGGTATTCAGGCCGAATGTGTCAAGCTGAACGGGGCGATGGAAATCGCACCTGCACTGGGGCTGGCGGGGCGGATCGTCGACCTCGTTTCCACCGGGACCACACTGCGCGAAAACGGCCTGGTTGAAACCAGCCGCATTCTGGACATCTCCGCCCGGCTTATCGTCAACCGCGCCGCCTTGAAGACCGATCCGCGCGTCGCTGCGCTGGTCGAGGAATTCCGCGCCGACGCTGCCCGGCGCGAGGCCGCCTGATGCAGTTTCTGCGCACCAGCGACGCCGATTTTCCCAAGAAATTCGATCGCGTCGTGCGAGACAGGCGCGAAAGCGACGCCCAGGTCGGGCGTGATGTCGCAACGATGATCAACGAAGTGCGCCAACGCGGCGATAGCGCGCTGGTCGAATACACGACCCGCTTCGACGGGCACCACCTGACACGGGATAGCGACTGGCAGATCCCGCTGGAGGACTGCCGCGCTGCCTACGAAGCGCTCGACGCCGATCTGCGCGACGCGCTCGAACTCGCCGCATCGCGCATCCGCGCCTATCACGAAGGCCAGCTGCCTTCTGACCGCGACTACACCGATGATATCGGCATGCGCCTGGGGGCGCGCTGGCGGCCGGTTGATGCTGCCGGGCTCTATGTTCCCGGTGGCCGCGCAGCCTATCCGTCTTCCCTTCTGATGAACGCGATCCCTGCAAGGGTTGCCGGGGTGGAGCGCCTCGTCGTCACCACACCCACGCCGAAGGGCGAGGTCAATCCGCTAGTTCTTGCAGCAGCCCATATCGCCGGGGTCGACGAAATCTGGCGCGTCGGCGGGGCACAGGCCGTGGCCGCACTCGCCTACGGTACGAAACGGATCGGCAAGGTCGATGTTATCGCCGGACCGGGCAACGCCTGGGTCGCAGAAGCCAAGCGCCAGCTTTATGGCGTGGTCGGCATCGACATGGTGGCAGGGCCGAGCGAAATTCTCGTGATCGCGGATGGCAACAACAACCCTGACTGGATCGCCGCCGATCTGTTGAGTCAGGCGGAGCATGACCCGACGAGCCAATCGATCCTGATTACCAACAGCGAAAACCTTGCCCGTCAGGTCGAGGATGCGGTCGACATCACCCTGATGAAATTGCCAACGGCGAAGACTGCGAAGGCAAGCTGGGACACCCATGGCTTGATCGTACTGGTCGATAGCCTCGACGAAGCCCCTGCCCTGTCCGATCGCCTCGCTGCCGAACATGTCGAGCTTATGGTCGACGAACCGCAATCCCTGTTCGATGCCATGCGCCATGCAGGCAGCGTGTTTTTGGGCCGACACACGCCCGAGGCAGTGGGAGATTATATTGCCGGGCCCAACCACGTCCTACCCACTGGGCGCCGCGCCCGCTTTGCCAGCGGATTGTCGGTGCTTGATTTCATGAAGCGCACCAGTTTTATCGACGCCTCCGAAGCTGCCCTTGCTGCCATCGGTCCGGCCGCGGTGAGACTGGCGGAGGCAGAAGGTCTCCCAGCGCACGCCCTATCGATTTCGACGAGACTGAAATGAGCCAGAATTCCAGATCCCAGGCCCGCAGTGCCGCTCGCCTCGGCGCCGTTCAGGCGCTCTACCAGCAGCAGATGGAAGGCACGCGCCTCGCCAAGCTGCTTGACGAATTTCACCAGCACCGCCTTGGCCGCGTCATCGAGGACGAAGAATATGCGGAAGCGGATGTCGACTTCTTCGACGACATCGTCGGCGGCGTCGAGGCACGGCGCGAAGAGATCGACGGCAAATTGACCGCGCGGCTGGCCGAAGGCTGGACGCTGGCAAGGCTCGACAAGACCATGCTGCAGATATTGCGTGCCGGAACCTACGAACTGATCGCCCGGCCCGATGTGCCCAAGGCCAGCGCGATCAGTGAATATGTCGATGTCGCCAAAGCCTTCTTCGACGACCGCGAGGCGAAGTTCGTCAACGGCGTCCTGGATGCTGTGGCCAAGGATGCCAGACGCTGAACGAAGCCGGGTTCATCTCTGCGCTGAAGGCGCTGGCAGTTAATTCGGCAGCCCGTGGGCTGGAAGATGACGCCGCAGTTATGGAAATAGGCGGCGAACGCCTTGTCCTGACGCATGATGCGTTGGTTCAGGGCGTCCATGTGCGCGAGGATGAAGACCCGGCCGACATCGCGTGGAAACTCATTGCGGTGAACCTTTCCGACCTTGCAGCGAAAGGCGCGCAACCGGTCGGCGTGCTCGTGTCCCATATGCTGGGCGACGATGACGATCGGTTTGCGCAGGGCCTTGGCGAAATTCTGGAAGCTTACGACGTACCGCTTCTGGGAGGCGATACGGTTAGGGCCGATGGACGGCGGGTCTGGGGTTGTACCGCAATTGGAAAGGCCAGCAGCGCTACCGTGCCGGACCGGCGCGGCGCGCAGGCGGGTGATGCCATTTATGTCACCGGCGTTCTGGGGCGTGCAATGCTGGGCATGGAGGAGCGTGGCTCCGGCAGTACGAACGATCTCGCCTATCGCCGGCCGCAGCCGCTACTGGCGGAAGGCCAGTCGCTTGCCCCCCTTGTGAGTGCGATGATGGACGTGTCGGACGGGCTTCTCCTCGATAGCTGGCGTATGGCGCAGGCGAGCAGGACATGCTTCGAAATCGAGGCTGGCAGCATTCCTGCAGCCGATCCCGAACGACGCGAGGAATGCATGCGCTGGGGTGACGATTATCAGCTGCTCTTCACCATGTCGGACGGTAACCCATTGCCCGTATCGGCCACCCGCATCGGCACCGTCCTTTCGGGCCCGCCGGGGCTCCTCCTCGATGGTGACATGCTGACACCCGAAGACGGCCTCGGCTACCGGCATTGATCGCTTGCGCGCATGATGGCTAGCAGGCGAAGATTGCTGCGCATTTCGGCCTTGTCACGCAACATAGGCCCCTTATACCCCTAGCCCAGATGGTTCTGCGTTTCCCGCGCAGACCGCATATAAAATCAATCGGGAGGGGAAATTTCAGTGGACCTTGTTTTCATAGCAATTGTGCTGGGACTGCTTGCCGTCGTGTACGGCTTCGTCACCAGCCGCCAGGTGCTCAGTTCCGGCGCCGGCAACGAAAAGATGCAGGAAATCGCCGCGGCCATTCAGGAAGGTGCGCAGGCCTATCTAAAGCGCCAGTATACCACCATTGCCATTGTCGGTGTGGTCGTGGCGGTGCTCGTCTTCATCTTCCTCGGCATTATCCCGGCAACCGGCTTCATCATTGGCGCGATCCTTTCGGGCGTTGCAGGCTTTATCGGGATGAATATCTCGGTACGCTCGAACGTCCGCACGGCTGCCGCTGCGCAAAGCGGATTGCAGCAGGGTCTCACCATTGCGTTTCGCGCCGGTGCCATCACCGGCATGCTGGTGGCTGGCCTCGCCCTTCTCGCGATCGCAGTGTTCTTCTGGTACCTCGTGGGCCCAAGTGGTCACGCACCCAACAGCCGTGAGGTGATCGACGGCCTGGTCGGCCTGGCATTCGGCGCCTCGCTCATTTCCATCTTCGCGCGTCTGGGCGGCGGTATCTTCACCAAGGCTGCCGACGTTGGCGCCGATCTGGTCGGCAAGGTCGAAGCCGGCATTCCGGAAGACGATCCGCGCAACCCTGCCGTGATCGCCGACAATGTGGGCGACAATGTCGGTGACTGCGCCGGGATGGCGGCCGACCTGTTCGAAACCTATGTCGTCACCGTCGGTGCGACCATGGTTCTCACCGCACTGCTGCTTAAGGGACTGGGCGATTTGCTGATGCCGATGATGGCACTGCCGCTGCTGATCGGCGGTGCCTGCATTGTGACCAGCATCATCGGAACCTATTTCGTGAAGCTCGGCAAGGGCAGCACGAATGTGATGGGCGCGATGTATAAAGGCTTCCTCGTCACCGCACTGCTCTCGATCCCGCTGATCTGGATCGTAATCAATGTTGCCCTTGGCGGCATGGACACCGTCATCGGAGGCAGCACGGTAACGGAAATCGTTGCTGCAACCGATGGTACCAATCTGGCAGAAGAGGGGCTTTCCGAACAGATCGGTGGTTTCACCGGCTGGTCGCTGTTCTACTGCTCGCTCATCGGTCTTGCGATTACCGGCCTGATCATCTGGATCACCGAATATTATACCGGCACGAACTATCGCCCGGTAAAATCGATCGCCAAGGCATCGGAAACCGGCCACGGCACCAATGTCATCCAGGGTCTGGCCATCAGCCTTGAATCGACCGCATTGCCGACGATCCTGATCGTTGCGGGCATCATCGCCACGTTCCAGCTCGCAGGGCTCATGGGCATTGCCTATGCTGCCACCGCCATGCTTGCCCTGGCGGGCATGGTCGTGGCGCTGGATGCCTATGGCCCTGTCACCGACAATGCCGGAGGCATCGCGGAAATGGCCGGCCTCGACGACAGTGTGCGGGAAAAGACCGACCTGCTCGACGCTGTGGGCAACACCACCAAGGCGGTGACCAAGGGCTATGCTATCGGATCTGCCGGCCTCGCCGCGTTGGTCCTGTTCGCAGCCTACACCACCGATCTTGCCGAATTCTTCCCGAATGCGGACGTCGATTTCAGTCTTGAGAACCCATACGTCATCGTCGGCCTGCTGCTGGGCGCGCTGCTCCCCTACCTGTTCGGTGCGATGGGCATGACTGCAGTGGGCCGCGCTGCAGGCGATGTGGTGAAAGACGTGCGTGAACAGTTCGCCGGCGATCCGGGCATCATGGCCGGCACCAGCAAGCCGAACTATGCCCGCACGGTCGATCTCGTCACCAAGGCGGCGATCAAGGAAATGATCGTGCCTTCGATGCTGCCGGTACTGGCCCCGATCGTGGTCTATTACGTGATCACGCTGATCGCGGGCCAGGAAAACGGCTTCGCTGCGCTCGGCGCACTGCTGCTCGGGGTGATCGTGGGCGGTATCTTCGTCGCATTGTCCATGACCGCCGGTGGCGGCGCATGGGACAATGCGAAGAAGTACATCGAAGACGGCCATCACGGCGGCAAAGGCAGTGAAGCGCACAAGGCTGCAGTGACCGGCGACACCGTGGGCGATCCCTACAAGGATACGGCAGGCCCTGCGGTAAACCCGATGATCAAGATCACCAATATCGTCGCCCTGCTGCTGCTAGCGGCGCTCGCGACTGGCTGACTTTTCGTCGTCTTACGCAGCAAGGATACCCCACTCGGAACCATCCGGGTGGGGTTTTTCCTTGCGGTTCGTCATCACGGCTGCATTATAGAAGCAGGGGCGGGGAATCATTTCCCAATTTACTGCATCTGCGCAACGAGAACGCGTTGATCTCAAGGGTACCGTCCCGCGAGTTTCAAACAGGGACGCAGAATCTAAATGAAAACTTTCAAAATTTCCGTTCTGAGCAAGGCAAGCGCCCTCGCTCTGGGGCTTTCGATTTCAGCTTCGTTTGGCGTGTTTCCGCAGCAGGCGAAGGCACAGCAGTCGCCGCCTCAGGTTCCGGAAACTGTTGAGGGCCGCATACCGGTGGCGGAGTTTGTAAAACAGCCAAATATGGGGCGCGTAAAGATCTCGCCCGATGCGACTAAGCTAGCCTATGTTGCCGGACGGGACGGGCGTGAAATGCTCGTAGTGTTAGACCTCGAGACGATGCAGGAATTGCCAATTCTCGCCGCTAATGAGGCACGCGAAAGCGGTGATCGCACAATGAGCGAATATCGCTGGATCGGAAATGACCATGTAGTGGCCACCGTTATTAGCCGCGAAAATCTGTATGGGCAGCTTGCCGACTTTCGGCGCCTCGTTGCTTTCGATGTGAAAACTCGGCAATCAATCCCGCAGGCTTGGCGCGACGCCGGAGGAGACGCTGGCGCGATCCTTCATATCGATCATGATAAAGGCAAGTACCTGCTGCAGCGGGACAGCGTTGCCAACAGCACTGAACGTTGGGGGTTTCCAGAGGTTGTCGAAGTGGATGTATCCACGGGCAAGTTCGAAATGGTCCAACGCACCAATCCGGTGGTGCGCGCATGGGCCGCCGACAGCGACGGCGAAATTAGAGCAGGCTTCAACAGCAACCCTGACGACGGCAAGTTTCGGATGCTCTATAAAGCGGACGGAGAACGGAATTTTAAAACGGTCTATAACGAGGCGGACGAAACCTGGGTAGGAAGCGTCCCTACGCCCGAACTTTTCATACCGGGCACAGACATGGCCTACACCATCTCCAATCACGATGGTGTAGACAAAGTGTACAAAATGAACATGAAGACGATGGAAATCGTTGAGACTGCATTTGAAACCGAAGGGTTCGATGTTCAGGGAATTATTCCCAGCAAGGACGATTCTAAACTCGTCGGCGTTCGCACTTTTGATGGCACGATGCGACTTGTATGGACCAATGAAAACCTGAAAACCGTACAAACCATTCTTGATGAAACTTTCGGCCAGGACAAGGCGACCATTGTTGACTGGTCGAACGATTTCATGACGCAGGTGATTTATGTCGGGGGGGTAGAGCGAAATGGCGGATACTATCTGTACGATCTGAAGAGCGGAAAATTCCGGTTGCTGAACTGGGATCGTACCGCTTTGAAGGATGCACCACTGAACCCGGTGAAGGCGGAGTGGTATACGGCGAGCGACGGCACCAAAATTCAGGCAGTCGTGACTTATCCTCGCCACCGAGTTGGCGAAAAAAACTTGCCGGTAATTGTCATGCCGCATGGTGGTCCGTTTGGCGCACTCTCTGCGACGAACAGTACCGAACCTTGGAACCAGCCTTTGGCTGAGCAAGGCTATGTTGTGATCCAGCCGAATTATCGCGGTTCCGGCGGGTATGGCAAAGAATTCATCAAGATCGGTCGCCAACCGGGCGGATACGGCAAGCGAATGCAAGATGATCTCAACGATATACTGACCGAGTATGGAAAGAAGGGCATCATCGATCCGACGCGCGCGTGCATAATGGGTTGGTCATATGGCGGCTATGCCGCCGCACGCGGAGCGCAGCGTGACCCCGAGCTTTGGAAGTGCGCAATTGCGGGCGCCGGCGTCTATGATATGCCCATGATGAACAAGTGGGATTCCAAGAACCTTGGTCGTTTTAGCAGTGGTTTCCAAGCGACATCTGAAGACCCTGAAGGTATCAGTTCCGCTCGCAATACTAATGGGCCATGGGCGCCAATTCTGATTGTAACAGCTAAGCGGGACGCTCGCATTCCGATGGAACAGGCGGAAACGCTTGTCGCCAATCTTCGGAAATCAGGGAAGGTCGAAGGGAAGGATTACCGCTACATTGTGCAGGAACAAGGTACGCATAACTTGCCGTATGATGACGTGCATATCCAATGGATCGAGGAGGCCTACGCTTGGCTGGAAAGGTTTAATCCTGCTTATATTCAAACCGACAAGACGCCTGAGCCAAGCTTGATGGATTTCAACTGACAAAAATCCTCAGGCAAATTCTTCGAGCGGCGGTATCTCTAGGTACCGCCGCCCTTTGCGTTTGGCGCATTAAGCAAGTTTAAGGCGCTTCGATATATGCTATCGCCCGACTAGGGGACGCCTTCAATTGACGCGGATCGAAGACCTGATCGAAGACGGCTGGCGTGGGGAACCCGCGAGCGTCGGGTCACGCCCCATTGGTCCCGACGGGCTTTCCGTACGACCCTGGAAAGTCTGCGTATCTCCGGAGTTCGTGCAATCGTGGCGCCGTCTTGCCGCGTCCGCAGCCACGCCCAATCCATTTGGCGAACACTGGTTCGTCCTGCCCTCGCTCGAGCAGTTCGATCCTCGCGGCACCGTTCATCTGGCGACACTGGTCGTGGGCGGCGAACTGGTGGGCCTCATGCCACTACACCGGGCCCGCAACTATCACGGTCATCCTCTGCCCCACATCGGCAACTGGATGCACCCGAATAGCTTCTGCGGGGAACCGTTGATTGCGGGGGATCATGCAGAAGCGTTCTGGTCGGCCGTACTCGACTGGAGCGACCGCAATTGGCGATCGAGCCTGTTCCTTCATATCGCGTGTCTCCCCGGCGACGGGATTGCCGTCGATACGCTGAACCGTGTCTGCAAGGCGAAACGAAGGCCTAACCGGGTTGTCCATCGCGTTAGCCGGGCCTGTCTTCGCCGCGGTCTGTCGCCCGAAGCTCATCTGGCCTCCATCCTCGGAAAGAAGCGTCGCAAGGAATTGTCTCGCAAGCGGCGGCGGCTGGAGGAAACCGGCCAGACGATTTTTACCAGAGCGACGGGGGAGGACTGTCTGGACGAATGGATCGACCAGTTTCTCCATCTCGAAGATGCAGGCTGGAAAGGACAGGAAAGATCCTCGCTCGTCAGTGCGCGGCAGACCGCTTGTTTTTTCCGTGAAAGCCTTCAGGGCGCGGCCCGGGAGCAAAGGCTGGAGCGGCTGGCGTTTCATGTCGACGGCAAGCCGGTGGCAATGCTCTGCAATTTCGTCACGCCCCCCCTCGCCCACAGCTTCAAGACGGCTTTCGACGAGGATCTTTACAAACTGTCGCCCGGAATGCTGTTGCAGGTAGAAAACCTCGCCCTGCTGGAGCGTGAAGAAATCGAGATGACCGATAGCTGCGCGGCTGCCGGACATCCCATGATCGAACAGATCTGGGACGATCGTCGCGACATCGTTTCCGTGTCCATCCCGGTCGGCGGCGCGATCCGCCGGGGGATCGGCGACATTCTGACATCAATCGAAGCCCGCAGGTCGGAGAACAACCGATGACCGCACACGATCAGACGCTTACCGCCCGCCGAACACGGGTGTTTTCGGGTGAATCATACGCTCGATTCGCACGTGATTACCCCGAAAGACCGCACGTCCTGCGCCATGACTTGAAGGATGACGATCGGCTCGCGCTCGATGCGCTGGCCGGTCTGGCGGAAGCTCTGCCGCAGCGTTCCGTCGAATACAACCGCGGAGATCTGCCGGTAGGCGTGGATGGAAAGCCAGGTTCGAACGGGCTCACCATCGGCGAAACCATTCGCCATATCGCCACCAGCAACAGCTGGGCGGTGCTCAAGAATATCGAGCGAATCCCCGAATATGATGCTCTGCTGATGGGGCTTCTGGAAGAACTTCGCCCCATGATAGAGGCAACGACCGGCACCATGCTGACACCGCAGGGCTTCATCTTTATATCCAGCCCGAACGCTGTCACGCCCTACCATTTCGATCCGGAACACAACATCTTGCTGCAGCTCAAGGGCAACAAGGTCATGACCCAGTTCCCGGCGGGCAACCCCATCTATGCTCCCGATGAGGTCCATGAAAGCTATCACCTCGGCGGACCGCGCGAACTGCCTTGGAGCAACGATTTGCTGCCCGGCGGCACCCCCTTCGCGATCGATCCGGGAGAGGCCGTATACGTTCCTGTCATGGCACCGCATTTCGTGCGCAATGGATCGGCCAGTTCAATCTCGCTTTCCATCACCTGGCGCAGCGATTGGAGCTATGCCGAATCCGACTCCCGCTGCTTCAACGGGATCGTGCGGAAATGGGGCATCAACCCGCGTGCGCCAGGGCGCTGGCCAGCCAGCAATCGTGCAAAGTCACTGGCCTACCGGGTTTGGCGAAGGACCTTCCGCTCCGGCAAGTGACTTGCCGACAAGTCGGGCGCTTGACGGATACGTAAACCCTCCGCAAAGCCATTGGCGTGAGCGAAAAACAGTCCCCTGAACAATTGGTCGCAGAGCTCGTCAGCCTGCTGACTGTGTCCCGCGACGGCGAAGACGCCTTTACCGCCCCGCAGCAAGCTGGCGGGGTCGGGCGCGTATTTGGCGGTCAGGTCATTGCCCAAGCCCTGCAAGCCGCGCAAGCGACCGCGCCCGATGGGCTGGAAGCACATTCGCTGCACGCCTACTTCCTTCGTGGTGGGAAGGAGGGCGTGGATATCGCCTATCGTACCGCGCGCGACTTCGATGGACGCAGTTTTGCCAATCGGCGCGTCGTTGCCAGTCAGGCAGATGATACTGGCGAGCAGCGGGCCATTCTGAACCTCACCGCGAGTTTCCAGCGACCGGAGGACGGCCTGTCGCATGACGATGTGGCCATGCCGGACGTGACAGCGCCCGAAGAACTCAAGAGCGATCAGGAAATGCGCCGCGCCATGGTCGAGCGTGCCGGAGACCGAATGGGCGAACAGCAACGCGCTCTCGTCCTGCGCCCTCGACCTATCGACATGCGCACGGTCGATCAGTTGCACTGGATGAACAGCGAACCGCGCGCGCCCCGAGCGCATACCTGGTTCCGTACCGTCTCCGATCTGCCTTCGATCCTTGAGAACCCTGCACTGCATCGTGCGATTATCGCCTACGCCAGCGATTATACCTTGTTGGGGACTAGCGCCCTACCCCACGGGCTCAGCTGGATGCGGGGCGAACTCGTCGGTGCCAGCCTGGATCATGCGATCTGGTTCCATCGCCCCGCTCGCGCCGACGAATGGCTGCTCTACGCCACCGATGCCCCATGGAGCGGTGGCGGGAGGGGTTTCAACCGCGGACGCATCTTTAACCGCGCGGGGGAACTGGTCGCTAGTGTCGCTCAGGAAGGGATGATGCGGAAACGGGTAAAGACGGGCGAATAGCTCGGCCCAGCGGATGGAGACGCAAAAAAGGGCGGGATGCATGGCACCCCGCCCTTCCTTCCTGGTCCTTCAGGAAGCTGGCAGATGGATTACCAGGAAGCCTGGAACCCGGCGCGTGCGCCCACCTCACCGGAGTCGAAGCCGACCCCAAGGCCACCGGTAAACACGGTGCTGTCGCTTACGCGGAGGCCAACCGAAGCCGAACCTGCGACACGGTCGTTATAATAGCCGAAGCCGCCCGCTACGCCGAAGCGCTTACCCGGCATGATGATTGGCGATTCCATGGCTAGCGCCATTGCCACGCCTTCGTTTGCACGGCGGGCCTGCACGCTGTTTTCGGCAGCAAGGTCAAACAGGAGACCGGTTTGGCCCTGCAGATCCATGATGGCGGCGGAGTTGCCGGCGATCGCCACGCTGTTTGCCTGCACGTCGGTGAAGCTGGCAAGATTACTCAGCCCTGCTGACGAACTGACGCCCAGCGTTCCGTTGGCATCGGCAGTTACCACAGCAATGGGTCCGACTTGCGATCCTGTGCTTGTGTCGAGCGAAGCGACCACGACCTGTCCATCATTGGTCGCGCTGGCGCCATTACCGATGGCAACTGAATTCGCGCCCGTCGCGCTGGCCAGATTACCTACGGCAATCGATCCATCGCCAGCCGCAGCGGCAGCTTCACCTACTGCGACCGAGCGAACACCCGATGCATTTGAAAGGTGGCCGAGCGCCGTGGCACGTTCTGCTCCAGCCGATGACTGCCAACCATAAGCTGTCGCGCCTGGACCTGTCGCAACGCTTTCGCCGCCGACTGCGGTGGTCGAATTGCCCATCGCCATCGCCGTGTCGCCAATTGCCAGAGCATCCACTCCATTGGCGATCGCTTCATTGCCGATCGCGGTGCTGAAGTCAGTCTGTGCATCGGCGTTTTCGCCTATCGCGACAGAGCGAACGCCCTGCGCGGTAGCGAGGTGACCGAGCGCAGTGGCTCGCTCTGCACCGGCAGAGGACTGCCAACCAAAAGCGGACGCGCCCGGCCCAGTGGCAACGCTTTCACCGCCGATAGCCGAGGTCGAATTGCCCATAGCGGTCGCGTCTGCACCAAGAGCAAGTGCATCCACACCGTCAGCTACCGAGCCATCGCCATCACCGTCGCCATCGCTGCCGATGGAAATAGCGCCTACGCCGCGAGCTTCGGCGTCGCCGCCGAGTGCGATGCCAGCGTCATCGGTTGCGAGGGCACCGAATGCGCCACCGTCGGTGTTGCCGCCGATAGCTATGCCGCCACGACCTTGCGCAGCGGCAGCTTCACCTACTGCGACCGACGCGAAACCATCCGACGTTGCCAGATGCCCCAAGGCGGTAGAACGCTCTGCATTGGCTTGCGCTTGCCAGCCAAAGGCAGACGCGCCCGGTCCGGTCGCGACGCTTTCACCGCCGACCGCACTGGTCGAATTGCCCATGGCCATTGCCGTGTCACCAACAGCCAGTGCGTCGATACCGTTGGCAATCGATTCATTGCCAATCGCCGTTGCATTGTCCGTCTGGGCATCGGCGTTCTCACCGATCGCGACGGAGCGAACACCCTGTGCGGTTGCCAGGTGCCCGACCGCAGTCGCGCGTTCCGCGGTTGCAAGTGCTTGCCAGCCGAAGGCCGACGCACCCGGCCCGGTTGCGACGCTTTCGCCGCCAATTGCACTGGTCGAATTACCCATTGCCATCGCCGTGTCACCAACAGCCAGTGCATCGATGCCATTGGCGATCGATTCATTGCCGATCGCTGTCGCATTGTCTGTCTGTGCATCGGCATTCTCGCCCACAGCGACAGAGCGAACCCCTTGCGCGGTCGCAAGATGGCCAAGCGCCGTTGCACGTTCACCGGTGGCCATCGACTGCCAGCCATAAGCGCTTGCGCCAGGGCCGGTAGCGACCGACTCTCCACCAACCGCGGTGGTTGACGGACCGGTCGCCGTAGCGGGGGCGGCGCCGGCATCGTCGCTGCCGATCGCCACTGCATCGGTACCATCTGCTACGGCACCTGTTCCGACGGCGACGCCGCCGTTACCTGTCGCAACCGAATCTACGCCGCACTCGGTAGAATTTGTATTCGCGGCATTACATTCCGGGGTTCCATCTGCCAGCGCAGGCGTGGCAAATGCCAGGCTTGCAGTACCGGCCAGAAGTGCGGCTGCGATGCGATTTTCGAAAGTCTTGATCATGATGCTTTCTCTTTCCTTTAACGGACCAGAAAGCCGATCGACGCGGGCCATCCTCTCCCACAGCTGGCGGTTATTCCACCTTGTTCTGCACGAAGACCTACGGGTCTCGGCTGCCATCCCGATCGAGATGACGCCAACAGCTACTTGCGTGCAGCCCGATCGGATGCACTCGCGCGCAGAAAAATAAGAATATCTGTCTCAACGCCCTGAATAGTATCAGAGAATTATTTTGAGATTTGGCTCAGACTTCCGCCAGAGGACCTGCCAGCAGGATCGGCATGGTAGGCGTTTCATGCCGTTCGCCCGTGTCGTCTTCGAAAGTGACGGCCAGCGTTGCTCCCGCCGCCAACAACGAGCTTTCCTCGACCGACAGGTCACGAGCGAAATTGCCCTGCTGGGGAATCGCGCCCAAAGATATCGGGCCACCGCCTGCAGGAATGACCCATAGTTCAGGGGTCTTGCCCGGTTCCGCTTCCAGACCGGCGATTGCGAGCCTTAGCTGCCCACTTTCGGGATCGATGCGGCTCGCAAGACTGCGACTAGCTTCCGCATCTGTCAGTTGGGCGACAAGTTGATCACCCGCAACTGCGGCAATTTCCGGCGGTGCAACCGGTGATGTCGCTGGGGTGGACAAAAAGAGAACCAAGGCCGCTGCGGCTGCGCTCACGCCAACGAGCGCTGCAGCAATGCTCCATCCCGCAGGGCCCCGCCCGTGCACAGGGGCCATCGCTGCTGCGGCCGGCATGTCTCGCTGGGCATCAATTGCGTCGATCCGTGCAACAATACCCTGCCATACAGCATCGGAGGGCAGAGCGCTCTGCGCTCCTTCACTCATCGCGCCGAGCCGGGCCTCCCACCATTCGACCGCCCCCGCGAAGGTCACGTCGGAAAGCTGCAAGCGACGAGCGGCCGCCAGGTCACTGCCCTCGAGTACACCCAGAGCGAGTTCGCCCGCGGTCAGGAACGGGTCGTCCGACTGAATTACTTCGTCATCAGCCACCAAGGCAGCCCTTCAAACCGGCAAGGCCGCGCCTGATCCAGCTCTTCAATGTGCCGAGCGGAACGTCGATTTTCAGAGCAAGCTCGGAATATGAATAGCCATCGAAGAACGCGAGCCTGATGGAACGGCGCTGATCACCCGACAGCCTTTTCAAACAGCGCGCCAAAGCCTCGCTCTCTTCCATCGCGCACAACCATTCGTCGGCGGGAAGAACATCGATGTCTTCGACTTCGGGCAGCGTCGCTTCCGCCCGCTCGACGATCCGACCGTCACGGCGCAGTTCGTCGAGCGCGGTATTCCGTGCGATCGTGCATAGCCAGGTAATCGGGCTCCCCTTGCGGCTGTCGAAACGCGCGGCACGGCGCCAAACTTTGACGTAGACATCCTGAAGGACATCCTCGGCTCGTTCGCGGTCTGGAACGATCCTCGCAATTGTGCCGAAAAGCTTGGCCGATGTCAGGCGGTAGACGGTTTTAAGCGCCCTACGATCGCCGCCAGCAATGCCGGCCATCGCCCCCGTCAATTCCTCGCGCGCAGCCGACATTCGTCTCATCTACCCCCTGACACCGATGTGTCCGCCACCGGAGCATCGATGTCAAGGTAAGGTTCTGTCAGCGAAAACCATGTCCGCGAGGTATTTACTCGGTCGCGAGCGCCTTCTCGATCTCAGCCAGCGGGACCAGTTTGAAATTCTGCGCTTTCCCTTCGTTCATGCCGTCCTGGGCGATGAACAGTCCGCCGGGAAATGCCGGTCCGAAATCGCCTGCCATCGCTTCGATCCCGTCGGTCTCCTCGGCACTGCCGAAAGCACCTTTTGCGATGCGAAACCGCCCTGCAGGTGTCATGTCGGGCAAAGCATAACGCATATAGGTGTTGTCGCCCTGGCTGGACGCATAGAGCCAGCCGTCATCGGTGCCCTCAGGAACGAGCGCCAATCCTTCGACATCGGCGACAAGCTTGCGCCCGTCCACCTCGGCAACCAGCTCGCCCGTCGTTGCATCGGACCGGAAGCGCCAGATGCCGACGTCTTCCTCACCGATGTAGAGCGTACCGTTGCGATGATCGACAACGCAGCCTTCGGGTTGGGTGCGCACCTGCATGGTGCGCAGTTCGCGTGCGGCAGGCGCCGCGTCGAGCGCGATTTCCCATTCCCCGATCCGCCCGCTTTTGGGGGCAGTGTAGACGACAAGGGTGTTGCCGCGACGTGTACCGCAGATACCGTAAGCCTCGCCCGGACCGGTGGCGACGCGACCTAGCTTCGTCAGTGTGCCATTCGCCGTATCGAGCCGATAAAGCATGATGCCGGCATTTACGGGATCACTCCGGTCACTGGCAAAGACGATCACGCCCATATCGCCCATGTCGACGAGATCGACATTGTTCAGCGCAGGGTGTTCGCTGAAGCTCTTCACCTCGCCGTCGAGGCCATAGACGTAGAGCCCGCCCTTCTTGTCGGTCGCGACGATCAGGCTGTCGCTCGGCGATGCGGCGTTGCGCCAGATCGCAGGATCATCGGCAGCGTCTTCATTCGCCGTCGCTACCGGCACGGTTTCTGCAACGGCATAGACCGGGACGGCTGGATCGCCGGGCATTGGGGTAGTCGCACATGCGGCAAGGCTGACGCTGGCGAGGATGGGAAGTGTGCTGCGCATCAGAAAGTCACCCTCACGCCGCCCTTCATGGTCCAATTGTATTCTTCGTACTGGAACAGGTTACGCTGGTTGCCGAGCGTGTTGTAAGCGAAATATTTCGCGTTGTTGATGTTCACCCATTCATAGAAGATCTGAATACCATCGGTGACCCGAAATTTGGCCGAGAGGTCGAGTTGGAAGTGGTCGTCGACAAAGCGATCGTATTCGGCCGTCCCAGCCAGTTCGTCGAGATACTTGTCGCGGTAGGTTCCCGACAGGCGGATATCGACCGGCCCTTTGTCGTAACCGAGCGATAGGTTGGCCGTATGCTTGGATGTTGCGGGCAGCGTGATCTTGCGAGGATCGGCAATGTCGCCATCGGTGAACACCGTGCCCGTTGCATCGGTGTAGGTGTAGTTGCCGCTGACGACGAACCCGTCGAACGGTTCGGGCAGGAAGGTAAACGCCTGCGAAACTCCGATTTCCACGCCGAACACCTCGGCCGTATCGCCATTCAGAGGAATGACCGCTTCGTCGAATTCAATCCCGCGGTAGACACCGTTGAACGGCGGATCGTCACCCTCGAAATTGGCATCCACGATGTAATCCTCGATGGATTTATAGAAGATGCCGGCCGTGATCGCACCGGTGCTGCTCATGTAATATTCGGCCGAGGCATCGAAATTCCACGCCTTGTACGGCAGAAGGTCGGGGTTGCCGAACTCGCCTTCGCGCTCGTCATCGTCATTCTGTTCGACAGCGAAACGAGGCGCAAGGCGCGACAATTTTGGGCGCACGAGACTGCGGTATCCGGCCAAGCGCAGAACCACGTTCCGGGTCGGCTCGAAACGGACATTCAGGCTGGGCAGCCAGTTGCCATAGTTCTTGTCAATCGTGGTGGGTTCGACGAGCACAGTGTCGTCGGCGGCTTCACCCCCATCAGGCAAAGTGCCCCCTTCCTCGACGAGCGTGACGAGATTGCCGCGAATGTCGTTGCTGGTGTGTTCGTAACGCAGACCGCCGATGACACGCAGCGTCGAGCTGTCCCATCGGCCCAGAAGATAACCAGCCATGATGTCTTCGCCGACGGAATAGTCAGACACCGCTGAATCGAAGGCACTATCGAGTGCGACGAATTCGAAATCGTCACGGTTTGCGCGGAAGAAATCGCTCGCGCCGGTGTTGCTCGCCATCGGTTCGAGGGAAATCAGGCGATAGGTGGCAGAGCCCAGGGCCTGGTCCAGCGTGAAACTGTCGTTCTCGTAGAATTCGATGTTGGCATTGTAACGCTTGTCCCGCCAGCGGCCCTTGGCACCGGCCTGTACCGTGAATTCACCCCCGTCCGTGATGAACCGGCGCCCGAAGTCAACGCGTCCCGCCCATTCCTCGTCACTCGCGTCCGAAAGCGCGGTGTATTCGATATCGGTCAATTCGTAAGCCGCCGGATCGTAGAAGCTGCCCGGATCGGCATTGACGGTGTAGAGCGGAACGCGCGGATCCGTCAGATCGAAGCCGATTTCGAGGCCGTCGTCCGAGAAACGCTGACGAAATTCTGCCGGGTCGACGCTGCCATTCTCGCGTTCGGAAGCGCGGGCATAGCTGGCAGAGTAGTCAGCGAACCAGGTTCCCGTATCGGTCTTTCCGCCTGCAACGACAGACCAGATCCGCTGGCGTTCGAAACGGTCCTTGATATCGCGTTCTACGCCGATCCGCTGGCGCACCGTGTCCGCAGGATCGTCGCTTTCCGGATCTTGAATGGTCGCATCGTTGAACGTCGCAATGCCATTGGCGAAGCTGGTCGGTCCGTAATCTTCGAAGTCGCCCATGTCGAACGTCAGCCGGCGGCGATATTCCTGATCGTCGAATTGGCTCCACGTCCCCTTGACGTAAAGGTCGGTGGTATCGCTGGCGCGAAAATCGAAGCCCAAGGTGCCGCTGATCCGTTCGCGTTCCACGTCATAATCGCGATACTGCAGCTCGAGAGGAACGATGCCGCCCTCGTCGATCCAGTCGTCGGCTTCGATGTTGTCGGTCTCAAACTTGCGTCGATAATAGGAAACGCCGCCGGATACGCCGAAATTGTCGCTAAGAAGAGTGGCGAAATCGAGGCTTGCTTTCGGCGTCAGAGCGTCGGCGTAATCGTTATAACTCCCTTCGAGCTTGACGATCAGCAAGTCCTTCTTGCGATCGAAAGCGCTGGTTGTTTGGATTTCGACCGAAGCACCGATTGTGTCGGCATCCATGTCGGGAGTGAGCGATTTCTTCACTTCGATCGATTCGATGATGTCGCTGGAGATAACGTCGAGCGCGACCGAGCGCACATCGCTTTCGGGTGAAGGCAAACGGACCCCATTGAGTGAGGTCGATACGAGCTCCGGATCGAGGCCGCGCACCGATACGAAGCGCCCCTCCCCCTGATCGTTCAGCACGTTCACGCCGGGCAGGCGGCGCAAGCTTTCAGCGACGTTCTGGTCGGGGAACTGGCCGATCGCATCGCGCGTCAACACATCGGAGATGCCATCGGCTTCCTTCTTGCGCGAAAGCGCGCTGGACAAATTGGCAGCCTGACCAACAACCAGGATCTCATCATCCCCGAAACCTGCCAGCGCAACATCCTCGCGCACTGTGCCGGTAGCGGGGACGCTGATCGACCGGGTGGCGGTTTCCGCACCGACATACGTAATTTCCAGCGTGTAATCGCCAGCCGGAACATCGGCAAACAGGAAGGAGCCGTCTCGCGATGTTGCTGTCACGCGGTCCAGTTCGACAATGCGGACCTGCGCACTACGCAGCGCAATGGTGTTACTTGTATCCGAAACCGTCCCGGCGACCTCGCCAGCATGAGCAAGAACGGGAAGTGACATGGCGGCGATTGCAGCGCCGGCGAATAGGGAATGTCTGATTTTCATGGTTGCCCTCCGAGTAAGTTGAGGGCCGCCTAGCTTTGGTGTTTGACCGGTTGATTGCCGCACGGAGGCGGTTTGACGACAAATGCGCTATTTTTGCCTTTCATTTGTCACAATGCCGGGCCTTGCGAGCGCTCGACCGACCGTCAGTGCAAATAATGCGGGCCAAACGCGCAATTTGCGTGTAGGGCGCACGCGATTGCGGGCCGTGCCCGCTCCGCGACGAGCCGGCACCCCCTGCCGAGCCCCGCGCCCAAAAGAAAGAATTCAATGTCGTTTTCCCACCTCCCGCCGGTGATCGGCGAGGCTTTGACCGCTCGTGGCTACGAGGCGCTCACCCCCGTTCAGAAGGCCGTGACCGAAGCCGAATCGCATGGTCGCGACCTGATCGTTTCCGCTCAGACCGGCAGCGGGAAGACGGTTGCCTTCGGTCTGGCACTTGCCGACCAGTTGCTGAGCGACCTCGGCGGCTCGCCATTGAGCGAGACCCCCCTCGTGCTCGTAGTGGCTCCAACGCGCGAACTGGCGCTGCAGGTCAGCCGTGAACTCGGGTGGCTTTTTGCAGGTGCAAGCCTGCGCATCGCAACCTGTGTCGGCGGGATGGATGCGAGCAAGGAACGGCGCAACCTGCGTGGCGGACCGGCCATCGTCGTCGGCACCCCGGGGCGCCTGCGCGACCATATCGAGCGCGGCGCATTGGACCTGTCGGGCCTTATCGGCGTGGTACTCGACGAAGCGGACGAAATGCTGGACATGGGTTTTCGCGAAGATCTCGAGGAAATCCTCGACGCAACGCCCGAGACACGCCGCACGCTTCTCTTCTCCGCCACCATGCCCCGCCCGATCGAACGGCTGGCCGAACGCTATCAGCGCAACGCCTTGAGACTTTCGCTGGTCGGCGAAACGCGTGGACATGGCGATATCGCCTACCAGGGCGTTGCTGTCGGGCCGTCGGAAATCGAAAACGCGGTCGTCAACCTGCTGCGTTTTCACGAAGCTGAGACGGCAATCTGCTTTTGCGCCACTCGCGAAAGCGTCCGCCGCCTTCACGCGACATTGCAGAACCGTGGCTTCGGCGTGGTCGCGCTTTCTGGTGAGCATTCGCAGAGCGAACGCAATCAGGCCCTTCAGGCAATGCGAGACCGCCGCGCTCGTGTGTGTGTGGCGACCGACGTTGCAGCTCGCGGTATCGATCTTCCGACCTTGAGCCTCGTCATTCATGTCGAGATACCGCGCGACGCGGAAACGCTGCAGCACCGTTCCGGTCGCACAGGCCGTGCGGGTAAGAAGGGTATCGCCGCCATTGTGGTCCCCCACAACCGGCGCCGCCGGGTGGAAGGCATGCTGCGGGGCGCGCAGATCGAAGCCGAATGGATCGATGCGCCGACTCCGGAAGCCATCCGGAAAAAAGACCGTACCCGTCTGATCGAGAACCTGACGGCACCGCGCGAAATCGAAGAGTATGATCGCGAACTCGCTGCCGACATCATGACCCGCATGGCCCCGGAAGATATCGCCGCTGCACTGGTGCAGGCGCACAGGGCGGAAATGCCCGAGCCGGAAGAACTGCTCGCCAACACGCCCGAAGCACGGGAAAAGGCCAAGGCCGAACGTCACCGTCCCGGCTTCGAAGATGTCGTGTGGTTCCGCATGGACATCGGGCGACGCCAGAATGCCGAGCCGCGCTGGATTCTACCGCTGATCTGTCGCCGCGGGCACATCACGCGGAATGAAATCGGTGCGATCCGCATTGGCCAGCATGAAACCTGGTTTCAGGTGCCCCGTCCCATTGCTGCCAAGTTCGCGGATGCTGTGCAGCGCACAGCAAGCCCCGATGACGAACAGGACGCCATTGCCATTGTCGAAGCACCGGAAGGCCCACGTGTCGAAGCGCGTGAGAACCGCAAGCATGGTGGCGGTGGCAAAGTCCACGCTCGCCCGCTGAACAGGAAGCCCGGCGGCGGCGCTGGCTTCAGAGGGAAGTCCGGCAATGGGAAGCCCGAGGGCAGCGGTTTCCGCGGCAAGACCAGCGACAGCAAATCCGGTGGCGGTTTCCGGGGCAAGTCTGGCGAGGGCAAACCCGGCGGCGGCTTCAGGGGCAAACCGGGCGATAGCAAGCCTGGCGGCGGCAAACCCTTCAAGAAGGGCAAGCCCTTCAAGGGGAAGGGTAAACCGCCCAAGCCCTGAAGTGGGCCGCTGACCTTGCACCTATGAACACACCGGCTAGGGTAATGTTTTACCCTAGCCGGAGCGTTCAATGATCCTACGCAGCCTCGCCATAACGACTGCCCTGTTCTTCACCACTTCTGCGATCGCGCAGCAGTCGGAACGGGAACCGGCAGGCATCGATCCGGACAGGCTGGAAGAAACCGTACGCACCATGGCTTCCGACCAGTTTGAGGGACGAGCGCCTGGAACGGTCGGCGAAGAACGGACTATCGGTTACCTCATCGGGCGTTTGCAGGGACTGGGACTGGAACCGGGCGGCGAAGACGGTACGTGGACCCAGAAGGTGCCATTGCTTCACACTCGACTCGGCACCCCGAAGACCCTGTCGTTCGAACATGGCGGCACCACCAAAAGTCTGAACTTCCCGAAAGATATTTACGTGTCGACCCTGCAGCCGTCCGATACGGCCGCTATCGAAAACGCCCCGCTGGTTTTTGTCGGTTACGGTGTCGATGCGCCAGAACGAGGTTGGGACGATTTCAAGGGTGTCGACCTCAAGGGAAAAGTCGCCGTGTTCCTGGTGAACGATCCGGATTTCCATGCCCAGGATGGTGAGGAGGTCGCGGGCACATTCGGGGGCCGCACGATGACCTATTACGGCCGCTGGACCTACAAATTCGAAGAGGCTGCGCGGCAGGGGGCGATCGGTGCATTGATCGTCCACGAAACGCCGGGCGCTGGTTATGGCTGGAATGTCGTGGAGAGCCCTGGGGGCGAGAATTACGATGTCGTCCGCCCCGAGGATGATATCACCAGCCTCGCGCTGCAGGGGTGGATCTCAGGAGAAACCGCCGAAACGCTGTTCGCTTCTGCCGGGCAGGATCTGGCCGAACTGAGCATCGCTGCGCGGCGCAGGGATTTCAAACCTGTCGATCTTGATACGACGTTTTCCGCATCGTTCCCCGTAAAGAGCGATGTCGTTCAGAGCCAGAATGTACTGGCGAAGATCTCCGGCAAATCGAAACCGGACGAGAGCATAATCTACGGCGCTCACTGGGACGCCTATGGTGAAGGTGAACCGGACGAACAGGGCCGCATCTACCGCGCAGGCGCGAATGACGATGCGCTGGGCGTTGCCGGGCTGTTTGAAATCGCCCGCGCATTCAAGAGTGGCCCCGCGCCCGAACGCAGCGTGATCTTCGCCTTCTGGACTGCGGAAGAGCGCGGGTTGCTCGGATCCGAATACTATGCCGCCAATCCGATATATCCGCTGGACAAGACCGTCGCCAATTTCGACCTGGACATATTGCAAACCGCGGGCCGGTCGAAGGATGTGATCCTGGTCGGTAAAGGGCAAAGTACGCTGGAAGACGATCTTGCTCGCTTTGCGCAGGCCCAAGGGCGTACGGTAAGCGAGGAAAGCCTACCCGAACGTGGCCTGTTCTATCGAGCCGACCATTTCAGCCTCGCCAAGCGCGGCGTACCGGTAATGCTGATGATGGGCATCGCAGGCGCTTCCGATCTGGTCGAAGGCGGTACCGAAGCCGGTCAAGCGTGGGTCGATGCCTATACCGGCGATTGCTACCACGCCGCCTGCGACGCGTGGAGCGAAGACTGGAACCTTGCAGGAGCGGTGGAGGACATCGCCTTGTTCCGCGACTTGGGCGCCGAATTGGCGAACAACAGTCAATGGCCTGAGTGGAAGGACGGCTCCGAATTCAAATCGGTAAGGGAGGAAAGCGCTGCCGTGAGGGACGTGCGCTGATAACCTGGTGGGCCGAAAACACGGACTTGCGCGGTTGACACGAACCGCCGCGCGCAAAGCCGTGACTTTCCATCATACCATCTCCCCCATTCCGCCCCGCCCGGTGCGAGCGAGCAGTGCAAAAAGTGCAGGATTGTCGGCTTTACGGCGGACGCTGTCATAGCGCCCGGCACACAGGCGGACTTGCCATATACCGGTTTCAACCCGCCAGGTGAGTTGCGCGGTTGTGACCTTCCGTGAAGGTTTAAGCGCCTCATGCGCGGCTGCCAAGGCCACCAGCAACCGCGCCCTGCTGGCCTCGCTGCCAAGCCGCGTTAGCGCAACGTCCCACGCGGCCGCGAAGCCTTGCGCGCCGGGCTTGTCTCGCAAACGATAGGCTGTCTCGCGCGCCATCGACACTTCCCGCGCTGCCCGGGCTACCGAACGCGTGGCCGCCAGATGCCCGATAAACTCCGCCTGGCGCAGCGGTGTCCACCCAGCCGCGCGAAGGCGCAGAGGCACGGCATGAAAGGGCGGGATGGGAATGCTGCGCGCGCGGGAGTGGCGATCGGGTGGAAGATAGTGCTTCATCCGGGAGGGTAAGGCACAGTTGGCGGTGTGTAGGAAAGGGTTTTTCGTGTCTGATTGCGTGCGTGGGATGGACGAGGGAAAACCCAAACCGGGATCAGGTTCGGGCGTAAAGTTATGTCCGAATGTGGGGTGGAAAGCTGCCTTTCGGTTTAACCAACACTCATCACACCTGCGGAGAATGCTGAAATTCCCGCAATAAAACTAAGCCCCGAGCAGGTCGTGCTGAATGTGCGAATAAACGACCTCTTGGCTGTCTTACGACGCAAGAGCAAGCAGGCGAAAACCGTAAAGAAAAACATGGCTGCTGCCGCCCACATTCGAGCGCCGTACTCAAGTGGGGAAACAATCATCATAATTAAAGCAACGGGAAAGCAAGCAAGCCAAACGCCCACAGCCGCATTCCGAAATGCAATATCACTCGTCCGCTTAGCAATGACCCAACTTGGTTCTTCGCTCGTTTTCATGACGAATTCTTATCCGCTTGCATCAATGTCCGCAACGGGTCGCTAACTACCTGTCGGCTTCTGGCACCTGCGATGCTTCACCTAAGCGTCAAGAACTAGGGTGGGAAGCGGACATCAGTTGTTGTATCGACCGGTAGTGAAACTACTCATCGCCTGTCTCACTGCCGGCCTGCTCGCAAGTGGGTGCGAACAAATGCAGCCTATGCTCGCGGAAGCAGGTTACACTCATGACCTTGGCGAATTCGAAGTTGAACGGATCGGTTTTGTTCGAGAGATGCCCGGGCCGGGAGATGGATTTGACGGTGGCGGTTACCTAAAGCTTGAACTTGCTTCCGCACACCAACTTCCGGTTGGGTATCCGACCTATTGGATTGGAGTCGCATCAGACTATTGCCCGCTAGTCGATGATCACAAGCTTATCTCATTCGGGGAGTTTGATAACGGGGGTGGAGGCTTCTGGGATCGTTCGAGCAGCCAGCCTATCGAAAAATCCGAAGATGGGGCGTATCGTTACACGATTTATGTAGTGCGCGCCTATCCGCCACCCGGCAAGACCCATGACGATTACGGGACCCCGCAATCGGGTCCAAATGCCCAAAGCGAGTATGACATCATCATCGATGAGAACGATTTGTGCCTACAAGTCTTCGGTGGCGATCACTACAACGTGTTCGCTCGATCGTCGGTCATCAGTGTGAAACATGAAGCCATTCGTGCCGCTGCAATTGAGGCGCGATTAATAGAAGCGCCATAGAGGTTCAACGTCCGCATTAGGGTCGTAAGCGGGAGGTCCGCTTCTCGCTCACTCCACAGGCGACTGGAACGTCACAATCGGGGTGGAATGCGGACATGAAGACGAGCCCAATCGGGGGCTAAAATGCGCAATTTAAGAATAAACCTTCGGGGCCGCTTAGCTTGGCGGCAAATTTATGGCCATTTATTATCGTGAAAATCTCATCCACTCCCACTCCCGGTCGGTAGTGATAACCGTTTATGTCGCCAAAGATATTGACGCAGGACACTTCGGATGACGACGTAGTTTGGTCGCGCGACGCCCTGCAATCCAGCCCATTGCCTGTCCATTCTTTCCCTTGAAGCAGGCGAGCGTTGATGGCGCCGTAATTCCGAACGAAGACATCTACTCCACTCCTAGTTGCGTGGAAGAAGAGGTGATCAACATCCGCCGAGTGAACGCCTGGCCCAGATACGGTATATCCATCATCTTCATCGAGTATTGTGATGACAGTGCCAGCCGCATCAACATAATGAAAAGCTTTACCGGTAACATCACAGGCTTCATCACCTAGCGAACGATTATAGCTATGTTCGCAACTGGTCGTCAGGACGACCCCAACCAACGCAATACAAAGCTTCCAAATCGCTTCCATAAAATCCCCCTAGAGAGCGGTAGGCTAGCGATAGACGCCGATAGTCCGCAATGGGGTCGTTAGCAGCCCCTCCACACCTCACCCGCCAGCGTGGTAGAAATCGTAGATCTGCTGCGCCACGCCTTCGCTGATACCGGGCGCGCGTTTGAGATCGTCTAGCGCTGCCGCTCTTACTTTTCCCGCCGTCCCGAAGTGCAGCAGGAGCGCGCGCTTGCGCGAGGGGCCGATGCCGGGGATCTCGTCCAGCGGTGATGCGGTGATGGCACGGCTGCGCTTTGCGCGGTGGGCACCGATGGCGTAGCGGTGAACCTCATCCCGCAGGGTCTGCAGATAAAACAGCAGCGGTGAATTCACCGGCAGCGTCTTTTCCCGCCCATCCGGGAAGTGGAACACCTCGCGCCCCTCCCGCCCGTGATGCGGGCCCTTGGCAATGGCGATCAGGGGCACATTCTCGATCCCCATTTCCGCCAGAGTGTCGCGCACCGATGACATCTGGCCCTTGCCTCCGTCGATCAGGACGAGATCGGGCCATACGGTTTCGTGGCTATTCGCCTTCCCCTCCTCGCCATCCGGATTTTCAGCGAGGTTGCGGAAGCGGCGGCTCATCACTTCGCGCATCATGCCGAAGTCGTCATTGGTCTGCGCGCTCTTGATATTGAACTTGCGGTACTGCCCCTTCTCGAACCCTTCCGCACTTGCCACGACCATCGCGCCAACCGCCTTCGTGCCCTGGATATGGCTGTTGTCGTAAACCTCGATACGCTGCGGGACGTCATCCAGTTCAAGGAATTCGGCCAGTTCGCGCAGAACCTTCGCCTTCGTACCGCTTTCGGCCAGCCTCCGGTCCAATGCCTCAACGGCATTGCGCTGTGCCTGGCTCATCAGCTTCCGGCGCGTGCCACGCTGCGGGATCGAGATCACCACCGAATGTCCCGCCTTTTCAGCCAGCGCCTCTGCAACGAGTTCCTGTTCAGCAAGTTCGCGATCGACCAGTATCGTACGCGGAGGAGGCACTTCCTCGTAAAATTGCAGCAGCACGTCGGACAACACCTCGTCCATGTCGAGATCGCCGATATTGCGCGGATAGAACGTGCGGTGCCCCCAGTTCTGCCCGCCGCGAATGAAGAAAGCCTGCACGCCTACTTGCCCACCCTTGGCTGCGAGTGCGAAGACATCCGCGTCGCCGACCCCCTGCGCATTGATGGCCTGGCTACCCTGGATGAAGGTTGCTGCACGCAAACGGTCGCGCAGAATGGCGGCGGTTTCGAAATCCAGATCTTCGGCCGCCCTCGCCATCTGCTTTTCGATCTGCGTCTGAACGGCGCCCGATTTGCCGCCAAGGAAATCCTTCGCTTCGCGCACGAGGCTGGCGTAGCCCGCTTCGTCGATGCGGCCGACGCAGGGGGCCGAACAGCGCTTGATCTGGTAGAGCAGGCAGGGCCGGTCGCGATTGTTGAAAAAGCTGTCGGTGCAGCTGCGGAGCAGGAACAGCTTCTGCAGCGCGTTCAGCGTCTTGTTGACGGAACCGGCGCTTGCGAAGGGGCCGTAATAATTGCCCTTGGCCTTGCGCGCACCGCGGTGCTTCATGATCCGCGGATAGACATGATCGGCGCGCAGCAGGATGAAGGGGAAGCTCTTGTCGTCGCGGAGCAGCACATTGAACGGCGGACGATAGCGTTTGATCAACTGGGCTTCGAGCAGCAGCGCTTCTGCTTCGGAATTGGTGGTGACGATTTCCATCGCGCGGCACTGGCTGATCATGCGCTGGATGCGATTGGACAGCCCCTTTACTTGCGTGTAATTCGCCACGCGCGCCTTCAGGCTGCGCGCTTTCCCGACATAGAGCACATCCCCTCGCGTATCGAGCATACGGTAGACGCCGGGCCGGGGCTTCAGGGTTTTCACCGTATCGCGGATCGCCGTGATACCTGCTTCGAGATCGGGCTGCGCGCTGGCCACGACCTTGGTCGCGCTTTCCTCGTGAAAACGCTCCTTGCCTCTCGGATCGTGTGGAGAACCGGCTTTCGTACGCGACATGGCGGTGCAGATAGTGCGAGGCGAGTGCTTGTGCAAAGCAGCGTTTGCGGCCATCCACCGCGCGATGGACGGGAAACCACTCGCACCGCCGCGGACCATGGGGCTGTTCGGCGCTTCACTATTGCCGGTGAACGGCATGATCGGCGCGGGGATCTTCGCCCTGCCCGCCACACTGTTCCTGGCTGTGGGCGACTTCGCGCCCTGGATGATACTGCTGGGGGGCCTGCTGTTCCTTCCTCTCACGCTTACCTTTGCCTGGCTGTCGGCGCGGTTCGAACATTCGGGTGGTCCCATACTCTATGGCGAAGCGGCGTTCGGACGGTTCGTCGGTTTTCAGGCGGGCTGGGCGCGTTATGCCAGCGCCATCGTTACCGTGGCGGCAAACACGCATGTCATGGTCTCCTATCTCGCCACGCTCTTTCCCGTGCTTGATGGACCGGTACTGCGCCCGCTGCTGGTTGCAGGCTTCATTGGCTTCATTACCATCGTGAACCTCTTCAGCCTGAGAAGTTCGGTTGCCACGCTGAGCGCCCTCACAGCCGTGAAGCTTCTGCCCCTGTTGGCCTTGATCGTTGCCGGGCTATTCGCCGGCGATCCGCGTGCGGGGCTGGTTCTGCCTGAATTCACCGATGCCGAAAGCGTGGTTCTGCTTACATATTACGCTTTCATCGGCTTCGAATATGTCGTGCTGCCCGCAGGCGAAATGAAGAACCCCAAGCGCGACGTGCCGCTGGCGCTGGTCGCGATGCTGGGGGCGGTCACGCTGCTCTACATGCTGGTGATCTGGGCCTATATCGCCATCGATCCCGGCGTGGCTGCGGATTCCGAAAACCCGTTGGCACTGGCAGCCGATGCGGCAATGGGTCCGGCAGGCGCGATCGCCATAGTGATTGCCGCGGCCTTCAGCATCGGAGCGAATAATTTCGCAGGCGGCATCAGTCTTCCCCGGATGACATTCGGCATGGCCGAGCGGGGCATGCTGCCACGGTGGTTCATGGCCGTGTCGCCAAGGCTTGATACTCCGGTCAACTCGATCCTGTTCTATGGCGCCGCGAGCATCGCGTTCGGTCTGTGGGAAGGTTTCATGGTGCTGGCTTTGGCGGGCACGCTGACCCGCCTCCTCACCTACCTCATCGCAGCCTTCGCTCTGCCGGTGATCGAACATCGCGAAGGAAGGATCGATCCGGTACATGGCTTTGTGTCGATCCTCACGGTGTTGAGCACACTATGGGTCGGCACCCATGCCGATGCACAGAGCTGGCAGGTTTTCGGCGGTTTGGTCGTGGCGGGAACGCTGCTCTATTTTGTCGCGCGGCAGGAACGACCGGCTGAACCGCTCGCCCCGCGCTGACATGGCCAGTTTCGACGCGATAATTCTCGGCGCGGGGGCCGCCGGATTGATGTGCGCGGCGCGTGCCGGTCAACGGGGCAAGCGCGTCTTGGTGCTCGAACGGGCTGAAAAACCGGGTAAGAAAATCCTGATATCGGGCGGCGGTCGATGCAACTTCACCAATATTGGCGCCGGACCAACCAATTACCTCAGCGCCAATCCTCATTTCGCGAAATCGGCGCTGGCGCGTTATACCTCGCGCGACTTTCTCTCGCTTGTAGAAAGCTACGGCATCGCGTGGCATGAAAAGACGCTCGGCCAATTGTTCTGCGATGGATCGGCAAAGCAGATCGTTGCCATGCTACTGGAGGAATGCGCACATGCGCGTGAGAGTGGCGGCGACGTAGAGGTCCGCTGCGGCGAGGAAATTGCGTCGGTCGAACACGACGGCCTATTTAAGGTCACCACTTCGGCTGAAACATCAACCGCGCCCGCTCTTGTCATTGCGACCGGCGGACCATCCATCCCGAAAATGGGCGCCACCAGTTATGCCTACGAATTGGCGCGCCAGTTGGGCCTGAAGCTGGTGGAGCCCCGCCCTGCGCTCGTTCCGTTGACACTCGGCGGCGAAGAGGTCCTGTTTCGCGACATTTCCGGCGTGTCCGCGCCCGTAGTGGCCACCGCCAACAAGGCCTCCTTTGCAGAAGCAGCGTTATTCACCCATCGCGGCTTGTCTGGTCCGGCGATCCTTCAGGCCAGTTCGTACTGGCGACCGGGCGATCCGCTGCTGGTGGATTTCCTGCCCGACCAGACAGCTGAGTGGCTGATGGACGCAAAGCGCACCAGCCCGCGTGTCGGCTTGAAGACGCAGTTGCGTGAAGCTCTCCCGGCACGGCTGGCCGATATCCTAGCCGACAAGATCGGGATCGAAGGCGACCTCGGCAACGCGCCCGACAAGGCTTTGCGCAGCGCAGGTGAGCGGTTGAAACGCTGGGCGTTCCATCCGAACGGCACCGAAGGCTTCGCCAAGGCCGAGGTCACCGTCGGCGGTATCTCCACTGCCGAACTGTCGTCCCGCACAATGGAAGCGAAGCGCCTACTAGGTCTGTTCGCCATTGGTGAGGCAGTGGATGTGACCGGCTGGCTTGGCGGTTATAATTTCCAATGGGCTTGGGCTAGCGGCGTCGCAGCGGGCGACGCGCTGTAAACGCTCGCCCGCGCTAACCCGCCAGCAATCAGAAGACTTTCCGCAGCTCGAGCGAGACCACACGTCCTAAGGGGTCGACGAGGTCAGGCTGATAGCCCAGTGGGACTATTCCGTTCTCATCCGTCACACGCTGCCGGGCGTCGAAGATGTTGTCGACCCGAAGCGAGAGGCGCGCTCCCTTGAAAAAGCCCGGTGTCTCACCGGTGAGCCACTTCTGCTCCTCGAGATTCATGAACAGGCGCAGGTCGAAAGTGGCAAGGTCATGGAACGTCAGTGTGTCCACATCGGTGCCGCTGGCATAATTGCCCGACAGGCGCAGACCCATGCCCTTGTGGAACAGCCCGCCTTCCATGGTAAAGTTATGGCGGCTGATGCCCGATCCGCTCAGGGCGTCCCCGTTCAGTAGATCGAGTTCCGGAATGCCAGGCGCGATCAGCGCCGAATTTTCGAGCTCGATCGTGTGATAGAGCGACAAGTTCCAGCGTCCTTGACCGTCGCCACCGCCCCGACCGCCGCGTCCTCCGCCGCCACCACGACGGCCGCCTCCTCGCGCCTCACCAGCTCCGGACGAACCGGCAGTACGTGTTTCGGCTCCGTCTTCGCCGGCTTGCGGCGAAGCGCAGACCCGGCTGCGCAACTCGTTCAGCCGGGCTTCGTCGATCTGCCCATCGGGGCCCGTCAGCCGCTCACGGATGCGTTCGGGCAGTGCGGCAAGATCGACCGGGGTGGAGGCGGACGGATCGGCCGCGTTCCAACCTGTGCAAAGCGCTTGGCGCATCGCGGCCATTCGCTGCGGATCGGGCGCACCATCCGCGCTGCAGAAGCGTTCGCGCATCTGTGCGACACGGGCCGGATCGATCTGTCCGTCTTCGCCGCGCAGTCGCTGCTGCATCTGTTCTGGCAATTGAGAAATATCGGGCTCTGCGCCTTCCTTGCAGAATTGCGCGCGAATTTCGGCGAACCGCTCGCTGTTGAAGCCGCCACGGCCCTGTCCTGCTCCGCCCTGTCCCGGTGCCGATCCTTGTCCTCCGGCAGCGCCCATGCGCGCCATGAAGCCTCCACGCCTTCCGCCGCCGCCTTCGCTCTCGGGGGCGGGCTTGCCGACTTTGCCGAAGAAGTTGAAACCGTAGCGGATGCGCGAAGAATTACGTTCGGCAAACGTCACCGGCCGCCGATCCAGTTCCACCAACTGCCCATCCACGCGCGTCACGCGATCAGGGAATGCCGCCTCGATGGCTGGTGTCAGGACGGGGAAGCTTTCGGTCACGTCGTCCGAACGGTTGCGAAAATATTCGACGCGGAAATTGGACCTGTCGAACAGATCGAAATCGTAGGAAGCGGACAGTTTGATGTCGCGCTGTGTCTCCGCAAGCAGATCCGGATTGCCGCCCGTGACGACGTTGGCCAGCACCGTGTCTCCCGTGACAAAGTCGAACACCGGGACGTTGACGTCGACGATCTGCGGCGATCCAAGCTGGGTCAGGCTCGGTGCGGCCTCGCGCACGGTGTAGCTCGCCTGCAACGACAGGCTTTCCGACGGCCGCCAGTTCAATCCGGCATTCCAGTTGGTCAGCGTCCCGAAATCGGAAAGGTCGTCGATGCCGCCGCCCAGATCGAGACTGAGTTCGCCCAATGCGCCGAGGAAATCCTCGCGCGCGCTGGCAAGCGGTATACCCAGATTGACCCCGGCAAGCGCGCGGCGGCGGTTGAGCGATGTTTCCAGCCCGTTCGTACGCGTGTCTGTGCTGTCGATTCCATTGAGCTTGTACCCGACCTTGGCGGTCACATTGACCTCGCCGCTCGGCAGCAGGATCGGCTGCCCCGTGAGCGTGGCGAGTGTATCGATCGTATAGGTCTTGCTGCGCGCCTCATCGAAACCAGCGCTGGGAACGGCTCCCAGATCGCCCGTGATGTCGATCTCGCCCGCAGCGGCCGCTGCCACCAAGCCGCTCGTATCGCGTCGGCGATCGATTTCCGACGTGCTCCAGCCGCGCGCCGCATCCAGCGTCAGGGCAAGGTTCCAGTCGCCCACAGGCGCGTTCAACGAACTGCCCAATGAAGCGGTGGTCGAAGATGTCCGGCGCGTGATCGGATCGGCATCGATCGCGCGCAGTTCGGTGTTACCGTCGGGATCGGTCAGCAGCACCGTATCCAGCCCGGACAGCGATCGGGTGACGCTGCGCTCCAGATTGCCGTTGATCGAGAAAGTCGGCGCCCGCGCGCCTTCCCCGAAACTGGTGTTCCAGGTTGTCTCGAGCTCGAACCCTTCGCTGTCGGAGGCAAGGCTGCGAAAGGCGGCAGGATCCGGATCGGACGCCACGGTCGGCACGCTGTTTTCGGTCTGGATAATCCCGCGTTCGGCTTCCGTCAGCATGGATGACGTGTTGAATTCCGCACCCAGCAACAGACGGTCGCCGCCATTGATAGTCAGCTGCGAATATTCCGCTTCGCCGCTCGACCGGCCCCCGGCCGTTGGCTGCCCGTATTCCAGTTCTACCTCGCGGCTGGCGAAATTGTCCTTCAGGATGAAATTGACCACGCGCTGATCGGCGGGATAGCCATATTGCAGGGCGACCTCTTCCGGAAATACCTCTACCTTGACGATCGCTTCGGGCGGATAGCGGCGGAACTCGCGGAAGCTCGAAACGCGCCGTCCGTTGACCAGGAAGACCGGACGCCCGCTGCCGCGGCCGCTGGCCGATCCCGTCTGGGGTCCCAGTTGCTCGATCAGGTCAGCCAGCGAATCCGCACCGTAGGCGGCAATGTCCGCCTCATCGAGTTCGACCACCGGCGGGACATCGGTCTGCACCTGCCCGCGCACACGTTCGCCCGTTACGATGATGGCATCTTCGGGAAGCGGTTCGTCCTGCGATCCGTCCTGGCTTGTCGCAGGTGCGGGATCGACATCCTGTGCGAAGGCCGGCGTGGCGAGCGCAATGGTCAGCGCAAGTGCGGAAATACGGGGGAGATAGTGCATGGAAAGCGTTGTGATCCTGTCTCAATTCTCTTCCGTCCCCGGCAGCATGGCTGGACGAGGCGGAGCCGGCAGGCAAGAAATGTCGGGTAACAAAATGTCGCGCCAGCCTTGCGCCGCGCTTAACGACCGAGTCTTCCCTTTTGTCCCTACTGCCGCTATGGGCGCGCGACACAAATCGACCAACGGCACAGTCCAAGGAACTACATGGCGAAAGAAGAACTTCTCGAAATGCGCGGCAGGGTGGTGGAACTGCTGCCCAATGCGATGTTCCGCGTCGAGCTCGAGAACGGCCATGAAGTGCTCGGCCACACCGCCGGCAAGATGCGCAAGAACCGTATCCGCGTGCTCGTCGGCGACGAAGTGCTCTGTGAACTGACGCCCTACGATCTCACCAAGGCACGCATTACTTACCGCTTCATGCCCGGTCGCGGCGGCCCCGGCCCCCAATAAGCGCACGTGGGCCAGCCCACCCTCGTTCTAGCATCGGCCAGTCCCCGCAGGCGCGAGCTTCTCGCCCGTCTCGGGTTGACGCCTGCTGCCATCAATCCCGCGGACATCGATGAAACGCCCCATAAGGGCGAATTGCCGCGCGACTATGCAAAGCGCATGGCGCGCGAAAAGGCGCAGGCTGCCGCCCCCGGTGACGGCCACGTACTCGCCGGCGATACGGTCGTCGCCGCGGGCCGCCGCATCCTGCCCAAGGCCGAAGACGAAGCCACGGCCCGCAAATGTCTCGAACTGCTGTCGGGTCGTCGCCACCGCGTCCTTTCCGCCATCGCCCTTCGCGCACCGGACGGCGCCATCCGTGAACGGCTGAGCGAAACGGTGGTAATGTTCAAGCGCCTCTCGTCCGCCGAAATCGACGCCTATCTCGCCAGCGGCGAATGGGAAGGCAAGGCAGGTGGCTATGCCATTCAGGGCATCGCGGAAGGGTTGATCAGCCGGATTCAGGGCAGCCACTCGGGTGTGGTTGGCCTGCCTCTCTATGATACGCGCACATTGCTGCGCGCCGCTGGGTTCGACATTGCCTGAATGGCAGGTCGAAGAGGGTATCGGCGAACGCCGGGCCCTGCTGCTTGATGGCGAAACACCTCTCGCCGCCGGCCTCCACTGGCCGGGTGAAATCCAGGCGGGCGATGAATTCGAAGGCAAGCTGCTGCGCAAGACAGGCGCACGAGGAACCGCGCAACACCCCTCCGGCCGCGAGGTTCTGGTGGATAAACTTCCGCGCGATGCAAGCGAGGGCGCAAACTATCTTTTCGCCATAACGCGCGGCGCGATGACGGAACGCGGACGCTTCAAGCTCCCTGCCGCCCGGCCGGTTTCGGCGATTGCTGGCACAATATCTGACCCGATGGCCAACGCCAGGTCGGTCCGTCGCTTCCCCGCGGCGGTCTGGGAAGATATCTGGCATGCTGCATCTTCTGGCGAGGTCGAGTTCGCCGGCGGCTCGCTACTCTTTGCGGTGACGCCGGCCATGACGCTGATCGATATCGATGGCGACCTGCCTCCGCGCGAACTGTCCCTCGCCGCAGTTCCGCAAATCGCGCGCTGGCTCACGCTCTTCGATCTTGGCGGCTCGATCGGGATCGATTTTCCAACCCTCCAGACGAAATCCGACCGCAAGGCGGTGGATTCGGCGCTCGAAGAGGCGTTGTCGGGTTTTTCCCATGAACGCACGGCAATGAACGGCTTCGGCCTCGTTCAGATTGTTGCCCGGCTCCACGGCCCTTCGCTGCTGCATCGTTTCGCGACCTCGCGCATAGGTATGGCAGTCCGAATGGCGCTACGCCGCGCCGAAATGGTCGAAGGGCCCGGCGCGACATTGTTGACCGTTCATCCCGCGTTGAGGCCCCGGCTCGGGCCCGAATGGATCGCCGAACTCGAGCGGCGCACCGCGCGCCCGGTGCGCATTGCGATCGACCCGGGGCTTGCGATCGAAGCGGCCACTGCCCAGATCGTTCCGCATGACGACTAGATCCCGCCCTTGCCCGATCTGCAAACGGGCCCGCAGCGAAGAATATGCGCCGTTCTGTTCCAGCCGCTGCCGCGACCGCGATTTATCGAAATGGTTTGGCGACGGCTATTCCGTGGCCGGGCGGCCCGCCATGCCCGAAGAAATCGCGGCGAAATTCAGCGGCGGCAAGGAAGAGTAGAAATTCCCCCCTTGCCAAGGCAGACGAGCTTCGCCATAGGCGCGCTCTCACTGCTCACGGGGCCCTTTCAGGCTCCATAGCAGACGCAGTGTGCCCGGGTAGCTCAGTGGTAGAGCAGACGATTGAAAATCGTCGTGTCGGTGGTTCGACTCCGCCCCTGGGCACCACTTCTTCTCCAGCAAATCGAATTCGATGGCCTGACTTCGGTCTAGTCGCCAAACGGGCGCGCGTTCGGGTTGATCCTTGACCGGTGGCGCCCACAACTTCGTCTACGCTGCGGCGGTCACTTCATTTTTGCCAACGTGTGGATGGTGGCGGCAAATGGAGAATGTATCGCAATTTGCGGATCATCAATTCAATACCCCCTTCGCCGATCTCGACAATAAGCAGAGTTCGGTGGGAGCTGGCGAAATGCCACCGTCTCTCGGCAGGTTCAAACGCAAATATCTTCCCACATAATCCAATAAGTTATTGCGATCCAAATGAAGCGGCGACAATGCAGTCGTTCTTTGGGTTTGGAATCAGATAGATGGCGATTTTTAATAGGGAGAGAGGCGGAACATTTCATCAGCGATTGCATCGTGTCGTTTCATTACTGACCGGCTTTTGGGTCATTACGGCGAGTGCATCTGCTAGTGCGGCAGGGGATGAACTGATGATTGTGCCTTTATCTACTTTCGCTGAGCTGGATCAGGCGTTTTCGACCGAGCTCACTGCGTCGAGTGACACAGCTCGAGTGCTCGTCGCGCCAGGCGCTTATCTTGAGGAAGCCACTATTGCCGACTTTGATCGCGAGACGGTCGACTATCAGGAGGTTGAGAACCATGTTCCAGTGACGGTTACGACGCGAGACGACTTCGAAAATCCTGCGCGCCGGAATTACGCGTCGTTCGGCGAGGATGTGAAAGCTATCAAATGGGAATTTGCCGCGGTCGCCGGTTACTACACTGCAATCAATGCGCCCAAGCTATTGAAAGACCCGCAATGGCCAAGCTTTCAAAGCGAGGGCTGGTTTGGCAGATCAACCAACAATGTCGGCGTCGATAAATTGGCTCACGCGTACTCGGCCTACGTGATCAGCGAGTTGCTTTACGGCCGGCTCAAGCGAAATACGAATGACGCTCCCGGCATCGAAATCACGGCTGCGGCTCTTGCTTCGGGTGTCATGCTTTGGACAGAAGCTTTCGACAGCATAGAGCCGACCAGCGGCTGGTCCTGGGAAGATGTGACGTTTAACACGATGGGCGCCGGATTTTCTCTATTGCGCAATTCCGTTCCCGGATTGGATGAGAAGTTGGATTTTCGTCTGATGATCGAACCCAACGACGACATCTACACTATTAGCGGTAAGGAACATTTTCAGCAGCAACGCTATTTCCTGGCGCTCAAGCCGGCCGGCTTCGAAGCCTTCGATAATAGCCCGCTGCGGTACCTCGAACTGCATCTGGGCTATCACGGAGATGATTTCCTCCTGGAAGATAGGGCGGCCGGTATCGTCCCGAAGCGGCATATTTTTGTGGGGTTGGGTATCAATCTACGAGAATTGCTCTTCAAGGATTCAAAAAGTACGGTCGGGAAAGCGGCAGGCGAAGTGCTGGATTATTTCCAACTCCCCTATACTGCAGTCCATACTCACCTGACCGATTAACGTATTGACGCTGAGGAACCTCGCACGGTTCCGTGAAGATGACCGCATAACTCGGCTTCACCGCTGGTATGCATCCTGCCCCTTACCCGCGACGCTTCCCCTCCACCCCCGCGCAAGCTAGGCACGCCCTATGCATGACACCAGCAGCGCGCTTTCCGCTTTCGACATTGCCGCGATCCTCGTCGTGGCTTCCGCCTTGCTGGGCTGGTTCAACCACCATTTCATCAAGCTGCCCCATGTCATCGGCTTGACCGTGATGGGCGCATTGACGGCCATCGGCCTGATGATTGCGAATGCCTTCATTCCCGCGATTACGCTGGGCGACTGGGTGGCCGACATCCTGCGGCAGCTGAATTTCACCGAAACGCTGCTGCAGGGGATGCTGAGCTTCCTGCTCTTCGCCGGTGCATTGCATGTCGATCTCGACCGGCTGAAGGTCGCCTGGCTTCCGGTTCTCCTGCTTTCGACCGTGGGCGTGATCGTCTCGACCGTGCTCGTCGGCCTGGCGATGTGGGGCGTCGGCCTGCTGCTTGCCCTGCCCGTCGCACCCATCTGGTACTTCGTCTTCGGCGCGCTGATCGCCCCGACAGATCCGGTGTCCGTGCTCGGTGTGCTCAGGGAAGAGAACGTACCTCAGTCCCTGCAAAGCGCGGTGGCGGGCGAAAGCCTGTTCAACGACGGTGTGGGCATCGTCGTCTTCATCATTCTGCTGGGCGCTGCCATCAGCGGCACCGAATTCTCACTGGCCGAAGGTGCGCGGCTGTTCGCGATTGAGGCAGGCGGCGGCATCCTCGTCGGGCTAGCGGCAGGTTATGTCGGCTACCGCGCTCTGGCGGGAATGGACGAATACGCGCTGGAAGTGCTGGTGACGCTGGCTATCGTCATGGGCGGGTATGCCCTGTGCAGCTATCTGCATGTATCGGGCCCGCTGGCCATGGCTGTCGCGGGCCTGCTAGTCGGCAACCAAGGGGTTACCTATGCGATGAGCGATGTGACCCGCGACTATGTCATCAAGTTCTGGGAGCTCGTGGACGAATTGCTCAATTCGGTGCTGTTCCTTCTCATCGGGCTCGAAATGATTGTCCTGGTCGTCGGCTTCGAGGAAGCCATCCTCGCTCTGGCGGCGATACCGCTTACGCTGGCAGCCCGCGCCATCAGCATCATCGTGTCCACCAGGACGATCCCCGCCGCTCGCCTGCAGGACAAGGGTGCGGGACCGGTGCTGTGGTGGGGCGGTCTGCGCGGCGGCATTTCGATCGCGCTCGCGCTTTCCCTCCCGCCCGGGGAAACGCGCGACCTCATCCTTGCCGCGACATTCGCCGCCGTCCTGTTCAGCGTTCTGGTCCAGCGCGCCACTCTGGGCCGGCTGATCGAAAAGCTGAAGGAAGATCGCGCGCCCGCCGTGGAACGGGAAGCCCGCGGCAGTCCGCCCGCATGATTGCTTTCCCCGCCCCCTTCCGGTAAGCGCGGGATCAATCGCCCCGGGGCGTGCGGATCGCGTCGATTCCACCTGCCGGGGCGCACGCTTTTTTGCGCGAAGGAATGCATGCCCATGGCACGTCGCCGCCAGATCTACGAAGGCAAGGCCAAGATCCTCTACGAAGGCCCCGAACCGGGTACGATCATCCAGTATTTCAAGGATGACGCGACCGCCTTCAATGCACAGAAGAAGGGCACCATCAACGGCAAGGGCGTGATCAACAATCGCATCAGCGAATATGTGTTCACCCGTCTGTCGCACATCGGCATCCCCACGCATTTCATCCGTCGCCTCAACATGCGCGAACAGCTCGTCCGCCAGGTGGAAATCATTCCGCTCGAAGTCGTGGTGCGCAATGTCGCTGCCGGCACGCTGTCCAAGCGTCTCGGCATCGAAGAAGGCGAGATGCTCCCGCACACGCTGATCGAATATTGCCTCAAGGACGATTCTCTGGGCGACCCCAAGGTCTCGGAAGAAGAAATCGCCTGCTTCAACTGGTGCAGCCATGAAGAGCTGCAGGACATGTCCAGCATGGCGATCCGCATCAACGACTTCATGTGCGGCATGTTCGCCGCGATCGATATCCGGCTCGTCGATTTCAAACTCGAATTCGGCCGTATCTGGGATGGCGATTACAGCCGCGTGATCCTCGCCGACGAAATCAGCCCCGACGGCTGCCGTCTGTGGGACATCAACACCGGCGAAAAGCTGGACAAGGACCGGTTCCGCCGCGACCTGGGCGGCGAAAGCGAAGCCTATCAGGAAGTCGCGCGCCGTCTCGGCCTGCTTCAGAACGACGATAGCGGCCCCGGCGAAGTGCTCGACATGAACGCCCACCGTGGCCGGCTGCGGACCCCGACCAAGCCCAAGAAATAATCAGACGACGTAGCTGAGCGTCAGCCCGCTCGGCGCGATGGCGAAAGCGCATTCGGGCATGTGATCGCCGTCGACCTGCACCGGCGTCACGCAGCGATCGAACTCGATCCTGCGGCAGGTGCGGATGTCGGCGATCCCCATCCGCGCCAGCGGCAGGCGCAGCAGCACCCCCAGGCTTAGCGCGATCGTGCCCAGCCGCGTCGCGCGTTTCACCGTGATCAATTCGACCGAATCCGCGCCCAGCCGGGCCCCCGGGCTGACCTGGAACGGCCCGGCATAAAGCGCGGCGTGGCTCACGATGGCCGCTTCCGCTTCATATTCGAACCGCTCCCCATCGGCGAGTTCGCCGCGAATGGTCATCGTGTTGCGGGGCCACTCGCGCATCTGCTGCGCCAGCGCGACGACATAGGCATAGCGCCCGATGCGCTGCTTCAGCCTGCCGTCCACCCGCGCAACGGCGTGGCTGTCCGGCCCTATGGAAACGCAGGACACGATCGGCATGTCCCCCAGCCGGTAGAGCGGGGATTGCACCCAGCTCTCCGGCCCGCGCTCCCACGCCGCGCGCACGGCCCCGGCAAAGCGCCGGGGCGACCGCGGATAGCCCAGTTCGCGCGCGACCAGATTGATCGTGCCCGAAGGTGCCACGCAGATCGGCATGCTCCCTGCCCGCTCGCCCAGCGCCTGCACCGTATCGCGCAATGTACCGTCGCCGCCATGGACGCAGACCAGATCGGCCTGGCCGGAAAGGCGCGCGCCTGCTGCCGTCGTCGGCATCGGCGTAACGCGAAAGCCCGCCTCGATCAGTGCATCGCGCAGGGCCTCCAGATGGTCGTCGCTGAAACTGCCCGAAACGGGATTGTAGACGAGGTCGAGCGCAGGCATCCCCCTCCCCTATCGCAGGGCCATGCCGGTGCAAACACGCAGTTGGTGGAACCGGCGATGCCGCCAGCAGAATTTGGTCGCAAGCCGCTTGGCTTTGCCCCCTCGCCCCCATAGCGTGATCTGCATGAAGTCGACCGTTTTTCGCCGCGCGATCGCCGCGCTGCCGCTCCTCGCCCTGACCCAGCCCATCGCAGCACAGGACGATCCCCCCGCCCTTCCGGCCGATACGGTGCAGTCGACGACCGGCTGGGGCCATCCGGTTTACGATATCGCGCCCGATCCAGCGGTCCGCTTCGGCGTGCTCGAAAACGGCATGCGCTATGCGATCCTCAGGAACGGTACGCCGCAGGGTACCGCCGTCATCCGGTTCGGCTTCGACGTGGGCTGGATCGATGAAGGCGAGCAGGAACTCGGTCTTGCCCACATGCTCGAGCACATGGCCTTCAACGGGTCGACCAATGTGCCCGAAGGCGAGATGATCAAGCTGCTCGAACGGCTCGGTCTTGCCTTTGGCGCGGACACCAATGCCTCGACCGGATTCGAAGATACGATCTACAAGCTGGACCTGCCCCGGACCGACCCCGACCTGGTCGACACCGCGCTGATGCTGATGCGCGAAACGGCCAGCGAACTGACCATTGCCGACGAGGCGGTCGACCGGGAACGCGGCATCATCCAGTCGGAAACCCGCACCCGCAACAATTTCTCGATCCGGCGGATCAAGGACTATTTCCAGTTCATCGCGCCCGGCACCCGCTATGCCACGCGCTTTCGCGCCGATGGCACGGATGCTATCATCGACACGGCCCCGGGCGCGACCGTACGCGACCTCTACTCCCGCTTCTATCGTCCCGACAACGCGGCCCTCGTCATCGTCGGCGATCTCGATCCCGACGCGGTCGAAGCCAGCATCAAGGACCGCTTCGGCGACTGGCAGGCCCCGGAAACGCCCCGGGTCGAGGTGGACAAGGGCACTCTCGATCTTTCGCGCGGACCCGCTGCGGCGAATTTCGTCGATCCCGACGTGCAGTATCTGGTCACCATCGATCGCTTCGCCCCCTATCAGGACCGCAAGCCCACCGTGGCGGAAACGGACCAGTCGCGCCTGATCAGCCTCGGTACGGCGATCCTCAACCGCCGTTTGCAGACGATCGCCAACGCCGCCGATGCCCCGATCATCGGCGCCAGCGCATCCTCTTCCGATTTCTTCGACATCCAGCGTCAGGCACAGCTCGTGGTGCAGGCCCGCGAAGGCGAATGGCAGCGCGCGCTCGAAGTGGGCGAACAGGAATGGCGGCGCGCCGTGGAATACGGTTTTACCGATGCGGAACTGGCCGAACAGCTGGCCAATTTCGAACAGCGCTACCGCGATGCGGCAAGCCAGCAGGATACGCGCCGCAACAGCCAGCTGGCAGACGGTATTCTCTCGACCGCACGGCGCGAACGGATTTTCGTCAGCCCCCAGACGACCTACGACCTGTTCCTCGCGCAAAAGCCGTCCATCACCGCGGCTGCTGTCTCACAGGCTTTCGCCCGGCATTATGCTCTCACCGATCCGCTGATCCACGTCTCGACCAAACAGGCGATTCCCGACGCACAGGAAACGATCCTCGATGTCTGGCGGGCCTCGCAGACGCAGCCGGTCGCCGCCCCGCTCGACACCAGCGGGCTGGAATTCGCCTACACCGATTTCGGGCCGCCCTCCGCAATCGCGGACGATACGGTGATCGACGATCTGGGTGTCCGCACCATCCGCTTTGCCAACAATGTCCGATTGAACCTCAAGCCAACCGATTTCGAAAAGGGACGCCTGCGCTTCGCCATCCGCGTCGGTTCGGGCCAGCTGTCCATCCCGGAAGACGAAATCGCGCAGGCTGTCTTCCTGTCTGCCGTCAGTGCGCTGGGCGGGCTCGGCCAGCATGGCTATGACGAACTACGCCAGATCCTTGCCGGTCGCAGGGTCACCTACGGTTTCGATGCGGGCGCGGACATGTTTACCGTGCGCGGCATCGGCACCATGGCCGACCTGCCGCTGCAGATGCAGCTCAGTGCCGCCTATCTCAGCGATCCCGGCCTGCGCCCTGAAATGCTGACCCGCTGGCAGGCTCTCATCCCGCCCTATATCGCCCAGCTCGATGCGACCTCGCAGGCCGTTGCGCGGTCGCAGGTCCCCCAGATCCTGTCCGATGGCAATCCGCGCTTCGGCGTTCCATCGGAAGACAGGCTGGAAGCGGTGACGCTGGAAGACGCGCGCCGTATCGTCAGCGATCGGATCGGCACCGCGCCTGTGGAAATATCGGTTGTCGGCGATTTCGACAGCGATGCCGTGATCGGTGCGGTCGCGTCCAGCTTCGGGGCGCTTCCTCCGCGCGCTGCAACGCTCGACAGTCATGAAAGCGAACGGGTCGCGCATTTTGCCGGCGACCGCAGGGAACGGGTGCTGACCCACGCCGGCGCCCCGGATCAGGCCCTGGCCATGACCTACTGGCCCACGACCGACGATGATGATGCGCAGGAAGAAGCGACCATGCAGATGCTCGCCACCGTCATGCGCCTCGAAATGCTCGACCGCATCCGCGAAGAACTGGGCGCTTCCTATTCGCCCTCAGCGGGATCGAGCATGTCGCACATCTACCGCGACTTCGGCACTTTCTCGACCTCGGTCGTGGTCGAACCGGGACAGGCGGACGAAGTCTTCGAAGTCGTCGATGAAATCGCGCAGGACTTCCGCAGCGCGCCCGTCGACGCCGATCTACTGGAACGTGCCCGCAAGCCGCTGCTGGAAAAGATCGCCCTGAGCCAGCGCGAAAATGGCTGGTGGCTCGGTATCATCGACGAAGCGCAACTGCGCGCCGAACGCCTCGATCGCGTGCGCAGCTACGAAGATCGAATACGCGCGATTACCCCTGAAATGCTTCAGCAGGCGGCCCTGCGCTATCTCGATCCGGCACAGGAACTGCGCATCCGCATCGTCCACGAAAGTCTGGTGGATGCCGAATGAAAAAAGGGCCGGAAGGATCGCTCCTCCCGGCCCTTTTTCGATCGGTTCGATGTGCCTCAGTAATTAATACGGGCAGATACGCCGAACACGCGCGGATCGTTGACGAAAGCGGTATTGTTGTTGAAGTCGATCCCGCCTTTTACATTGTCGGCATCGGTGATGTTGCGCACGAAGGCTGCCAGTTCGAACGTTCCATCGGCCTTGGCATAGCCAGCCCGCAGACCGCCTTCGATCTGGTTGTTCGAATTGAATTCTTCGCTTTCATACAGGAAGAAGTTGGTCTTCCCCTGATATGCCCAGTCGGTGAAGAAGAAGATCTCTCCGGCATTGCCGATCGGGAAGGCATAGCGCGCCGTCAGATCCGCAATCCATTCCGGGGCATTGGGGAACGGGTTGCCGTCCACCAGGGCCCGGGTGCTGCCCGATAGCACGACAGTGGGATCCACGATCGTGCACTGGGCGCAGATGCCGACCGCCAGCGTATTGTCCTCGATCTCGGTGTGGTTCCAGCTCACCCCGGCCGTGATCAGGAAGTTGGGCGTAGCCTGAAACGCGCTGTCCAGTTCGAACCCGTATCCGCGTCCCTTGTCGGCATTGACCAGCTGGACCAGATTGTCCGCCCCGCCGACGGCAGTGAATTGCGGGTCCTTGATCGTGTAGTAATAGACCGCGCCGTTCAGACGAATGCGGCGATCCGCCAGCTCCGATTTCAGGCCGGCTTCATAGCTCATGATCTTTTCCGACGTGGCGACCGAGGGTGCCGAACCGAAAGCGACGTCGCGCCCCTGGATGGTCGGCGCACGGAAACCGCTGGCTACACGCGCATAGATGCTGGCGTCGCCGCTCAGATCGTAGAATGCTGCCAGGTCCCAGCTCAGCCGCTCGTCGGAAACAGTCGTGAACTGCGGTGCCGCACCCGCCACGACCACGAAATCCTTGTCATCTTCGGTATAGCGCAGGCCGCCCGTCAGCTTCAGCGCATCGGTCACTTGCGAACTGACCTGGCCGAATACCGCCCAGCTTTCGTTCGTGTGGTTTACGGTAACGGGAGGCGGGAAGTCGAAACCGACGGTCGTGACGTCGAAATCGCTGTCGAAATAGAACCCGCCGACCTGCCATTCGAACGGGCCGTTCGAATTGGACGCAAGCCTGACTTCCTGGGTGAACTGGTTCAGATCTATCGAATCCTGCGTATCGCTGGGAAACGGAATGAAACCCGGCCCGGTGACCAGATTGCCGCCATCGATGTCGCCGCGGCTGCGGCCCTCGGTATCGGCCCAGCTGGTGATGCTGGTCAGCGTGGCGAAGTCGGCGTCGTAATCGACCTTCGCCGTGGCGATCTGCGCCTTGTAGGCCGCTTCGTTACGCCCGCCCGCATCGTAGAAAACGGTGTCGCGGTCGTAATTGTCGTTCAGGTCGTTGTTACCCGGACCAAGGATGTTCGCCCGGAACAGGGTGGACTGACCGTCGAGGTCGCGCACGGCATAGCTGCCGAGGATCGACAGGCGGTCACTCGGGGTGACCAGCAGCTGCGCTCGACCGGCGATCTCGCTGTAGCCGCCGTACACGTCCTTTTCGCCGGTAAAGCCGTTGTCGACCCAGTTGTCGCGCTGCTGCCACAGGCCGGATACTCGCAGCGAAGCCAGACCCGGTACCAGCGGTACCGTCACGCCGCCATCGATGGATACCGTGTTGAAGGTGCCGTAGCTCAGCGAACCGTTGACGGCGAACTCGTCGCCCGGCTTCACGGTGTCGATCTTTACGATACCGGCCGGCGTGTTGCGGCCGAACAGGGTGCCCTGCGGCCCGCGCAGAACTTCGATCCGCTCGACGTCGAAAATCGGGAAGGACTTCAGCGTCACGTTTTCCATCACCACGTCGTCCATGACGACGGATACGGGCTGCGATGCTGCCAGATCGAAATCGGTATTGCCCAGACCGCGGATATAGAACCGGGGCGCCGCGCGTCCGTTCGAGCTTTCAATGAACAGGCCCGGGACGCGGGCCGAAAGTGCGGTGATTTCGGCGCCTGCATCGAAGATCGTGCGGACCGTGCTCGCATCCAGGGTCGCGGCCGATACCGGCACGTCCTGGAGATTCTCCTCACGGCGGTTCGCGGTCACGATAATCGTGTTGAGCTGCCCGTCGGCGGCTGCTTCCGTGCCCGCCTGATCGGCGGTCTGCGCCATGGCGGGCTGCGCAGCGAAGGCTGCAAAAGCGATAGTGCTCGCCCCGAAAAGATGGGCGGCGGTGGTCCGGATCGTCATTTTGAAGAGGTGTCCTGCTTGAGCGCGCAACTGGGATAGGCGGGCATTTGGAGGGGTACGGCAATCTTCGCCGCACATGCACAATAGCAGGTTGCGAGATGAAATGGAGTTCCTCTCCATCCCATAAGGCAGAATCGTGACAATTGTTGCAGTGGCGCTACAGCCGTCGCGGATATGTCACGCCCCGCGCCATCACCATGCGATCGTTGCGAGGTGCTTGAACGCTCGGCGACGGTGCGCCATAGGCGCGCCAACACGAAAGGCTTGCTCGATGAAAATCCGCGTCCATGTCTCGCTAAAGCCCGGCGTTCTCGATCCGCAGGGTCGCGCCGTCCACCATGCGCTCGAAGGGCTCGGCTTTGCCGGGGTCGAAGATGTGCGTATCGGCAGGCTGATCGAACTCGATGTGGCCGACGGCACCGATGATGCGGCGCTCGCCGACATGTGCGAAAAGCTGCTCGCCAACACGGTGATCGAAAACTACCGCATCGAGAAGGTCGACTGATGGCTTTCCGCGCCGCCGTCATCACCTTCCCCGGGTCGAATTGCGATCGCGACATGGCTGTCGCCATCGAACGGGTTTCGGGCACTGCGCCGATCCGCGTATGGCATGGCGATGCCCATTTGCCCGAAGATCTCGATTTCATCGCTCTGCCCGGCGGTTTCTCCTACGGCGACTATCTGCGCTCGGGCGCGATGGCGGCGAACAGCCCGATCATGCAAAGCGTGAAGCGCCGGGCCGAACGCGGCGTGCCGGTCCTCGGTGTCTGCAACGGCTTTCAGGTCCTCACAGAAGCCGGTCTCCTGCCGGGCGCACTGATGCGCAACGCCAGCCAGAATTTCATCTGCCGCACCGTTGCGCTCAAGGTGGAAAACGACCGCTCACTGTTCACCAGCGGTTACGCAGCGGGGCAGACCATCGATATTCCCGTCGCGCACCATGACGGCAATTATTTCGCCGATGACGAAACGCTCGACATGCTCGAAGGCGAAGGGCGTGTCGCCTTCCGCTACGTCGAAAACTGCAACGGCTCGCAGCGCGACATCGCCGGTGTTCTGAACGCCGAAGGCAATGTGCTCGGCATGATGCCGCACCCCGAACGCGCCGTCGAACAAGCGCATGGCGGAACCGACGGTCTCGCCCTGTTCGAAAATGCCATCAAGACACTTGTTTCGGCCTGATCATACGTATGATTGACATGCGTATCGTCTGATTACGCGCTGATGAGGCGCTCGCCGCCTTGCCGGTCGAACAGGCGATGGACATCCTCGGCGGGCATCGGCCGGCCGAAGTAATAGCCCTGTATCTTGCTGCAACCCAGGTGCTGGATCAGCGCCGCTTCCTCAGCGTTTTCAACGCCTTCTGCGGTCGTCGTCATGCCCAGGCTATCCGCCATGGCTACCACCGCGCGGATGATCGCCAGCGATTCCGGGCTCTTCTGCGCGGCCCCCTGCACGAAGCTCCGGTCGACCTTGATCGTCGAGAACTTGAGCTTCCGCAAATACCCCAGCGACGAATATCCGGTCCCGAAATCGTCCAGTGCAATCGAGCATCCAAGCGCCATGCACTGCTCCAGCGCCTTGCGCGCCACGCCCCCGTCGCGCATGAAAATGCTTTCCGTAACCTCGATTTCCAGCCGGTGCGGCTCGAGCCCGCTATGCGACAGCGCACGCACGACCGTGGCGGCAAAGTCCGGTTCGAGCAGTTGCTCGGGCGACACGTTGACGTTGACCTTCACGTCCTTGGGCCATTCCGCCGCCGCTTCCCTGCACGCCTCCTGCAGGACCCACGTACCGATCGGCACGATCAGGCGCGTGTCTTCGGCGAGCGGAATGAATTTGACCGGGCTGACAAAGCCGTGCTCCGCGCTGTTCCAGCGGATCAAGGCCTCGAAGCTGACTATCGCCTCCGAATTGGCATCGACCACGGGCTGGTAATGGAGCTGCATTTCGTTGCGTTCGAGCGCGTGGCGCAGCGAATGTTCCAGCTGCCGCTTCTCCTCCGCATTCGCATGCAACGAAGGTTCGTACTCGCAGTGGATCCCGCCACCTTCATCCTTGGCGCGGTATAGCGCCAGATCGGCATTGCGCAGCAGTTCTTCCACGGTGCGCCCATCGCGGGGGCCACAGGCCGAGCCGACGCTTGCGCCGACATAAAGAACCTGGTTCTCGATCTTGTATGGCTCGGACAGCCGTTCGATAATCGCACGAGCCAGCCATTCGATACGGCTCCTGTCGGACGCATCCCGGATCACGACTGCAAATTCATCTCCGCCCAATCGGCCGCAAACCTCGCCTTCTCTAGTCAGAGGCTTCAAGCGTGCCGCAACCTCAGCCAGCATCTGATCGCCGACCAGATGTCCGAGCGAATCGTTGATGGCCTTGAAGCGGTCCAGGTCGATCATCAAACAGGCACAGCGGGACCGCCAGTCCGCCGAATACTTCAAGGCATCGCCCAAGGCTTCGTTGAGCATGCGTCGATTGGGCAACTGCGTAAGCGTGTCGTAGCGGGCGAGATAGGCGATCTTCTCTGACGATTCCCGCTGTTCGGTCACGTCGGACCCGACACCGCGGAACCCCTGGTAATTGCCGACATCATCCACAATGGGCGTACCTGACAATTCCCACCAGCGGTCCTGCCCTTCGATCGACACACGGATGGTGAAGTTCGAGAAGTTTTCCCGCCGCTTCAGCTTCTCGGCAAGCTCGTGAAGACTCTCCGGAAATGATCCCGTCTTCCAGCCACTGCCGGAAATGAGTTGCAGAAAGGATTGCCCCTCCACGTCGCGAGGTTCCTTGCCGAGCGCAAAGGCAAAGCGTGGCGATACAGCCTTGAGCCGCCGGCGCGTGTCGATCTGCCAAAGCCAGTCTGCCTGGCCTTCCTCGAATTCGCGCAGCAGCATGGACACCACTTCGCTTTTTTCCTGCATCGCCGTTTCCGCAATTCGGGCAGCTACCGCGACACGGGCGCTCTCGATCACCCCGAAAGTCGCCAGTAACGTCGAAATGAGGACGATGGCAGCGAGACTGAACTGAAACGTCACGATACTCGCGATGAAACCGCCAACGCCCGCTGCTAGGGCAAAGGCGATTGCACTGAGCGGAACGCTGAAGCGGCTTACCGTGGTGCCAAGGATCAGCATCGCGACAACGGCCCACACGATTTCCGTTTGAACCGGATCCGCAATGAAAGCACATATGATCATACCCAACGACCACACCGCCCCTTTCGCCGCCGCCGCAAAAGCATGAGACTTCATTTCAGCGACGGCCACGTACCGACTCTCGGCATCAGCCAGACGCATGTCTGCGCGAGCGGAGAAAACGACGGCTGCTAGCAAGGCACCAGCCCAGGCAACGATCACAAGAGCATTGACCGAGCTGAAAAGCCCGGCTGCGATCAGGATAAAGCCTGTGATGTGAAGTATAGCCCGCGCTCTTACACGTTCCCTGAGCAGGGCGTATTGCCGCCCATGAATGAGCGCCCAATCGCTGCCTTCGGGCGATTCGAGCCCGATGGCTTGGCGGATAGAGAGTGCAGTAGCACTCGTGTCCTGTCTGTTGGGCAGCTCGCTCACACGAGCACGGTTAGCCGCAAAACCTTATTACGCGGTAAAAACCCAAGCAGTAGGATCGAATGTCGATAAGTCACTCCACCGTCACGGATTTTGCAAGGTTGCGTGGCTGATCGACATCCGTGCCTTTGACGCAAGCGACATGGTAAGCGAGCAACTGGACCGGGATGGCGTATACCAGCGGTGCGATCAGGGGGTGAACTTGCGGCATTTCGATCGTCGCAAGGCATCCCTCCCCGGCTTCTTCTAAACCCTTGGCATCTGAAATCAGAACGATTTGCCCTCCCCGCGCGCGAACCTCTTCCATATTCGAGACTGTCTTTTCAAACAGGGGTCCCGACGGCGCGAGAACGATCACGGGCACCTCGCTGTCGATCAGCGCGATCGGCCCATGTTTCATCTCGCCACTGGCATAGCCTTCGGCGTGAATGTAACTGATTTCTTTAAGTTTTAAGGCGCCTTCCATCGCGAGTGGAAAGTCCTGACCACGCCCGAGATAAAGTACATCGCGTGCCGGCGCGATCAGATGAGCCATGCTGGCGATATCATCATCGTGATCGAGTGCGGCATTAAGCGCAGCAGGGGCTTCTAGCAGATGACCGACGACTGCCTGTTCCTCCTCGCGGCTCATCAAGCCTTTCTTGACCGCCATATGTGCAGCCAGAGCTGCAAGGACAGCCAATTGACAACTGAAGGCCTTCGTCGATGCGACACCGATTTCCGGTCCGGCATGGGTCGGCAAAAGGAGATCGGCCTCGCGCGCCATCGAACTTGTCGGCACATTCACGATCACGCCGATTGTCTGACCGTTTTCCTTGCAATGACGCAGAGCCGCAAGCGTATCGGCCGTTTCTCCGCTCTGGGAAATGAACAGCGCGAGGCCGCCTTCCTCAAGCACCGGTTCGCGATAGCGGAACTCGGAAGCCACATCGATGTCGACCGGAACCCGCGCGAACTGCTCGAACCAGTATTTCGCAACCATCCCTGCGTAATAGGATGTTCCGCAGGCAACGATGGTGATGCGCTTGATGCGCGAAATATCGAAATCGAATTGTGGCAGGGCGACCGAATTATCCGATTGGCGTAGATAGGAACCCAGCGTCTGGGCCACCACCGTCGGCTGTTCGAAGATCTCTTTCTGCATGAAATGGCGATAATTGCCTTTTTCCACGGCTGCGGCCGACGCACCCGAGTTGCGAATTTCACGTGTCACCGCAGTATTTTCCGCATCGTAAATCGACGCGCCATCACGCGTGACCACAACCCAGTCGCCTTCTTCGAGATAGCTGATTTCCTGCGTGAGCGGCGCAAGCGCCAGCGCGTCGGAACCGATGTAGGTCTCGTTTACGCCATACCCAACGACAAGCGGGGATCCTCTACGGGCACCAATCAGAATGTCTGGATGATCGCGGAATGCTATCGCGAGCGCAAAGGCTCCACGCAGACGGGGCAGAACATCTGCAACAGCTTCCTGAGGGCTGTGGCCGGTTTCAACGAGCCTTGAAACAAGATGCGCCACCACCTCACTATCGGTGTCGCTCTCCAGAGTACGACCTGCATCGCGCAGTTCGGCGCGCAGTTCCTTGAAGTTTTCGATGATCCCGTTGTGAACGAGCGCTACGTGCTCGGTAGCATGTGGATGGGCGTTCTTCGCGGTCGGCGCCCCGTGCGTTGCCCAGCGAGTATGAGCAATTCCGATCTCGCCCGGGGCCGGATTGTCCGCCAATTCCGCAATGAGGTTGTTGAGCTTGCCTTCGGCTCTACGGCGAACGAGCGCGCCCTCGTGTATCGTGCATATCCCGGCGCTATCGTATCCGCGGTATTCCATCCTGCGCAAACCATCGACGAGGCGCTCCGCCACGGGTTTGTTGCCGACAATACCGATAATTCCGCACATGGATCGCATTCTCCGATAAGCGCTGCCGGGGCAGACTTAGCGGTTCTCACTGTGCAATCAATCGGCGCAGTCGATGTTTCGCCCGCAGGGCACTCTGCTGCAGGTCAGACACCGCGTTGCAACGGCCAGCCATTAGGGAAAAATCAAGGTTTCCATTTTATTCACCAAGCTTCGAGACACGGGCTTTGCCGCGAATGGGCAGGGTTGCGCCAGGCGAATCAAGAGATACCTCGGGGGTTACCGACAATGAGCGCATTCGGACGGAAAAACGGACCGGCAGGAATGGGTGCCGGTGCGCGTCCGCAATTTGGCGTAGCGAAACCCATGCGTGGAGGTACAGCCACGCCTGAGCAGTCGAAGGATTCCGGATCTTCGGGCGGCGAACAATTCCCGCCCCTTCCTGCAAACGCGCCAACGGCAACTGGCATGTCAGCCGGCAGTAGCGACGCGATGTCCCGCCTGGACGAGCGCATGAACACCACCCACTCTGGCGAGAGTCAGGTCGGGGGTTTCGAAGCAAGCGTTCACAAGATTAAAGAGCAGGTCCTCCCGCGCCTGCTCGAACGCGTGGACCCGGAAGCCGCCGCCACCTTGTCCAAGGATGAACTGTCGGAAGAATTTCGTCCGATCATCATGGAAGTGCTGGCCGAGCTGAAGGTTACGCTCAACCGCCGCGAACAATTTGCGCTCGAAAAAGTGCTGGTCGACGAGCTGCTGGGATTTGGCCCGCTCGAAGAGTTGCTGAATGATCCCGACGTGTCGGACATCATGGTGAACGGACCCGACCAGACATATATTGAGAAGAAGGGCAAACTAATCATCGCGCCGATCAAGTTCCGCGATGAAACCCACCTCTTCCAGATTGCCCAGCGTATTGTGAACCAGGTCGGTCGCCGCGTCGATCAGACCACGCCTCTGGCCGACGCGCGCCTCAAGGATGGATCGCGCGTCAACGTCATCGTGCCGCCGCTCAGTCTGCGCGGCACGGCCATTTCCATTCGTAAATTCTCCGAAAAGCCGATCACGCTCGACATGCTCAAGGACTTCGGTTCGATGAGCGAAAAGATGTGTACCGCATTGAAGATCGCGGGCGCATGCCGGATGAACATCGTCATTTCGGGCGGCACCGGTTCGGGTAAGACGACCATGCTCAACGCCCTGTCGAAGATGATCGACCCAGGCGAGCGCGTTCTCACTATCGAGGACGCGGCCGAGTTGCGCCTGCAGCAGCCGCACTGGCTGCCACTCGAAACCCGCCCCCCGAACCTTGAGGGCCAAGGCGCCATCACCATCGGCGATCTCGTGAAGAACGCCCTGCGTATGCGTCCGGACCGTATCATTCTCGGCGAAATCCGTGGCGCGGAATGTTTCGACCTCCTCGCCGCCATGAACACCGGCCACGATGGCTCGATGTGTACGCTCCACGCGAACAGTCCACGCGAATGTCTCGGCCGTATGGAAAACATGATCCTGATGGGTGACATCAAGATTCCGAAAGAAGCCATCTCGCGCCAGATTGCGGAATCTGTCGACCTCATCGTGCAGGTGAAGCGCCTTCGCGATGGTTCGCGCCGCACCACTAACATCACCGAGGTGATCGGGATGGAAGGCGATGTGATCGTTACCCAGGAACTGTTCAAATTCGAATATTTGGACGAGAGCGAAGATGGCAAGATCTTGGGCGAATTTCGCTCGTCGGGCCTGCGCCCCTATACGCTCGAAAAAGCGCGGCAATTCGGCTTCGACCAGGCTTATCTCGAAGCCTGTCTGTAACGGGTACTGATCACTATCCCCGCAAGATTACCGGGACGGATAGTGCCAGCAGACCACCTCCGAACACAGCCAAAACCAGGAAAAGCCCTGTCCATGGCATCCAGCCTACGCGGTTGATTTCGCGGCGCCTGGACCTGCGCCGCTCCATCAACATGCAGATCAATGCGATCAGCAGGAAAGTACCGCCCCAGAACGCGGCGAGTTCGGCATCGCTGGCAAAAAGAAGAAAGTCGGGCTCGGCCATGGCGCGAGCATATGGATATGCTGCGGCTCAGGTTCAATTGCCTCGGGAACCGGTTGCATCATCTCCCGTTCTGTACCCGGAACCCAATCAGGGCGCCTTTTCGGGAAGGAAGAACCATGATCAAGAAAATCCTGCTTGCACTCGGCATCACTTCGATGACGCTGACCGCCGCAGCCTGCAACACCGTTCGCGGTGCCGGTGACGATCTCGAATCCGCCGCAAACACGGTGGACGACGAAATCTAAAGGCCTGACCACCTCACATCGAGAGCGCCCGCCACTGGCGGGCGTTTTCATTTGGGGTGGGGAGCGGGCCTGTAGACCAGCATAAGGTTGTTCGCGGGCATTGGGTGCCGCGCGGTACGGTGAAGGCGTTCGGAGCGTGCCAGATCATCCAAATCGGAAATCTGCCGGAGGCCCCATTCGGGGTTATGTGCTTTGAGGCTGGCGTCGAATTCGAGGTTCGAGGGCGCCGTGTCGGTGTCGTTCTCGATATAGGGGCCATAGAGGATCAGGGGGGCGTTGCCGGTCAGGATACGCCTTGCTCCGGCAAAGAGGCCTTCGGTCGCCCTCCATGGGCTGATGTGAACCATATTCACGCATAGGATGGCGTCTGCATTTCCAACAGGCCAGGGGGGCTGGGATGCGTCGAGTTGGATTGCGGGCCGCAGGTTGGCGAGCTTTGCTTCGCTGGCCCACGCGTCGATCGACTCCACCGCTTCCTGATCGAAATCGCTCGGCTGCCAGGTCAGTTCGGGAAAGCGGCTGGCCATGAACAGGGCGTGTTCGCCCGTGCCGCTGGCGATTTCGAGGACCAGTCCGCTGGCGGGTAGTTCCTGCGCCAGCACGTTGGCAATCGGTCCCGAATTGCGGGCCGTAGCGGGTGCATGACGTTTCAATTGACCTGCCTGTCCCGCCCTTGCCAGTAAGGGGCCCGCAGCTCGCGCCGCAGGATCTTGCCGCTGGCGTTGCGCGGCATTTCCGGAATGAGATCCACCGTCTTGGGCACCTTGAAACCGGCCAGCCGCTCGCGCGTGAAGGCAATGACGTCGTCGGGATCCAGCACCTGGCCCGGCTTTGGCACCACACAGGCCTTGACCGCTTCGCCCCAGGTTTCGTCGGGTACGCCGATCACCGCAACCTCTCCCACCGCCGGATGACCGTAGATCGCGCTTTCCACCTGCGCCGGATAGACGTTCTCGCCGCCCGATATGATCATGTCCTTCATGCGGTCCTGAATGTACACATAGCCATCCCGGTCCATATAGGCGGCATCCCCTGTATGCATCCAGCCGTCCTTGAGCGCCGCCGTCGTCGCGTCTGGAAGGTTCCAGTAGCCAGCCATGTTCGAGGGGCTTTTGCAGATCAGCTCGCCCACCTCGCCGATGGGTAGTTCCTCGCCGTCGTCACCCACCACCTTGAGCTCTGCGCCCGGAACCGCCCTGCCCGCCGATTTCATGCGCTCGTTGCCTTCGAGACAATGGTCCTCCGGTGGCAGCATCGCGATCGTGCCGGTTGTTTCCGTCATGCCATAGCATTGCAGAAAGCCCGCATCCGGAATGGTCTGGACGGCTTCGCGTAGAAGATCGAGGGGGATCGGTGCAGCGCCATACATGACGTATTTGACCCCCGACATATCGGTATTCCTCGCGCGCGGATGGTGAACGACCATCTGCAACGCGGCCGGGACGATGAAGAGCCGGGTGATCCCCTGTTCGAATCCGTCCAGCACGCCATCGGGTGTGAATTCGGCCTGCACAATTCCGCGTATGCCGGCAGCCAGCGCCATGATCCCCAAACCGGTTCCGCCGATGTGCGCGCATGGCATGCAGATGAGGATTGCTTCATCATCATCCCAGCTCGACCATGGTTGGGCCGCCTCTTCCGCCGGCTGGCGTAGCGAAAAGAGATTGGCATTCGTCAGGACCGCGCCCTTGGGATTCCCTGTGGTGCCAGACGTGTAGAGCTGGAGGACTGCGTCCTGAGGCCCGGCCCCTATAAAATCGTCGGCGGGTGCAGAAGCAATTTCGGCCTGCGCACCGCGCGTATCGATTACTTGGGGTGGGCTTTCCATCTGGCTGCAAGCCAGGGCAGCAAGATCATCGAACCCTTCCCCGGTAAACAGCAGCCGCGCCCCGGTGTCTTCGATGATATAGGCGATCTCCGGTGCAGCCAGTCGCCAGCCGATCGGGACCATGACCACGCCCATGCGCGCAGCCGAATAGAACAGTTCGAAATAATGGCGCGCATTCTTGCCCAGCCAGGCAATCCTGTCGCCCTTGGCCAGCCCGTGCGTTCGCAGCATGGAAACAATTCTGCGCGAGCGCTCCTCGAGCTGAGAAAAGGTCAGCGCATCGCCATCCTGTTCGAGCGCAACCTGATCCGGTTTTTCAAGCGCCCAGTGGTGGATGAGCTCATCGAATGTGAGCTTTTGCGTTTCAGTCATGAAGCCTCTCCGCTTTTGACAGCTTTTGCAGCATCATGCCATCTCGGTTGCTTCGTGCAACCTGTTTCGCGTCACTTCCAGCGACCGGCTGACCGGGCGCGTTTTTCCCGAATTACGAGCCATAGAAACAGTCCAACCGGCCCGGCCATGAAGGTGGCCACCAGGATCGGTGCCTGGACAAGCCGGGAGAAGTTCTTCGCGTCGGCATCGCGCGCGATCCACAAGCCGGCGAAGAGGTCGAAGGCGAGGTAATGTATCCACCCGATGGTCACACCTCCATCGCTGGCAAAAATCGCGCGTACGCCTTCGATCGTCGAAAAGCTGGCCGAGCCGCTTGAGCCACCCGGATCGAACGTTTCAGTAAGGATGCCCACGAGCCCGACGAGATACGCAAAGCTCAACAGGCCGACCCCTGCGTAAAGGACAGCAGCCAGCAATGCCGGCCAGCGCGGAAGCAGTATCAATCCGGCCCACATGGCCATGGCGAGCAGGTTCGCAGTGCTGAAAACCGTATCCCACATGCCGGATCTCCTTAGGCTCTAAGTCGCGTCGTGTTCGATCTGCGGTAACGTCTTCGCTGCGCGCAGTATGCCGTCATTGTCATGGACGAACCGGCCCCTCGCCGCCCGTTTGGCAAGCGCAAGCGCAGCCTGGGCGACACTGTCGGCCCTTATTGCGCGGAACCGGCGGTAGCTGCCGTGCAGCAGGAGGTTGCCCAAAGGCGCCGCCGCGATACCAAACCGTTCCGCTGGACGGCGATCGCCCTCGCGCTTTCCGATCAGAAGGCCGGGCCGCAGTATGTCCAACCGGCCGAAGCGCATCTTGGTCAGTTCCCGCTCGACCTCACCCTTCACTTTCAGATAGAACTTGCTCGACATTGGATCCGCGCCTGCAGAGCTGACATGGACGAAACGTTCTACATCCAGTTTCCTGGCAGCCTGCGCGGTTTCCAGAACCAGATCATGATCGACGGCGCGGAACGCCGCTTCTTCCTCGCCAGCTTTCTTCCACGTCGTACCCAGCGCACAAATCAGAGCCGTGGGCCGTATCGCCTCGATTACTTCGCCCCACTTGGCAGGTTCAGCGACGAAAAGTTCCATCCGAATACCGCGAGGCAACTTCATTTCGCGCCGCGCAATGCCCGTCAGGCGAACGTCCTCGCGCCCGATGCACTGACCGATAACCGTCGTGCCGATCAGCCCCGTTGCGCCGATCAACGCGATGCGGATCGTATCAGACATTGCTCAGTCCCTCAGGGGCACGACCGTAAATGCGCCGACACTGATCGATGGCATAACGATCGGTCATACCCGCGATGAAATCGGCGATATGGCGGCTGCGCTCCGGTTCCTGTTTCGGCAGCGATGCAAGCCACGGTGAAGGCAGATTGGTTTCATCCTGATGGTAGGCTGCGAACAGGCGGGCAATGACGTCCCGGGCATGTTCAGCCGTCGCGATCTGTTCATCGTGATAATACAGCCGATCGTACATGAACCGCTTGAGCCTACGCTCGTGCTCGCGCATCGCCGGAGTGAAAGTGGCCAGTTGGCGCCCTGCTGTGCGCACTTCGTCGACGCTCATGATCCCGCTGGTCTGCGCGCGGGTTTGCGTGATCACGTCGTTTACCATCAACCCGATCTGCGTCCTGACGAGCTCGCGCTGCTGGCGATCGCGCGGGGCGTGAGGAAACCGCCGTTCGACTTCGCGCCATTGATCGGCAAGCCAGTCGAGCGAGAGCAGATCGTCGAGCGAGAGGAAACCTGCGCGCAGACCATCGTCTATGTCGTGATTGTCATAGGCGATATCGTCCGCAACAGCGGCGACCTGCGCTTCGAGCGAGGGCCAGGTCGACAGTTCGAGGGAAAACGCCTGATCGATTTCAGCAAGCGCCCAGCTGGGAGCCGCCACGGGGCCGTTGTGCTTGGCCAGACCTTCAAGCGTTTCCCACGTCAGGTTCAAGCCATCGTGGTCGCAATAGGGACCTTCGAGCCGGGCCAGGGTGCGCAGGCCCTGAGCATTGTGATCATAGCCGCCCGCATGGACCATTGCCTGTTCGAGCGCTTTTTCGCCTGCATGTCCGAAAGGCGGATGTCCGATATCATGCCCGAGACAAAGCGCCTCCGTCAGATCTTCGTTAAGGCCCAGTTCGCGTGCGATTACCCGACCGACCTGGGCCACTTCCAGACTGTGTGTCAGGCGCGTGCGGTAGTGGTCACCATCCGGTGCGATGAAGACCTGCGTCTTCGATCGCAGGCGCCGGAATGCGATGGAATGGACAATCCGGTCGCGGTCACGCTGGAATTCGCTGCGGGGGCCGCGCGAACCTGCTCGTTCCTCGGGAAACTCGCGCCCGCGACTTGCGGCGGGATCGGATGCGTAGGGTGCTGTGTGCATGCGCGGCGACGCTTAGGTCAGCGGCAGGGGGGCGACAACGTGAACGAAAAGCGAACCCGGCGGATTTTCGGCAGGTTGTGCGGCGCAGAGGCCGGGTTCGTCGTCCGGATCAGGTCAGGACAGAATCCAATCCGCCGCAGCCCGGCAGTGAATATCGGTGGAATTGTAGACCGGGAGCACGTTGGCGTCGGTATCGACGACGAGTTCGAGTTCGGTGCAGGCGAGCACGATGGCTTCCGCCCCTTCTTTTTCCTTCATCGTAATGATGGTCTTGAGCGCGCGTTCGGCATCGCGTGTGACCCGGCCGAGCATGAGTTCCTTGTAAATGATCCCGTCGACGAGTTCGACATCACCCTGATCGGGCGCGAGCAGGTCCACGCCATGCGAAACGAGACGCTGGCGATAGAAGCTTTCCGTCATCACGAAACGGGTACCCAGAAGCGCGGCGTTCTTGCAGTCGTCTTCCTCCATCGCCTTGCCAACGCAATCGGCGATGTGGAGCACCGGAATGGAGACGGCTTCGGTCAGGCGATCATAGACCTTGTGCATCGTATTGGCTGCCATGACGAGCCCTTCGGCTCCGCCAGCTTCCAGCCGCCGGGCAGATTCTACCAGCGTCGAAGCGATGCTGTCCCAATCGTCGGCGTTCTTGGCCGCCGCGATTGGCGCATAGTCCAGACTTTCGATCAGCATCGGAGGGCTCGCCATCGGCGGCGCCTTCTTCTGCACGATTTTATTGATCCGTTCGTAATATGCCCGAGTGGAAATCCAACTCATGCCCCCGATAATGCCGAGTTTCCGCAACCGTCCGTCCTTTTCCGCCCTGAAATCAACCTGATCGCAGTTTGCCCACGTATCAGGGGGTTAGAACGGGTTGCGCCAGAGGCGGTTCCATCGCTTTTCGATGCTTCTGCGCCAGTGTGTCCAAGAAGGCCCAAAACGAGGTATTCCCGCCAGCAGACGAGCGTGCGAACGTCACGGTGTCATCCGTGCGATCCAGCGTCGTACTATATCCAGCCCGTCGTCATCGACTGTGGATTTGCCAAGCTCGGGCATCGCAACACCGGGCTCGGCGCTGGCCATGCGATAGGTCAGGATGGATGTGTCGGGCGAACCCGGCACGATATCGAACATGTGGCCGCCAGCCCCGCGACCGGCGGCAACCGGGCGTTTGCCGATCCCGATCGCATCCGGTGACTTCTGTTCCCAACGCAGGTCCAGCCCGCTGTTGGAAGCTGTCGCATCGGGCTGATGGCAATGCGCGCAATTGACGTCCAGATAGCCACGCGCGGCATCGGCCAGATCCGCACTCTGGCGCAATTCCCAGATCGGCAACTGGTCCGATCCATCCGGGACCGCATCGAGATAGGCCGAGGCGACCATTTTGCCGAGCCATTCGCGCGACAGGTTTCGCGCCTTAGGTCCAATCGGAGTAACCGCACCGCCGAGGCCATGGCATTCCTTGCACTGGTTCTTGTTCGGAACGCGGTAGCTGATAGCCTCCCCGCCCAGTGTCGTGACATCGACACGCGCGCCTGCAATGGCCAGCCGCGCCTCGGTCTGTTCGTCATTCCAGACGTAAGGCAGTGCCAGCCAGCCATCCGCGCGATGCAGCAGCACACGCGTTTCGATCAGGCGGCGCCCGCCATCCTGATCGAATGCGAAAGTCTTGATCAGCGCCCCTCCTACGGGAATGTCGACCAGTCCTTCGCCTTGCGCCTTCATCGCTGCGCCATCGGGCAGATAGACGAAACGCAGTTTTTCGGCGCCGTCCGAATAGAGGGGTGTATTGAGCCGGTAAGGCGTGACCCCCTGCCCCGGTTCCTGTTCAGTCTGGTTTTCGAAGAAGCCGAAGTCGGACAAGTTCTGCGGCAAACCCTGCAGCACCGCCGCATCGTTCACCTGTGCGCGCGAGTTTGCCGGATGGAGAAGTTCCGCCCGCACCGCAACGGACCCGGCCAGCGTGAGGCATGCGCTGGCGAGCAGGGCGACAGCCGGTTTCATGCCCCCAGCCGGTCGTCCAGTTCGGCGGGCGCGCCAATGCCGTTTCTGTCGAATTCGCCAGTCGGCGCCGCAACGGTCAACGGCCCGGGCTTCGCCGCATCGAGCCCCTTGCCCACTTCGGTGAGATTGAGGCTCCAGCCGGAGGTATCCTCGACCGCGGTCACGGAGCCAAGCCCATCCCATAGCACCGGCGGCAACTCGCCCCCGAACGCGCCGAGCAACATCTCCGCCCCGTCGAGCTGAGGATCGTAACCGCCGCCGTCATAGAGGTTTTCGCCGATCACGACGTCGCGCGGAAGCGGGTTGTACCGCTCGTCGTCGAAGCTCTGGGTGTAAGCGATGACCATGATCGGAGCCGTCGGATTTCTCGAAAGGATGTTGTTCTCGATAAGGACCTTGTCATTGGCCATGATCAGGATGCCGGTGCCCCGGCGCACGCTCGCGACGATGTTGCCGGGAGGGGCAAAATTGGGCGTGTCGTTCGCGACCACGAGATTGTTCGCCACGATCACATTGCCGCCGCCCATGACCGGTAGCGCCGGCAGATCGAACACCAGAATGCCGCCGGTGTTGCGCGTCGCGACGTTATGTTCGACCAGGGCATTGCGGCTGTTCTCGATCTCGATCCCGGCCACATTCGCCTCGGCGATCGAATTGCGCACCGTGATGCCGTTCGATTGGCCCACATAGATGCCGGCATCGGATGCCCCGGTGACCTTCACGCCGTCGATCAACACCCCGGTGCTTTCGACGGGATAAATCCCGTAGGCCCCGTTTTCCGCGTGCGGGCCGCGCGTCCATGTGACGCGGATGCGGTGATAGACGATATTGTCGGCGCCCTTGGACTTGATACCGTCGCCCTTGGGGTTTTCCAGCGCGAAATCGCGCAGGGTTACGTTGTCGCTGGTGACCAGCAGCCCTTCGCCCGAACCCTGCTGGCCGGTGAAATCGAGGACCGTGCCGTCCATTCCCGCACCGCGGACGGTGACATTGTCGACATCGAGGCTGAGGCCATCGGTGACGGTATAGCGGCCCGCCGCAAGGACGATCTCGTCACCGGGCTCTGCAAGGATGAGCGCCTCCTGCAAGGCCTTCTGAGCGTCTTCGCCCGGGGCGACATTATGTGTCGCGGCGAATGCGGGCATTGCACAAGCGAGCAATGCAGCGGCAAGCGGCAGTCTGATGGTCATGAGTCTCTCCCTTGCAACGCATTGTGGCGCAAGGTCGAACGATTGCAAGCGTCTCAGCCGGCCCCGAAAGCGCATATGGCAGCGGACGTGGCGGAAACTTCCAGCACTTCGGGGTCGTCCACGCGGCGTACCCGCTCGAGAAACTCGGCGATGTTCAGCGGAATATCCGCTTCGCCTTCCTCGGGCCGGAGGCTTTCGAGCTTGCGCAGCTGGCCGATCGAAAGCCGGTCCGCCATGCGGCCTGCCATGCACTCTGCCATGGGCTGGGGCAGTCCGGCAGCCACCATTTCATCCTCGAGCCTGTCTTCCACCGAGCCCTGGAAGCCGCCGCCAACGGTGGCCCACAGGATCAGCCCGGCGATGACCAGAACGGCAAGAATAATCGCGACCCGTTTCATGTCAGTCGAGCGCCTTCACGATTTCTTCGACCATCTTCTTGGCATCGGACAGCAGCATCATCGTCTGGTCCATGTAGAACACATCGTTATCGACCCCGGCATAGCCCACGCCACCCATCGACCGCTTGATGAAGAAGACCTGCTTGGCCTTGTCCACGTCGAACACAGGCATGCCATAGATGGGCGAAGACTTGTCGGTCTTGGCCGCCGGATTGACCACGTCGTTGGCCCCGATGATGAAGGCGACGTCGGCCTGTGCGAATTCGGAGTTGATGTCCTCCAGCTCGAACACGTTCTCGTAGGGCACCTGCGCTTCGGCGAGCAGCACGTTCATATGCCCCGGCATGCGTCCGGCGACGGGGTGGATGGCGTATTTCACCTCCACGCCCTTTTCCTCGAGGACGTCGGCCATTTCGCGCAAGGCATGCTGCGCCTGCGCCACCGCCATGCCATAACCGGGGATGATGATGACCTTTTCCGCCTGTTCGAGCATGAAGGCAGCATCCGCCGCGCTGCCCTGCTTGTAGGGGCGCTGCTCCTTAGCCTCGCCGCCGCCGGCGCCGCTGTCGTCCGCTCCGAAGCCGCCCGCGATCACCGAAATGAAGCTGCGGTTCATCGCGCGGCACATGATGTAGCTGAGGATCGCGCCCGAAGAGCCGACCAGCGCGCCGGTGATGATCATCGCCGTATTGCCGAGCGTAAAGCCCATCGCCGCTGCCGCCCAGCCCGAATAGCTGTTCAGCATCGAGACCACGACCGGCATGTCCGCCCCGCCGATGGGGATGATCAGCAGGAATCCGATGACGAAGGCGAGGACCGTCAGCCCGACGATCAACGGTAGGGTTTCGGCAGGGCTGGCCACGGCGAAGAGCGCGGTGAGCACGATGATCGCCGCGAGTACGCCGAGATTGATGACATGGCGTGCTGGCAACAGGATCGGCGATCCACTCATCTTGCCGCTGAGCTTGAGGAAGGCGATCACCGAGCCGGAAAATGTGATCGCCCCGATGGCAATGCCGAGGCCCATCTCGACTTTGCTCACCGCTCCGATGCCGGTGTCGATCAGCAAGCCGAATGCACCCGGATTGAGGTAGGCCGCCCAGCCGACCAGCACCGCGGCAAGACCGACGAGCGAGTGGAACGCTGCAACTAGCTCGGGCATCGCGGTCATGGCGATGCGGCGGGCGATGGCGATGCCGATGATTGCGCCGATAGCGATGGCGATCAGGATCTCACCGAAGGAAGCCCAGTCAAGCGCGATCGGACCGTCACACAGCACAGCTAAGGTGCTATCGCCACCCTGAACAATCTGAAGTTCGTCGGGGCATCCGGAATTCCAATCAACAGGAAAATGCGTCACCAGCGTCGTCACCACCGCGATCAGCATCCCGACCATGCCAAAGCGATTGCCTGTCCGGCTCGTTGCGGGCGACGACAAGCCGCGCAGGGCGAGGATGAAGAACACACCCGAGATGAGGTAAGCGAGCGCCACCCAGGGGTTTACCGGCTCGCCGGTCGAGGCCGCCGCCGGGGTCGCGAGCAGCGCGAAGGGTGCGGCTAGGAGAAGATGGCGCATCACTTCTTCTCCTTCTTCTTGTACATCGCCAGCATCCGCGCCGTCACCGCGAAGCCGCCGAAGATATTGACGCTGGCGAGTACGATGCCGAGCAGCCCCAGCCATTTCGCGCCCGGCACGTCGGCCGCCGCCGCCGCGATCAACGCACCGACGATAATGACCGAAGAGATCGCGTTGGTCACCGCCATAAGCGGCGTGTGCAGCGCGGGCGTGACCGACCAGACGACGTAATAGCCGACGAAGCATGCCAGCACGAAGATCGACAGGATGCTTATGAAATCCAAGGCGACGTCCCCTTCCCTCTTTGTCCCTGCCTTATTGCAAGCAGGGCATGGCAAGTCGAGCGCCAAACGAACTGGGCCGCGAATGCTCGATGCATCCGCGGCCCCGCTATTCGATACAGGTCAAATTACATCGAGGGGGTCAGCACACCGTTGACCACGTGGATCACGCCGTTCGACTGCATGACGTCGGCTTGCGTCACCGTAGCCGAACTGTTGTTCATACCTTTGATCATCACATTTCCGCCCTGCATGGTGAAGGTGAGCGGATCCCCTTCGACCGTGGTCAGCGTTGCCGTGCCGTTACCAGCGCGGATCCGCTGCATGAGATCGGCAGCCGTGATGCGTCCGGGTACGACATGATAGGTCAGCACCTTCTGCAAGGCAGCACGATTGCTGTCCATCATGAGCGAATTGAGCATGGATTGAGGAACGCGCGAGAAGGCTTCGTCGGTGGGTGCGAATACGGTGAACGGTCCGGGCCCGGAAAGCGTATCGACCAACTGCGCCTGCTTCACTGCAGCTACCAATGTCGTGTGAATTGGCGAATTTACCGCGTTTTCGATGATGTTCATCGTGGGGTACATTGCCGCACCGTCCACGTAAGCCACCTGTTCGTCCATCGCCATGTTATCGCCCATGCTCATGCAGCCGGCCGTGGCGACGCTCATCGCTGCGAGAGCGGCGAAGGCGAATTTCTTAGGATAGTTCATAGTGGGATGCTCCTGTTTCTACAGGAACAGTTACGCGGCCATGTGCAGATCGGATGCACTTTTATTTTGAAGGAGTCGCGGGAAGCTCAGCCTGCCAGTCTGGAGTTCACGACCTTGTTGTCTTTTGTCAGCCGAACGGCATCGCCGATTTCTTCGTCCAGCACGGGACGTCCCATCTCCTTGTCCCAGAAAGCGGAGAGGAAATTGTAGAGGTTGCGCGCGAATAACGCCGAGGCATCAGCAGCGAGATGATTGGCGGTGTTCGCGTAGCCAACGATTTTCACACCGTGCTTCTCTACCGTCTGGTCAGGCACCGAACCTTCCACATTGCCGCCCTGCGCCACGGCGAGATCGAAGATCACGCTGCCCGGTTTCATGCTGGCGATCTGTCCGTCCGAGATCAATCGCGGCGCAGGCCTGCCCGGGATAAGGGCAGTCGTAATGACGATGTCCTGCTTCGCGATGTGTGCGGAAACCAGTTCGGCCTGAGCTTTCTGGTATTCTTCGCTCATCTCGGTGGCATAACCGCCCGAACCTTCGCCCTCGATCCCGGCGACATTTTCGACGAATATCGGTTTCGCACCCAGCGATTGAATCTGCTCCCTGGTCGCGGAGCGTACGTCGGTTGCACTTACCTGTGCGCCGAGCCGCTTTGCAGTAGCGATTGCCTGCAAACCGGCCACCCCCACACCCATTACGAAAACCTTGGCCGCCTGAACGGTACCGGCAGCGGTCATCATCATAGGAAAGGCACGGCCATAGGTATTCGCGGCAGTAAGTACTGCCTTGTATCCGGCGAGGTTCGACTGGCTCGACAAAACGTCCATGCTCTGCGCACGCGTGATGCGCGGCATGAATTCCATGCTCAAGGCTTCCAGCCCCGCCGCCGCATAGGCCGCAACCAGTTCGCCATTACGGAACGGATCGAACGTCGCTGCAACCCACGCGCCGGGTTTCGCACCCGTTAGCTGCGTCGGATCGGGGGCCTGAACGCCGAGGACGATATCGGCCCCGCTGATAACATCGGCCGAGGTGCCGACTTCGGCCCCCGCCTCGCGATACGCATCGTCGGTGATCGAGGCGCCGAGCCCGGCACCTTGTTCGATTGCGACCGTGGCCCCGAGCGCAGCGAACTTCTTCGCCGTTTCGGGTGTCAGCGCCACCCGGCTTTCACCGGGAGCGCGTTCATTCATCACCGCGATGCGTAGCGCCATGCGCCTAGTCTGAAATCAGAATGACGACGAACAGGGCAATCAGGGCAATCAGCGGCACGGACCATTTGAGCGTACCAATAAAGGAGCCGTAAGTCCTGCTGTGCGCCTTCATGTCGTTGGCGGAGTCCATCTTTCGTATTCCCATCATGGAGTTTGATATTGAAGTCGATCTATCGCGGTGGTGCGCGCTGCTCAACCCCGCTGTTGCCAAATACCGCTTGGAACAGCCTTAATTGGCAATTAACCCGCCGCGCGTAAGACATATGCGAACGGATATGTACCATGTCCGGGGACCGAGGGAGCATTGCGAACCAAGATGGCAACACAGGAACCACGCCTGCTGATGCTGATCAACGACGAACCGGCGCAGAACCGGCTCGTCGCAACCCTCGCCGCACGCGCAGGCTGGCGCGTCGTCAGTTTCACGAGTGGCGAAGAAGCGCTCGAAATGCTGGCGTCTCCGGAATCTGATCAGGTCCACGCAATACTGTTCGACAAATGGACCGACGGAAATGCGCCGCGCGACCTGATCCGCGAATTGCGCGATGCGCGGCCAGATACGCCTCTTCTGGCGCTGACTGCCGACAATTCACCGCTGTTCGCGGTCGAGGCCATGCGGGCGGGCGCGACCGATTTTCTGGTCAAACCGCTCGGCCCCAATCGCCTGCTGCAGGCGCTCGACAGGGCGGATCATTCCGAACTACCCGACGCCGAGCTTCAACCCCTGGCAGAGAAACTGCCGCACCCGGTCGATTTCGATGCCATGGTCGGTTCGGCGGCACCGTTCCGTACCGCGCTGGCCAAGGCAGCCACTGCTTCGCGCGGCCACGCCCATGTGCTGGTCGAGGGCGAGCGCGGCACCGGCAAGGACATGCTGACGCGGGCAATGCATGCCGCCAGTACCCGGGCCAAGGCGATCATGCGCGTCGTCCATTGCGGAGGAATGCCTCCCGCATCGCTCGAATCGCTGCTGTTCGGACACGAAAAGGGAGCCTTTGCGGGAGCGTTCGACCGCCAGACCGGGCTCATCGAATATTGCGATGGCGGAACACTGATCCTGGTCGATGTCGATCGCCTCCCCGCAGACCAGCAACAACGGCTTGCCGGCGTGCTTGCCAGCGGCATCGTTCGCCCAACGGGCGCCTCCCATGGCTTCAAGATCGATCTGCGTATCTTTGCCACCTCAACGCTTCCGCTCGACAAGCTGACGGCGAATGGCGAGTTTTCGAAGGAGTTGTTCGAACAGCTTTCCGCCACGCGCATCCGCCTGCCGGCGCTGCGCGAACGGCTGGGCGACATACCGGCGCTGACCAGGTATTTCCTCAGCCTCATCGGTGAGCGGCCCGGCCTCAAACATCATTCTATCGCAGACAGCGCGCTCAGCCTGCTCGAAGCCTATGACTGGCCGGGAAACATCCGCCAGTTTCAGGCTGTGCTGTTCCGGGCCTGCGTGTTCGAACAGCGCGAAGCCTTGACCGCGCACAGTTTCCAGAAGCTGGCCGCCCTGATCGGCGACAAGGCCGACCGCGGCGAGAGCCGGGCCCGGGGCCTGGGTGTCCTGCTGTACACCGAAGACGGACATGTCAGGCCACTGGAAGAGATCGAGGCCGATATCATCCGTCTCGCCATCGGCCATTATCGCGGGCGCATGACCGAGGTGGCTCGCAGGCTCGGCATCGGCCGCTCGACATTGTATCGCAAACTCGCCGAACTCGGGATCGACGACGCCGCCTGATCGACTCGTAAGAGAAGCGATCAGCCGGGCAGGTCGGCGAAATCGGTCAGCGCCGCATCGCGCAGGCCCCGCCATACATTGCGCGCCTGGACCGTTTCGGCGACGTCGTGCACGCGCATGATCTGAACGCCTGCATCCATGCCTTTCACCGCCAGCGCGACGCTGCCGCCAAGTCGTTCGCCAGCCTCTGCCTCGTTCGAAAGTGCACCGATCATTCGCTTGCGGCTGGCGCCGAGCAGGAGCGGGTGCCCGAGCGCGTGGAACAGGGGCAACGCGTTCATCAAGGCGAGATTGTCCGCCAGGCTCTTGCCGAAGCCAATGCCCGGATCGAGCAGGATATTGCGAGCCTCGATCCCCGCCGACAGCGCCGCATCGCGTCGCTCGCGCAAGGCGTCGAACACGTCGAAGACGACGTTGGAATATTCCCCGCCGTGGTGGAGATCGTCCCCGTCCGCACCCGGCGCGTGCATAAGGACGACCGGACAACCGGCCTGAGCCACGACCTCCGCGCTGCGCGGATCATACGCGAGGCCGGATACATCATTGACCAGATGCGCGCCCGCCTCCAGCGCCGCCTCCATCACGGCAGCCTTGCGCGTATCGATGCTGACCGCGGCGCCCATGCCGACACAGGCTTCGATGGCCGGCACGATGCGGTCAATCTCGTCCCCTTCCCAAAGGGCCTTTGCACCCGGGCGGGTACTTTCGCCGCCGATATCGATGATCGCAGCGCCCGCCTCGACCATAGTGGCCGCGTGATCGCGCCCCGCCTCGCGGTCATCGAGGAACCGGCCCCCGTCGCTGAAGCTGTCGGGTGTCGCGTTGAGGATGCCCATAATTTGCGGCTGGTCGAGCCGGATCGTTCGTGCGCCAAGCTCCAGGGGCGGCTGCGCAAGCGCGAGATTGGACCACTGCATTTCGGCCTCCGCCGCGCACTCGTCCGGCAACCGACCCAGGATTTCGGCCATGCTATCGGGAGCTGCCAGCCAGCGCTCCGCCACAACGCCATCGCGGCGCAGAACGACGGCAAAGCGACTGGCATACACCATGCTGCCCGCAAGCCGAATCGCATTGCCATGCTCGCTCTGCGGACCCGAGACGAGACCGACGGGCCGGATATAGACAGTGTCACTCATTCAGCTTTGTCCCTCAAGACCTGAGACATGGACCGGGTGTTACACTTTCTAAGCACATAAACCGCGGCAGTGACGGATGATTTCATAAGACCTTCAGCAGGTGTTTAACCGGGGCGCCGTACGAAGCGCGTAAGTCTACCTGTTAGCGCTAAGTCACAACGTAGGACAGGCGAAAGGTCGCGAGATGAGCCAAACTCCCGCATAATTCCAAAATCCGCGAGGGTTCTGCGTAAAGCGCGGATAGGGACTTTTCTTCGATTAAAATGCGCGCGGAAGACTGCTTTGAAATAATTGACATGAAAAAAACGACCCTTGGCAACAAACCAAGGGTCGCATTTCGCTTTGATTTACATCGAGATTAGTCTCGCGTGCTTAGTACGTTACAATCAGTAATACACGACTTCATGCATAATATCGTTCACGCCGTACGTCATACCAGCCATATTCATAGCAGACATCTCCGGGGGTCCAGCCATATCAGCAGCGCTTACCCCCTCAAAGATGGCCATAAGCGTGCCGTCTACGAACATCTCCGCCCCGGCAGTGCCATCTACGAACAACACCTCGTTAGGGTTGCTTTCAAACTGGATGCTATCTTCAAGGTAGTTGAAATCGGTCACCGTATCGATGCCGGCTTTGTCGCTTGAGGGATCGAAGACGAAGATGTCCGATCCGGCGCCGCCGGTCAGCATATCGTCACCATTGCCCCCCACCAGGATATCGTTTCCGCGGTCGCCATGGAGTTGATCGCTCCCGTTCCCGCCGAAGAGTTCATCGTCCCCGCGTCCGCCGAAGAGCACATCGTTACCGTTCGCACCTTTTATGATGTCATTCCCCGCATTTCCGAGAAGGACGTCATCTTTACCACGACCGGTAATCACGTCGTCACCGGCGTTGCCGGCAATCACGTTTTCTACTCCAGCGATACCGATGATCTTGTCATTGCCTGGCGTGCCGGAAATCTGCAGCGGCAGTTCCTCGCCATCTATGATGAGCGTTGTCGATTTCGGAGAATTCCGGAAATCGGTGCCTGAGAGTGCCGTCACCGCATCGGTACCTTCGAGCACCACAACCGTAGTTCCATCGAAGGTAACAAACGTATCGCCGTCAATCTCTTCGAAGACCACTTTTATGCCCGCCACACTGGTGAGCCGAAGCGTATCGCCAGAAGAGAAGTCAGCAATCGTATCGATCCCGTCTCCGGTAAATTGACCATCAATGACGAAGGTATCGTCACCTTCACGACCCATCATATAGTCGCTGCCGCCGTTGCCAGTCAGGACATTGTCAGCGGCATTGCCCAGCAGAACATCATTTCCCGCACCACCAGTGGCGTTCTCGATCACCACACCATTTGCAATGGTGTAACCGCCAAATATATCGTGGACGAAAGACACCACACCGCCACCTGTTGGCGTATAATCGATAGTTGCGGCGAGAAGGTCGATCTGCGCATCGCGTTCACCTTCATAACGAATTTCGTCGGTACCAGCGGAATCCCAGATGGTTTGATAGAATGTTCCCGGCGCATTTATATCGCTCAGGGTGTAGACATCGTCACCCGTGGCTCTCTCGGTCACGCCATAACGCGCCTGCAATGCGGCGATATCGAACGCGCTTAGGGTACCGGTCCAGCCATAGTCAGCATCACCTGCTGTATTTCATACTCATTCCAGCCATAGGAATCGCCACCGGCGCCAAAGTTGTTCCCGGCCTCGCCGAAGTAGACATACGCTGTATTGGTCCAATCGAAGGTTACATTGGCCGCCGAATCCCAAAGAAGCGATTCCAGCGGATCGAGATTGGCCAGATCCTGTGTTGTCGAGGTGATGGAGTATCCACCCGTCCATGGCGCATAAGAGAAAGCATCTAAATAATAGACGCCCGATTCTTGCGCCAGAAAGCTCACCTTAGAATTTATGTCGGTTGGAAAACTGATGTCGTCATTTAAGCTGATCTGATTCCCCTGGGAATCATAGATCACCATTACCGGATCGAGTTCTCCCGGGAACAAAGCGGAGTAATCGGACGCGTAATCCGCGCCTCCTGCCAGTTCAAATGTGTAAATCGTCCCTGCTTCCGCATAAAAGGAAAAGGTATCGACCTCAGAATAACCGGGCCCATAGACTACGCCGGGGCCTTCATCGATGAAACCGTAAGTCACCCCGCCCAAATTAAGAGCAGCTGACGTTCCAAACGTATCGCCAACGACATCCACTCCGGGATCGACGACGACATCCAGCGTGTACCCCCCAGAAAGACCGGAGTCCGGATAAGCCTCCGCTACGATATAATACGTGCCGGTCGAACCGGCAGTAAGCGTGAGAAGAGAGAAGGCACCAGCCCCACCATCGTCATCGAAATCGACAAGGTTGAATTCGCTATCGTACACAGACAGGAAAGTGTCTGCGAGCGGCGCGCTGCCCGACCCATAAAGCGAGAACAGGTAGCTCTCACCGCCCGTAAGCGACAACTCGTAGACATCAAAGTCGCCAGGCCCAATGGAACCGTCAACGAGAATATCACTCGCATTGCCGATATTAGCAGAGGTTCCAAATAACGCGGTGAGTGAGTTGGTTGCCTGATAGCTGTCATAAATGGTTGAAGGGGCTGGCCCGAACTTGGTTTGCCCGGAATATACCGAATACCAAAACTCGCCATGCATCTCCATGCCGTGAGGCAAACTCTTCTCATGCGTGGCAGGATCAAAACCAAAATCAGCTTCGTGGCTACCACTATGGGCCGCTGATCCGCCGCCGCCCATGTCTAGGTGATCATGAAGGCTAGTCGAGAAATCGCGCATTATATCCCCCTATGGTAACTGCCAACCGGCTGGGATTAGCCGTCGAGGGAAGCGAATCCTCTTCGGACAGTGAAACAATGCAAGCACAATTCTTTCACACTTGCAATATGGTTAGCATTGCGTTTCAATGGCGATATGAAAGTTGCACAATGCTGTTTGGCTTTAGCGCTGGTTGGTTGTTCTGAGCATTCAACTGCTGCGTTTGCATATGTCAAAAACGCAGAAGCGCGGGGGGAGAACACCATCTTACAAAATGGAGAATCTGGCGAACTTCCGTATTCTCGCGGCCATTCTTTCAGCTCACTCGACGAATATCTCGAATATCTCGAAGAGTATAACGGGCCCATCGACTTGCCTTACTGGCGCAAAGTGAAGCCTGGCTTGTATGAAAGCGTCAGCAGCAGGCCCGAAGCCCAACCAACTCGCGCTACGCGTGCGGAATTGATGCGACGTTTCGGTTTTAAGGAATGACATGACCGGCTGATCGCTTGGCGAACATTGCCCTGCGACACCATACAAAAGTGATCGGCGTACGGCTGACAAGTAGCGATGACTTGCGCCGGCTAATGCTGCACGTCGTAGCGCGCGGAAGCGCTTGAACACAGCGGGTCAGTCTGGTCGATCTTCGCGCGGTTGCTGCGGCAGGAAGCCGCGTGCGAGGACGATGTAGAGTTTTTCGCGGCACACCATGCTACCGGCCCAGTCTCCGATCAGTGCAGTGGCGAAAAGCGGCAGGATGACGTGGCTGCTGCCGGTCGCTTCGCCAAGAATGATCACCGCCGTCAGAGGTGCGCGGACCACGCCGGTGAAATATCCCGCCATGCCGAGCAGCACGATCAGCCCCGCCTGTTCGCTTGGGAAAAGCGGAGTCAGCCACTGTCCGAACCCGGCACCCGCCGCCAGCGAGGGCGCGAAAATCCCGCCTGGAATTCCGCTCGCACTGGTCGCCAGCGCAGCGAAGAACTTGGCCGGGCCGAACCAGAAGTCGCCATCCCGCCCCTCGAGCAGAGCGGTCGTCGGCTCATAGCCGGTTCCCGCTGCATCACCATCGGTGACGAAGATTAGCAGTCCTACTACGATGCCACAGACCAGCGCCGTGATCATCGGCTTGCGGTCGAGCAAGGCAGCCCAACGCCCATCCGGGCCGCGCAGCATCAGGAAAAGACGAGAGAACAATCCTCCCAGGAGCCCGCCCAGCAGGCCCGCCAGCGGCGCAGCGACCAGCACCGTGGTGATGGGAAGGCTGCCCTCCAGTTCGCCGAAGTAGATGTAGTCGCCCGCCAGCCCCTGTGCCGTGAGCCCGGCGATCATGACCGCGCCCATGACGAGGATCGCTACGCGTTGTTCGTAGGCGACGGCCAGTTCCTCGATCGCGAAGGCAATTCCGGCCAGCGGCGTATTGAACGCGGCCGCAACGCCGGCAGCACCGCCCGCAATCACCACGCCAGGCGTCACGCGCAGGCGAAACAGCCGATGGACCTGTACCATTATCGCGCCGGCCAGTTGCACCGTCGGCCCTTCGCGCCCGACCGATGCGCCGCCCAGCAATGCAATGACTGTCAGGACGATCTTTGCCAGTGCAGCGCGCAAGGAAAGCAATGCGCGGGCGATGCGCCCCATAGGTTGGCGGCTGGCGGCCATGACCTGCGGTATGCCGGACCCGCGCGCCTCACGGGCGAAACGACGGGTCAGCACGGACACGAGCAGGAACGTCAGCGGGGTCAAGACCAGCGGAAGATAGACGTAATCACGGCGCAGAGAGGCGAACATCGCCTGCGCGCCATCGCCCAGTTTGGCAAAGAGCAGCGCGGCCAGGCCGATCAGTATCGCCGAAACCAGCATGGCGATGCGCCGGTGCCAGTCGTCCGCACCGACCAGTTCCTGCGGCATCTTGCCTGTCAGAAACCGGGGTCTGCGGGGAATGAGCGCCATCGAAGCGCTCTCTATGGGCGGCGGCGCAATTAGTCCAGCGGGCCCCGCGCTGTGCCTTCAACGCCGTCGATGTGCAGTTGGGCGGTCTAGCCAATTATCGAAGGATGCCGAAAGTCTTGTTCCCGAGCCACCGTCAAGCGTCTCCTACGCGTCCTATCTCCGGCGCGATCAGTACTGTGTTGCGGCCGCTATGCTTGGCTTTGTACAGCGCATTGTCGGCGCGCCGTAGGGTTTGTTCACTGGTGCTCGAGCAGCCTGCCACGCCGGCAGAGAAGGTGATCGGGTTCATCGGCTCGTCGGTTTCGCGCAGCCTCAGTTTGCGAAAGGCCAGGTCATCCTTGGCAGCCTGCACCTTTTCGACCATCCTCGCAGGGTCGGGGATTTCGGCGATCACCAGGAATTCCTCCCCGCCCCAGCGTGCCACCGGCCAGGGCGCGAGCGATTCCTCCAGCGCGGTCGCGACCAGTTTCAGGGCCCGGTCGCCGACCGTATGGCCATAGGTATCGTTGATCGACTTGAAATGATCGACATCGATGATCGCGATGCAATAGCGAACCTTGCGCGTTTCGAGATCCTGAATGGTCGTGCGGGCGGCGCGGCGGTTGGCGATGCCGGTCAGTTCATCGACCAGCGCCTTGTTGCGCGCTTCTTCGAGGTCGCGCTGCAGCCTGTCGATCCGGTTGGATGAATTGGCCAATTCGCGTTCCGCCTGGGCCGCCCGATCGACGATGCGACCGATTGCGCTGGTCAGATCTTCGCCTTCTGCCCCTTCGCGGATCACCTGGCTTTCCTCGGCAATGTCGCGGCCCACGTCGCCCGCCTGACGCTGCGTTTCACGCGCCAGTTCACCTGCGGCGTCGAGAAATAAGTCGAGCGCCTCGTCACGTGCGGCGATCCGTTCTGCCGGATCTTCCGAGGCCTGGGCGAATTTCTGCATGATTTCGGCGACAGCTTCCTGCGTCATGCGCATGCCGCTATCGATATAGGTGTCGGTTTCCTCGACGATCACCTTGCTGGTCCGGTTGAGATAAAGATAGCCGAAGCGATAGTTGAACGGAGTGGGATCGAGCAGATTGCCGGCGAGAAACGCCAGGACTTTGCTGCCGATAGTGTCCTGTTTCATCTGCCTGCCACTACAATTTACCTGCCCGGCCTGCATGAGGCCGGGTGCGGCAATACCGTCGATTGGTAAATTCTTGCAAAAAACCGCGCGGATGGTGCGTCAGTCTTCCACAGCCAGCAGATACAGCTGACGGGCCGCATCGATGGGTTTTACCTCGCCGCCATTTTCATAATGCCAGAAGGTCCACCCGTTGCAGCTGGGTGCGCCTTGCAGGTCTTTGCCCAGCCCGTGGATGCTGCCGGTCTGCTTTTCATAAGCCAGCGAGCCGTCGGCGCGGACCTTTGCGACCCAGCGGCGTTTCTTGTCGAACACCTGCGTCCCCGGCTTGATGAAGCCGTTTTCGACCAGTGCCCCGAAAGCGACCTTTGGCGCGGCTTTCGCGCTCTGCATCGTGGTCAGCGCGCTTTCGTCGAGTGGGAGTTCCTTCTCGATCCGCTTGAGGGCCGCATCGCGATAATTGCCCTCGCGTTCGCAGCCGATCCATTCGCGCCCCAACCGCTTGGCCACGGCGCCGGTAGTGCCTGTGCCGAAGAACGGGTCGAGCACCACGTCGCCGCGTTCGGTCGTCGACAGCAGCACACGATAGAGCAATGCCTCGGGTTTCTGCGTCGGGTGGACCTTATGGCCGCCTTCCTTCAATCGCTCCCCGCCATTGCAGATCGGCAGGACCCAGTCGCTGCGCATCTGCAATTCATCGTTCAGCGTCTTCATGGCGCGATAGTTGAAGTGGTATTTGGCCTTTTCGCCCTGGCTGCACCACAGCAGCGTTTCATGCGCATTCGTGAACCGCGTGCCCTTGAAATTGGGCATGGGGTTCGACTTGCGCCAGACGATGTCGTTGAGGATCCAGAAGCCCAGATCCTGCAGGATCGCACCGACGCGGTAAATGTTGTGATAGCTACCGATGACCCACAGCGCCCCATCGGGCTTGAGCACGCGCTTCGCTTCCGTCAGCCATTCGCGCGTGAAATCGTCGTAGATCTTGAAGCTGTCGAACTGGTCCCAGTGATCGGTCACCGCATCGACATGGCTGCCATCGGGCCGGTTCAGATCGCCGCCCAGCTGGAGATTGTAAGGCGGATCGGCAAAGACGAGGTCAACGGACGCATCGGGTAGCGAACGCATCGCTTCCACGCAGTCACCGTCCAAGATGCGCCCCAAGGGCAGCAATTCCTTCGGTACATCCGCAATTTTAACCGCCGCTTTTACGCGACTCTTCGTGGTCTCGATGACCCCCATGATATTCGTCCCTGTCCTTAGTTATCCACAGGGTGAGTCCAAGCGGACTCCGCGTCAAGCACGAAAAACCTAAGCCACGATGGTTAACGTCGGGTTTCTTACAGAGAACAGAAGGTGTCCGTCACAACATATTGAGTCCATGCGAAATATGCGGACTCAATATTGTGGGGTGTGGCACTCAGGACTCAATCTGGCCCGATACGGCAGATGTCAGAGCAGCGCCATCTGCGACACCGGGGCGAAGCTGCGCCGATGCAGCGGCGTGGGCCCGTGCATGCGCAGCGCTTCCATATGTTCGGCGGTGCCATATCCGGCATTGCGGTCCCAGCCGTAATGCGGGTGGGTTTCGGCGGCTTCGCGCATCAGACGGTCGCGATGTTCCTTGGCGAGGATGCTGGCGGCACCGATGCATTTCTCTTTGCCATCCCCGCCCACGATGGGCCGCGCTCCTGCCCAGCGCCATTCGGGATGGCGACCGTGCGGCGTCATGTTGCCATCGATCAGAACCTCTTCCGGCTCGCAGCCCATGGCGTCGACCAGCCGGCTTACCGCCAGCGTCATCGCCAGCATGGTGGCCTGAAAAATGTTGATCCGGTCGATCTCTTCGGGCTCGACCACGGCGAGCCCCCAGACGCATCGTGTACGAATTTGCGGCTCGAGCAGGGAACGGCGCTTGGCCGAAAGCTTTTTAGAATCGTCGAGACCCGGAGGTGCCGGGTTGCACAATACCACCGCGGCCGCCACCACCGGCCCTGCCAGCGGCCCGCGGCCCGCCTCGTCCACACCGACGATCAGCGGCGCAGCACCAAGGCCACAATCGGGAGTTGAATGATACATGCGCCAGTTCGTCCTTGCTGCCACCCTATCGCCTATGGCTCTGCTCGCAAGTTGCGGCAACGCTGCTTCCGGGGATAGCGCGCAGACCCAATCAACGCCCATGCCATCGGAAACCATCTCCGTATCCAGCGGCCAGGATCTGAACGCGCAGGACTACGGCACCTTCGACGAGCCGTGGGCGGCTGAATTTGCGCCAGGCACCGACACGCTGTTCATTACGGAACGGGCGGGCACGATCAAATTCGTAGATACGGCAAACGGTACGCAGGGGACCGTAACAGGCGCGCCCGAGGTCGATTATGGCGGCCAGGGCGGGCTTGGCGACATAGCATTCCTCCCATCCGAATCCTCGAGCAGCCTGGATCGCCGCACGATCTATCTGAGCTGGGCCGAAGCAGGCGAAGGCGATACGCGCGGGGCCGTGGTCGGCCGTGGAACTCTGGAATGCGCGCAGACGAATGCCTGTGCAATCGAGGGGCTGGAGGTAATCTGGCGGCAGGCGCCGAAGGTAACGGGCCGCGGGCACTATTCGCACCGCCTCGCCTTCAGCCCGGACGAACGCTACCTCTTCGTCGCCAGCGGCGACCGCCAGAAAATGCAGCCTGCACAGGATACGTCGAATAATCTCGGCTCTATCGTTCGCCTCAACCTCGACGGATCGACCGCAGCCGGTAATCCGCTTGCCGGCGAAGGCGGTATCAGCGCGCAGCTATGGTCGTGGGGACACCGCAACATCCTCGGCCTGCAGTTCGATGGCCAGGGTCGCCTGTGGGATCTGGAGCACGGCCCCGCTGGCGGTGACGAATTGAACCTCGTGCAATCGGGCGGGAATTACGGCTGGCCCGAGGTCTCTGGCGGCGATCACTACGATGGCAAACCGATACCCCGCAATTCCACGAGAGACGATTTCATCAAGCCGGCAGTCAACTGGACTCCGGTAATCGCGCCGGGCGATTTCATCTTCTATTCCGGTGATCAGTTCGCAGGTTGGAAGGGCGCGGCGGTGATCGCGGCCATGAAGCCTTCCGCTCTCGTCGTCGTGACGATCGACGGGGAAAGCGCGCGTGAAACGCAGCGCATACCGTTTGAAAAACGTCTGCGTGAAATCGTACAGGGCCCAGACGGCGCGATTTGGGTGCTGGAAGACAAGGAAGGCGGGCGGCTGCTCAAACTAACACCGGGCTAAGGCGAATTTGATCGACTTGGCCTGCGGCGCGCCCTAATCGGCGCGCCCTTATGGCGACGCTCGTTCCCCTTTCCGCTATCGACCCGCAAATGGTCGAAGAATTGCTCGATGCCTCCTTCGGCGAGGGGCGGCATGCCCGCACGGCCTATCGCATCCGCGAAGGGACCGACTGGCTTGACGCACTGAGCTTTGCCGCGCTCGACGATGACGATTATCTGGCCGGCACGATCCAGCTCTGGCCGGTCGCGTTGACGGACCCGCGCGGACGCGCGCACCCGATGATCATGGTGGGGCCGGTTGCAGTCATGCCGGGACGGCAGGGCGAAGGTTTCGGAAAGGCGCTGATGGCCGCCAGCCTTGGCGCGATCGACGCGGGTTTCGAAGACGGCGCCTCGCCCCTGCCTCAGGTGATGATCGGTGATCCCGACTATTACGATCGCTGGCAGTTCACCGCTGCGCACACGCAGGGCTGGCACTGCCCGGGTCCGTTCGAAAAACACCGCTTGCTGGCGCGCAGCGGCAATCCGGCAATCCTGCCCGCAGAAGGAATGCTGGGCCCGTGGAGCTTGGCGAACTAGTCGCTATCTGGCATCGGCAGTTCCACGATGCCCTATACCCCGCCCCCAGAACTCGCCGGCATGTCGCTGGCACAGATTGCCGAGGCAGTTGCGGAGCGAAAGCTTCCGCCGGTCGAACAATGGTCGCCCGACAATATCGATGACAGTCACATGCGCATTGGTGCCGACGGAACCTGGTATCACGAGGGTTCGGCGATCAAGCGCCCCGGCATGGTGCGCGCCTTTGCGGGCCTCCTGAACCGTGAAGAAGACGGCAGCTACTGGCTCGTCGTGCCTTATCAGAAACTGTCGATAGATGTGGAAGATGCCTGCTTCATCGCAACCGATGTCAGCGAGACCGAAGGCGACCTCGCCTTCCGGGTGAACACCGACGAACTGGTGGTGGCTGGGCTTGATCATCCGATACGCGCGGCTGGCGATGCCGACAGTCCATCGCTCTACATTCATGTCCGTCGCGGTTGCGAGGCGCGGCTAAACCGTTCGACCTATGAACAGCTCGCCCGCATCGCACTCGATCGCGGTGACGACTGGACCGTGAAGAGCGGCGGCGAGACTTTTTCGCTTCTGCCTGCATGAGCGCGATCTTCGACCGTCTTACCCAGTTGTTCGAACAGGGTCATGCGCGTGATGTCGGCGAGCTCATGTCGGACAGCCGCTTCGCCGACCTTGATCGCACCGCCGACGCAGCCGTCCTGATCGCGGTGACCGAGCGACCCGATCCCACAGTCATCCTGACGCAAAGGCCGCGGACCATGCGCGATCATCCCGGACAGGTCGCGTTCCCCGGGGGCAAAGTCGAAGACGGCGAAAGCGCGGTGGACGCGGCGTTACGCGAAGCATGGGAAGAACTGGCGATCGAGCCAGAGAACGTCCGGCTGATCGGCACGACCGACCGTTATCAAACCGGTACAGGGTTCGACATCACACCAGTCCTTGCCACGGTGCCGCGCGATCTTTCCATCCACCCGGACCCGCGTGAAGTCGAAAGCTGGTTCGAATGTCCCCTCGAAAAGCTCATGGACGCTTCGCAATGGAACCGCGATTCGGTCTTCTGGAAAGGGGCTACGCGCGAATATCTGGAAATGAATCATGATGGTTACCGGATCTGGGGTGTGACGGCAGCCATCTGCTGGAACCTGTCCCGCCGGATAGCGTGGCTGGAGGCGCATTGATGACGGCACATCTGCCAAAGGCCGAATGGACGCAGCGCGCGAGCCTGGCCAAGCTCGTCGAAACGCTGGGCGCTGACGATATTCGCTGGGTCGGCGGCTGCGTACGCGACACGATGCTGGACTATCGCGCGCATGATATCGACGCGGCGACGCGGCATCTGCCAACCACCGTCATCGATCGCTGCAAGGATGCCGGTATCCGCACTATTCCCACCGGTATCGACCACGGCACCGTGACCGCGATCTTCGACGACGGAAATGTGGAGATCACCACGCTGCGGCGCGATGTTGCGACCGATGGCAGGCGCGCCACGATCGCCTTCTCCCACGAATGGAAAGACGATGCGGCGCGGCGCGATTTCACCATCAATGCGCTGTATGCCCATCCGGAAACCCTAGAAATCTCGGATTATTTCGGCGGCCTTGCCGATCTTTCCGCCAGGCGTGTGCGCTTCATCGGCGATGCCGAAACGCGCATACAGGAAGATCACCTGCGCATATTGCGCTATTTCCGCTTCGCCACGCGCTTCGGTGATGGCTGGGATGAAGAGGCCACGGCCGCATGCAGCGCCCTCGCCCCGACCCTGAAGGGCCTGAGCCGCGAACGCGTGGGCTGGGAAATGCAGAACCTGCTCGCCCTATCCGATCCGTCCGCGACAATTGCGAAGATGCGCGCCCTTGGGGTGTTGCAGGAAGTGCTGCCCGAATGCGGCAGGCGCGAGGTGGATCAGCTGGGTCGCCTGATCGAGGCGGAAAGGGCCGCCGACATAGAACCCGATGCCATGCGGCGGATGGCTGCGCTTTTGCCGGCCGTGCCGCCGGTTGCAGAGGCTGTATCGGCCCGCCTGCGTCTGTCCCGCAGCCAGCGCGATCGCCTGATGTGCGTGGCCCGCCGCGATCCCCGCGACGGTGATCGACCTCGCGGACTGGCTTATGAGGTCGGCAAGGATTGCGCGCTTGATCGCCTGTTGATCGCAGGAAAAGACCCGTCGTCGATCCTCGGCTGGGAAGCGCCCCGCTTTCCGCTGAAAGGCGGCGAGATCGTGGCACGCGGCGTGGGCAAGGGGCCCGAAGTCGCGCGCATATTGCAGCGGATCGAAAAGCGATGGGTGGATGAACAATTCCCGCCGCGCACCAGGGTTGAAGAATTGCTCGACGAGGAACTCGCCGCTCGCTGAACATCCACCCTTTGCGCGCTTCAGCGTCGCTTAAGGTGCACTGCAGCATAAAGGCCTCGCGGTTGCAAAAAAACGCAGTCCGTGACATACAGTACCCGTTCTCCCGTGGGGGGACTTGCGGGTGTCGGGAACCACACTCTCGCCCGCTCTTTCCATTCTTGATCGGCTCGATCGCGCGTTTCGCGTGTGGGGGAGCCGCGTATTTCGAATAACAAGCCTTGGAGTTTTATATGAAAATCGCGAAACTGGCGCTTGCCGCCGTCGCCCTCACCACCACCGCAGCCGTTGCCCCCGGCGTTGCCGTCGCGCAGGAAGCCACCGCTTCCGTCGCAGCTGGCGCAACCGTCTATGGCAATGACGGCGCCGAAATCGGAACCATCGAAGCCGTTCAGGGCGACACCGTGATCCTCGTGGTCGACGACATGCGCGCTCCGGTTCCGGCCAATGCGTTCGGCACGAACGACAACGGAACCTCGCTCAACGCCACCAAGGCGCAGATCGTCAGCATGCTGCAGGCGGCCCATCAGGAAGCCGTTGCCAAGCGTGATGCTGCCCTGGTCGTCGGTGCCAATGCCGTCACTGCCAAGAACGCGCCGCTCGGCACCGTTCTCGAAATCGATGGTGACAATGTGATCATCGCCCGTGGCGGCGACGAGACCAAGAAGGTCACCCTGCTGCGAGAACATTTCGCCGCCAGCCCGACCGGCACCCTGATGGCGCTGCTCACCAACGCGCAGATCGATGCGGCCATGGGCGCCTCGGCACCCGCAGCCGAAAGCGCCGGCGAGTAATCGTCTAGCGAATAATCCCTGAGCCTGTTTCAGGGTCGCGAAAGGCCGGGAGTGCGCAAGCGCTCCCGGCCTTTTTCTCATGCGGTCAATTCACCTCTGCCGCGGCAGTCATCGGAACCGTTGCGTCAGGTGAACTTGTTGTCGCGCGGGAAACCTTGCGGCGGCATCCGCCCTGCACCGCCGCGGGCCACCTTCCATTGCCACATCTCGCCTTCCGTGCGTGTGCGTCCTTCCTTGCCGCCCATCGTCCAGCTCAACCCCTCTGCCAGAGTGAAGGTGGTCGCATCGGACAGGCCCCCGTCGCGATAACGCTGCAAGGTTACGCCTTGGCCGCGGGCAAGTTCGGGCAGTTCCTCGAGATTGAAGACCACCAGCTTGCGATTGTCCCCCACGCAGGCGACGTGGTCGTGACCTTCTTCTATCGTCCGCGCCACCACCATCTTCGCATCGCCCTTGAGGTTGACGACCTGCCGCCCCTTGCGTGTTTCGGCGAGAAGTTCGTCGGTGGTCGTACCGAAGCCCTTGCCCGTGTCTGCCACCAGCAGCAGGCGCTGTTTCGGCTTGTGGACGATCAGCGCCACGATATGCGCGCTGGCATCGATATCCAGCGTATTGCGCACCGGTTCGCCAAAGCCGCGCGCGCCGGGCAGCTTGTCCGCGCCGATCGTGAAGAACCGCCCCTTGTCGGTCGCCAGCAGCAGCTTGTCGGTAGTCTGCGCATGGATCACGAACGCCGGACCATCGCCTTCCTTGTATTTGAAATCCTGATCCAGCGGCAGATGTCCCTTGGCTCCGCGGATCCAGCCCTTCTGCGACAGGATCACCGTGACCGGCTCCTTCTCGATCATCGCGTCCATGCTGAATTCGACCGCGGGCGCCGCTTCCCGAATGCTGGTGCGGCGGGCCCCCAACGCAGTGTCTTCGCCATATTCCTTGCGCAGCGCATTGAGATCGCGCTTCAGGCGCGTGCGCTGGCGTGCTGGCGAGCCGAGCAGCTTTTCCAGTTCGTCCTGTTCCTTGAGCAGGTCGTCCTTTTCCTGACGAAGCTGCATTTCCTCAAGCTTGCGCAAACTGCGCAGCCGCATGTTCAGGATCGCTTCGGCCTGCCGGTCGGTCAGGCTGAACTCCTCCATCATCACCGCCTTGGGCTCATCCTCGTAACGGATGATTTCGATCACCCGGTCGAGGTTGAGGAAGGCGATGATATAGCCTTCGACCAGCTCCAGCCGCCGCGCGATCTGGTCCAGCCGGTGCTGGCTACGGCGCTGCAGAATGTCGATCTGGCTGGCGATCCAGTTGTTCAGCAGTTCCTTCAGCCCCATCACCATCGGCGTGCGGCTGGCGTCGAGCACGTTCAGGTTGAGCCCGAACCGCGTTTCCATATCGGTCAGCTTGTACAGGCTTTCCTTGAGCAGCTCGGGGTCGACATTGCGGCTGCGCGGGACCAGAACGATGCGGATCTTTTCATCGCTCTCGTCGCGCACGTCTTCCAGGATCGGCAGCTTCCGGTCGGCGATTGCCTGCGCGATCTGTTCGATCAGCTTGCCCTTGGCCACCTGATACGGGATCTCGCTGATAACGAGCTGCCATTGCCCGCCACCCATCCGCTCGATCCCCGCTTCGCGATCTTCCGCGCTGGCTGCTTCTGCCGCGTGAAAACGCCCGCGCACACGGAATGACCCGCGGCCGGTTTCATACGCCGCAGCAACAAGCTCCGCGCTTTCGGCCACGATGCCTCCGGTGGCGAAGTCCGGGCCCTTGAACAGCTCCATCAGCCGCGCATGTTCGACATGCGGGTTGTCGATTACTTCAAGCGTCGCGTCGACGATCTCTGCGACATTGTGGCTGGGTATGTTGGTTGCCATGCCCACCGCGATGCCGCTCGCGCCGTTGGCAAGCAGATTGGGGAACAGGCCGGGGAATATCTCCGGCTCCTGCTCTTCCCCATTGTAGGTAGGAATGAACTCGACCGTGCCTTCATCGAGCCCCTCCATCAGCCGCAGCGCGGTCTTCGTCAGGCGTGCTTCGGTGTACCGATAGGCGGCGGCGTTATCGCCATCGATATTGCCGAAGTTGCCCTGCCCTTCGACCAGCGGATATCGCAGCGCGAAATCCTGCGCGAGGCGGACCATCGCATCGTAGACGCTGGCATCGCCGTGGGGGTGATACTTGCCGATCACGTCGCCCACCACGCGTGCGGATTTCTTGAACGCGCTGGAAGGGTCGAGCTTCAGCTGGCGCATCGCCCACAGCAGACGGCGATGCACGGGCTTCAACCCGTCGCGCAGGTCCGGCAGCGAACGAGCGGTGATCGTGCTCAGCGCATAAACCAGATACCTTTCGGACAGAGCGCTGTCGAACGGGGCGTCGACGATCGCGTCGAACGGGTCTTTGTCACTGTCGAGCGTGGTTTCATTGGCGGCCATGACACTCGCCCTACCACCGCCACGCCCCGCCTAGAAGAACGGAACAACCCGCTTTCCCCACGCATTGCATGAGTAACAGCAAATCAAGGAGTTTCCCATGAGCAAGCGCGTAATGATCCTCGCCACCGATGGCTTCGAACAGTCCGAACTGGAAAAGCCGAAAGCGAACCTCGAAAAGGCGGGCATCGAAACCGTCGTCGTCAGCCTCGAAAGCGGTGAAATCAAGGGCTGGGACCAGGATGACTGGGGCAACAGCGTCAAGGTCGACAAAGTCATCGATGATGTATCCGATTGTTCCGATTTCGATGGACTGCTGATCCCCGGGGGCCAGATCAATCCCGACCTTCTCCGCGTGAACGATCGCGCAGTCGCGATCGTGCGTGAATTCAACGATGCGGGTAAGCCGATTGCAGCTATCTGCCATGCCCCCTGGATGCTGATCGAAGCCGGCATCGTCGAAGGCAAGACGGCAACCTGCTACAAATCGATCCGCACCGATCTGAAGAATGCCGGCGCCAACGTGGTCGATCAGGAAGTTGCCCAGGACGGCAACCTGATCACCAGCCGCAACCCGGACGATATTCCGGCCTTCAGCAAGGCACTGATCGAAATGCTCGGCGAAACGGCCGACAAGACAGAGCTCGAAGCCGCCTGAACCTAAATACCCTGTAACAACGAGAGCCCCGCCGCATCACTGCGGCGGGGCTTTTGCTATTTTACCCAATCGTTGAATATACAAGAATGCGCTTGTGCTATTCCGCGTCGTCCGCAGTAGAGTTCTCTTTGCGGGCTACATCTTGAGCGACCTGACGGGTCTTTTGCGCATAGGTAAAGCCATTGCCCCCGCGGTAGATCGAGCTGAGATACTCGCGGTCGAACGAGGTGAGACCTTCTGTCGGCTTTCCGTCACCGAAAAGATTGAGAATACTTTCGAAGCCGAACTTACCGCTTTGTCCATCGCGGGTTTGCGCAAGGCCACGCATCACGGCGAATTCCGCAATTTGCTTGAGTGTGAAACCGTCGATCGAATCTAGATCTAGGACTACGAAGCCTCCCTTGATCTCTTTTCTGACTGGTGAGCTCAAGCGAGACATCACTGCCCCCCTGACGATAACAGCCCTCCCTACCTCGCCCTCGGAGACCGGGCCACCATCGGCACGTTTCGTCTGCGTGTCGTGCCAGGACCACACAGGTCCGGGGTTTTCGCGGAGTTTGCTCATCTCCTGTGCGGTCAGTCTTTCGAACAGTCTCGCATTCGCTTTGGCCATTCCCGCGATTAGCGCGCGCCCGTCATCGGTGACAATCAATGTCAGGTTGGGCGCACAGTTTTCCGGGGCCAGATCGACATCTGCGTCACGAACTGCATCTCGCATCAGTTCGACCACAGTCAGAGCAAAATTGGCTGGGAGGCCAGCCACAGCCGGACAAACGTCCACCTCGAACCTGGCGAGATTACCACTTTCCGCTTCGGTGATCGCCCGTACCGACTGCGTCACGCTTGGCGGTTTTTCGCGGCTCCCTTCAACTATGATCGATTGCTCATCATCCTGAGCTTGCGCCTGTGCTTGTGCAGCGCAGAGCAAAACGGCGCCAGCGAAGAGGACCGAACAGTATTTCATAAGCTAAGTGTAAGCAAAACGGGATAAATGTCACGCGGCACATTCATCCGGCGTTTGGCCGGGCTCCCTCACGTCTTTTCGTGAGGGAGCCGATGGGTCATGCGGCTTTGCGTCCAGCGATCCAGGCATCGACGCGGCGTTCCAGCAGCGAAAGCGGCAGAGCGCCGTCGCCCAGCACCACATCGTGGAACCCGCGAATGTCGAATTTATCGCCGAGTTCCGTTTCCGCCTTCGCACGCAGATCGAGGATCTTGTTCATCCCGATCTTATAGCTCGTCGCCTGCCCGGGCATGACCAGATAGCGTCGCACCTCGTTGCGGATCGTTTCCGCATTCTGGGGCGAATTCTCGGTGAAATAGGCAATGGCCTGATCTTCGGTCCAGCCCTTGGAATGCAGCCCTGTGTCCACGACCAGCCTGATCGCGCGCCACAGTTCCGAACTCAGCCGCCCGAAGTCCGAATATGGGTCCTGATACGTGCCCGGAATTTCCTTGGCAAAACGCTCCGAATACAGGCCCCACCCTTCCGTGTAGGCACCGTAGAATTGCTGGGTCTGGAATTTCGGTACGCCGGTCAGTTCCTGCGCGATGGAGATTTGCATGTGATGGCCTGGCAGGCCTTCGTGATAGGCGATCACCTCCAGCATGTTCTTCGGCATCGCGCTCATGTCGGACAGGTGGGCGTAATAGATCCCCGGCCGCGATCCGTCGGGCGTGCCCGAATTGTAATGCTGCGCCCCGCCGTCCTGCTCGCGGAACGGCTCCACCCTCCGCACTTCGAGCCCGGCCTTGGGCAGCAGACCGAAATACTGGGGCAGCTTGGATTCGATGTTGTCCAGCGCCGCCGTCGCAGCGTCGATGTACATCTGTGCGCCTTCGTCGCCCTGCGGGAAGTAATTGTCCTTGTCCTCCTTGATGTAGGCGAAGAACGACTGGAGATCGCCGTCGAAGCCCACCTGGTTCTTGATCGCTTCCATCTCGGCATGGATGCGCTTCACATCGTCCAGACCGATCTGGTGCACCTGCTCCGCGGTCAGATCGGTGGTCGTGCTGTTCGCCAGACGATGGGCGTAATACCCGTCCCCATTGGGCAGCACCCCGACACCGACACCGATTTCGGGGGCATTGGGGCGATCGGCGGTCATGAAGGTGATCAGCCTGTCGTAGCCTGCCTTGTACCCGCCCTTCAGCGCAGCTTCGAGCTCGCCCTGCATCGTTTCGCCATCGGCAGCGGTGATCGTGCCAGCTTCGACCAGAGCGGCGATCTTCTTCTTGCCGTCCTCCCACAATGCGTTGTCGGCAGTATCATCGAACGGCGCACCGGAAATCAGCTTCTTCGATTCGTCGATCACGAAGTCATACGCGAAATAGGGCGGACGTACGCCAGCGGCTGCACGGGGTTCCGCGATGTCGACCAGCTGCCCCAGAGCACGCCCGATTTCCGAAACGCGCGAAATATAATCGCGCATGTCCTGCGCCGTATCCACGCGGTGCTGCGAAATCAGTAGCGTCGGGAGATAGGTATGCGCCCCGTGCATCTGGGTGAAAACATAGCCATCGTCGCGCCATTTGGCCGATTCCGCCGCCTGCTCGTACTCGTATTTCCAGAGGTCGTAGGACAGCTTGTCGGCACTGCTCAGGCTATCGTAATCGAAGGTACGCTCCATCTCCTCGACGGTAGCCTTCTTCCACGCCAGATCCTTGTCCTGCGCGGCGAGCGAAAAATCATCGATTTCGCCATAACGTTCCTTGCGACCCAGCGAAGTGAGCCACAGGGGGCTGTCCATCACCTGCTCTTCGTATTTCGCATCGAACCAGGCGCGCAATTCGGCATTGTGATTTTCGCTGGACGCTTCGCTCGTCTCGGCAGGGGCGGTTTGCGCAAAGGCAGGCGCGGTGACCGCGAACAGTGCGACAGGTGCTGCGGCGAGCAGCAGAGTATTCTGGAAACGCATGACAATCCCTCAAATGTCCCGGTGTTTGGTGGCGACATCGCTACATGGCAGCGGGACCGGGGCAAAGGCCAATCGACCAAGGGCAATCGAAAAGGGACCGGCGGTCAACGCCGCATGTCATAACTTTCAGCCGGAATGGTAACAGTAAGGCCGTCCATCTCTTCGGTCAGGTCGATCTGGCACGACAGGCGGCTGGTGCGCGCAACACCTGCTGCAAGGTCCAGCATGTCCTCTTCCTCTTCGCTCGCTTCTTCGAGGCGGTCGAACCATTCGCCTGCAACGATGACATGACATGTGGAACAGGCCATCTGCCCTTCGCAGGTCCCTTCCAGCGGCAGGCCAGCCGCCTGCGCCACACGCAGGAGGTTGTCGCCCGCTTCGGCTTGTGCGCTGACGGTGTTCCCGTTCGACGTGACGAATTCGATTTTCACAATCCTTGCGCCTCCGCAGCAGCATTGATCTTGGCAGCGGCCTCCTCGATCTCGTCGAGCGTGGTGTAGCGCCCGAAGCCTAGCCGGATCGAGGATTTCGCCTGCTTGTCCGATAGGCCGATGGCCTTCAGCACATGGCTCGGGCGACCTGATCCGCTGGCACAGGCGCTGCCAGCGGAAAACATCACATCGCGCACATCGCTCATCAACCTCCCCACATCCAGTCCTTCTCGGCGGATGTTGAGATTGCCGTGCCAGCGCGCTTCGGCGCTGCCGTTGAGCGTCCAGTCATCAAACAGTTCGCGGGCACTGTTCCACAGTGTTCGGACGTGTTCGGCGTCCTGATCAAACGTCTCATTCGCACGTTGTGCCGCCGCCCCCATGCCGGCGATCAATGCTGGCGACAGCGTTCCCGATCGCAGACCGAACTCCTGCCCGCCGCCGGTCTGCACCTGTTCAAGGTCCAGCCCGTCGCGCACCCACAGTGCGCCAACGCCTTTGGGTCCGTGGAACTTGTGGGCCGAAATGGCGATCATGTCTGCGCCGGTCAGCTCGATCCGCCCATAGGCCTGAACCGCATCGCACAGGAATAACGCATTGTTTTCCTTGGCCTTGCGATACCATTCGATGGTCGGCTGGATCGTGCCAATCTCGTTATTGACCTGCATTACGCAGATCAGCCGCGTATCGTCTGGCACGTCCTGCCGCGTGTTGCACTGGCCATCCTTTGCCACGTTCAAGACATGGCTCGACCCCGCTGCCTGTGCAGTATCGCCCACAGCAGAATGCTCGATCGCCGAATACGACACGGTGCCACCCCGCCCCGACCCACGGATCGCTAGATTGAGCGCTTCGGTCGCGCCACTCGTGAACACGATCTTCCCGCCGGCCGGAAACAGCGCAGCCACCTGATCTCGAGCCAGTTCCACCGCCGCTTTCGCCTGGCGTCCCATGCGGTGCGCGCTGTGCGGATTACCGAAGCCGGTACCGCCGGGCCCGTCGAGCCACCGCAGCATCGCGTCCCGCGCCTCGGGCGCGAGCGGGGTAGTCGCCTGATAGTCGAGATAGATCACTTCACTCTCATACAGTCATTACCAGCGAAGCGAAGGGTGCATGGCGAAGTTCCACCCCACACCCACCTTTGGCCGCAAAAGGAGAACTAGGCGCCTGCCAGATCGAGCCAGACTTCGCAGAAGCGTTCAACTTCCTCGCGGGAGGTATTCCAGCCGATCGAGACCCGGATGGTGTTTGCCGCAATCTCGGGCTGGACCTGCATGGCCTCGAGCACGCGGCTGGTCTTCATCGTCCCGCTGGAACAGGCCGATCCCTGCGATACTGCGATACGCGCCATGTCGAAGCGCATGACCTGTGCTGTCGCGCTCATTCTGGGCATCGCGATGGCCCGGATAAACGGCGTTGGTTCCGCGAGACTATCGGACAGCCATGTGCCGCCGATCCCGCGACAATCATGTGCCAGCGCATCGAGCGGTTCGAGAACGTCCGGGGTGAGGTACGGATCACCACAGGCTTCGAGGGCTGCTGCCATGCCGAGCACGCCAGGCAGGTTTTCAGTCCCGCGCCGATAACCACGCTCCTGCCCACCCAATGGTTCGAGAAGGGCGTAATCGGTTACCAGCAGCGCGCCGACTCCGATCGGGCCGCCGAATTTGTGCGCCGACACGATCGCCATATCGCAGGGCGGCAGCATCATCTTGCCGGCGCTTTGCGCGCAGTCGGCCAACAGCAGTCCGCCGGCGTTTCGGACGATATCGGCAACGGCGGACAGGTCCTGGCGGTTGCCCGTCTCCGAATTGACGTGCTGCACAGCGACCAGTGGGCGTCCGCGCTCCACCGCTTCGATCAACACGTCGAGATCGAGTGCACCATCTCTGCGAACCGGCAGCCTTTCCGCCTGCGGCGCGGCTTGCAGCAGGCAATCGTGCTCCACTGTCGAAACCAGGCGCGCACCTGCATTTGCATGGCGAAGGGCCATGATCGCAGCCTCGCTCGCGCCGCTGGTGAAGATTACTTCGCCACTCCACTCCAGCCGAGCCTTCACCCGCTCACGAGCGTCCTCGAGGAGGCTGCGCGCCTTGCGCCCCTCGGCATGGGGACTGGACGGATTGGCCCACAGCGCGAAGCCTTCATCCATCGCCGCCCGCGCTTCGGGTCGCAGCGGCGTGGTGGCGGCATGGTCGAGATAGATGCGTTTCGGGATGATACATGCTCGAAATGATTGCGATTTGGACGACAAACCCTATATAGCGCGCCACTTCGCGCAAAGCCCTGTCCGGTGCAAGCGCTTCGACTTTTGCTTAGGGTACCCCTCCCATGCCGACCGTGATCTTTCCCGGCCCCGAAGGCCGCCTCGAAGGCCGTTTCTCTCCCGCCCCGCGTCCCCGGGCGCCCGTGGCCATGATCCTGCACCCGCATCCGCAGGGCGGCGGCACCATGAACGAGCAGATGACGCAGCGTCTTTACAAGACCTTCGTCAACCGCGGTTTCGCGACGCTTCGCTTCAATTTCCGCGGCGTCGGTCGCAGCCAGGGCAGCTTCGACAATGGCGTCGGCGAATTGTCGGACGCTGCAAGCGCGCTCGACTGGGTGCAGCAGATCCATCCGGAAGCGCAGGTGACCTGGGTCGCAGGTGTCAGCTTCGGCGCCCTGATCGGCATGCAGCTTCTAATGCGTCGCCCAGAAATTCGCGGCTGGATCAGCATAGGCGCGCCGGCGAGCATGTACGACTTCTCCTTCCTCGCTCCGTGCCCCGCTAGCGGTATTTTCATCCACGGTGCACAGGATACTGTGGTGCAGCCGCAGGCGGTTACCAAGCTGGTCGAAAAGCTTCGCACGCAGAAGCATATCACCGTGCATCACGAAGAAATCCCGCGCGCCAATCACTTCTTCGAGAATGAGCAGGAAGAACTGATGAAGTCGGTCGACAATTACCTCGACTTCCGCCTTGATCCGAGCTGCCCGATCAAGTGATCTGATCGGGCCGACAGCCCGCTCCCGAATTGCGCATCCAGTCGGCAGCCACATGCTGCACGATACCGCTTGCCTCTTTTTTGTTACGTTGTAACATTGCCAGTCGAAGACTCGCAAAAGCGACTTCGATTTGGAAGAGGAGCAACACTCATGTCCTTCGTTGACCAGTCCCGCCGCCCCTCCCCCGCCAGTATGGCAGCGGTGATCGGGGTTCATGCAGCTATCGGTGCCGCGCTTGTCGCCGGCCTGACCGTTAGCGGCGCAATGCCGGAAATCGTGAACAAGATCGGGGCGACCAACATACCGATCCCGCCGCCACCCCCGCCGGCCGATCCGGTCGAACCAAGCACCAGCGAATCCACGCCAACCATTGTTCAGGCGCCGCCGACCCAGATCGACATCAATCCCATCGACACGCCATTCGATACCACGCCGATCCCTGTTCCGAACCTGCCAACCGTCCCGTCCGGAACAACCTTTGAATTACCGACCCCGACGCCGCAGCCAAGTTTCGACCCCGTAAGCGCAAAGCCGCGCAACGATCCGGCGCGCTGGCTGACCGATAACGATTACCGCCCAAGCTGGGCCCGGCGCGAATTGACCGGCACGGCCCGGTTCAGGCTGGAAATTGCGGCTACCGGTAAGGTCACCAGTTGCACTGTAACTGGGTCGACAGGCCATTCGGAGCTCGACGCTGCGACCTGTGCGCTTGTTACGAAAAGAGCGCGGTTCGAACCTGCACGCGGATCGAACGGCGAGCCGGTTGCCGGTACCTTCTCCAGCGCGGTGAAGTGGGAATTGCCTAACTAGGCTTATCGGGTGCCCTGCTCGAGCTTGTCGAGCGGGGCACTGCCCCCTGCGTCGGGAACGGTCCATATCGCCACGTTCATCAGCGCGATGGCGGCCAGCACGACCATCAGCAGCGCGTTTTTTACGTTCCCGGTCCGGCGCCACATGAAATAGGCGCCCGCGACCAGCAGGATTGCAGCGAGAACGGTGATGGAGAGCACGGCGTCGAGCATGGTCTTGCCATAGCTTCCCCCATTTTCATCGCAAGCCATCAATGCGGAACGCGCCCACCCCTTGCCCGTTCGAAGATGCAAGGAGACGACCATGAGCATATTCGGAAAGATCAAGGATTCGATTTTCGGCAAGAAGCCGAAGCCGCAGGAAACACCTGCGACCGCACCGGCCACCAAGGCAGCGCCGCAACCCACCGGTAACGCCTGGGCCGATGCTCCGGTCGTGGAACAGCAGGCCAGACCCGTCATGGATATCGAGAACAATCTCGACAACATGCCCGGCGCCGACCGGCTGAACTGGCGCACATCGATCGTCGACCTGATGAAGCTGATCGGCGTCGACAGCGATTACGACAGCCGCAAGGCGCTCGCGGTAGAGTTGGGGCGCGAGGATTATTCGGGCAGTGCGGAAGACAATATGTGGCTGCACCGGCGCGTCATGAAGGAATTGGCCGCAAGCGGCGGCAGGGTTCCAGCCGAATTCCTCGACTGATTTGACAGACTTGCACGCGGGCCGCACACCCGCGTGCATGAACCAGACACGCTTCGACATCACCCGCCGACAGGCTCTTTCAGGCCTCGGCGCAACCTCTGCCCTCGCTTTGACCGGATGTGCCACCACCGGACGCACCGGAGCGGTTACCCAGGCCCAGGCCATGGGCGTGGAACGGCTGCTCGAGATTGTCGGGTATAATCTTCTCGAACACGAGCCGGAGCGGGCGACATCGCTGGGTGTCGATACGGGCCGGCATTACGACTTGCGCAGCAAGCTCGAAGATCAGTCGATTGCTGGGCAGGAAGCCTATGCCGCAACCCTTCGCAGAGACCTCGAACTGGTGCGAGCCGTTCCGCGGGACGGGCTCGACAGCGAAAATCTGACCAATCTGGAAGTCGTCGAAAGCGCTTACGAAGTGGCGCTCGATGGATTTGCCCTGCCCTATGGCGATACGCCGGTCGGCAACTGGCGCACGGCGCCCTACGTCGTGATCCAGAATGTCGGCCAGTACCTCGCCCTGCCGCGCTTCATGCAATCGGATCACAAGGTCGAAAATGGCAATGATGCCGACGCCTATATCGAACGTATGGAACAGATGCCCGCCGCCTTCGATGGCGAGCTGGAACGGATCAAGGCTGCCCGAGCAATGGGCGTGGTTCCGCCCGATTTCCTGCTCGACAAGGCAATCGGTCAGATGGAACAGACCATCGCCAGTGCAGGCAAGGGCGAACTGTTCGCCGACGATCTGCGCGCCAAACTCACCGCCATGGGCATGCCTGAAAGTCACGCGAACCGGGCAAAGATTCTCGAAACCGGGCCGATCGCAGATGCACTCGATCGCCAGCTTCGGGAACTGCGCGCGGAACGGGCCGTGGCGACGGCGGAGCCCGGCATTTCCGCCCGGCCGCAGGGCGATGCATTCTACAATTGGGCGTTACGATCCAGCACCACGACCCGGCTTACACCCGAAGAGGTCCACCAGCAGGGCCTCGAAGAACTCGAAGAATTGCATGCCCGCATGGATCCGATCCTTCGCGAGATCGGCTATACCTCCGGCTCGGTTGGCGATCGGATGCAGGCATTGTCGCAAGATCCGCGGTACAAATTTGCCGAAGGTGATCCTGGCCGCAAGCAGATCATGGACTTCATCGCAGAGCGGCTGGACTGGATCCGCGGCCAGATGCCGCGCGCTTTCCACACGCTTGTCGATCCCAACATGGAAGTACGCCGCATCCCGCCGGCGGAAGAGGTCGGGGCACCCGGCGCCTATGGCGGCGCGGGCAGCAAGGATGGCACGATCCCGGGCCGTTTCTGGATCAACCTGAGGACTACCGACCTCCATCGCAAATACGATCTCGCCGACCTGACCTATCACGAAGCCATCCCTGGCCATGTGTGGGAAGGCGAATACTCCAACCGCCTGCCGCTGATCCGCTCGGTGCTGGCCTTCAATCCTTTCAGCGAAGGCTGGGCTCTTTACGGCGAACAGCTGGCCGACGAACTGGGCGCCTATGACGATTTTGTCGTTGGCCGCCTCGGCTATCTTCAGAGCCTCGCGTTCCGGGCCTGCCGCATGGTGGTCGACACCGGTCTCCACGCCAAGGGCTGGAGCCGCGCTCAGGCGGTCAACTTCTTTGTCGAACGCAATGGCAGCAAGCCGGCAGAAGTCGAAAGCGAAGTGGATCGATACTGCAGCTGGCCCGGACAGGCCACCGGCTACAAGCTCGGCCACAGCCGCATCGTCGACCAACGTGCCAGAGCGGAAACAACCATGGGCGCCGCTTACGATTTCAAGGCCTTCAACGACGCGGTCGTGCTCGGCGGCAATGTACCGATGGATGTGCTGGAAAAGAACGTGGGCCGGTACATTGCATCTGGATCCAGGTAACGGCTTTTCCTTTTCCATCTCCTTGCTTTCCCATGTAATACTATGAACTGCTGAATACACGGGGGACGTTTCATGCGTTTCATTCTTAGCTTGTTCGTCATTGCTTTTTCCGTACCTGCCCATGCCGACTGGCATGTTGCTGAATCCGACAATTTCGTGATCTATGCCGATGATCAGGCCAGGGATTTGCAAGCATTCGGCGAAGCGCTCGAGAGCTACAATGCCGCCCTCAATCTACTGAGCAAGCGCGAAGCGACCAAGCCTAGCCCATCGAACCGACTAACCGTATTCGTCGTCGGCAGTCAGAACGAAATCGGGAAGCTTGCGGACGACAAGTCAAAGACAATCGCAGGATTTTATATTCCGCGCGCAGGTTCATCCGTCGCGTTCGTGCCGGACATTCGCATGCGCGGACGCGAAACCGATTGGTCGATGACCGTCCTGCTGCATGAATATGCTCACCACTATTTCATCTCGAATACGACGATCGCGATGCCGCGGTGGGTGGACGAAGGCGCAGCAGAATTCTTCGCCTCTGCCAAGTTTGAAAGGGATGGAGGCCTTTCCATAGGACGCCCAGCCCGTCACCGCGCAGCAGAACTGGCCTATGCGCGGGATGTGAGCGTAGAAGAGTTGATCGACCCAAAGCTTTACGAAGAGAAGAAAGGCAAGCGCTACGACGCCTTTTATGGTCGGGCATGGGCGCTTTACCACTATCTGTATTTTTCCGAGAGTCGAACCGGGCAGCTTCACAAGTATCTGGAGGGCATGTCCAACGGGGTCGACCAGGTCGAAGCGGCCGAGCAAGCTTTCGGCGACCTTGGCGACCTTCAGAAGGACCTTGATCGCTACCTCGATCAGCGCCGTATCAAAGTTTGGAATCTAGGCGCGGACGTCCTGTCCAGCAACCCTGTCCGCGTTAGCAAACTGTCGCAGGGTGAGGCAGATGTCATGCCATTGCGCATTCGATCGCAGCGGGGCGTTTCGCGCGAACAGGCGCTTGAATTGCTGCCACAAGTTCAGAAGGTCGCTGCCGAATTTCCGCGTAACACGGCCGTGCTCGCGGCGCTCGCCGAAGCGGAACACGATGCTGGCAACTTTGACCGAGCAATCGCCGCTGCGGATGCAGCTCTGGCGATCGACCCGACCGCCAAGAATGCGCTTGTTCAGAAAGGCTTTGCGCTTTTCGCCAAGGCAGCGGAGGCCGATGACGAAGACGCTGCCTACAGCGCAGCCATGAAGCCTTTCTCAGCACTAAACCGGCTTGAGAATGATCATCCTCTCCCGCTGATATACTACTACCTCAGCTTCGAGCAGCGAGGCGTCGAGCCGGACGAGACGGCTCGCCATGCACTGGAACGAGCTGCACAGCTTTCACCCTTCGATCGCAGCCTTGCGATGAGGGCGGGGCTTATGCAGGCGCGCGAGGGAAAAATCGAACTTGCCCGTCATACATTGGGTCCTGTCGCAACCAATCCGCATGGCGGCAATATGGCTAGCGAGGCCCAGCGTTTCATCGACCAGATGGAAGGTGTGCCCGAAGGAACAGAATGGTCACCGCGGCCCGTGCTCGATCTGGCCGAGGCAATCGTAGCCAGCACGAGCGATGACAATGCTGAAGACGATTTCTAGGGCCGCACTAACTTTGAATATTCGATGTGCTCTAGCGGACCTGCGCTTCGGTTTCGACCAGGTTGATTTCGAATAGGCTCGGCCATCGTTTTCCGGTCACGAAAAGGCGTCGCTTCTTCGGGTCCCAGGCGATGCCGTTGAGCACCGTGTCGCGGTCCGTCATTGGGATGCTATCGACGATAGCTCTCAAGTCGATGAGGCGCTTGATCACGCCATCGGCCGGGTCGATGGCCACGATGAAGGGGGATTGCCACACATTGGCGTAGACCAGACCGTCAATCATCTCGAGTTCGTTGAGGTTTGGCAGGGGCTGGCCATTCAACGTGACCGGGATCATTCGCAGAACCTCGAAGCTGTCTGGGTCCAGAACGCGCAAGGTGGCAGTGCCATCGGAATGAATGAGGCCTTCATTCGACGTCGTAAGCCCCCACCCGTCGAAGGGGACTCCATCTTTCGAGCCAGCGGGCTTGAGGTTTTTTGCATTCCAGCGGTGGATCACACCGTTTCGCCAGGTCAGGCTGATGAATTCCCGCCCCGACAGGGCCAGCCCCTCTCCGAACTGGTCCGCGGGGATGGCGCTTCTGGTGAGGACCTTGCCCGTTTCGAGATCGACCTTGCGAACTTCGGACTGCCCTTCCTGTCCGGTGCTTTCGAACAGATGCCCGTCGTGCCAGACGAGGCCTTGCGTGAACGCTGCGGTATCATGCGGATATGTCGCGACGATTTCTGCGCGATAGACTGCCGGCCCGCTATAAACCTCAAGGGCTGGCGCTGTCTCTGCTGACGGGGCAGCCTCCTGAGCTACCGCCACGGGAACCACAGCCGGGGTTAGCCACGTGAAAGCGGCGGCGATGAACAGGATGGCACGGTGCGTCATGATCTCTCCCATCCGTTTCCGGGGCTTAGCCTTGCATGAATTGATCGGCGCCCGGAATCAACGGCCCCCGGTCCGCTTTTCAGCGGCCGGGGGTCTCCTCTCCAACGCTTGGGTTCCGCTGGACAGCGGAACCGATCTCATCAGGCTGCGACAGCCGTGTTCGGCGCTGCATCGCGCACGCCTTGGTCGACATGAGCCGCGAAGGGCTCGAAATTGTCGACGAAGAGCTGCACCAGCTTGCGCGCGGTACGGTCGTATTCGTCTTTGTCGGTCCAGGTCGAACGGGGGTCGAGGATGCCATCATCCACGCCCGCGACGCTGACCGGGACTTCAAAACCGAAATTGGGATCCTTGCGGAATTCCGCATTGTTCAGGCTGCCGTCGAGCGCGGCGTTGAGCAGTGCACGCGTGGCCTTGATCGGCATGCGGCTACCCGTGCCGTATTTGCCGCCAGTCCAGCCGGTGTTGACCAGCCAACAGGCGACTTCGCCCTTCGCGATCCGCTCTTTCAAAAGATTGCCGTAAACGCTGGGATGGCGAGGCATGAAGGGCGCGCCGAAGCAGGTGCTGAAAGTCGCTTCGGGTTCCGTCACGCCGATTTCGGTCCCGGCAACCTTGGCCGTATAGCCCGACAGGAAGTGATACATCGCCTGATCGGGGGTCAACCGCGCGATCGGGGGGAGAACGCCGAAAGCATCGGCGGTCAACATGATCACGTTGCTGGGCGGAGGCCCCATGTTCTCAGCGGAGGTATTGGGAATTGACGACAGCGGATAGGCACCGCGGGTATTTTCCGCGAGGCTGTTGTCGTCGAGGTCGATTTCACCCGCATCGTTCATCACGACGTTTTCGAGCACGGTGCCTTCCATCTTGGTGGTGGCGTAGATTTCGGGCTCTGCCTCCGGGTTCAGGCGGATCATCTTTGCATAACAGCCGCCTTCGAAATTGAAGACTGCAGTATCCGACCAGCCATGCTCGTCATCGCCGATCAGCGTGCGGCTCGCATCGGCGGAAAGCGTGGTCTTTCCGGTGCCCGACAGACCGAAGAACACGGCGCTCTTGCCGTCCTGTCCGATATTCGCCGAACAATGCATCGGCATGACGCCCTTCACCGGCAGCAGGTAATTCAGAATGCCGAAGACGCTCTTCTTCATTTCACCGGCATAGCGCGTGCCGCCAATGAGGATCAGCTTTTCGCTGAGATTAACCGCGATCACGGTTTCGCTGCGCGTGCCATGGCGTTCCGGATCGGCGCGGAAGCTCGGCAGGTCGATGATCGTATATTCGGGCACGAACCCGTCCAGTTCAGCTTCGGTAGGACGCACCAGCAGCGTGCGAATGAACTGGTTGTGCCAGGCAAGTTCGTTGATGACGCGCACGTTGACGCGATATTCCGGCTGCGAGCCGCCGAACAGGTCGGCAACGTAGAGGTCGCCCTTCTCGGCAATGGCCTTGAGAAAATCTTCCTTGAGTGCCGCGAAATGGTCGGGCGACATCGAAGCGTTGTTGTCCCACCACACGGTATCTTCGGTTTCGCCATCGCGAACGATGAACTTGTCCTTCGCGCTGCGGCCTGTGTGCTTGCCCGTTTCCACCACCAGCGGGCCATGCTTGGCTTTGCGGCCTTCGCCATTTTCCAGTGCAGCGGCGGTCAGCTCTTTCGACGTGAGGTTCGGGTGAATGGTTGCGGAAGTCTCGATGCCCTGCGCGGCAAGCGAGTGGGAAAGCGAAAAGGTCACTGAATTCTCCGGCGCGTGTGCGGGTTCGTTCTGGAATCGCCGGCGCATACGAATGCGTGGCTTTCTCAGACGCCAATAGTCCTGCCGTAACGCGGCGTCAAATCACCATCGAACAATATGTTGTGGCGTATGCGCGGGCCACGTTGTTTTGCCCTTTCAATGTCGCTAGTCACTCTCCTTATGGAGAGCATGACAGCAGATGCCGCGCCGCAGGGCGAAAGCAACCGGACGGTCATCGCGCTGGTCGATGACGATCGCAATATTCTGACCACCGTCTCGATCGCGCTGCAGGGCGAAGGCTTTGCCACGCGCGTCTATTCTGACGGCGAGGCTGCTCTTGGCGCGTTGTTGTCCAATCCGCCCGACCTAGCCATCTTCGACATCAAGATGCCCAAGATGGACGGGATGGAACTTTTGCGCCGCCTGCGCGAAAAATCGCCGCTCCCGGTCATTTTCCTGACCAGCAAGGATGACGAAACCGACGAGGAAGCCGGCTTCGAAATGGGCGCGGATGATTACATCGCCAAGCCTTTCAGTCTGCGCCTGCTGCTGGCCCGCATCCGCGCCATCCTCCGGCGCAGCGGCAGCGACCATCCGCTGATCCTGTCCGAACAGTTCGACGAAAAGCCGGGCGAAGTGCTCGAACGCGGTCGCCTGTACATGGACCCTGCCCGGCACCACGTCACGTGGGAGGGGGAAGCCGTTTCGCTGACGGTGACCGAATTCCTCCTGCTCGAGGCGCTGGCCACGCGCCCCGGCGTGATCAAGAGCCGCAACCAGTTGATGGATGCCGCCTATCCCGACGATGTCTTCGTCGACGATCGAACGGTCGACAGCCACATTAAGCGCATGCGGCGCAAGTTCCGCGCCGTCGACAAGACCTTTTCCGCCATCGAAACGCTTTACGGCGCAGGCTACAGTTTCAACGAAGGCTGATGTCGGAAATCGGTAGCGTATTGAAAGGCGATCCGCGGCTGGAAAAGCTGCGCTGGTCGCGGCGGCTCTCGCTCACCAGCCGCATCCTGTTCGTGAACATTCTGCCGCTGGTCCTGCTGGGCGGCGGCGTCATCTATGTCGACGCCTATCGCAAGCAGCTTCTCGACGAACGCTTCAAGCTCGCCCTCGTCGAAGCGCAGATCACGGCAGAAGCGCTGGCCGGCGCATCGCCCAAGCGCCAGGAAGCCCTGCTGATCCAGATCGGCAAGGAACAGCGCCTGCGCCTGCGGGTCTACAGCCCCGACGGATCGCTCGAAGCCGACAGCTTCAAGCTCGCCCCGCCCAGCTTCGCACTGGCGCGCAAGGAAGATGTCGATCCCAACGCCTTCGCGCTGCGGATGGACCGCTGGTTCGACCGGGTGGTCGGCGCGCCGGCCGTTCCCGATTACCGCGAGCCGGAGACGGACGACATCAACGACTGGCCCGAACTGCTGCGGGCCCGCGGGGAAAGCCTGACCCAGATCGTCCTGCGCGATGCGCCCGACGGCACGCATGTCATCAACGCCGCGGCCCCTGTCGGGCTCGATGGCGACACGCTCCTGCTCACCCGCAATCCGGTCGACATCACCGACCGGGTGCGGACGGCACGCTCCACCGTCGCGCTGGTGGTCTTCCTCGCGCTCGTCATTTCCACACTGCTGTCGCTGTTTCTGGCGCAGACCATCGTGCGTCCCTTGCGCGAGCTGGTCCAGGCCGCCGTGCGCGTGCGGCAGGGGCGCGACCGCCAAGTGGAGGTTCCGCGCCTGCCCCAGCGCCGCGACGAGATCGGCATGCTCGCCCGCTCGATCTCCGACATGACCGCGGCCCTGCGCCAGCGTATCGATGCGGTAGAACATTTCGCGGCGGATGTCGCGCACGAGATAAAGAACCCCCTCGCGTCCCTCCGCAGTGCGACCGAATCGCTCGCCAAGGTGGAAGACCCCAAGCTGCGCGGGCAACTGATCGATATCGCCATCCACGACGTGCGCCGGATCGATCGTCTCGTGACCGAGATTTCCGATGCCAGCCGGATCGATGCGGAAATGTCGCGGACCGAATTCGAACCGGTGGACCTTGCGCAGCTGCTCCGCACCATCGTCGACAATCGCGAGACGCGCGACGAGAACGAGGGCCGCATGGTCGTCATCACCGGTGACGACCGGTCCGTGCCGATCATGGGCGTCCCCGCCCGGCTGGAACGCGTCATCCAGAACCTGCTCGACAACGCCGTATCCTTCTCGCCGCCGGCCGGCAGGATCGTGGCCGAAATCACTCGCAGCGACAATCGCATCACCCTCTCCATTTCCGACGAAGGGCCGGGCATTCCGGAAGAAAAGCGCGAACGGGTGTTCCAGCGCTTCCACTCCGACCGTCCCGAGGGAGAGGATTTCGGCAACCATTCCGGGCTCGGCCTCGCCATCGCCCGCACCATTGCGGAAGCGCATGATGGCACGCTGGTCGCGACATCGCGCGCCGACGGCGAAGAAGGCGCCTGCCTCCAGCTTAGTCTCCCGGCCAAGCGGTGACGGTCCTTGTCAATGTCACGGCTGTCGCGATCGGTGGCCGTGCCTTGCTGATCGAAGGTCCGCCGGGATCGGGCAAGTCCTCCCTCGCCCTCGCCCTGATCGATCGCGGCGCCGTACTGATCGGCGACGATGCGGCGCATCTGGCGCATGACGGCGCGGCGCTGATCGCCTCCCCGCCCCCCAATACCTGCGGCCTCATCGAAATCCGCAACGTCGGTATCGTCGAATTGCCCGTGTCGAGCGCCCCTCTGGCGCTCGTCCTTACGCTCGATCCCGAAGCGCCCCGCTTCCCGCTCGATCCGGCAATGCGAACGATCGCGGGGGTCGATATTCCGTCCCTGCCCTTCGCGCCGGGCGATGCCGTGCAGGCCCTGCGCGCGGAATATGCACTGGCACATCACGGTCTCCCCTTCCCCAATTCGGGTGCAACACAATAGAGATGCCGTACATGCCCGACGAATCGCCCTCTCCGCAGCGTATCCTGCTCGTCACCGGCCTTTCGGGTGCGGGCAAATCGACTGCGCTTCAGGTGCTCGAAGATCTCGGCTGGGAAGCGCTCGACAATTTCCCGATCCGCATGCTCGGCAGCCTCGTCGATAGCGGGGACAACACCTTGCCTGTGGCCATCGGTTTCGATTCGCGGACACGCGGCTTCGTCCCGGCGGAAATCATCGCGCTGTGCAAACAACTCGAGGCGCGCGACGATGTCGAACTGACCACCCTGTTCATCGATTGCGGCAGTACGGAACTCGAACGGCGCTACAATGAAACGCGCCGGCTTCACCCCATGGCTCGCGGTCGCCCCGTGCTGGACGGCATAAAGGCCGAACGCGAACTGCTCGAACCGCTACGGCGCTGGGCCGATATCGTCGTCGATACCACCACCTATGCGACCAATCAGCTGCAGCAGGTCGTGCGCGAACGCTTTGCCGACGACACCGAACGCCACATGACGATCACGATTTCCAGTTTCGGCTTTGCCCGCGGCATGCCGCCTCTGGCCGATCTGCTGTTCGATATGCGGTTTCTCGACAATCCGCACTGGGTCCCCGGTCTGCGCGAACTGACCGGCCTCGATGCGCCGGTGGCCGAACATATCGCCGCCGACCCCGCCTTTACCCCCGCATTCGACCGCATCATCGATCTGCTGCGCGAAGTCATGCCGCGCTATGCCGCCCAGGGGCGCAGCTATCTCAATATCGCTTTCGGGTGTACCGGAGGGAGACACCGCTCGGTTTACAGTGCGGAACGGGCGGCAGAGGTCTTGCGCGAAGATGGATTTTCGCCCACGGTTCTGCATCGCAACCTTGGGTCGCGTCCCGCCGACCGGCTGGAGCGCCGCTAGACCCAAGGGCAAGGAATGGTTAAGGGCCACGCAGGCACACTCTTCGGGCATCGCAACGGAACTGAAGCTGCATGATCGGCATGATCCTCGTCACCCACGGCAAATTGGCCGAACATTTCATCGACGCTATGGAGCATGTCGTTGGCAAGCAGGAGCATGTGGCCACCATATGCATCGGCCCGAACGATGACATGGAACAGCGTCGCGCCGATATCGCCAATGCGATCAAAGAGGTCGACAGCGGCAAGGGCGCCATCATTCTGACCGATCTGTTCGGCGGTACCCCGTCCAATCTGGCAATCTCGCTGCTCGATACGGGGCGGGTGGAAGTCATCGCCGGGATCAACCTGCCCATGCTGATCCGCCTGGCTGGCGCTCGCAAAAGCATGGATGTGGTCGATGCAGTGCACGCGGCGCAGACCGCCGGGCGCAATTACATCACCGTGGCCAGCGAATTTCTCGGCCAGGACATCCAGAGCGCGCGGAAAGCCTCTTGAGCGAGCTGCGCCGGTCAATCGAGGTCGTCAACCAGCGGGGCCTGCATGCACGGGCCAGCGCCAAATTCGTCAACGCGGTCGCCGAACTCCCGGACACGTGCACCGTACGCGTTGCCAAGGGTGACAACGAAGCAGCCGGCGGCTCGATATTGGGCCTGATGATGCTGGGTGCGGCCAAGGGCGACACGATCGAAATCATCGTGGCAGGCGATAATGCCGAAGCGGTGATGGCCGAACTGTCCGCCATGGTCGAGGATGGCTTCGGAGAGCCGTAGGATCATGGCCTCAAGCGAAATGAACCGCCGTCACATTACCGGTTTTTCCAATCCCACCGTCAAGGCATTGCGCGCCTTGCGGGAGAAGAAACACCGCAAGGCTTCGCGCCGGTTCCTGGCCGAAGGGCTGCGATTGCTGACCGATGCACGCGAATGCGGGCATGTGCCCGAAACACTCGTTCTCGCCGATCGCCGCGATCCGCATCCCTTGCTCAGCGCACTGGAAGATGCAGTTGAATCAGGTGGCGGCGAGGTGATCGAAACCACGCCGGACATCCTTTCCAAGATTACGGGCAAGGACAATCCGCAGGCGGTAGCCGGTGTATTTGCAGAATTCGATACCTCGCTCGGCGCGCTCGACCGGTCACGGAGCGATATCTGGCTCGTCGCGCAGGCCCTTCGCGATCCCGGCAATCTGGGCACGATGTTGCGGACCGGCGATGCCATTGGCGCAGGCGGGGTCATCCTGATCGACGATTGCGCCGACCCTTTCAGTGTTGAGGCGGTGCGCGCCAGCATGGGCGCGGTGTTTACGCAATCCATCGCACTGGCTCGCTGGGATGAATTCGAAAGCTGGCTGCGGGCAGGCACGGGTCAGTTGGTCGCGGCCAGCCTACGTGATGCCCAACCCTATCGCAGCGCACCTTACGCCGCGCCCTGCTTCGTCATGGTCGGGAATGAAAGTCGCGGCCTTCCGGAAGAATACGAAATGGCCTGCGATCTGCGAGTGACAATGCCGATGAAAGGGCGCGCAGACAGCCTCAATGCCGCGGTAGCCGCGGCTGTTCTGGGATACGAAGTTCTGGCAGCGCTCGACGCCTGAGGCGCCCGCGCAATCAGGCTGGCTGAAGCTGGCCGTTCAGACCGAACAGACGCGACACGACATCGTCGGCACCGCTGGGCTTGGCCAGTATCGGTGCATCCAGATCGCGCAATGCTTCTCCGGCCCGATCGAGGTCGCCGGTATGCAGCAGGAACGGCACGCCGCGTGCGCGTAGTTCGACCGCCACCGGCTCGCAGGTTTCCCCCTTGCCCAGATTGACGTCGAGCACCGCGCCGTCGAACTCCGCTCCGTCCATGGCTTCGAAGGCTTCATCGCAGGATACCGTCACGACTGCCTCGGCCCCTGCATCTTCGAATGCAAGTTGCAGGTCCATCGCGATCAATGGCTCATCTTCAAGTATCAGAATGCACTTCATGATTTCAGCGGCAGCGAGATTTTGGCCCGCAACCCGTCTTCCTCCCATGTCCGGTCGAGCGTTCCGCGCGAGTAGGCCAGTAATCTTTCTGCGATGTCGAACCCCGTACCGGTGATTTCCGGCTCGCCCGAAATGCGTGGACCGCCGGTTTCCTTCCAGTCGATCACCAGCGCCTGGCGTTCGTGCCGGTCCTGCGTGTGATGCCAGGACACGGTGATCTTGCCGTCCTCATTGGACAGCGCGCCATATTTCGACGCATTGGTCGCAAGTTCGTGCAGCGTCAGCCCCATGGCGGAAACCGCATTCGGCTCGGTCCGGGCGCCATTGCCTTCGAACAGGATGCGATCGCCTTCGGGATCGTAGGGATTCAAGACCGACCGGATCGCCTGCCCGACCTCAATCGTGCCCAGTGCAGCATCGTCCAGCGTCGGCTCATACGCGCGGCCCAATGCCTGGACGCGTTCGTTGATCTTGCTCGATACGTTGCGCGCATTCATCGCGCGCCCGGTTATGTTCACGATCCCGCCGATTACGGCAAAGACGTTTTTCAGCCGGTGCGAAACTTCGCGGGCCATCGCCTTGGCGTGCTTTTCTTCCGCACGGGCCAGATGGATGTCGGTGACGTCCCACTGGCTGCCGAAGAAATACCGCAGCTTGCCCTCTTCGTCGTAAATCGGACCGAGATGGAGAGCATTCCAGAATGTCGAACCATCCTTGCGGTAATTCAGCAGCTCGACGACCAGCACTTCTTCCGTGCGTATGGCATCGCGGATTTTCGCGACCTGCGACTGGTCGGTCTTGGGGCCCTGCAGGAAACGGCAGTTTCTGCCGACGATCTCGGCCTGCTTGTAACCGGTAAGTTTTTCGAACGCCTTGTTACAGAAGACGATGGGGTCGTCTTCCAGGCGTGGGTCCGTCAGGCAAACCGCCATGCGGGTCTGCGCCATTGCCTGTTCGAAAAGCAGGCCTGACGAGCCGGGGAAGTTGTCCTCCTCGGCATTGAAAGGCCGCCCGGTATGTTGGGCCTGTTCGAAAGTTTTGCGCGACCCATCGCCGTTGCCGCGATGCATGTAAGTGTTTCCTGCTACTTCAACCTGTCTGTTAACCCGGCATATGCCGGTAACTATTGCAGTAGCAACGCCAAAAACGCCGGGGGGGTCCCGGTTTTTTCCCCTTGGCTATTCCGCAGCTTCGCGATCCGGCTGTCCGTCATTGCCGATCAGGGCGGCATCTTCGGCGTTATAGCGCGGTGTCGCCTCGACTATCGGCACCTCGTCGATCTCGCGCTTGCCGATCTCGATGCCCTTGTCGTGCAGCCGGCGTCCGGCGGACAGCACATTGCGCTCGAAACTGCCGACGAACTTGTTGTAATTGTTGACGGCTGTCTCCAGCCCGCCACCCACGCGCTTCATATGTTCGGCAGCCACTGCCAGGCGATCGTACAGTTCCGCCCCCGCCTTGCCGATCTCTACCGCTTCACGCGCGATGGTGTCCTGCCGCCAGACCTGCGCGACGGTGCGCGCGATAGCAACAAGGTTGGTCGGGGTCGCCAGCAACACCTTGTTGCGGAACGCGAAATCCCACAATTCGGGATCGTGCTCGAGCGCGGCGGCCACGAAATGCTCGCCCGGGACGAACATGACCACGTAATCGGGCGTATCGTCGAACTGGCTCTGATAGCTCTTCGAACCCAGCGTCTGGACGTGATTGCGCATGGACTTCGCATGCAGATCGAGGTTTCTGATACGCTCGTTCTCGTCATCGGCCTCGAACGCGGCCTGATAGGCGTTCAGCGACACCTTGGCATCGATCACCAGTTTCTTCTGGCCCGGAACGTGGACCACCGCGTCGGGCCGCAGGCGGCCTTCGTCGGTTTCGATCGAATGCTCCAGATTGAAATCGGTATGTTCCGACAGGCCGCATTGCTCCAGCACGTTCTGCAATGCCCGCTCGCCCCAGCGACCCCGCGCCTTGGGGGCATTGGTCAGCGAATTGCCGAGCCGCTGCGCCTCGCGCCGTACTTCCTCCTGTCCGCGCTGCATTTCGGTGATCTGCTGGTAAAGCCGGCCGAATGCATCGGTGCGCTTTTCCTCCAGCGCCGCGACCTGTTTTTCATAGGCTTCCAGCCGCTTGCCCACCGGGTCGAGCAATGCGCGCAGTTTTTCCTCGCTGGTCTTTTCCGAATGGCCAAGCCGCTCGTTCGCCCGCTCGAGGAAGGCTTCCTGTGCCTTCGACAATACGGCCGAGCCGGTGTTCTGGAATTCCTTGAGCAATTCTTCGCGCGCTTCGATCAGCAGCCGTTTCTGCTCGTCGAAATTGGCGGTCTTTTCCTTCAGCGTCGCGAGTTCGGCGCCCAGTTCGCCATTGCTGCGCCGCAGATTGTCGAGCGCCGCCTCATGGTTCCTGCGCGTATCGCGCAATTCGGCGTCGAGCGCATCGGCCCGCCCTGCCCGCACGGTCGCATTTTCCAGATCGACGATCGCCTTGCGAAACTTCTCTTCGGTCTCGCGCGCTTCCGCATCGCGCTCCCCATGGCGCGCCTTCCATTCGGCCACGGGCCGCGATCCCAAAAACCATCCCAGGCCCGCTCCTGCGAGCAGCGCCACGATTGCAATGACTGCCATTTCCATGGGTGCAGGCTAGGCGGAACACATGCGGAACACCAGCCCTTTCCTACAGCAATCCCCGACGCTATGTTCGCATCGGGTCCCTCTATTCCAAAGGCACGTCCACGCGACCGTTTTTCTCGAACAAAGCGGTGCCAGCGAATGTACTTCATCAACCAGCCCAGCAAAAAGGCGACCCGCCACCGCGAATCGCCCCTTCGAAATCCGTGATTGTGTAGGAAGCCTATGCCGCTTCGCGCAGCTTCTTCAGCTTCTTGAGCGCCATGTTCCGCTTCAACCGCGAAAGATGGTCGATGAATAAAATACCTTCAAGATGGTCCATCTCATGCTGGATGCAGGTCGCCATGAGGCCTTCAAGATCCTCTTCATGCGTTTCGCCTTCAAGGTCCTGGTACCGCACACGGCAGGTGGCCGGACGATCGACATCCGCGAAGATGTCGGGCACCGACAGGCACCCTTCCTGATAGCTCGCCAGCTCTTCCGCCGGGTCGAGGATTTCCGGATTGATGAAGACCCGCGGCTCCTTGACGGTCGGGTAATGGACATGTTCGTGGCCGCCGTGGTTGCAGACCTCGCCCTCGGCTTCCTCGTCTTCCGGCTGAAGGTCGATCACCAGCACACGCTTTGGAACGCCGACCTGGATCGCCGCAAGCCCGATGCCGGGTGCCGCATACATCGTTTCGAACATGTCCGCGACGAGCTCGTTCAGCTCGTCGTTGAATTCGGTAACCGGTTCGGACACGGTTTTGAGCCGGGGATCCGGCACTTCGAGAATCTGTCTTATCGCCATGGCCGCAAGATATGCGCGTCGCGCCGTTTATTCAATCTGAATAGGGCGCATACTGTGATCGGTCAGCCCATCGGTCTGCGCGCCCGTAGCGCCTGAGCAAGCGTGCCTTCATCCAGATAATCGAGTTCGCCGCCGACCGGCAATCCATGGGCCAACTGCGTGATGCGCACGGGAAAAGTGTCCAGCCTTTCCGCAAGATAATGGGCGGTAGTCTGGCCTTCCAGAGTGGCGTTCATGGCAAGGACGATCTCGTCCACCCCGCCTTCTTCCACACGCGCCAGTAGTGATGCGATATTGAGATCTTCGGGTCGCACCCCGTCGAGCGCGGACAGCTTGCCGCCGAGTACGTGATACTTGCCGGTAAACAGCTTTGCCCGGTCGAGAGCCCACAGATCGGCTACGTCCTCGACCACGCAGAGCGATTTCACATCGCGCCGCGGATCAGCGCAAATCGCGCACGGATTGGTTGTGTCGACATTGCCGCAGGTGTCGCATTCGACGAGCGCCTCGCCAACGGTCGCGAGCGCTTCGAGCAGTGCCGGCAACGCGCTTTCCCTGCGTTTGACCAGCCACAACACCGCCCGCCGTGCACTACGTGGGCCAAGGCCGGGCAGCCGCGCCAGCACGGAGGCCAGCGTCTCGATCTCTTGCGATGCCATAGCTGCACAGATAGGGGCGCGATAAGAACAGAGAAAGACCACAAGAGCCGTTCATGCGCACAATCTTTATGGGAACGCCGGAATTCGCAGTGCCGACGCTTCAGGCGCTGGTCGATGCCGCGCATGAGGTGGTCTGCGTCTATACCCAGCCGCCGCGTCCGGGCGGTCGGCGGGGAAAAGAGCTGACCAAAACACCCGTGCACCAGCGCGCAAGCGATCTCGGGATCGAGGTGCGCCATCCCAAATCGCTCAAGTCTGCAGAGGAGCAGGAGGCCTTTGCCGCCCTGAAGGCCGACGTGGCAATCGTCGCAGCCTACGGCCTGATCCTGCCGCAGCCGATACTCGATGCGCCCACACATGGCTGTCTCAACGTCCATGCGTCTATCCTGCCGCGCTGGCGCGGTGCCGCGCCGATTCACCGGGCGGTCATGGCGGGCGATCCGGTGACGGGGGTCACGATCATGCAGATGGAAGCGGGCCTCGATACCGGCCCGATGATTACATTCGCGCGAACCCCTATCGAAGACAAGACAACCGGCGAACTCACTGACGAACTTGCCGAGATCGGGGCGCAACTGATGGTCGGCACGTTGATCGATCTGACCGCGCTGCATCCGCTGGAGCAGGACGACAGGGACGCGACGTACGCCGACAAGATCGACAAGGCAGAGGCGCGGATCGACTGGAACCGTCCCGCCGGGGATGTGGTCCGGCACATCCATGGTCTGTCACCTTTCCCCGGCACATGGTTCGAGCTCGACGAAACCCGTGTCAAAGTGCTGCGTGCCGAATGTGTCGAAGCCGCCGGTTCGCCCGGCGAAGTGACCGACGATCGCCTGACGATCGCTTGTAGCGAAGGCGCTATTCGTCCGGTCGAACTACAGCGTGCTGGCAAACCGAAAATGGATCTCGACACCTTTCTGCACGGCAAATCTGTTGCCAAAGGAACCCGCCTCGCTTGACCCGTTTTGCTCTGACCCTCGAATTCGACGGAACCCCGTTCTTCGGCCTCCAGCGGCAGAAGGACGGGCCGAGCGTGCAGCAGGCAGTAGAAGAAGCGGCCTATCGCGTTCTTGGTGAAGAAGTCCGGCTGCACAGCGCGGGCCGCACGGACACCGGTGTTCATGCACTCGCCATGCGCAGTCATTTCGACATCGAAAAGGAGATAGAGCCTTTCCGTCTGATGGAGGCGCTCAACGCTCATTTACGCCCCGATCCCATAGCGGTGACGCATTGCGAAGTGGTGGCGGACGATTGGCATTCACGCTTTTCCTGCTCTGGCCGCGCATATGTCTATCGCATTGCAAATCGCCGCGCGCCGCTGACCTTGGAGAAAGATCGACTCTGGCAGATCCCGCAGGATCTGGACCACGAAGCCATGCACCGGGCGGCGCAAGCGCTGGTCGGTTTACATGATTTCACCACGTTCCGTTCCGTGCACTGTCAGGCGGAAAGCCCGATAAAAACTCTCGACCGGCTAGACGTTGAGCGGGATGGCGATGAAGTTCGCATTCATGCAGCAGCGCGCAGTTTCCTTCATCATCAGGTACGATCGATGGTCGGCTGTCTGGCGCTTGTGGGAATGGGCCGGTGGCGCGAAACACGATTGGCCGAAGCGCTGCAAGCGCGCGATAGGCAAGCGCTTGGGCTCAATGCTCCTCCGCACGGCCTTTATTTCGTTCGGGCCGTCTATCCCGACGATACTTGACCTAACGTCACCCTAGCCAAGGCCGATTTCGCGGCGTAGCGACACGCCCAATACGTTTCGTATCGCAACGAAAGGGCACGAGGATGACGACTACAGGCAAACAACTTTTCACCACTCTGACGAGCGATGGCACCCTCACCGTCGAGATCGCAAATAGCGAGTTTCCCGATCCCACCGGCAATCAGGTGCTGGTTAAAATGGAGGCCGCGCCGATCAATCCGAGCGACCTCGCAATTCTGACCGGCGCTGCGGATTTCGAAAATGCCGAATATTCGCCGGGCAAGGTCGTCGCAAAGATGCCCGAGCCGTTCAACAGCGGGCAGAAAGCGCGCCACGGCCAGCGCCTGCCAGCCGGAAACGAAGGTGCGGGCACGGTGGTCGCCACGGGCGATTCCGACATGGCTAAGGCGTTGATGGGCCAGCGCGTCGCCTGCGTGCCGGGTACGGCCTACAGCCAGTATGCAATCGCCGACGCTTCGATGTGCCTGCCGCTGGGCGATCACAGTGCAGAGGACGGCGCATCGAGCTTCGTTAATCCCATGACCGCCCTCGGTTTTGCGGAGAACGCGAAGATGGACGGTCAGGAAGCGATCCTTCACACTGTCGGCGCCTCCAATCTGGGCCAGATGCTCGTGAAAATATGCCATGAAGATGGCCTTGGTTTGGTCAATATCGTGCGGAAGAGCGATCAGGTCGACTTGCTGAAGGATCTCGGCGCGAAGCACATCGTCAATTCTGCGGATGGCGATTTCATGGATCAGCTAAAATCCGCGATCGATGAAACCAACGCCTTCTACGGCTTTGACCCTATCGGTGGCGGCAAGATGGTCGACAGCTGCTTCAAGGCGATGGAACAGGTCGCTTCGAAAAAGATGAGCGAGTATTCGCGCTATGGTTCGAACCAGCAGAAGCGGATGTTCATTTATGGCCGGCTGGACATGGGGCCCACCACCCTCACCCCTTCCTATGGTTTCGGGTGGACCTTGTCGGGATGGCTACTGACGCCGTTCCTGCAGATGGCCGGGGGCGAGACTGTCGCCCGAATGCGCAAGCGCGTGCTGGACAATCTGACCACCACCTTTGCCAGCAGCTACAAGTCGAAGGTCGACCTTGAAGGCATGCTGACAAAGGAAGCGATTCTGGATTACCGCCAGATGAAAACCGGCGAGAAATATTTGGTTATGCCCAACGGCTGACTTAGCGTCCGTCGAAAGCGCGCTGGATGGCGGCGGGCTCGGTCTCGCCGCCCGCCAGCAGCAATTGCAGCAGAATGCGTGCCTTCTGCGGGTTCAGCGCACGAGCAGCAACAAAAGCGTTCGTATCGTCGTCGGGTTCGCGATCGACCATGCCCTCGTCCGCGCGACTGGCGCGCACGACCAGAGTGCCCTCTCTTGCGAGCTTGACCAGTTCCTGGCGCACACATTCCGGCAAATTTCCTTCACCCACGCCCGCCACCACCACGCCGCGCGTTGTGCTGCCTAGCTGGCGGGATACGCTTTGCGCATCCAGCCCGGCGTAAACATACAGGATCGCAACTTCCGGCAGATCTTTCGGCAGGCCGCACCGAGCCGGCGTATCGCTGCGCCAAGGCGCTCCGAACCACTCAAGCGAGGCGGGTGTCACCATGCCTACCGATTCGCGAGGGAAGCCGCGAAACGCTTCGGTGCCGCGTGTGCGGACCTTGTAGACATCTCGCGCTGCGAAGATGCGATCGCCCATGACTACCAGCACCCCTCGCCCCGCAGCCTGCGCATCACTGGCCACGCGCACGGCATTGGCGAAGTTTCGCAAACCGTCGTAGCCGACAGCATCGGCAGGCCGCATCGCACCCACCACCACGACCGGTTTGTTCGCCGGCAAAGTCAGATCGAGCAGGAAAGCGGTTTCTTCCAGCGTATCGGTACCGTGCGTAACGATAAGCCCGTCACATTCCTCATCAGCAAGGGCTTCCATCGCGCGCGCATGCAGCGGGTGCCAGACGGCGGGTCCGACATCGGCCGAATCGATATTCGCGATCTGCGTTCCTGAAAGCTCAGCTTCAAGACCGAGCCCCCCGACCCGCTCGAGGTAATCCTCGATTCCGATCTCTCCCGCGCGATAATCCTTCGCGATGGCACTGCCAGCTATCCCGGCAATCGTGCCACCGGTAGCCAATACGGTGAGCTTGCTCTTCATATGCAGCCGCCTAGCGGCGCCCATGCAATCTCGGCAATTGATTTTGAAGATTTGGACGCTATTAGCAGCACCTCCGCACATGGAGCGGGCGCTTAGCTCAGTTGGTAGAGCATCTCGTTTACACCGAGAGGGTCGGCGGTTCGAGCCCGTCAGCGCCCACCATTCCCCGACAGGTGCCACACAGGCGGTAGCGCGGGAGAGGGTATCCGCCAGACTTACGACATCGCGATCATTGGATGTGGTCCGGCAGGCCTTGCCGCGGCCATCCTGTTGCATGGCGATGGTCACCAAGTGACGCTGTTCGAGCGATTCGATCAGCCACAACCTCTGGGTTCCGGCCTGATGCTGCAACCTTCGGGCATGGCCGTTCTCGACCGAATGGGCCTGTCGAATGAAATCGCTGCCCGCGGCGCGCGGATCGACGCACTGTTCGGTCTCGACGAACACGGCCGAACGGCATTGGACGCCCCCTATTCCAAGCTCGGGTCAGGTGAGGCGTTCGGAATCGGTATCCACCGGGCAAGCCTGTTCGCGGTGCTGTATGCGCGGGCAATCGCAGCGGGCATATCCATTCGCACCGGGTCGGAAATCCACAACAGCGTATTGGAAGGGCGAAGACGTCACATTATCGCGCGTAACGGCACCCGTGCGGGACCCTTCGATCTGGTCGTAGACGCAAGCGGATGGGCGTCACGTATCGAGTTCGGCGAGCAGCGGGGCCTGCTCCCGTTCGGCGCACTATGGGCGGCAATTCCTGTCGAACCAAGTGACCGGCACGCGAAAAACCTCCTCGAACAGCGCTATCGCCGCGCCTCCCAGATGATCGGCATACTGCCAATCGGCTCGCGCAGCCCGGGCTTGCCCGACGAGGTGGCTCTGTTCTGGTCGTTGAAGCGTGACGAGTATTCTCAGTGGCGGTCCTCACCCCTCGCTGTATGGAAAAGCCAGGTCCGCACTCTGTGGCCCGAGGCCGATTTCCTCCTGAACAGAATTTCCTGTCACGACGACCTTACCTTCGCACGTTACGCCCATCGCAGCTCGCATCGCCCGTATCGTGAACGCCTCGTACGAATCGGGGATGCCTGGCATTCAGCAAGTCCACAACTCGGCCAGGGAGCGAACATGGCCTTGCTCGATGCGTGGGGTCTCGCAGCAGGTCTGCGCGAAGGACGCACTCTAACCGAAGGATTACGGCTGTCCGCCAGCTGGCGGCGCGATCATGTCGCGCTGTATCAGGCGGTGACGGCCGCGTTCACGCCCCTGTTTCAATCGAGCGATGACTTATGGCCATGGATCCGCGACCGCATCGTCGCGCCGCTATCCCGTCTTAGCCCGGTGGCGCGGATACAGGCACAGCTGATGAGCGGATTGTTCGGATTTCCGCTCCCCATGCTCGGCCTGGAAGTGCCCGACTATTCGGCGATCGCCGCGTCGATGGCCGCGCGTGCCTCCTCGCTGGACCAATCGTAATCGCCCTGTACGCGCCAGATTTCCTGACCGGCACCATCGTACAGGACGGTCGTCGGCATGACCCCGCCCCCAATCGCAAAGCTGAGTTCGTTTTCCGGGTCCATCCAAGGTTCAAGCCGGGCGTAACCTTTTTCTGCGAAGAATGGCGCGACTTTCTCGACGCCTTGCATGTCCTGGCTCGCCGTCACCACCCTGAGCCGACCGTCGTACTCGCTCGCCAGATCATCCAGCAGCGGCATCTCCTTCACACACGGGGCACACCAGGTTGCCCAGAGGTTGAGCAGGACCGGCGTGCCCTGCAACGCGCCGAGATTGAGCGTGCGCCCATCCGGGTTGCTCAGGTTGACCGCGGGCATCAGCGCGCCCGCCTCACTGGTATCGATTTCTCCGGTAGGCACGGATGAAGCGCTGCTTTCTTGCGCGTCTTCCGACGTGCCCCTATCGCAGGCCGCGACAGCAAGACCGAGGACGATGGCTAGCGTGAACGACGTACGGGACACGAAAAACTCCAACAGCATGTGGGGAGGCAGGTTCGCCGAAGGGCCTAGCGCGATCATGCGCGAAATCAATGCCTCAATCCCTTTCGACAAGGCGCTCTGGCGCGAGGATATCGCTGGAAGCCGGGCGCATGTGGCCATGCTGGCCCAGCAAGGCATTGTGAGCGAGGCTGACGCGAAGGCGATCGATGAAGGCTTGCAACAAGTCGCGGCCGAATATGAGCGCGACGGCGTGCCCGAGGATTGGGACCTCGAGGACATCCACATGACCGCCGAAGCTCGCCTGACCGAGATCGTCGGCCCCGCTGCCGGGCGCTTGCACACAGCCCGCAGCCGCAACGATCAGGTGGCGACGGATTTCCGCATGTGGGTGCGTAGCGCCATGCAGCGCTCCATTGCGGGTATCGATGCCCTGCTTTCCGCGCTGGTCGTCAGAGCCGAACAGCATGCCGATAGCATCATGCCCGGATTCACGCACTTGCAGACGGCGCAGCCGGTGACCCTGGGACATCATCTGCTCGCCTATTTCGAAATGCTGATCCGTGATCGCTCGCGCTTTGCCGATGCCCTGGTACGGATGGATGAATGTCCGCTCGGCTCGGCAGCACTGGCCGGAACGGGGTTCAATATCGATCGCGACATGACGGCAAGCGCGCTCGGCTTCGCGCAACCGACCCGCAATAGTCTCGATGCCGTGTCCGACCGTGATTTCGCGCTCGATTACCTGATGGCTGCGAGCCAGTGCTCGCTTCACCTCAGCCGCCTTGCGGAAGAATTCATCATCTGGGCCAGCCAGCCCTTCGGTTTCGTCAAGCTGCCCGATACGCTGTCGACCGGCAGTTCGATCATGCCGCAGAAGCGCAATCCCGATGCGGCCGAACTGGTGCGCGGGCACGCGGGCCGGGTCATCGGCTGCGCGACCAGTCTGATGATCACCATGAAGGGCCTCCCTCTCGCCTATTCGAAAGACATGCAGGACGACAAGCCGCCGGTTTTCGAAGCTGCCGGTCTGCTCGATCTCAGCTTGGCGGCAATGGCGGGGATGGTGGCAGACAGCCGCTTCGAAACGGCTCGCATGCGCCAGGCGGCCGAAGCGGGACATGCGACCGCCACCGATCTTGCCGACTGGCTGGTCCGGCAGGCCGACATCCCGTTTCGCGAGGCCCATCATATCACGGGCGCGGCGGTAAAGCTGGCCGACGAAAAAGGCGTGGCGCTGGACGGTCTGTCCATCGGCGATCTTAAGGCGATCGATTCCCGGATCGACGAGCGCGTGTTCGATGCGCTGTCGGTCGATGCTTCTGTCGCGGCACGCGCGTCCTATGGCGGCACCGCCCCTGTTCGCGTAAGGGAACAGGTAGCCGCGGCGAAAAAGCGCCTCGGGCTGGAGGATTGATGCGTAACTGGGTTGTACTTGTCGCTTTGCTCATGCTCGGTGCTTGCGGGCAGAAATCCGCACTGGAACCGGTTGAAGGATCGTCGCTTCCGCCCGCACCCTATGGCGCGCAGGTTCAGCCGACTGCGGACCAACTCCTTGAACTGGATCCGGAAGCGGCGCCCGATCGCAACGTCGAACTGCGCACTCGCTCGGAGGAACGCGAGGACGATCCGTTCGACCTCCCTCCCCAGTAATTTCAGCGCCCGAAGCAAGGCTTGCTCGACAGTGACGCGCGCTTTCGGCACAGGCGGCAGCCATGGACTATTTCCAGCTTAAAGACGGCGTCCTCCACGCCGAAGACGTTGCCCTGTCCCGTATCGCGGAAGAGGTGGGCACACCGGTTTACGTCTATTCGCGCGCTACTCTCGAACGCCATGCTCGCGTCTTCCGGGATGCGCTTTCCGGCCTCCATGATCCGCATATCGCCTTTGCGGTTAAGGCGAATCCGAACCTTGCAGTTCTCAAGGTCTTGGCCAACGAAGGCTATGGCGCGGACGTAGTTTCCAGCGGCGAACTCGCGCGCGCGTTGGAAGCCGGCATGAAACCTGCGGACATCGTTTTTTCGGGTGTCGGCAAAACCCATGCGGAACTCCTGCATGGACTGGAAGCAGGCATCGGCCAGTTCAATATCGAGAGCGAGGAAGAGGGATATGAACTGGCTGCAATTGCCGTAAGGCATGGCAGCCGCGCAGCATGCGCCCTGCGCGTCAATCCCGATGTGGATGCCCGCACCCATGAAAAAATCTCGACCGGCAAGCGGGAAAACAAGTTCGGTGTCCCGCTGGATCGGGCTGCCGAAATCTATACCCGGCTGGCGCAGGAAGACGGCCTCGATATGCGCGGCGTGGCCGTCCATATCGGCAGCCAGCTTTCAACTCTCGAACCCTTGGAAACCGCCTTCGAGAAAGTCGGCGCGCTCATTGCGGAACTGCGGGATAAGGGCTGCGCCGTGACGCATGCCGACCTCGGTGGTGGTCTGGGTGTTCCTTACAAGGCGGGTGAAAAAATGCCCTCGCCCGAAGAATACGGCTCGATGGTCGCCCGGGTCACTGCGAAATGGGATGTCCGCCTGATGTTCGAACCGGGCCGCGTCATCGCAGGCAATGCCGGCGTCCTGCTAACGCGGGTCATCCGGTCCAAGCGCAGCGGGAACGGGCCGCCTTTTGTGGTGGTCGATGCCGCAATGAACGATCTTGCGCGACCGGCTATGTATGGTGCCTGGCATGATTTCGATGCAGTCGCGCCGACCGGTAATCGCATGACCGCACATATCGTGGGTCCGATCTGCGAGACCGGCGACACCTTTGCGATGGACCGCGAATGCGACGCGCTGGTGGCAGGCGATCTCGCCGTCTTCCGCACGGCGGGCGCATATGGTGCGACCATGGCGTCTTCGTATAATTCCCGCGGTTTCGTGGCCGAAGTGCTGGTAGACGGCGATCGCTTTGCCGTGGTGGCGGACCGCATTGCGGCGGCGGCCATAATGGATGCCGAACGCGTACCGGACTGGCTCGGCTGATGCATTCGCTCCCGCTTTTCCATCGCATTTCGGGGAAGCGCGTCGTCGTGGTAGGCGTTGGTGATATGGCCGACGCCAAAGCCCGGCTTGTCGAACGGGCGGGCGGCATTCCATGCGCTGAAACCGAAGCGCATCATGCGCAGCTTGCCTTCGTTGCGCTGGAGGACGAGCGCGCTTCCGAGAGCGCGGCCCGCCGGCTTAAGCAGGCCGGTTTGCTGGTGAATGTCGCCGACCGTCCCGACCTTTGCGATTTCACCTTGCCCAGCGTGCTCGACCGCGATCCGGTACTGGTGGCAGTAAGTACGGGCGGGGCGTCGGCTGGCTTGGCCAAGCACCTTCGCCTCCGTCTCGAAGCGGTACTGCCCCAGACCCTCGGTACACTGGCTACGGCCTTGTTCACCGCCCGTGACAGGATCCGCACCCGCTTTCCCGAAAGCAATGCGCGCAGGCGAGCGATCGATGCAGCACTCCAGGAACATGGCGAGCTGGATCCGTTCGAAGAAGCGAGCGCCGCTTCAGTTGAGAACTGGCTGGATGGCGCACAAGAAAACGCGAGTTCACAGGTCGTTGAATTTACTATTGCGAGCGACGACCCCGAAGATTTGACGCTGCGTCAGGCACGCGCTCTGGGAAAGGCCGACATCGTTCTGCATGATGCACACATTCCGGATACCATTCTGGCGCGCGCTCGCGCCGACGCTGTTAGGAAAGCACTGCCCGCCGACCCGCCGGCCGAGGGATACACTGTAATTCTACGCCGTAAGGGCTAGACGCTCGCCAGTTCCGCAGCGCCTACTTCCGCAAGATAGCTGGCCATCGCGTCGGCCGTTGTATCTGCAAGAGCGATATAAGCGCGGCGGCGATCGTGGGGATCGGAAACACGCATCAGTAGATCGGCATCGACCATCTGGCCAATCCAGCGCAGGGCCGTGGTCGCTGGCACGCCCGCTGCGATACAAAGCGAAGTGACGCTAACCCGTCGCCGCTCTGATCGGGCAGCCGCAAGGTCGAGCAGAATATCCCAGGCCGGGTCGGCAAACAAACCGGCATCGAAATACTGCGCGCGCAATTGCCGGGCCTTTATCAGCCTGCGGATAATGGAAGAGTCAGGCAACTGGACCCGCTCGGTCCGTTTTGGAGAGCCCGAATGATCGTCTTCCCCACCTCGCCATCCGGGAGACGGAGATTCAAATCGAAACGCGCCGCCCCCGGCTCGCTGTCCCGGAGACATTGATTCCAGCCTTTCGGCAATGCGACCCACCTGTTCGGTGAGACGGAGCAGCATCAAGCGGTCGTCTTCCCCCATTTCCCGCAAACGCAGATTTGGAAGAAGCGCAAGCACGCGGCCAATGGCAATCACGCGTTCTGCACGGGCCGGATCAACGAGGATCTGTACTGCGGACATCGAAAGACATCCAAACACGCTGTCGAGCGCCCCCATCGTTGTGGAAATGACCAAATGAGCACCGGCCTTGCCGCCGCGCATATCCAGCCGGGATAAGAGCGCCATCGCATCCGCAGTGGCTTCAGAACAATCGACGAGCACCAGATCCCCCAGCGCCGTCAGGGGCCCTTGTGCATATTCTTCGAGGCTGCAGCTATCGAGCACGCGGAAACCGGCAGAAGATGCATCCGCACACATTTCTTCCCGCAGATAATCGCGATCAGCCAGCACCGTTACGGTCAGCTGGCATCCAGCAGCATTGCAGATCGGCTCGTACAGAAAATCCTGCTGCATCGAATCGCGCTCCATTTCCTTGACGCGAACAGAATGAGAACAAAGCGAGGTTGAGTCAAGAATGTGGTAGATGCTATTTGCAATCCAGCAGCGATATGGGGCGGAGGAGTGGCCGGATTGCTTTGTCGAACTACGGCCGGATTTCGATCGGTGTGCCATCAGGCACGAGGCTCCACACCTCCGCTATTTCCGCGTTGGACATTGCGATGCAACCATCGGTCCAGTCACCTGGCACGCGCGCATCGAACGGCAGGCCGTTGGGTTGTCCGTGAATAAAGATCAGCCCGCCCGGAGACCGCCCGCGGGCATTTGCGAAGGCCCTGTCCTGCGCATTGGGATAATCGATATACAGGCTGAGATAATAGCTCGACTGTTCGTTACCGTAGCTGATCGTATAACGCCCTTCCGGCGTTCGCTCGTCACCTTCGAACTGTTTGTGACCCACTGGCGCATCGCCATATTGCAGACCTGAATAAGCGCGAATGACCTTGCCGTCCTGATAGAGCCATAACTTGCGGTCGGACTTGTCGATCAGAACGAAATCGGCTCGCTCCCCCGCTCGGGCCTCCTGGGCTTGAACAAGCGGCGCGGGAAGCAGCAGGGCCGCGGCTAGCAGGCAAAACGAGATGGCGGCGAAGCGCATGGCTTCGCCACCATAGCGCATTTTCGGCCTCAATCCATGAACGGATCGCGCATCAGTATGGTATCGTCGCGCTCCGGACTGGTCGACACCAGCGAGACGGGGGTTTCGATCAATTCCTGTATGCGTTGGATATACTTCACGGCGTTGGCCGGAAGGTCGGCAAAGCTACGCGCGCCGGCAGTGGACTCCGTCCAGCCATCCATGGTTTCATAGATCGGCTCGAGTGCCGCCTGGTCGGCCGAATGACTTGGGAAGTAATCGTATACCTGGCCGCGCAGGCGATAACCCGTACAGATTTTCACCTCGTCCAGCCCATCCAGCACGTCGATTTTAGTCAAGGCGATTCCAGTGACACCGCTGATCGCGCAGCTCTGACGCACAAGCACCGCATCGAACCAACCCACACGGCGCTGGCGCCCGGTAACGGTGCCGAACTCGTGACCACGCTCCCCGATGCCCTGGCCAATTTCGTCTTCCAGCTCGGTCGGAAACGGCCCACTACCTACGCGAGTGGTATAAGCCTTGACGATACCGAGCACATAACCGGTCGCATTGGGCCCGAGGCCGCTACCCGCTGCCGCAGTGCCGCTGACAGTATTTGAGCTGGTAACGAACGGATAGGTTCCGTGATCGATATCGAGCAGTACGCCCTGCGCCCCCTCGAACAGAATTTTGGCTCCTGCCTTGCGAACCTTCTTGAGCCGCTTCCACACCGGTTGGGCGAACTGGAGCACAAACGGAGCGATTTCGCGCAATTGCGAAAGCAGTTCCTCCCGATCGATGGGTGGTTGGTCGAAACCCGCACGAAGCGCATCGTGATGGGCGCAGAGACGGTCCAGTTGGGGGTCGAGATCGTCGAGATGCGCAAGGTCGCATACCCGAATGGCTCGGCGGCCAACCTTGTCCTCGTAAGCCGGCCCGATCCCGCGACCGGTTGTCCCGATCTTGCCCGATCCGGCAGCCGTCTCCCGCAATCCGTCAAGGTCGCGGTGAAACGGCAGGATCAGCGGGCAGTTGTCTGCGACAGCGAAGTTGTCGGGATTGATCTCGACGCCCTGCCCCTCGAGCTTTTCAACCTCGGCCTTGAGATGCCAGGGATCCAGCACCACGCCATTGCCGACAATGCTCAACGTACCGGTGACGATACCGCTCGGCAATAACGAGAGCTTGTACGTCGTATCGCCAACCACGAGCGTGTGGCCCGCGTTGTGGCCACCCTGAAAACGCACGACGGCATCGGCCCGACTGGCAAGCCAATCGACGATTTTGCCTTTGCCCTCATCGCCCCACTGGGCACCGATTACGGTCACATTTGCCATGATTACGCCTTTTCCCCTGCCAGGGGATCCACGAGGTCCTTCGACAGGACTCGACCAAGGGATGGAATGGAGAAGCGAAAACCCGCTTCAAATGCGGTGCGCGACCTAGGGGGCCATGGGTTTCCCGTCAAGCCGCGGAAACTTTGCTGCGCTCTACCATTGACTGAACACAAGGAGATTTCATGACAGACTATCCCATGCTCGCCCTGAACGATGGCCGCCAGCTTCCGCAGATCGGCTTCGGCACGTATCAGATAGATAATGACAAAGCCGCAGAAGCTGTGCGGACGGCCGTCGATGTCGGCTATAAAATGGTCGATACGGCAGCCGTTTATCAGAATGAAGACGGCGTCGGTGACGGCCTGACCGAAACTCCGGACATCTTCCTGCAGACGAAAATCTGGAACGCGAGCCAAGGGTACGACAGGACTCTGAAAGCGGCAGAGAAGTGCCTTGCTCGCTTGGGGCGTGATCACGTCGACATGCTGCTCATTCACTGGCCGTGTCCGGAGAAAGGGCTGTTCGTCGAAACGTGGAAAGCATTCATCGAGCTTCGCGATCAGGGAAAAGCCAAATCCATTGGCGTGTCGAACTTCAGGACGGACGATCTGAAGCGGATCGCGGACGATACTGGAGTAACGCCCGCTCTCAATCAGATTGAACTGCATCCGTCCTTTCAGCAACGCGAACTACGCAAGCAGCATAGCGATATGGGTATCGTCACGCAAAGCTGGTCCCCGCTTGGACAAGGTGCGGGAATGGAAAATTCGACAATTGCGAGCATTGCCGAAGAAAGTGGACACTCAGCCAGTGCCGTGATCTTGCGGTGGCATCTGCAGCACGGGCTTTGCCCAATTCCCAAGGCTTCCAGCCGTGACCATATCGAAGCAAACTTCTCAGCGATCTCTTTCACTCTGTCGGATGAACAGATGAAACGGATCGACGCATTGGACGATGCTGATGGCCGGATAGGTCCAGAGCCGAGCAAACTGAACGAGTAAGATTGGAGAAAGCCGGGGATGCAGCCTGCTAAAGAGACTGCTAAAGGCGGCGCCGTGAAAACCAGCCCCCCCCCTCTACCGATCCGCATTGCCGCGCTCTACCAGTTCGCGAGATTTGACGATCCCGCGTCCATCAAGTCCGATTTGTCGGCGTGTATGGAAAAGGCTGGCGTGCGCGGCACTCTGCTTCTGGCCCGTGAAGGGATCAATGGCACCATCGCAGGCTCGGACGAGAGTATCGACGCCGTTCTCGCTCATGTCCGCGCCTTGCCCGGTTGCTCCAACATCGAGGTCAAGGAATCGCGTTCCGACACGATGCCTTTCCATCGCACCAAAGTGCGGCTGAAGAAGGAGATCGTGACAATGGGCCAGCCCGATCTCGATCCGTTGTCCGGAGTGGGTACTTATGTCGATCCCCAAGACTGGAACGCGCTGATCGCCGATCCCGACGTGATTGTGATCGATACTCGCAACGATTACGAAGTGCAGATTGGCACCTTCGAAGGGGCGATCGACCCTGAAACGAAAAGCTTCGGAGAGTTCCCCGATTGGTTCCGAGCCAAGCGGGCGGAGATCGAAGACACGGGTCGCTCACGAAAGATCGCAATGTTCTGCACCGGCGGCATCCGCTGCGAAAAGTCGACCGCCTTCGCTCGTTCCGAAGGGGTAGAGGAAGTCTACCACCTTAAAGGCGGCATTCTGAACTACCTCGAACATGTTCCGGAACAGGAAAGCCTGTGGCGCGGCGAATGCTTCGTCTTCGATGAACGGGTCAGCGTGGGCCATGGTCTCAAGCTTGGCGATCATTCACTATGTCGTGCGTGCAGGCGGCCCTTGAGCAGGGAAGATATGGCGCACGAGCATTTCGTCGAAGGCGTATCGTGCCACCGCTGCCATGGCGAACGCAGCGAAGAACAGCGAGCTCGTTATAGCGAGCGGCACCGACAGGCGACGTTGGCCGACGCGCGCGGACAGGATCATATCGGTCGCAAGGATGAGATCGAAACGGATGACTGAGGTGATCCTCTACAGTTTCCGTCGTTGTCCCTATGCGATGCGCGCACGCATGGCGTTGAGCGTGAGCGGTGCCAGTTACGAACACCGCGAAGTGGTGTTGCGCGACAAGCCGCCCGAGATGCTGGAGGTGTCACCCAAGGGAACGGTCCCTGTTCTGGCCGTGCCGGGTGCCCCGCCTTTGGAAGAAAGCTTGGACATCATGCGCTGGGCCTTGGGACAAAATGATCCGGAAGGCTGGCTCGATCGAAGTGATCTGCACTTGATCGAGACCAATGATGGCCCCTTCAAGCACCATCTGGATCGCTACAAATACGCGACCCGCTATGATGACGTGGACCCTGAAGAGCACCGGGCGGCAGCGTTCGATATCCTCGAGCAACTCGACGAGCGGCTGGCCGGTACCGCCTATTTATGCGGAGCTCGGCGGGGCTTGGCAGACATCGCGATCTTTCCCTTCATCCGTCAGTTTGCAAATGCCGACCGTGCTTGGTTCGACGCGTTGGACCTGCCCGCTCTCCAAAAGTGGCTGGAAGGGCTCCTTGTCTCGGACCTTTTCGCCGGGGTGATGCAGAAACATCCGCAATGGAAGTCAGCGGATTAGAGCGTCCGGGGGGCGTCCCCATTCAGAACATGCGAACATCCCAGCTGCTGCGGGTCGTCGGTCGGTTCAACCGCCGCCACCGTACGCCAGCCGATCGCTCGCAGCCGGGCTGCCGTCCCACGATCATGGCCGAGCGGGAGAAAAAGCTTCTTCCCGTCATCGCCATTCGTGGCACCCAGCGCATCGAGCAAGGGGTCCATGTAGAGTGAAAAGCCTGTCGCAGCTTCTTCGCTCCCGCGAATAGTATAAGTCCCACCTCGCCCAAGCGCGCCGCGCGCTCCGTCGCCATAAAGCGTGAAGCCGAACCAGCTCTGGTATTCGAAACCATGCCGTTCCGTGGGATCGAGCGTTACCCTTGCTCGCTCACCGATCGTCGCCGCAATCGTCCTCAAACCCTCGATCCTGCTGGCCAGCGCGCCGCCCGCATCAAGCGCGGCGAGCTTGTCGATGGCCGTAGCGAAGTCACCGGTGGCATAGAGTAGCGGAATGTAGGCATCGCCGCCCGCTTCGCGCAGACCGCCCGCATCCTTCGTGTCGAGTTCGCGCCGCACCGCTTCGCGCTGGTCCGGTGCCAGTGGCATGGCATCCTGCGCCAGAGCGTCGACCAGATCTGGCAAGGTAAAATCGACCGAGATATTGGTAACGCCCGCAGCCGTGAGCGCGTCGATCGCGACCGAGACGATTTCGCTGGCCGCTGCCACGCTGTCCGTTCCGATCAACTCCGCGCCCAATTGCAACCGCTGGCGTGCCGGATCCAGCTGGCTCGCGCTGAGGAAGGCGACGTCACCTGCATAACAAAGGCGCAAGGGGCGCGGCGCATGTGCCATACCCGTCGCCGCGATACGCCCGATCTGCACCGTGATGTCGCTGCGAAGCGCGAGCGTTCGCAAACTGTCGGGATCGGTAAAACGCACCATCCGGCGCGTAGCCACGCCATCCATGCGGCCGGCCAGCGATTGTTCGAACTCGACCAGTGGAGGGCGGACGCGGTCATAGCCGTGGCCATCCATCGCATCGAGTACTGCGCGCATCGCAGAAGTGATCTTGCGGGCGCGATCCGGCAGAGCGTCTTCGAGACCGACAGGCAGGAGGTCGTCAGCTGTTGTCATAATGACGCGCCCCCTGCCCTATCGTTTGTCAGAACGCCAGCGGCATCACGGTCTTCACGCCTTCCAGCGCGCAGGCCGCCTTTACGACGTCGTCTGGGATCGGCTGGTCGACACTCAGCAGAAGCACCGCTTCCCCTCCTGCCGCGCGGCGGCCAAGGTTGAACGTGCCGATGTTGATGCCGTTCTCGCCCAGAAGAGAACCGATGCGGCCGATGAAACCGGGCGCGTCCTCATTCACGATATAGAGCATATGGCCATCGAGTTCGGCTTCGATCCGGACGCCGAAGATTTCCGTCAGACGCGGCGCATCGGCACCGAACAGCGTACCGGCGACCGAACGGTCGCCAGCCTCGGTGCCCACCGTGACACGCAGCAGGGTGTTATAGGCGCCTTCCTTCTCGTGGCGAATGGACCGTATGTCGAGGCCACGTTCCTTGGCCAGGAAAGGCGCATTGACCATGTTCACCGTGTCCGAATACTGCCGCATCAGGCCGGCCAGAACCGCGCCCTCGATCGGCTTGCCGGAAAGTTCTGCAGCGGCACCCTCGCGCTCGATGCTGATCTTGGTCAGATTTCCATGTGCAAGCTGACCCACGAGACTGCCGAGGTTTTCCGCCAGCTTCATATAGGGTTTTAGCTTGGGCGCTTCTTCGGCGCTCAGCGATGGCATGTTGAGGGCATTGGTAACGCCGCCGCTGACCAGATAATCAGCCATCTGTTCCGCCACCTGCAGCGCGACGTTGACCTGCGCTTCGGTCGTGCTCGCACCAAGATGCGGGGTGCAGATAAAATTGGATTTGCCGAACAGTGGGCTATCCTTGGCCGGCTCCGTCTGGAACACGTCCAGGGCCGCCCCGGCGACCTGCCCACTGTCGAGGGCTTCTGCCAGCGCTGCTTCGTCGATCAACCCACCTCGTGCGCAATTGACGATCCGGACACCGGGCTTCGTTTTCGCAAGATTCTCCTTCGACAGGATATTGCGCGTTTCGTCGGTCAGCGGCGTGTGGAGCGTAATGAAATCCGCCTTGCCGAGCAGCGTATCGAGGTCTGCTTTCTCCACGCCGATTTCTACTGCGCGCTCTTCGGTGAGGAAGGGATCGTAAGCCACGACCTTCATCCGCAGTCCCAAAGCGCGCGCAGCGACGATCGATCCGATATTGCCCGCACCGATAAGGCCCAGCGTCTTGCCAGTAACCTCGACGCCCATGAAGTCGTTCTTGGGCCATTCACCGGCCTGCGTCCGCGCGTTTGCGGCCGGGATCTGGCGCGCAAGTGCGAACATCATGGCGATGGCATGCTCGGCCGTGGTGATCGAATTGCCGAAAGGCGTGTTCATCACCACCACGCCCTTGGCGCTGGCGGCGGGAATATCGACATTGTCGACCCCGATGCCTGCACGCCCGACAACCTTCAGATTGTCCGCGGCATCGATGATATCCTTGGTAACCTTGGTGGCCGAACGGATGGCGAGGCCATCATACTGGCCGATGACCGCCTTCAGTTCATCGGGCGTCATGCCCGGCTTCACATCGACGTCGCAGCCACGTTCTTCGAAAATGCGGGCGGCGTTCGGGTCCATCTTGTCCGAAATGAGGACTTTGGGCTTGCTCATGACAGATACTCCTGTCGTTGCCCCCGGCCATGAGGCCGGGTCATGAATTGGAAATAGGGCTGGTGGCGGCAGGGGGTCCCTGCCACCAACCGGATCAACCGTTTTTGACCTGCTCGTAGGCCCACTCGATCCACGGCAGCAGGCGCTTGAGGTCTTCCTGCTCGACCGTGCCGCCGCACCAGATGCGCAGGGACGGCGGGGCATCGCGATAGCCGTTGAAGTCGTACCCGACGTCGCGGTCTTCCAGCAGTTTGACGATCTTTTTCGGAACGCCAGCCTTATCCTCTTCGGAGAGACTGTCGTACCAGTCGCCCTGGAAGACGAAGCAAACGCCGGTATTGGTCTGCTTGGCCGGATCGGCGACCATATTGCGCAGCCACGGCGTCGCCTCGATCCAGTCCTTGACCAGCTTCGCATTGGCATCGGCCCGCTCGAACATTGCCTTGCGGCCGCCGATCGACTGCGCCCATTCGAGTGCGTCGATGTAATCCTCGGTCGCGAGCATCGATGGCGTATTGATCGTCGCGCCTTCGAAGATGCCGGTGTTGATCTTTCCGCCCTTCTTGAGACGGAAGAGCTTGGGCAGCGGCCATTCGGGATCGTATTCCTCGATCCGGGCCACGGCCTTGGGGCTGAGGATCAGCATGCCGTGCTGGGCTTCCGAGCCCATCACCTTCTGCCAGCTGTAGGTGGTGGCATCGAGCTTCGCCCAGTCCATCTCCATTGCGAAGATGGCGCTGGTGGCATCGTTGATCGTCACGCCTTCGCGATCCTTCGCGAGCCAGTCCGTGTCCGGTATCTTCGCACCCGAAGTGGTCCCGTTCCAGGTAAAGACGACGTCGTTATCCTGCGGGATGGATGCTAGGTCCGGGATCTCGCCGTAATCGGCATCCAGCGTGGTCAGCTTGGGCAGCTTGAGCTGCTTGACCGCGTCTTGGATCCAGACGTTGCCGAAGCTTTCCCATGCCGCGACAGTCGCCCGGCGATCGGGCTTCAGCATCGTCCACATTGCGCATTCCAGCGCCCCGGTGTCCGAGGCAGGCATGATGCCGACCAGATAGTCTTCGGGAACGCCCAGCATTTCCTTGGACAGGTCGATGGCATGTTTCAGCCGTGACTTGCCAAGCGCGCTGCGATGCGAGCGGCCGAGCGATTCGGTTTTGAGATTGGCGGCAGACCAGCCCTTGTGCTTGGCGGTCGGTCCGGACGAAAAGAAAGGGCGCTCGGGTTTGAGCGTCGGTTCGGCAGTCATGTATTCTCTCCTTGCAGAGAGCTCGCGCGGCGTTGGGACCGCGTGGCCCGTCGGCGGCAATATAGTTGCGCGTGAGCAAGTCAATGCGAAATGCTGGACAAGCGGCAAACCGGGTCTGTGTATCGACAAGCGACCACTCGCCAAAACCCTCGTGCCGGACTATGGCCGCCCGCAATGGACGTGACCGATCTTCGCATCGCGCTGTTTAGCGGAAACTACAATTATACCCGCGACGGCTGCAATCAGGCGCTCAATCGCCTCGCCGACTACCTGCTGCGGCAGGGAGCGGCCTTGCGAGTGTATTCGCCGGTAGTGGAAAAGCCGGATTTCCCTCCGACGGGCGATCTGGTGGACGTGCCGAATATGCGGATGCCGGTGCCCCGTCGGGGGGAATACCGCCTCGGCCTGCCTCTCGATTCAAAAGCGCGAGCGGACTTGGCGGCCTTCGCTCCCAATATGGTGCATCTTTCCGCTCCCGATTTTACCGGCCATTCGGCGTTGAAGTGGGCGCGCAAGCGGGACATTCCCGTTCTCGCATCGGTGCATACCCGGTTCGAAACCTATCCGCGTTATTACAACGTCGGGTTCCTGGAGCCAGTGGTCGAATCCTTCCTCCGTCGCTTCTACCACCGTTGCGATGCTCTGGTTGCGCCTTCGCAGAGCCAGATCGAAGAGCTCAAGGCGCAGGACATGCACGACGACATTTCCCTTTGGTCGCGCGGCGTGGATCGGACCGTATTCGATCCGTCGAAGCGCGATCTGGAATGGAGAAGAGCAAATGGCCTCGCCGACGATGATGTGGCCATCGTGTTCCTTGGCCGACTTGTGATGGAAAAAGGTCTCGACGTTTTCGCCGAGACCATTGTCCAGTTACGCAGGCGCCAGATACCTCACAAGGTATTGGTCATTGGCGATGGTCCCGCTCGCAGCTGGTTCGAAAAGGCTTTGCCCGGGGGAACCTTCGTCGGTTTCAGAACCGGGGCCGATCTCAGCCGGGCGCTCGCCAGCGGAGACATTTTCTTCAATCCCTCGATTACCGAGACCTTCGGCAATGTCACTCTGGAAGCCATGGCCAGCGGTCTGCCGGTCGTTGCGGCTGGGGCGACAGGCGCGGCCAGTCTCGTGAACGATGGCGAGACCGGACGACTCGTTGAGCCTGACAAGCCCGATGCCTTCGCGCAAGCCTGTGCGGAAGCACTTGCCCCCTACTGCATGGATGACGCCTTGCGCCTCGAACATGGCGCGAATGGCGAAAAAGCCTCTCGCGCCTATTCCTGGGACGCCATCAATCAATCTGTCGTCGACACATACCTTCGCTTGCAAAAGCAGCGCGGACGCTGATCTAGGTGAGGACGCCCTGCGCGCGCATCCTGATCGCGTACCACAAGGTGAAAAACGTGATGATCCAGATTGCCGCGTCGAGCGCCGGATTGTTCATGTCTTCCGGCAGATCGATTACGACGCGCTGAAAATATGTCGTCCCAACCAGGCCGACAATCGAAATTACCAGCGAATGAATCGCAAATCTCGACCGGGCCAGAAGCAGGATCGAACCTAGAAACGCCCCCCAGACGCCCAGTGCCCAGAAGCCGGTCGCCCAAGCCGGAAAAGTATCGAAATAGGCGATCTGGCTGGACGACATTCCCAATGCGTCAAGCTGCCCCAGTTCGGTCATCAGGTAACTTGTGATCCCAAGCCCGTTCCAAAGTAGCGTGACTATGCCGACTGCCCACAAGTGCCACGGCGTCGTGATGGATGTATTCATGACTGAACCCTCCCCTCGCGACCCGGTGCAGCAGAATATCACGTGCGGCACCGGGAGCAAAGAGAGACGCCGGTCAGAGGCGTTCGATCTTCTTGGCGAGGTCGTCGACCAGATCGACGATTTCGCGCATCGTCTCTTCATCTAACTTGCCCGACCGTGCACGATTTTTCAGCACGGTCGCCAGATTCCCGATCGCGCGGAACATTTCCGGCGTCGCAAAGGCCTTCCCCGATTTGGCGCGCCGCTCCCGCTGCCCGTCGATGCGCTCGATCAGTCCATCGGTCTCGTCTTTCCTGTCGGTCAACTCGCCGCGGCCCTTTTCTGTGGCGCGGTAGGCCTTGCGCGGTTCGTCGCCTTCGACCTCGCGGATAAGTCCCTCGTCTTCGAGCAGCGACAGGGTGGGATAGACCGTGCCGGGACTCGGCGAATAGCTGCCGCCTGTCATATCTTCGACCGCCTTGATCAGCTCGTAACCATGACGCGGCTCCTGTGCGATCAGGTGTAGAAGCAGCAACCGCAACTCTCCGGGAGCAAACATGCGCCGCCCGCGTGTACGCTGCTTCTTGTCCCGGCGGTGGCCGGTTGAGAATGGGCCACCCGCGCCGAACGGCCCACTGGGTCCGAACGGTCCGTCGGGCCCGAAGGGACCTTTCGGACCGAAGATGCCGTCGGGCCCGAAAAAGCTATTCGTACTGAACGACTTCCTGAACCTTCCATCCCGATCATCGTCGGCATCAATGTCTATTTCGACATCCACATCGAAGTCACGGCCCTCGGGATATTCGGGAATATGTCCTTCATCGGGTTCATCTCTGCGCTTGTCATTAGTCATATCGAGTCTCCTATAAGATATGCCTACGATATATCTTATGAAGCTCCCGTAAGAGAGTCATGCAAAACTCGGATGAAGACACTATGTCAGTCGACCAATGGCCGACCTGTTTCCCGATAGCCTTCCCGCCCCCACACCGGACGATGCTCCGCGCGAAGATGCGCCGCTGGCCGATCGCCTGCGCCCGCGCTCGCTCGACGAGGTAGTCGGTCAACACCATCTGACTGGTCCCGAAGGCGCGATCGGGCGGATGGTCGCGGCAGGGCGTCTTTCCAGTATGATCCTGTGGGGCCCGCCCGGGACGGGCAAGACGACTATTGCCCGGCTACTCGCGGACAGCGTCGGTATGCGCTTCGAAAGCGTCAGCGCGGTCTTTAGCGGTGTCGCCGATCTGAAGAAGGCTTTCGCCGCCGCAGACAAGGCCGCCGAGGCGGGCCAACGCACGCTGCTGTTTGTGGACGAGATTCACCGTTTCAACCGCGCGCAGCAGGACGGCTTCCTGCCATTCGTCGAACGCGGCACCGTTACACTGGTCGGCGCGACCACCGAAAATCCCAGCTTCGCACTCAACGCAGCGTTGCTCAGCCGCGCGCAGGTGCTGATACTGCAACGGCTCGACCACGAAGCGCTCGGCACGTTGCTCGACAAGGCTGAAGAGTTGGAAGGCGCTCTTCCTCTCTCGGCTGAGGCGCGCGATGCTCTCGTCGCCAGCGCCGACGGTGACGGCCGCTTTCTGCTCAACCAAGCGGAAACGCTATACAATGCGAAGATCGAAGAACCGCTAGACCCCGCGGCGCTCGGCCAGTTTCTGCAGCGGCGCGTCGCAGTTTACGACAAGGATCGCGAAGGTCACTACAACCTCATTTCCGCGCTTCACAAGGCGGTGCGCGGCAGCGACGTCCAGGCAAGCCTCTACTACCTCGCCCGGATGCTGACTGCCGGGGAAGAGCCGCGCTTTCTCGCGCGCCGCTTCATCCGGATGGCGGTCGAGGATATCGGCATGGCCGATCCGCAGGCGCTGGTCCAGTGCATGGCAGCCAAAGACGCGTTTGAATTTCTCGGCAGTCCGGAAGGCGAGCTCGCGCTGGTTCAGGCTTGCATCTATCTTGCCACGGCGCCCAAATCGAACGCGGTCTATAAGGCTCAGAAGGCCTCCTTCAAATCCGCGCGAGAGACGGGCAGCCTGATGCCGCCGCAGAACATCCTGAATGCCCCTACCAAGCTGATGAAGGACATCGGCTATGGTTCAGGCTACACCTACGATCACGACGCGCAGGAAGGCTTCTCGGGCGACAATTACTGGCCCGATGAAATGGAACCCCAGCACTATTATCAACCCGTCGAACGCGGGTTCGAGCGCGAGGTAAAGAAGCGGCTCGACTATTGGGAGAAGCTACGGCGCGATCGTGGCGAGGTTTAGTCATTTTCTCGCCATCGACTGGTCCGGTGCGAGGGGGCCTGTTCAGAAAGGCATAGCGCTCGCGCTGTCGCACGCCGACGGCGGGCCGCCGGTTCTGGTTGAACCCGGCCGCGGGTGGTCGCGCGAAGACGTCCTCGCCCTTCTTCGCAACGATTTGCCGGACGATACGCTGGTCGGCCTGGATCTGGGCATCGCGCTGCCCTTTGCCGATTGCGGTGCCTATTTTCCCGGCCGCGGTTCGGCCCTGCCCGATGCACCGTCGCTATGGGCGCTGATCGACGACATCTGTGCAGGCGATTCCAATCTGGGAGCCCAGTCTTTCGTCGACCACCCCGAATTCAAACCGTACTTTCGCGACGGCGTTCATACCGGAATGCATTTCGGGTGCGATGGGGCGGCGCATGGCCGCGGGCGCTTCCGCGTCACCGAACATGCGCAGGCGGATATGGGATGCAAACCCTATTCAAACTTGAACCTCGTCGGCGCCGCACAGGTCGGCAAGTCGAGCCTCACCGGTATGCGCATGCTGCACAGACTTCGCGGCCATCTTCCGGTGTGGCCGATAGATAGCCTGCCTTCGAACGGTTCGGTTGTTGTGGAAATCTACACCAGCCTTGCCGCGCTGGAGGCCGGGCGCAGCGCGTCAAAGGCCAAGATGCGCAGTTTCGAGGCTCTGAATGAAGCATTGGCATCGCTGGGCAGCGCCCAGGTCGCAGGCACCGGGCCGATCGACGATCACTCGTCAGACGCTCTGTTGACGGCCGCATGGCTGCGCAAGGCAGGCAATGACAGCGCGCGATGGAAGCCCGCCAGTCTTACCCCGGACCTAGCCCGAACCGAAGGCTGGACCTTCGGCGCGATCTGACACTCTGGCGGATTTCCTGGTGGAGCCGAGCGGGATCGAACCGCTGACCTCGTCATTGCGAACGACGCGCTCTCCCAACTGAGCTACGGCCCCGTTCCAGGTTTGCGGCACCGCGACATAAAGCGATGCTAGACGCGCCGTCTAGCGGATGACGGCGCGCCTGAAAAGCATCGTTGAGATCAGTTCTGCGGCGTGTCGTCGTCACCCGCATCATTGGGAATGGGCTGCACGATCGGCACGGAAGACCGCGTTTCGTCGACCGGTGCCACCGGTATCTGCGCTCCGGTATCCGGATCGATAACCTTGGTTTCGGCCACAGGGGCCGCGCTTAGCGTAGAGGGATCGGCCCCGGGCTGCGGCCGGTCGAACGCCCGTGCGTTCTTGACGGCAACATAACCAGGCTGCGAGGCACCGTAACGCTCGCCATATTTCGCATCCCAGGCAGCGGCTTCTTTCTCATACTGCTCGTACGCCACGAAGAAGCGTTCGAACGGCCCTTCGAGCGCTGCGAAATTCGCCAGGGCAAAGGCCTGCGCATCCAGATCTTCGGCTGCCGCATATTGCTGGGAAATGCCCAGCGCCGTGCGACAGAGATCCGCGCGTGCGGGTGGCAGGGCGAAATAGTTGTAGACCATCGTCATCTGGCCTTCGCGAGCCTGAATGGCGGGACGGCCCTTGCCATATTCCTTGCGGTACTGGGCATCGATGCGGTCGTTGACCTGCTTCAGCGTCCGCGCGTGATCCTTTATATAGCTGCTGTAGCTATCGAGTACGGTTTGATACTGCGGATCGAGGCAGTTCAGCGCCGCAACGTTCCAAGCCGACCGGAAATGCCAGACCTTCTCGTCGTCCGAAATGCCGAGATTAACCGTCTCGCGCATGCCCAGCGCGTTCACCTGCGGAATATCCATGACATAGGACGCCTGGCTCGGCGGCAGCGGCCTGATGGGCACTGCTTCGACCGGCGGCGGAGGCGGCGGTGGGGGCGGTGGAGGAGGAGGCGTGGCGCAGGCAGCCAGAGCGGATATTCCGACAGCCACGGCTGTCATACGAATGGTGATATTTGAACCGCGGCTCATGGCGCGCTGACCCTCCTCGATAAAGCTGACATTCACCCTGCGCCGTCACGCCTTGACGGGGGATGAAGCGGTTCTTTCCGTAGACGGTTGTTCGACCAAAGAAAATGCCCGGAGTGTCGATTACACCCCGGGCACGTTCAAGCGATTCCTGTGTGCGACGAGTAGGTTAACTCTATTCGCGGTTGCCCATGAACTGCAGCAGGAACATGAACATGTTGATGAAATCGAGGTACAGGCTCAGCGCGCCCATGATGATCGCCTTGCCGGCGAATTCGGTACCGCGCAGATACTGATATTCCATCTTCAGGCGCTGCGTATCGTAAGCCGTAAGACCCGCGAAGATCAGCACGCCGATGAAGCTGATTGCCATCGCCATCGTGTTCGACTGCAGGAAGATATTGATCACCATCGCAATCAGCAGGCCGATCACACCCATCACGAGAAAGGTGCCAAAGCCCTGAAGGTTCTTCTTCGTGGTATAGCCGTACAGGCTGAGACCGGCGAAGGCACCCGCGGTCGCAAAGAAGGTGGCGGCGATCGATTCACCCGTAAAGCGCAGGAAAATCGTGGACATGGACAGACCCATGACGATCGCGAACGACCAGAACAGAATCTGCAGCGTTCCCTTGCTCATCTTGTTTAGGCCGAAGCTCATGGCCAGAACGAAGCCGAGCGGTGCGAGTGCGACGATCCACATCAGCGGCCCGCTGGCGAAGGACACTGCCAGCCCGCTTTGCGCGGCCAGCAAGGCCACGACGCCGGTCAGCAAAACGCCCGAAGTCATGTAGTTGTAGATCGACAGCATGTGCTTGCGCAGCCCAGCGTCGAAGGTCTCCTGCCTGGCAACGGCGTCGCCAGCGCGCGGCACCGAGCCGAAGCCCTGCCTCTGGTCGGTGTCGTTCCAATTGGCCATCTGTTTAAAACTCCTTCTGGCAGAGCGGAAATACGCCCTACTCCTCAACGGGAATATCGACATTTAGCTCCCCGATTTCAAGCGAAACCGGACATTCCAGTCTTAATACCGGTTAACGGTCACGAGGAATATTCTCAGGCTTCGCCTGCCGCATCCACCATGGCATCTTCCAGCGCCTCTTCCGGCGTCCGCCCGCCCCATAGAATGAACTGAAACGCGGGGTAGAACCGGTCACATTCGTCGACCGCAATTTCCACCAGCGCCTGCGCCTGGCCCAGGCTCAGCAGTCCGTCATCTCCCAGCATGGTGCCGTTCCGATACAGCAGCACCCCGCCGTTGGACCAGATGTCGAAATGTCCCAGCCACATCTGTTCGTTGACCAGCGACACCAGTTCATGCGCCGACGCCATCTTGTCCTTGGAAATGCGAATGTCCGGCAGGCACAGGATCTGCAGGACCATGTCGTCGGGTCGCCAGATTCCGCGCAGCTGATATTTGGTCCAGCTTCCCTGGATTTCGCCGCTCATTTCGGTTTGCGTCGATTCGCAGGGCCAGCCCCGGGCCTCGAACAAGGCGATGAGCATTTCGAGAGGAGCCGCGCCCTGGTCTACCTCGTAGCGTTCTTCCGACGGTCTCATCGAAACTGTTCCATCCAAGTCATGACGGGTGGATGCAGAAGCGATGGGCACCTTGGCAATGGAACCGGGCGTCGACGCTGGGGAGAACCGTTAAGGCCTGTGCAAAGCCTGTGAACAAATCTTCGCGCGGCCCCTGCCGCGCCCGTGTCACAGCTTTTCGATCGCTTCGCCGGCCGCGCTGGTAAACGTAAAGGAATCGACCCCCAACTCCTTGAGTTCCTTCACCATTTCACGGGCCTTGGCAGCACTGTCATAGGGACCGGATAAGAGGCGGTTCGCTTCGCCCCACGGGGTCACGAACGGCCCTTTGCCCTCGAGCTTGCCTTCCGCCTTGCGTGAAATGCGCCGCCAGTCGAACCCCAGGGCATCGGTATCCTTGCCAGTGGCAACCTGAACCCAATGTCGCGAAGGATGCGCGGGCGGCGGTGGTGGCTTGGGTTCGTCCCGCTCACGCGGGATCTTGATCTTGGTGATGTCGACCGCACCGTTTGCCGCAGGCACCCTGCTTTCGGGCGCCAGCGAGAAGCTGCTGAAAGCCTCTTCGACCGAAGCGAGATCGGGCTCCTCCTGCGCGGATGGCAAGGGCGAAGCGGATTGCGAATTGGGGAACGCCCCGGCCTCGCCTGTACGCGCCAAACCAGCCGCCTCTCCCGTTGCGCGGGGCGGATCACGTTCGGTTACCGTCGTCGCAAGCGAAGGCCGCTGTCCGCTCAGCGCTGCTGTTGCCGGTTGCGGCGAAAGTGCAGCAGGCAATTCACCCGTCGGCGTTGCGGTGGGCGCAGGACCTGGCGTCGGTGTGGGTGCCGGTGAAGGCACGAACCTTGGCGTCGGTGTCGGTGTCGGCGTGGGCGTGGACGCAGGCGCCGTAAGTGAGGCCGTCGCCGGACGCATATCGGCCTGCGCCACTCTGGCCGGTTGCGGCGCAGGCTGCGCCGTTTGTGCCGATGTACCGGAATAGTTCGCGATACGCCTGTCGTCCGTGCCGATGGCAGCAGCGCGCGGGAATATGCCGAGATTGCCTGCCGCAGCCTGCTGGGCCTTGGTAAGGCGCGGCATATACTCAAAATAGGCCGCCATTCGCGCCCCCATGCCGGATGACAGCATGGTGTTCGCGATTTCCTTCGCTTCGCGCGCCTTGCCCATGATCGCCAGGCCGAAAGCACGTGTGCGATATGCGGATACGTCGCGTTTTTGGAGCAGCGGCAGCAAGGTCGCCTCGAATCCCTCGCGATCGCCGGAAATTGCCTGGCTCAAGGCAAGGCGCCGAGTGATCTCGTCGCCCGCACCATTGGCCAGCGCGACGCGATAAAGCTGCTGCGCACTGGCTGCATCGCCCACAAGATCGAAAGCGAGTCCACGGTCTTCGGCCATCTGCGCCGTCGTCACGCCCGCTTGTTCGGCTTCTGCGAAGAGCCGCAAGGCTTCGACCGGTCTGCGCGAGCGAGTATAGGCTTTCGCCAGTCCCAGCTTCATTCGCGCATTGTTGGGCGACAGATCGTTGGCACGGCCGAAGAAGCCGATTGCAGCTTCTATGTCCCCCAACTCCAGCGACGCCTCGCCCGCATCGAGCAGGGCGGACACGTCCGTGGCGTCCCGCGCAAGGCGGGACAGCGCATCACCCAGCCGACCTTCGGCAGGCGCCGGAAGCGGCTGGACGATCTCGCGCTGAGCGGACACGCGCTCTGACTGCGCTGCCAATGCCAGCAGCGCCACAGCAGCACCGAATTGCCCTTTCGAAATCATGTCCTGTCCTTGGCAGCCCGGGCGTTAACCAGCGCTGACGCGGTCGCAATTACTGATTGTTCTGGCGACCGAGAAAACGCGGGATGTTGAGCCCCGAACCATTGCCATCGTCGTCATCGTCGTCGCTATCGTCTTCGGGACGCGTTGCTCCGCGCGACAGATTGGCCATGCGTTCGAACAGCGTATTGCCCGGCAGCGAGCCGCCGCCACGTTCGCCGGAGCCGGAACCGCCGCCCGAACCGCCTTCTTCGTTCCCGCCGGATTCGCCGGGCACCAGCGGACGACGGCGTCCCGGCTTGGTTGCCAACGGGCTTTCGCCCGCGACATGTTCGTCACCGAGTTCGAATTCGTCCTGCGAATTGCCCGCCGGGTCGGAAAGGTTGAGCGGTTCGCGCTCGTCGCCCCAGCCATCGTCGGTCGGCGCACCGCCGAAGCCGCTGTCGTCTGCCGGTGCAGGGACGGAATCTTCGTCGTCGAAACGCTCGGTCCGTTCGTTACGCAGCCCGGCGAGAGGATCGACGATATCGTCGACATCGTCATATTCGTCTTCGGCGTCGTCGTTCAGCGAGCGCGACGTGGCGGGCGACAGGCCGAATGGCTGTGCACTATCGTCATCGGCCTCGTCAGTGAGGTCGAAAGCATCGGCTTCGGCCGGCTCCGGGTCGGCAGACAGGCCTTCGTTCAGTTCGAACGGCTCGTCTTCCGGTTCGCTACGGTTCGGCAGGTCGAGCACGGGGCGCTTCGGCGCACTGCTTTCGCGCATCGAGAACGAACGCGACGGGGCTGCCGCGATCGAACCGTCATGTTCGATACCTGTCGCAACGACCGATACGCGGATCTTGCCATCGAGATCGGGATTGAACGCCGAACCCCAGATGATGTTCGCATCTTCGTCGACCAGTTCGCGGATGTGATTGGCCGCCTCGTCGACTTCGAGCAGCTTCATGTCCTCACCGCCGATGATCGAGATGATCACACCCTTGGCGCCGGTCATCGACACGCCGTCGAGCAGCGGATTGGCGATGGCGCGCTCTGCAGCTTCGAGAGCGCGGTTGTCGCCTTCGCCTTCGCCGGTGCCCATCATCGCCTTGCCCATTTCGCTCATCACCGAACGCACGTCGGCAAAGTCGAGGTTGATCAGGCCCGGCATGACCATGAGGTCGGTAATCGACCGCACGCCCTGCTGCAGCACCTCGTCGGCAAGCATGAACGCTTCCTTGAAGGTCGTCTCGGCCTTGGCCACCAGGAACAGGTTCTGGTTGGGGATGACGATCAGCGTATCGACGTGCTTCTGCAGCTCGTCGATGCCCGCTTCGGCCGCGCGCATGCGGCGCGTGCCTTCGAACAGGAACGGCTTGGTCACGACGCCGACGGTAAGCACGCCCTTCTTGCGCGCCGCCTCTGCGATGACGGGTGCGGCACCGGTCCCGGTGCCGCCGCCCATGCCGGCTGCAATGAAGACCATGTTGACGCCGTCCATCGCGTCTTCGATCTCTTCGACCGTTTCTTCAGCCGCGGCCTTGCCCACTTCGGGGCGCGCGCCCGCACCGAGGCCGCCCGTGATGTCGGGGCCGAGCTGGATCCGCTTGTCGGAAGGCGAGGTACTCAGAGCCTGCGCGTCGGTATTGGCGACGATGAACTCGACGCCTTCGATCTGTGCCTGCATCATGTTGGCGATCGCGTTGCCGCCGGCACCACCGACGCCCACGACCATGATCTTGGGACGAAGGTCGTCGTCCGATGCCGGTCCGATATTGATGCTCATTCAAGAGTCCCCGTAGAATTCAAAAGTCGCCCGTGGGCGTTATGTCACAACTCTGGCATAAAGCTAATCGCAGGTCGAAGCGATACTTGCCTTATCCACAAGGGCTAATGGCGCAGTAACGCTGTGATACAACCTTAAAAATACTCACGCACCGCTTGAAACACACGGTTGACCAGACCGATGCCGCGATAACGGTTGGTCGGCTGATAGCGCGGGCCGACCGATCGGATGTCGACCGGGTCGTCCGCGGCATAAAGACACAAGCCCGCCAGCGTCGCGAATCCGGGCGTTGCATGCGCTTCGGGCAGGCCCTGCAATGCCGGCGGCTTGCCGATCCGGACCGGGCGCCCCAGCGCGCCCTGCATGAATTCGGCGACGCCGTGCAATTCCGCACCGCCGCCGGTCAGCACCACCTGTCCGCCTTGCGCGCCGGTAAAGCCCATCGACTTGAGCGCCTTGCCGATTTCCGTCGTGATGATGCCCAGCCTGTCGGTGACGATCGACACCAGTTCCGCCCGGGCGATCCGGTTGTGTTCGTCCGCACCGCGCGCCAGCCGCCCGCCGGGGTCCTCGCCGGGGCCGTTCACAGGGATCATCTCGCGGTGATCGGTCGGCGTCGCGATGGCCGAACCCGAAACGCATTTCAGCCGTTCCGCCTGGCTGCGCCGGATGCCCAGCGATGATGCGATCGCATCGGTGATGTCGTTCGAACCGATCGGAATGGATTTCAGTCCCAGCAGCATGCCTGCCGCATGCACCGACACATTGGTGACCTGCGCCCCGATCTCGACCAGCGCCACACCCAGATCGCGCTCTTCGCGGGTGAGGCAGGCATAGGCCGCGGCAAGCGGGCTCGCCACCACGCCCTCGACATCGAGATGCGCGGTCTGCACCGCCTCGATCAGATTGCGCACCGGCGCACCTTCGGCCAGCGTCACATGGACATCGACGCCCAGCGCTTCGGCGTGCAGGCCCTTGGGGTTCGCCACGCCATGCGCCCCGTCCAGCGTGTAATGCGCCGGCTGCGCGTGCAGCACCATGCGCCCGTCGGGATGCAGATGGTCGCGCGCGGCATACAGCAGGTGTTCGATATCGTCCTCTTCGATGCGCCGCCCACCGATGGCGATCTCGACGCTCGATATCTTGCTCGACAGGCCCGCGCCCGCACAGCCGATCCACACGCTCTGGACCGATGTGTTGGCATTGGCTTCCGCCTTCTCGACCGCGGTGCGGATCGCATGGCTTGCCGCGCGCATGTCGGCGACATAGCCGCGCTTGATGCCTTCGCTGGCCCGGTGGCTGGAGCCGAGCACGACCATCTCGCCGCCCTCCGCCTGCCCCATGATCATGGCCGAAACCCTGAACGAACCGATATTCACCGCCCCGAAGACCCGGGTAATGCGCGGCTGCTGGGTTGCCACTATTGAGCCCTTCCGTTCAACGCCATCTGCTTCGGGCACGGCCCGTCCGCACAGCGCAGATAGGCCCGGTCGGGAACGCGCATGTCGATCGCGATCGGCTTGCCTCCGATCAGGCGGTGCATCCCGTCGAGCTGGGCAAATTTCACCAGCGCCGGCGCGCCGAGATCGCCTTCGGGAAGCGCGAGCAACTGCCCGGTCTTGAACGTCAGGTTCCAGCGCCGGTTACCAACCCACTGGGCAGACGCGATCTGCGGCTTCAGCGCGGGCGCTGCATCGAGCAGCCGGCCCAGTTCCTGCACCTGCCGCGCCGCGCCCGGCCCTTCGATCAGCAGCTTGCCTTCGGCTGCCTTCGCGCTGATCGGCTCGAGCTCGTGGCCCTCGGCATCGATTAGCACCAGCCGGTCGGGCTTGCGCAGCACCGCATGCGGAACCCGCTCGACGATATCCACCTTCAGCGTATCGGGCAGCTGGCGCGAAACGCGCGCGTCTTCGACCCAGGGAAGCTCCAACAGGCGCGCGCGCACATCTTCCAGATCGACCAGCGGCATCGGGCGGTCCTGCTCCGCCAGTACCCGCTCGTAGACCAGCTGCTCGTTCATGCGCTCAACGCCCGAAACCCGCACCCGGCTGACCTCGAAACCGGATCGCGCGGCCGATTTGGACAGTTCCGCCTTGGCCAGTTCCGGCACGCCGGCATAGCTCGCGATGGTCCAGGCAATCGCCAGCCCGGCGACGATGATCGCGCCCAGAAAGAACCTGTGCCACTGCTCTTCGGTAAACGGCAGCGCGGCCATGGCGCGATCGAACAGCCCGCTGGTGTGGCTGCGCGCCGCGCGGGCTTTCTGGCTGCGATTGCGCGCCGCTGCGGAACGGCGCACCCCGGTGGGTTTGCGCGTGACCTTAGCCATCGCCGCCCCCGGGCTTCACCGCGTGATCGCGCAATGCAGCGGCAACCACCAGTTCGCACAATTCGCCATATTCGATGCCGGCAAAGCGCGCCTGCTCGGGCACCAGGCTCAGCGGCGTCATGCCGGGCTGCGTATTGGTTTCCAGGACGAACAGGCCATCTTCGCCCTGCTCCTCGTCCCAGCGGAAATCGGTCCGGCTGGTCCCCCGGCACCCCAGCGCCTTGTGCGCCTTCAGCGCATATTCGAGGCAAAGATCGGTAATGTGCTGGGGGATTTCCGCGGGGCAGATGTGATCGGTCATCCCATCGGTATATTTGGCTTCGAAATCGTAGAACCCGCTCTTGGGTTTCAGCTCGGTCACGCCCAGCGCGCGCGGGCCGCCTTCGAAATCGACCACGGCCGACGTCAGCTCGCGCCCCTTGATATAGGGTTCGGCCAGCAGTTCGGCGAATTCCTGCCACGGGCCCTTGGCATCGGGCATGATCGGATTGCCGTAATTGCCTTCATCGGTGATGATGGCGACGCCCACCGAACTGCCCTCGTTGACGGGTTTCAGCACATAGGGGCGCGGCATCGGGTCGCGCTCGTGCAGTTCCGCACTTTTCACGATCCGCCCGCCGGGCATGGGGATGCCGTGCGGTACCAGCGCCTGCTTGGTCAGCTGCTTGTCGATCGCGATGACCGATGTCGCCAGGCCCGAATGCGTATAGGGCACGCCCATCAGGTCGAGCATGCCCTGCACCGTCCCGTCTTCGCCCGGCACGCCGTGCAGCGCGTTGAAGACGACGTCCGGTGCCACCTCGGCGATGCGCGCGGCAACCTTGCGATCCATATCGATGCGCGTGACCGTGTGGCCGCGCTCTTCCAGTGCCTTGGCCACGCCTTCGCCCGACATCAGGCTGACCGGCCGTTCATTGGCCCAGCCACCCATCAGAACCGCAATATGAAGTTTGGGGAGATCGCTCATGTCTATTCCTTACGGTCGCCCCACTCGTTGAATTTCCCATTCCAGCAGCACGCCCGAATGTTCGTAGACGCGGCGCTTCACCAGTTCGCCCAGCCCTTCGATGTCAGCGCTGGTGGCATTGTCGACATTGAGCAGGAAGTTGGTGTGCTTCTCGCTCACCTGTGCACCGCCCAACCTCAGCCCGCGGCACCCGGCTGCATCGACCAGCTCCCACGCCTTCTTTCCCGGCGGGTTCTTGAAAGTGGATCCACCGGTCTTGGTGCGCAGCGGCTGCGAATTTTCGCGCGCTTCGCCGATTTCGTCCATCTTCGCGCCGATTGTCGCAGGATCGCCTGGCTCGCCCTGAAACCGCGCGCGGACGACCACAGCCGCGTCGGGCAAGGCGGAATGACGATAGGTATAGCGCAGATCGGCTGCGGGAAGCGTCACCAGCCGGCCGCCCGGCAGGATCACGTCGCAATCGATCAGCACGTCGCTGACTTCGCGGCCATAAGCGCCGCCGTTCATGCGCACGAAGCCGCCAACGGTGCCGGGAATACCGCGCATGAACTCGACGCCTGCAATCCCTGCATCGCGGGCGGTGGAAGCGACGAGTATGCCGTGCGCGCCAGCCCCGCAGGTCAGCCTATGGTCCTCGCCCACTTCGATACTGGCAAAGGGCTTGCCCAGCTTTACCACCACACCCGGCACGCCGCCGTCGCGCACGATCAGGTTCGACCCCAGCCCCAGCGCCATCACCGGAAGATCGCCGTCCAGCCGTTCCAGGAACAGCTTCAGATCGTCGGTATCGGCCGGCTCGAACAGCCAGTCGGCGTGGCCACCCGCCTTGAACCAGACCAGCTTGGCCAGCGGCGCATCGGGCGTCAGCTTGCCGCGCAGACCGTAGGTGTCGATGGGCGCGATGACGCTGCCTTCGACTTCGCAGTCGGGCGCCATGCCGCTATCCCAGTTCCACACATCGTCGGGCTGCTCCATCTCGCTCACGATGTCGTCACCTTCGCGATGCCGTTGGCAAGTCCCGCGGCCCACTGGGTGATATCGCCTGCGCCAAGGCAGACCACGAAATCGCCGGCACGCAGATCCTCGACCAGCTTTTCCGCCAGATCGGTCTCGTCTGTCACCGTGCGTGCCGCCCGGTGGCCGCGCGCTTTCAACCCTGCGACAAGTGCGTCGGCATCGACGCCGTCGATCGGATCCTCGCCCGCGGCATAGACCGGGGTGACATAGACTTCGTCCGCCGCATTGAAGCAGCTCTGGAAGTCATCCATCAGATCGCGCAGGCGGGTGTAACGGTGCGGCTGGACCACCGCGATGACGCGGCCTTCGCCTGCGCTCTCGCGTGCGGCAGCCAGCACGGCCTTGATCTCCACCGGGTGGTGGCCGTAATCGTCGATGATCGTGGCAACGCCGCCGCCGCTGGGAACTTCGCCCACCTTGGTGAACCGCCGACGGACACCGCCGAATGCGGAAAAGCCATTGCAGATGATCTCGTCGGGGCAGCCCATTTCGATCGACACGGCAATCGCGGCCAGTGCATTCTGGACATTGTGGCGCCCGGGCATCGGCAGTCGCACGCCTTCGATCCGGCGGTCTTCCTTGCCGCGCCGGCGCACGATGACGTCGAACACATTGCCTCCGGCATCCGGGCGCACGTTCACACCGCAGATATCGGCCTGCAGATTGAAGCCATAGGTCACGACGTTACGGTCGCGGACCTTGCCGATCACGGCCTGCACTTCCTCGTGATCGATGCACAGGATCGCCGCGCCATAGAAGGGGACATTGTGGATGAACTCCACGAACGCGTCCTTTACCCCGTCGAAATCGCCATAATGGTCCAGATGCTCGGGATCGATATTGGTGACTACCGCGATGGTGCCGTCCAGCCGCAAGAAGCTGCCGTCGCTTTCGTCGGCCTCGACCACCATCCATTCGCTGTCGCCCAGCCGCGCATTCGAACCATATTGTTCGATGATCCCGCCATTGATGACGGTCGGATCGATATTGCCTGCATCCAGCAGGGCAGCGATCATGCTGGTCGTGGTCGTCTTGCCATGCGTACCGGCCACGGCCACGGTCGATTTCAACCGCATCAGTTCGGCCAGCATTTCCGCACGGCGCACCACGGGAATACGGTTTTCCAGCGCAAAGGCGACTTCGGGGTTGGTACGCTTCACCGCGGTAGATGTTACGACGACCGCAGCGCCTTCGACGTTTTCGGGGGCATGGCCGATGGCGATCTTTACGCCGCGCTGGCGCAGCCGTTCGACGGTCGCGCTCTCCTTCATGTCGGAACCCTGCACCGTATAGCCCAGGTTCGCCATCACCTCGGCGATGCCGGACATGCCGATGCCGCCGATGCCGACGAAGTGGATCGTGCCGATATCTGTCGGGACGCCTCTCATTCCGACATCTCCCGTGCCGCACGCTTGCCATGGGCCTGCCTCATCGCCTGACCGGCAGCGATGCCTTGCGATGCGCCGCGCGCATTGTTTCCGCCCACGCGGATGACATCCATCATCTCTGCCCCGCCGAAGCTTTCGACCAGATCGGCCAGGTCTTCGACGGCCTTTGGTCGCCCGCAATTCCAGGCCGCATGCGCGGCATTGGCCAGTCCTTGCGGATTTTCGGCCAGCGCCTTGATCTGCTTGGCCAGTTCCTTGCCCGTAAAGCGTTCCTGGCGGATCATCCGTGCCCCGCCCGATTTGGACAGTTCGCGCGCATTGGCCGCCTGATGATCGTCGGTCGCGATTGGCAGTGGCACCAGTATGGCAGGCCGTCCCACAGCGGTCAGTTCCGCTATGGTCGATGCCCCGGCCCGGCCGATAAACAGATGCGTATCGGCAAGCCGCGCGGCCATGTCCTCGAAATAGGTCGCCAGTTCGGCCGGTATGCCATGATTGCGATAGCGTTCGCGTACGGCATCGAGATCTTCCGGGCGGCACTGCTGCGTCACCTGCAACCGCTGGCGCAGCGCGGGCGGAAGCATGGACAGCCCATCGGGCACCACTTCGGACAGCACACGCGCGCCTTGGCTTCCCCCGGTCACCAGTACGCGCAGCAGGCCGTCTTCACCGAACGCCGGGAAAGGTTCTTCACGCAGCGACAGTACGCCCGCGCGCACCGGATTGCCGACAAGATGCACTTTCTCGGCGTGCTTGGCGTCCAGCCGCTGCACTTCGGGATAGGCCGTGGCGATCGCATTGACCCGCCGGGCAAACAGGCGGTTCACCCTGCCCAGAACGGCATTCTGTTCATGCACCACGATAGGCACGTCTGCACTGCTCGCGGCAAGGATGGTCGGCAGCGAAGGATAACCGCCGAAGCCAACGACGGCGCTCGGCTCGAAGCTTTCGAACAGGCGCAGCGCCATGCGCCGCCCTTCCAGTACCGCCTTGATCCCTTTGATCCAGGTCAGCGGGTTCTTGCCGAACCGGCCGGCCGGGATGACATGGGCGGGCAGGAAATCGGGCTTGCCGGGAATCTCCGCTCCGCGCGTATCGGTGATCAGCGCGACGTGGTGGCCGCGCCGTTCCAGTTCGGTGGCAAGTGCGAAGGCGGGCAGCAGATGCCCGCCGGTCCCGCCCGCGGCAAGGACGTAATGGCGATTGGCGCCGGTCATGGGTGGATCTCCCGGCGAACACTGCCCGTCTGGCTTCTGATCGGGTTCGTCTGGTCTTTCATCGGGGCCGTCTGCCCCATGCCGAACAAATCGCCAAGCCCCTTGGTCCGGCTTTTCAGGAACGGATTTCGCCGCGTGATTGCCAGAAGCAATCCGATGTTCAGGCAGATGGCGATCGTGGAAGACCCGCCATAGCTCACCAGCGGCAGCGTCATCCCCTTCGACGGGAACAGCTGCAGGTTGACCAGTATGTTGATGAACGCCTGCCCACCCAGCAGGGCCGTCAGGCCCGCTCCGGCCAGAAGCGCGAAGAGGTCTTCCTCGTCGATCAAGCGCAGCAGCACCCGCGCCACGATTGCCAGATACAGCAGGACGATCAGTCCGCAGGCGATCAGGCCGAATTCTTCGCCGATGACGCTGAAGATATAGTCGGTATGCGCCTCGGGCAGGCTCATCTTGCGAATGCCCAGACCGTAACCCGCGCCCAGCCAGCCGCCCGCCACGATAGTGCGTGCACCCAAATCCACCTGATCGTATGCGGTTCCGCCGCCGATGAAGCTGTCGATACGGTGGCGCGCATTGTCATAGAGGAAATAGGTCGCCGTCAGCACGGCCAGCACGCCGCCGATGACCGCGCCCAGCCGCTTCACGTCGATCCCGGCGAGGATCATGGCGACGAACCAGACGCCGCCGAACAGGATCGTGCCGCCGAAATCGGGTTGCATCATCATCAGCGCTGCGATCAGCGCCACATATCCGGTCGCGATGCCGGCCACCGGCATGTTCGGATCGCGCATCCGCCATGACAGGATCCACGCGGTCGCAATGGCGAAGCCGGGCTTGAGGAACTCGGACGGCTGGAACTGCATGCCCAGGCTTATCCAGCGCCGCGCGCCATTTATCTCGACCCCGACGAAGGGGACGATGAACAGCAGCGCTGTCATCCCCGCGGCCAGCAGCAGGCCGAAGCGCCGCGCATTCTCCCGCGTGAGCATCGATATGCCGAGCATGGTTCCGATGGCCAGCACCTGCCAGGCCAGATGGCGATAGAAGAAATACAGCGGGTTCAGCGTCTCGCTGCTGGTCGACAGCCGGTTGGCGCTCGCCGGGCTCGCCGCGGCAACGGCCACGGTGCCCAACCCCATCAGCAGCAGCACCAGCAGCAGCAGCACGCGATCGATCTCGCGCCACCAGATCTTCAGTTCGGACCAGCGCGACAATTTGCCTTTCGGCATATGCGCCGGTTGACGCTTGCCGGGAACATAGGGCTGCATGGTGCTCATCTGAGCGCCTCCACCAGTTCGCGGAAATGGTCGCCGCGCGCTTCGAAGTCGCGATACTGGTCGAAACTGGCGCAGGCGGGCGACAGCAGGACGGTGTCGCCCGACACGGCTGCGTTCGACGCGTCGAACAACGCTTGTTCGAGCGTAACTGAACGTTTGATCGACACCCTTTTTTCCAACAGTCCGGCGAACTCGTCGCCCGATTTGCCGATGGTATAGGCGGCCTTCACATGGCCCAGTTCGGCCTCGCACTCGCCTAGGCCCGGCTCTTTCGCCAGCCCGCCAACGATCCAGTGAATGTTCTCGAAAGCCGCCAGCGCCGGGGCCGAAGCGGCTGTATTCGTGCCCTTGCTGTCGTTGACATACGCCACCCCGCCGATCTCCGCGACCCGCTCCATACGGTGCGGAAGGCCCGGATACGTGCGCAAGCCTCCGCGGATCTGATCGATCGGAATGCCAAGGATGTCGCACGCCTCGATCGCAGCTGCTGCATTCTCGCGGTTGTGGGATCCTGCCAGGGATTTCCAACCATTCTGCTCGTCCGGCGCAATCCCTCTGTGCTGGAAGACGTCCTCCAGAATGCTGGCGATCGACCCTTCCGCGAACTGTCCGAGCGAGCGCGCATCGGTAAAGCGCGCGATGGAATGCTGGCCCCGCCTCTGCATCGCAAACAGCCGTGACTTGCTCGCCGCATAGGCGTCGAAACCGTCATACCGGTCCAGATGGTCCGGCGTGATATTCAGCAGGATCGCCACATCGCAAGCGAGCGAAAAAGTCAGGTCGATCTGATAGCTCGACAGTTCCAGGACATAGACCCCGCCTTCCGGCAACGGCTCCTGCTCGAGGATCGGCAGACCGATATTCCCACCCATCGCCGTGGGCACGCCCGCCGCCTTCAGGATGTGATGAACCAGCGCGGTGGTGGTCGATTTCCCGTTCGTACCGGTTATGCCGACAACCTTGTGCGACGGCAATTCCGACCGCGCCTGCGCGAAGAGTTCGATGTCGCCGATGACCGGCACGCCATAACCATCCGCATGCGGCTTGATCGGGTGCGTGTTGAGCGGAACGCCGGGACTGACGACGACGCCCGCAAAACCGGTTAGGTCCGCCTCCAGCGGATCCCCGATGGCGCAGCGCCCGGCAAAAGGCTCGCGCGCCTCTATGCGGTCGTCCCATACCAGCACCTCGGCTCCTGCCGCCAGCAGCGCCTCGACCGTGGCCCGGCCGGAACGCGCCAGTCCGAGAACGGCGTACTTCTTGTCCTTCCAGGCGGATGAAGTGATCATCGCAGCTTGAGCGTCGCCAGCCCCATGAGTGCAAGCACGATCGCCACGATCCAGAACCGGATCACGACCTTGCTCTCCGACCAGCCAAGCTGTTCGAAATGGTGATGGATCGGCGCCATGCGGAAGACCCGCTTGCCGGTCCGCTTGAACCAGAAGACCTGGATGATGACGCTCAGCGCCTCGAACACGAACAGCCCGCCGACCACCGCGAGAACGATCTCGTGGTGTGTGGAGACCGCAACTGCGCCGAGTGCGCCGCCGAGCGCCAGCGACCCCGTATCGCCCATGAATACGGCAGCGGGCGGCGCATTGAACCAGAGGAAAGCGAGGCCAGCGCCCATGATAGCGGCACAGAAGATCGCCAACTCACCCGCACCGGGAACATGCGGGATGCCGAGATAGCTAGAAAAATCCACGCGGCCTACGAGATAGGAAATGAGCGCGAATGTCCCGGCCGCAATGATAACCGGCATCGTCGCCAACCCGTCCAGCCCGTCAGTCAGATTGACCGCATTGCCCGCCCCTACGATCACGATGGCCGCGAAGACATAGTAGAACGGGCCCATTTCCAGGCCGAGATTATTGAAGAACGGGACGTATAGGAACGTGTTGATCTGGCTGACGGCGAGATAACTCGCCACGCCCGCAACCGCGAATTCCATCAATAGCCGGACCCGGGCCGAAACCCCCTTGTGGCTCGACTTCGTAACCTTGTCATAATCGTCCAGGAATCCGATCAGGCCGAAGCCGAGCGTCACCGCGAGCACGGCCCAGATGAACGGATTGCGCAAATCCATCCAGATCAGAACGGCCAGCGACAGGCTGATCAGGATCATCAAGCCGCCCATTGTCGGCGTACCGCGCTTGGCCAGATGGCTCTGTGGGCCATCTTCGCGGATCGGCTGCCCTTTGCCCTGCCGCACCCGAAGCATGTCGATGAAGCGCGGGCCAATGACGAGCCCGATGACGAGCGCGGTCATCAGCGTCGCCCCGGCGCGGAACGTCTGATAGCGCACGAGGTTGAAGATGCCTTCGAAATTCAACCATTCGGCGAGGAGGTATAGCAAATCGGCCTCTCGTCGCGCCTAGCGGGCGCGGATGAAATGATCCACGAGCCGGCCAAGACCGACCGAGTTGGAGCCCTTGACCAGCACGGCATCGCCTGCGACGACACCGAAGTCTTCGAGCAGCTCGATCGCCTCGTCGGCAGTTCGGCAATGCGCCCACGCAATGGGCTTGCCAAGGACGGAACTCTCCGGTTTCCCCAGTTCGCGTGCGAGGGCGGACATCTCTTCGCCAACCAGAATGGCATAATCGACATCGGCAGCCAGCACCGGCTCGGACAGAGCGGCGTGAAACTGGGGGCCGAAATCGCCCAGTTCCTTCATCGCCCCGAGTACGGCAATGCGGCGCCCCGACGGCGTCTGGCCAAGCTGCGCCAAAGTTGCGCGCATACTGGCCGGGTTGGCGTTGTAGCTTTCGTCAATCAGCAGCGCTTTGCCGCCGGGCACATCGATGCCGTGACGCGCGCCCCGCCCCTTGAGCCCACCCATCTCGGCAAGCGCCAGCCCGGCTGCCGCCATATCGCCGCCCGCAGCGCGTACAGCAGCCATTACGGCCAGCGAGTTCACGACCCAGTGATCGCCAGGTTCGGCAACGGTGTAACACAGCCGTCCTTCAGGGAATTCGCACGTCACGAGGCTGCCGCCGTTGGCGCTCGGAATGGCATCCAGCAAGCGAACGTCGGCAAAACGTGCCCTTCCGAAGCTGACGACCTTTGCGCCCGCGCGCAGGGCGGCCAGCTTGAGTTGTTCGTAATGCTCGGTGTCGGCCGGGATGACGGCGGTGCCGCCTGGCTCCAGACCGGCAAAGATCTCGGCCTTGGCTGCAGCGATCGCCTCCATGCTGCCGAGATTTTCGATATGTGCCGGGGCTATCGTGGTGATAACCGCTACATGCGGGCGAACCTGGGTAGTCAGCCCTTCGATCTCGCCAGCATGGTTCATGCCCATTTCGAAAATGCCGAAGCGGCTGCGCGCAGGCATACGCGTCAGGCTCAGCGGCACACCGACGTGGTTGTTGTAGCTGCGGGTGGAACGATGGGCTGCACCGCGGCTCGCGCGTTCGAGACTGGCGAAGATGGCTTCCTTTACGCCGGTCTTGCCGACCGATCCGGTCACGCCGATAATCTTCGCTTCCACACGGCTGCGCGCTGCACGGGCAAGCGCCTTCAGCGCTTCAGTCGTGTCATCGACCAGGATGTGGGGCCAGTCGATCGGGCGATCGACGATCGCGCCCGCAGCGCCGTTGGCGAAGGCTTTCTCAAGGAAGCGATGGCCATCCATCGCTTCGCCCCTGAGCGCGACGAACAGATCGCCATTGACCACGTCCCGGCTGTCCATTTCGACCCCGGCAACCTGAAAGTCATGGCTGGCCGTACCACCTACAGCGTCGGCAATATCCTTTGCCGTCCACAGCGTCAGCGGTAGGCGGTCGCGCGGATCGGCAGGCCACTCAATATAGGCCGGATGTCGCAGGATTGCCGCGCTCATGCATCACCTCTGGCGATCTGCGCAGCGCACTTGCGCGCAACCTCGACATCGTCGAAAGGCAGGACCCGCATATTTTCTCCCGATCCGATGATCTGACCCGTTTCATGTCCCTTGCCGGCGATGAGGACGATATCGTCCGCACCTGCTTCGGCGATGGCTGCAAGGATGGCTTCGCGACGGTCGCCTATTTCGCGTGCCTGCGGCGCTCCCTCAAGCACCTGGCGGCGGATATCCGCAGGATCCTCACCGCGGGGGTTATCGTCGGTCACGATTACGACATGGCTTGCCTTGGCCGCCGCCTCGCCCATGGGTGCCCGCTTTCCGTGATCCCGATCCCCGCCGGCGCCGAACACGGTGATAAGGCGGCCCGTAACATGCGGCTCGAGCGCCTGGATCGCCGCTTCGAGCGCATCGGCGGTATGAGCGTAATCGACATACACCGGCGCGCCCGAAGGCGCGATGACCGCGCGTTCAAGCCTGCCACGAACGGGTTGCAGACGGGCAACGGCATCCCAAACCAACCCCGCATCGAGACCGGACGCGAGTGCAAGCCCTGCTGCAGTGAGCGCGTTGGAAACCTGATAGGCGCCGATCAGCGGCAGATTGATCGTCCGGCTCTTGCCCTCATGCTCAACGCTCAGCGACTGCCCAAGCTGGGTCGGCTCTCTTTTCGTAAGGCGGATCGTTTCGCCCTGTTCGCCGACAGTCATGATCTTCAAACCGCGCGCCTCGGCATGGTTCACCACGCGGGCATTCCAGCCGCTATCGCCAGATCCCATCCACACGACTGCGGTCGCATCGTCTCCCACAACCTCGTCGAAGAGCCGCATCTTGGCGGCGAAATAGTCTTCCATATCCGCGTGGTAATCGAGATGATCGCGGCTGAAATTGGTGAAGCCCGCTGCTTCGACGGACACGCCCTCGTTGCGGAATTGCGAGAGACCATGGCTCGACGCTTCGAAAGCCACGTGTGTCACACCTTCACGCGCCAGGCCGCTCAAGTTCGACAGGAAGGTCACGATATCCGGGGTGGTCAGGCCAGTGGAGACGCTACCATCGGGGGTGGTGACGCCCAACGTACCGATGCTCGCGGCCCGTTCACCTGCCATACGCCAGATCTGGCGAGTCATTTCGACAGTCGAGGTTTTGCCGTTCGTACCTGTTACCGCGACGATATGCTGCGGCACCGGGGTGAAGTACCGGGCCGCCAGCGCCGCAAAGGCACGGCGGGGGGTGTCGTCGGCAATGTGGATGGCACCATTCACGACAGCTTCGGGCCGGGCCACAATGGCGACCGCGCCGCTTTCTATCGCTGCGGGAATGAAATCCTCGCCATTGACCTGCGCGCCTTGAAACGCACCGAAAACCGTTCCCGGGGCAACCTTGCGATTGTCGATCGCGAAACCCGTCACATTGACGTCGGCATCGCACGCGATCCCCGCAGCAGCACAGAGCTTGGACAGCTTCACCGGTTGGCCTCCGGGATAAGCGGCTTGATGTCGGAGATGTCGACATCGCGCGTATCGTCGGGGCGCACGCCAATGAGAGGTCCGATGCGCGGCACCAGTCGGCCCACGATCGGCGCGGCGTTCCATGCGGCGGTGCGCTGATAGGAGCTAGCGACCGTCCCACGCGGTTCGTCGAGCATGGCGATGACCACGTAGCGCGGACGATCCATCGGGAACGCGGCCGCAAAGGTCGAAACCAGTGCAGTGCGACGATAACCAGCCGAACCGCCCGGCTTTTCGGCCGAACCCGTTTTGCCGCCGACGCGGTAGCCGGGTGCGTCCGCATTGCGTCCCGTGCCATAGATCGAGATCGCACGCAGCAACTGGCGCATGCGGCTAGACGTGGACGCCTTGAACACGCGGCGGCCCTTCGGCGCCTCGCCCGGGCCCAGTTTCTTCAGCGTGGCCGGGCGCCAGATGCCGCCGTTGACCATTGCCGCATAAGCACTTGCCAGATGAAGGGGGGTCACAGCGATGCCATGCCCATATCCCACGGTCATCGACCGCAGACGTGGCCATTTCTCGCCGGGCCAGATCGGGAAGCCTTTTGCCGGCAGTTCGATATAGGGCCGTTCGTTCATGCCCAGATCCATCATGTAACGACGCATCCGCTCAGGTCCGAGCTCGTCGACGACGCGGGCCGTTACAGTATTGGACGAATGGATCAGCGTTTCCACGACATTCAGGGTCGCGCCCATGTCGTGGCTGTCCTTGATGCGGAAGCGTCCCGCTTTGACCGGGGTTGCATCCCACCGTCGGCCAAGGTCACGGACCACGCCAGCGTCGATCGCCGCGGCGACCGACAGCGGCTTGAATGTCGATCCCAGTTCGTAGACCTGGTTCGTAACGCGGTTGAACATTAGCTTTTCCCCCCGCGCGTCGATCTTGTTAGGATCGAATTCGGGCAAAGATGCGAGTGCCAGCACCTCGCCGGTGTTCACATCCAGAACGATGCCGGCCCCGCCTTGCGCCTGTACGAGCTTCATCCCGCGGCGCAGTTCATCTTCGAGTGCGCCCTGAACACGGGAATCGATCGACAGGGCGATGGGCGTGCCGCGCGTAGCTGGATCGGACAGATGTTTGTTGAAGACCTGTTCCATCCCCACGCGCCCGTCGCCGTCGGCGGCAACATAGCCGAGGACGTGAGCCGCCATCGATCCTTGCGGGTAATGGCGATCGGTTTCCGTCGGCATTTCGAGCGCCAGCTCACCGATTTCCTGAACCCTGTTCGCCTCTTCGGGCAACACGCGACGGCGAATGTAGCCCTGCTTGCCAGCAGCAAATTGCGCAGCGACGGCCTTTTCGTTCAGATCCGGGAAAATCGCTTTGAGTTTCGCAGCAACGACTGCCGGTTCGCGCACCAGCGGTGTACCGCCCTCGCCCAGCGCTTCGGGATTGAACCACAAAGCGTAAGCTGGAAATGCGCGCGCCAGCGGAATACCGTTGCGATCCGTAATCTCGCCCCGTGGCGGAAGGAGCGCTTCTTCGAGCGATGTCCCCCTAAGGCCTTCATCCGACATGCCGAGATAAGCGATGCGGACCAGCGCAAGCATCGCGATGAAGGCAAACCCCAGAACGACCCACAAGACCCGCCAGCGCGCGAGTGTGAGCGATTGCTGGCGAATGGTGACAAGCTGGACCCGGCCGGAGGCCACCGCCATGCTGACTGCACCATGCCCGCTTTTTCCCGCGGCAATGGCGGGGCCAAAGCCGGAAAAAGCGTTCACTGGCTGACCTCCGCCACGGCGGCGATGCCGACCGCCGGGCTGGACAGGCGCTCGGCGAGCCCCCCAGCCGTTACCGCTGCCAGTTCGCGCCGGTCCGGACGATGAGCGGCGCTTTCCTCGTCATCGTCGATCCAGTCGGCGAAGAGGCTTTCCGATTCAGGTTCCGGTCGGTTCAAGGCCACGCGCACCGGAGATGGCGCGTTGATACCGCGCGGAGTGCCCAAAGCCGCAAGCTGGCGTTCACTCTCGAGATATTGGTCGGCACGTGGAGCGGAATAACCGAACTCGACCGCGTTCCAATCCGACAACTGCTGCTGGCTGGCGCGGGTTTCGAATTCGGTTTCGAGCATGAGCTTGGCCTGCTGTGCGGCGATGATCTGGCGTTCGGCGAGGCGCACGTCGCTCTTCACGGCGTTCACCTTGAACGTCAACGCCAGAAGCAGGGCGAAACAAACGGCCAGAACAAGCGCCCAGCCGATCTGACGAATACGCGATCCACCGACCATTACGCGGCCTCCCGTGCGGGCGTCGCGGTCCGCGTCGCAGCGCGCAGGACAGAGGAACGGGCGCGCGGATTGCGTTCGATCTCGGCCTCACCCGGCTTGATGGCCTTGCTGACTTTCGAAAAAACCGGATCGTCCTGCGCTGCCAAAGGGACATGACGCGAGGCGCTCGGGGTTGAGGACGCCTCGCGCAGGAAGCGCTTGACGATCCGGTCTTCGAGGCTGTGGAAGCTGACCACCACGAGGCGGCCCCCTTCACGCAGCACGTGCTCGGCGGCGGACAGTGCTTGGGACAGTTCGTCCAGCTCGCCGTTCACGTGAATTCTGATGGCTTGAAAAGTGCGGGTGGCCGGGTCTTTCTTATCGTGCGGTTTGTGGCCCAGCGCCTTGCGTACGACACGCGCCAGTTCGCCGGTCGTTTCGAGCGGACGTGCTGCTACGATGGCGCGGGCAACCCGGCGGGACTGGCGTTCTTCTCCATAGGTATAGAGAATATCGGCGATCGCCTTCTCGTCGGCACCGTTGAGAAAATCCGCCGCGCTCGCCCCTTCCTGGCTCATGCGCATGTCCAGCGGACCATCCGACGAGAAGGCAAATCCGCGATGCGCCTGGTCGAGCTGCATCGATGATACGCCAATATCCATCACCACACCGTCGACCCGCGCGATACCCGCCGCCGCCATGACGTCGACCATTTCGGAAAAGCGATGGGGATGCAGAACCAGACGGGGTGGATTTTCTTCCGCTTCGCTCCAGCTGCGGCCTGCGGCGATTGCGTCGGGATCCCGGTCGAATGCATGGACGATGGCACCGCGTTCCAGCAGCGCGCGCGTATAACCGCCCGCCCCGAAGGTTGCGTCGATCACGACGTCGCCCGGCTGCGGGTCCAGCGCTTCGATTACTTCGTCGAGAAGGACGGGGATGTGCGGCGCCCCGGTCACTTGCCAGCACCTTTGGTAGCGCCCTTACCCTTCGCATCGGCCAGAAAGCTTTCGCATGCCGCCTTGGCGCCGGCCCAGTCGTCGCCCATCTGTGCGAGCTCTTCCGGGTTCCACAATGTGAAGAAGCGACCGCCGCCCTGAAAATAGAGGCCGTCGTCGATGTTGCCAAGCGTGCGCAGATGATCGGGCATAACGAAGCGACCGCTGTCATCGAACGGCATTTCGATGAAGCCGAAGAGCTGGCTGGACCGGGTATCGCGATCGAATTCCTTGCCAAGCCGAACCGCGAGTTCTTCTTCGCGATCGAGCTGGGCCTCGAGCTCGGGCTTGCGCGACAGGCCGAAGCCGACGAGGCAGTTCCATGACGGATGCTTCATGAGGCACAAGACGCGCCCGTCGCTCGATTCCTTAACAGCCTTACGGAAAAGGGGGGGAAGCACGAAGCGGCCCTTGTCGCCCGCCGGCGAATAGGCCTGTCCGCTATACCCTCCGAAAGACACTGTCCCCAAACCCCAAATACGGTTTCGATTACCTCCCCATCAGGCAACACTTCCCCGCTCGCCCACACAGGTGGGCGAGGCGCCCGCCCCGTCACCGAGCGCGAATAGACAGTGCTTGTCCGATGTGTGTTTGGTTTATCGCGGGCAGAGCCGGGATGGAAGGGAAAATTGCGGGATTTTACGGGATAAGCTCGTAAAACTCTGAATTAATTAGATATAATTCGTTCGGCCAGAATTGATCCCATTACCGAGCGTCCCATTGGATGTCAGTGAAAACACGGATTTGCGCGAGTCCATCGATGGACTCGCGTCATGATCCCGCATCTTTCCCGTAAAATCCCGTGGGATCAGTTTAGTGCATCGCCGATCAGGGTCGCCAGCAAGACTTGCCTTTGCGCTGAGGTCGCCGCCGTCTCTTCACTATCCAATATCGCTGCATCCGCCATCAATGTGACCCGCCCGTCCCCGACACTGCACCAGGCGAAAAGCCCCGCTCCCGAGATTGTGCATTTGCCATCTCCCGTCGCGACGAACTGGCCCGCAAGATTGACAGGATACTGATTGCCGGAAACAGATATCAGGCGCTCCTCGCTTGGCTGCGCATCGTCGAAGCGCAGCTCGAGTCCCCAGCGAGTGAGGATGGGAGAAAGGAGCACAACATCTTGCGGACGGCGACGATCGCCGAGCGCAAAATCGCTGTGACGTGTCAGAAGTGGATCGGCGAAAATCAGCAGCCGACCTCCCGCGCGCACCCAATTGTCCAGTGCCACATTTTCGGACGGAGCAAGCGGTCGCGGTTGCGCCATAATCATGCGATCGAGCCCGTCGATCGCATCGGGCTCCACAGTGTCGAGCGGCTCGATGTCAAATCGCTGTTCGATAAGGTCGCGGACCCAGTCGCTTCGATTTGAGCCATCGAGTATTGCCGCCATGTCGCCCTCGCCCCAGTAAATCGGCAGGGTCGAGAACAGACCGACAGGGTGTTTGTGAGCGACCTCTTCGCTGACCTTGCCCGTGGAACAAGCTGCAAGCAGCACCGTCAGCAATGTAAGAACGCCTTTAGTTCTCGGCAGGCGAAGCATTGCTCTCAACCCGTGGCGGCGGCGTCAATACGGTATCTGGAACGGCCGTCGGCTCGACTGCGAGATCGGGAACCACACCGGCCTCTACCAACGGATCGTTCCGCGGAGCTGTCTGCGTCGGCTCGGTAGTAGGGGCAGCCTCGGGCACCGTCGTCGCATCTGTTTCGGCAGCACGGTCTTGGATGATGCTAGCCAGACCGACGAGCAGGATCATCATGACGATCCCGGTCGCGCCGATCTGCAGACGTTGCACCGTCCGCTCGCGGCGCGCGTCTACGCCACCGTTGACGTCGGGCAGCTCGCGCACCGATGGCTTGCGGCTCATGTCGAAAAATTGCGGCACGCGCATTAGCCTAGGCACCCCTGCCTGCCAGTCAATCGCCGGATTGCAACCAATCGAAAACCGGCAACTTTTTGGACGCCAGCCATTCGGCATTGTAGAGCGTGGAGAGGTAGCGGAAGCCGGTATCGCACAATATCGTGGCCACCCGCGGATTGTCGCGCCCCTCTGCGACCAGTTGCTTGCCCAGGGCGATGGCACCGGCAACGTTGATGCCGCTCGACAGACCGAGGCACAGCCCTTCTTCGCGCAGCAGGCGGGCCACCCATTCTAGACCTTCTTCATCCGAAACGCGGAACTGCGTATCGATCGGCGCGCCTTCCAGATTTCCGGTTATACGCCCCTGCCCGATCCCTTCGGCGACAGAGAACCCTTCAGCCTTAAGCTCGCCATTGGCGAAATAGTTGTACAGAGCTGCGCCGTGCGGGTCGGTCAGCGCAATGACGATGTTTTCGTCGAACTCTTTCAGGCCCATACCGACACCGGCGATGGTCCCGCCGGTTCCTGCGGCACAGGTAAAGCCGTCGATCCGGCCTTCGAGCTGCTCCCACAGTTCCTTGGCCGTTGTTTCGATGTGCGCCTTGCGATTGGCGGTGTTGTCGAACTGGCCTGCCCAGATCGCACCGTCGATTTCCTCCGCCATCCGGCGCGACACGTGCTGGAAATGGTTGCAGTCGGCATATTTGGTCGGCGGCACGGTGACCAGTTCCGCCCCGAGCGCGCGGATCGTGTCCATCTTCTCGTGGCTCTGGTTGTCGGGCATCACGATGATGGTCCGATAGCCCAGCGCATTGGCCACCAGCGCGATACCGATGCCGGTATTGCCCGCGGTTCCTTCGACCACAGTGCCGCCAGGCTTCAGGTCTCCGCGCGCTTCCGCATCGCGAATGATATAAAGGGCAGCCCGGTCCTTAACGCTTGCGCCTGGATTGGCGAATTCGCATTTCCCGAAGATGTCGCAGCCGGCTTCCGCGCTCGGCCCTTCGAGGCGCACGAGCGGCGTGTTGCCGATGAGATCGAGCGTGTGCTCGCGTACTGGAATTGAAGTCATGTCTGGCGAGGTAGGCGCAGCCACCTTAACCCGCAAACAACATCAATCTTCAGGCGCGATAGTAACCTTCAATCCGTCGAGTTCCGGCGTGAAGGGTATCTGGCAGGAAAGGCGCGATGTCGGGCTGCGGTGATCGGTCGATTCGAGCAGATCGTCTTCGTCCTCGCTCATTTCCGGCAATTTGCCGGCGAAGGATTCGTCGACGTGAACATGGCAGGTTGCGCAGGAACAACAGCCACCACACAAGGCCAGGAGTTCGTCGAAACCGTTATCGCGGATCGCTTCCATAACGGTCAGGCCGTCGGATACGTCGATTTCGCTGGTCTCGCCTTCGCGTGTGGTGACGATCAGTTTCGGCATTTTACGTCTTTCCTCGGTTGCAAAGGGCCACTGGCCCAACCTATGCGTCGCGCTGCTATTCAATCGGGAAAGGGAAGGCAAGCACACTCGCCATGGGCCTGACCAACGCACAATTGCGCGAACATCTCGACGCTGTAGCCGCAGATGACGCCATCGTCGCCGCCGCAATCGAGCGTTGCGGCTATCCCGAAGAGCGCATTCGCTCGACGGGTTACCGCACGCTCCTGCGCACGATAGTAGGCCAGCAGGTGAGCGTCGCGTCCGCTGCAGCAGTCTGGAACAAGCTTGAGGCGGAACTTGGCGAGGACATGCTTCCACAGGATCTGCTGGCCCGCGACTTCGATACATTGCGCGCCTGCGGACTGTCCCGTCAGAAACAGGGCTACGCCCGCAGCCTGTGCGAATTGGTGGCGAGTGGAGAACTGGCCTTCGACAACCTGCCCGAAGACGATGAAGCGGCCATTGCCGAACTCACCAGGATCAAGGGCATTGGCCGCTGGTCGGCGGAGATATATTTGCTGTTTGCAGAAGGGCGTAAGGACATCTGGCCTGCGGGCGACCTGGCGGTGCAGGAGGCCGTCGGTCGCATGCTCGAACTGCCGGCAAGACCGGGCGAGAAGGAAACGCGTGAGTTGGGGGAAAGATGGCGGCCCCATCGCGGCGCAATGGCCATCTTCACCTGGCACACATATAATAACGCCGCGCTTTAGACGCGCGAGAGGGAGAGACAGCATGGGTGATCGCAGGGGCATTTTCATCACTGGCGGTGGATCCGGAATCGGACGCGCAGTTGCCCTTTATTTCGGCCAGCGCGGCTGGTTTGTCGGCCTCGGTGATATCGACAAGGCGGGCATGCGCGAAACCGAAGAAATGATCGGAAACGGCTTTGTCTATTCGCACCCCCTCGATGTGCGTGACCGCTCCGCTTGGGACGAAGCGCTGGATGCGTTTTGCGTGGCTGCCGGCGGGCGCATCGATGTGCTGTTCAACAACGCAGGCGTACCGCTGGGCGGATCGCTGACCGAAAACAGCGCCGAGGAAATCGAACGCACGCTCGACATCAATCTCAAGGGCGTTCTGTTCGGCGCACAGGCGGCCTACCCCTACCTCAAGCAGACTGCCCCCGGCTCGTGCCTGCTTAATACCGCGAGTGCAGCGGGCTTGTACGGAACACCCGGGGCAAGCGTCTATTCGGCGACCAAGTTCGGGGTTCGTGCCGTGACGGAAAGCCTGGATGGGGAATGGGCTGTGGATGGGATCAATGTCCGCTCCCTCATGCCCAGTTTCATCGACACCCCCCTGCTCAATCACAACCCCAATGCGCGATCGAACGAGGATATTCGCCAGCGGGTGACGGGTGCAGGGCTCGAAATCACGCCGGTCGCGGATGTCGCTGCTGCGGCATGGGCCGCCATCCACGGCGACAAATTGCATACCGTCGTCGGCAAGACCGCGAAAACGCTGGCGTTCGGCGCACGCTGGCTGCCTGGCCGGGTTCGCAAGCAGACGCGCGCGCTGACCAGGCCGATGGGCGAATAACGAAGGTCAGGCCAGCAGCGCGTCGATCTTGCGCGCCATTTTCACATCGCGCAGGCTCAACCCGCCTGCATCATGCGTCGTCAGTGTGATTTCGACCCGATTATAGACATTGAACCATTCGGGGTGGTGATCGCGCGTTTCGGCAATCATGGCCACCCGCGTCATGAACGAAAACGCTTCGGAGAAATCGGAGAATTCGAACTTGCGCTCGATAGCAGCGCCATCGCGGCACGACGACCACTTCGGCAGCGCCCTCAGCCAGCTATCGCGTTCTTCCTCGCTCAACTGTTCTACTGCCATAACGCACGAATCTCCTCTCGCTTGTCGCGTGGGCGCCTTTTGCCTATCGCTCCCGCCCATGCAAGCTCGCCTCGCCGCAAAGGACATTGCCTGCCGTCGAGGCGAAAGACTGCTTTTTCGCAAGCTGTCGATAGACTGCGTCGCTGGCGATGCCGTGCATGTTACGGGGCCTAACGGCATCGGCAAATCCAGCTTGATCCGTATTCTTGCCGGCTTGCTCCGTCCCTATGCAGGGGATGTGCAGCATTACGGCGGAAGGGGCCTGGTCGATGAACGGTTGGCACTCGACGCCAATCTGCCGCTGGGCAAGGCCCTGGCCTTTTGGGAACGACTGGATGGCAATGCCGATATGGGACGCGCGGGCGACCTTCTCCAGCTCGCGCCGTTGCTGGACATTCCGGTTCGATATCTCTCGACCGGGCAGAAAAAGCGCGCCGCCCTTGCCCGCCTGATCAACTCCAATTGCCCGATCTGGCTGCTGGACGAACCGCTGAACGGGTTGGACCATCATGCGCAAACCGTTTTCGAAGCCCTGATAGATCAGCATTGCCGCGCCGGTGGGATCGCCTTTGTCGCATCGCACCAGCCTATAGCGCTACCCGCGCCGCTAACCGTCGCTCTGGCGGACTTTGCCGCATGATCGCTGCGCTGCTCAGACGGGATCTGGCCACCTTGTTGCCGGGCGGACACAGCGGCAGCGGGCTGTTGCCGCTGCTGTTCTTTCTTGCCGTCGCCATGCTGTATCCCTTTGCCGTCGGCCCCGACGCGCGATTGCTCGCACGGACCGGCGGAGGCGTAATCTGGATCGCAGCGCTCCTCGCCGCGATCCTGCCGCTGGAAAAGCTGGTGACGGGCGATCTCGACGCCGGGATATTCGATCAGCTGCGTCTGCGCGGTATCAGCGAAGAAACGGCCATGGCCGTCAGATTGCTCGCACACTGGCTGGCCTTTGCGCCGTTCCTTCTGCTCGCAACCTTACCGGCAGCCGCTTTGCTTGGCCTTGATGGCAAGACCACGCAGACAGTGCTCCTCGGACTAGTGGCTGGCACTCCGGGACTGGCGGCGGTTGGCCTTATCGTCGCCGCGCTTACCGCAAGCATGCGCGGCGGCGCGGCACTGGCAGGATTGATGGTCATCCCCCTGGCGGTGCCGATCCTCATTTTCGGCGCTGGCGCCCTCGCGCGCCCCGATCCCGGTGGTCTAATGCTCGCCGGAGCGATCAGTCTGGGGTTGTGCGCTGTCGCACCCTTCGGCGCCGGAGCTGCGCTGAAGGCAGCCCGCGAAACCTAATACGGCGGCTTGTGCAGTCCCTTGGGACTTTCGGTGAAGATTTCCACACCATCGTCGGTGACTGCGATGGAATGTTCGAACTGCGCCGATAGCGACTTGTCGCGCGTCACTGCAGTCCAGCCGTCGCGCAGGATCTTGGCGTGTGGTCGGCCCGCATTGATCATCGGTTCGATGGTGAAGAACATGCCGGGTTTCAGTTCCGGTCCCGTTCCGGCGCGCGCCGCATGGATCACCTCCGGCGCATCATGGAACAACCGGCCAAGGCCGTGACCGCAGAACTCCTGCACGACGCCATAACGGAACTGGCGCGCATGTTCTTCGATCGCCGCACCGATATCCCCAAGGCGTGCGCCCGGTTTCGACGCAGCATCGATCCCCAGCATCAGGCATTCATAGGTCACATCGACCAGCTTGCGCGCCTTGAGCGAAGGTTCGCCGGCAAAATACATCCGGCTGGTATCGCCATGCCAGCCATCCAGTAGCGGCGTGACGTCGATATTGACGATGTCGCCGTCCTTGAGAGCCTTGTCGGACGGTATGCCATGACAGATCACATGATTGATCGACGTGCAGCAGCTATGCGCATAACCGCGATACCCCATGGTGGCAGGCACAGCACCTGCATCCAGCATCATGGTGCGCGCCTTGTCGTCTATCTCGCCGGTCGTCACACCTGGCTGGACGAAAGTGGTCAGCTCGTCGAGGATTTCCGCCGCAAGACGCCCTGCCTTGCGCATGCCTTCATACCCGTCCGGGCCATGCAGCTTGATTGTCCCATCGCGATAGACGGTCTCGTCCGCCTCGATTACCTGATATTCCGTCATGCCGTGCACATAGTGACTTTAGGCCGCAATTGCGAGATGCCTATCGGCGAACGCTGAACGCACCCGCATATGCAGGCTTCACCGCATCGATCACGCTGGTTGTCACATCGAAATCCAGCTCATAGGCGCCTTCTGCATAGGGTCCGGCAACATACGGGCCGAAATAAATCCCGATCCGATCGAAGGTGTTGCCATTTGACGATCCGACCAGCACCGTGGCTTCGTCGAGCCCGGGGCAATTATCGAACATGCTGTCGCTATCGGGTTGGACCGCCATGCCTCGCCGCTTTTCCCGCTCCTTGTTGAGCGCATCGCAAAGCCGCGCGCCAAGCCCCTGTTCCAGGGCGACCGGTGAATTGAACATTTCGACCCCGGCAAGAGACGCCTTGGCCTGCTTGTCCCATACCAGCGACTGCTTGCCATACATTCCGTGCGCGCCGCCGGTATAATCGGAATAGTCGGCCGACAGACTGAGGAAATCGGGCAGGCTGGCGACGACCTTCCATTCCTTGGCGAAGCTGCGGCTACGACAACCACCGCAATCGCCGTCACCGGCGAGTTCGGTCAGCGTTGCATCCCATTCGGCGCGGTCTTCCTTCTCGCGCTGATCACGCTCTGCCCCCAACTGCTTTGCGAGTTCTGGAATGGCGCTTACTGCAGCGGGCCATTTGTAGGAAAACTCCCAGGTTCCGCCATCTTTCTCGGCGGTTTTCGCGATGTTGACCGCTTCCGCCTTGGTGCTTGAACTGGCCGAAGCACTCGCCTGCGCGGACGGATTGGACGTCCCCGTCTTGTCGGCGTACTCGGCTCCGTCGGAGCAGGCTGCACTCGACAGGGCGAGCGAAATCAGGAACAGGGGCGCGCGCATCACGGTTTCCTTTGCGACAACGATAGTCAGGGGTACGTCTTGAACATGGCCGACAAGCAAACGCTTATCCAGCCCGACCAGGGACAGGAAGCGATTTCCATTCATCTCGTCAACCGCGACGGGTACTCGGACTGGCGCAAAAAACTTTCGACCAGCCAACGCGCGGCTCTGGAAGGCCAGAAATTCGACGGGAGCGGCTATCAGGTCGGCATCGTACCGGATGGTGACGGTTGGTTCGCCGTCGGCGGGGTCGCTGACCCGAAGGAACTCTCCAGCTGGTGCATGGCCAAGCTCGCGGAAAACCTTCCCGAAGGTACGTATCGCAGGGCTGAGGGCGAACCGGGCCCCGCCCTGCATGGATGGCAGACAGCGCAGCATATATTCGATCGTTACAAGAAACCCGAACGGCCGACGGGCCCCCGAGTGATCCTGACCAAGGACGTGAAAGCGATCGATAGCGCCGTCGCAGAAGCGCAGGCGGTGTGCCTGGTGCGCGATCTGGTCAACACGCCGGCAGAAGACATGGGGCCGGCAGCGCTTGAAGAGCAATGCGAAAAGCTGGCGAAGCAGCATTCCGCCAAATTGAGCGTCACAAAGGGCGATGCACTCGAACAGGAGTATCCCATGGTACATGCCGTGGGACGCGCCGCCACGCGCCATCATGCACCGCGTATCATGCATCTTACATGGGGCAAGGAGAGCGATCCGGTCCTGGCCATCGTCGGTAAGGGCGTGTGTTTCGACAGCGGCGGTTTGGACGTAAAAAGCTCCACCGGCATGCTGCTCATGAAAAAGGATATGGGCGGCGCCGCGCACGCCATCGCGTTGGCAGGCCTTGTTATGAATGCAGGTCTTCCTGTCCGCTTGCAGCTGTTTGTCCCGGCAGTCGAAAATGCCATAAGTTCCAACAGCTTCCGGCCTGGCGATGTCCTCAAGAGCCGCAAGGGACTGTCTGTCGAAATCGGCAATACAGATGCCGAAGGCCGGCTCATCCTGGGCGACGCGCTGCAACGGGCAAGCGAAGAGAAGCCCGACCTTATTATCGATTTCGCTACGCTCACCGGCGCTGCGCGGGTGGCGCTCGGGCCTGAATATCCAGCGCTCATGACGCGCAGGGATGCAACCGCGGAGGCGCTGATCGCTGCAGGCAAGGCTCATGACGACGAACCCTGGCGCCTGCCCCTTCCCGATGCCTATCGTGAATGGCTGGTCTCGGAAATTGCCGACACCAACAATGCCCACGGCAATGCATTTGCGGGGGCAAGTGTCGCGGGCCTGTTCCTCGACAAGTTCGTTGGCGAAGGGATCGACTGGGCGCATTTCGATACCTTTGCCTGGCGCCCTCAGGCAAAACCGGGACGTCCCAAGGGCGGCGATGCCTATGGGCTGAGGGCCGCATGGCACATGTTGCAGGCGCGTTTCGGTGGAGGCTGAGGCTCGCCGCCTTGCCTGAAGTGAGCCGCGGCGTTAAGCGCGCGCAACGTTCATTTCCGGATTCTGCCCTCAGCGTGACTGCTCAAGCCAGCTACTCTCTTCCCGAAGGTATCGTCGGACTTACCGGTCCGGTGGAAAAGCCCGCGCCCGGCACTCTGCCGTTGCGCGGCGATCTCGCGCATATTGCCTTGGCGAAACATTATCTGGCCGCCCATTATGTCATCCCCCAGCTCCGCAATATCGGAGATGCGCCCGCACCGCTGATGCTCGCCATGCGCGACGATGCCGAAGTGGGCGCTACGCTGGATGCCGGACAGGAAGTCGAGGTGCTGGACTGCGCGGGCGACTGGGCGTGGGTGGCGTGCGGGCCGGAAGGGCCGAGCGGATATATCCGGCTGGGCATGCTGGCTGCGAGCGAGTGACACATAAAATCTTCATCGACGGGGCTGCAGGCACGACCGGCCTCGAGATTGCCGACCGGCTGTCCGAGCGCAGCGAGTTCGAACTGCTGAGGCTGGACGATGCGAAGCGCAAGGACCCTGCCGCGCGGCGCGAAGCGCTGAACGAAGCGGATATCGCCATCCTGTGCCTGCCCGACGATGCGGCGCGCGAAGCGGTTGAAATGATTGACACTTCCGGCGGCACGAGAGTGATCGATGCATCCAGCACGCACCGCACGAGCGAGGGCTGGTGCTATGGTTTTCCCGAGCTGATCGGCAGCGAGCGGGTGGCCGATGCGCGGCGGGTGAGCAACCCCGGATGCTACCCCACAGGCTTCCTCGCGCTGGTCGCGCCGCTGGTGCGTGCGGGGCTGTTGCCAGCCGACTGGCCGTACACGGTCAACGCCGTGAGCGGATATTCCGGCGGCGGAAGCATGCTAATCAAACGTATGATCGAGGAGCCGAACATAGCGTTTCGGACATATGCGCTCGATCTGGCGCACAAACACCTGCCGGAAATGCAGGCGCATGCCGAACTGGAACACCCCGTGCTGTTCGCACCGTCGGTCGTCCCGGCCTATCGCGGCATGATCGTCGAGGTGCCGCTGCACCTCGGTGCCATGGACGGCGAGCGTCATGCGGACGACCTGCGAACGGCCCTGGCCGAATTCTACGCGGGATCGGACGTCGTCACGGTTCATGATGCCACCCCGGTGAGCGAGCTCCTGCTCGACACCGATGCCGCACCGTCCGACGGGCTGGAACTGTTCGTGTTCGGAAACGAAGGCGGATGGAATGCACGACTGATCGCCCGGCTCGACAATCTGGGCAAAGGCGCGAGCGGTGCAGCCGTGCAGAACCTCAATCTGATGTGCGGCCTGCCAGAGACCGCCGGCCTCATCCTGCCCAAAAATTAGGCAAGTCGTGACTGCCGTGTAAGCAGCACTCTGCGTTCCTATCGAGGCAGTTGCGCCGATTGCGCACCAATCATCGCAAAAATTGCGCCAACTCAGTTTGGCGCGCATCGATTCTTCGGTTAGGCCCCTCCGCCAAGGCCTTGGCACGATTCTTGGAAAGAAACGCGCGAAGGGTGGAGCGACACCATTCCTCAGGGGTTCGGAGACGACGTGAAAAAGATCGAAGCGATCATCAAGCCATTCAAGCTCGACGAGGTGAAGGAAGCCCTGCACGAAATCGGTGTGTCGGGAATCACCGTGACCGAGGCTAAAGGCTTCGGGCGGCAGAAAGGCCATACCGAGCTGTATCGCGGCGCCGAATACGTCGTCGATTTCCTACCCAAGGTGAAGCTGGAGGTCGTGGTGGCAGACGGCATCGCGGACCGCACGGTGGAAGCCATCGCCGCCGCCGCCCAGACGGGCCGCATCGGCGACGGCAAGATTTTCATTTCGTCGATCGAAGGCGCCCTGCGCATCCGCACAGGCGAGCGCGACGACGACGCAATCTGAGTTAGCGCGGGAAAACCCGCAGGAATTTTCAGTTCAAACGGAGGCAATACCAATGGCAAGTGCAAGCGACGTCCTGAAACAGATCAAGGACGAAAGCATCGAGTGGGTCGATCTGCGCTTCACCGATCCCAAGGGCAAGTGGCAGCACCTGACGATGGTGGCCGGGATCCTGACCGAAGACGAACTCGATGACGGCCTGATGTTCGACGGATCGTCGATCGCCGGTTGGAAGGTCATTAACGAAAGCGACATGATCCTGAAGCCCGACCTGGAACGGGTTTATATCGATCCGTTCAGCGCCGAGCCGATGATGATCCTGTTCTGCGACATCGTCGAACCTTCGACGGGCGAATGGTATGCGCGCGACCCGCGCACGACCGCCAAGCGCGCCGAAGCCTTCCTGAAGTCGACGGGCATCGGCGACACGATCTATGTCGGTCCCGAAGCCGAGTTCTTCATGTTCGACGATGTGCGTTTCGAAGACGGTTATGCCGGTTCGGGATATGCGATCGACGACATCGAACTGCCAACCAACAGCGGCAAGGAATACGAAAGCGGCAACATGGCGCACCGCCCCCGCGCCAAGGGCGGATATTTCCCCGTTGCCCCGGTCGACAGCGCCGTCGACATCCGCGGCGAAATGGTTTCGACCATGATCGAAATGGGATTGAACTGCGACAAGCACCACCACGAAGTGGCCGCGGCGCAGCACGAACTGGGCCTGACCTTCGGCACGCTGGTCGAAACCGCCGACAACATGCAGATCTACAAGTATGTCGTGCATCAGGTAGCCCACATCTACGGCAAGACCGCGACCTTCATGCCCAAGCCGATCAAAGCGGATAACGGCAGCGGCATGCACACGCACATGTCGATCTGGGACGACGGCAAGCCGACCTTCGCCGGCAACCAGTACGGCGGCCTGAGCGAAAACTGCCTTTATTACATCGGCGGCGTCATCAAGCATGCCAAGGCCCTGAACGCCTTCACCAACCCGACGACCAACAGCTACAAGCGGCTGGTCCCCGGCTTCGAAGCACCGGTTCTGCTGGCCTATTCGGCGCGCAACCGTTCCGCTTCGTGCCGCATCCCCTACGGTGCGGGCGACAAGGCGAAGCGCGTGGAATTCCGTTTCCCCGACGCCATGGCCAACCCCTACCTTGCCTATGCTGCCTTGCTGATGGCCGGTCTCGACGGGATCCAGAACAAGATCCACCCAGGCGAAGCCATGGACAAGAACCTGTACGACCTGCCGCCTGCAGAGCTGGCCGAGGTCCCGACGGTTTGCGGATCGCTGCGCGAAGCACTGGAAGCACTGGAAGCCGATCACGAGTTCCTGCTGAAGGGCGACGTCTTCACCAAGGACCAGATCGAGGCCTATACCGAACTGAAGTGGGAAGAAGTCCTGCGCGTCGACACGACGCCCTGCCCCGCCGAATTCGACATGTATTACAGCGCCTGATCGGCCCTGTTATTTCACCGAGGAAAGGCCGTCCGGGCGACCGGGCGGCCTTTTTCGCGCGCCCGGTGAAAAACCATTTTCCTACACGCCCATTCGATGCCTAATCAGGTTGCCTCGTTTTCATGGAGGCCCTGATGAACCGCAAACCCCTGTTCGACATCGTGAGAAACCTGCTTGGCCGGGGCCTGCGCCAATCGGAGGTCGACACGCTGGACAAGGCGATCGACACGATGACCGACGTGGCCGGGGCATCGCGTGAGGTCAGCCCGGCAGGCATACGCCTGATTCAGGAGTTCGAAGGCTGCGCGCGCGTGCGGGGCGACGGCATGGTCGAGGCCTATCCCGATCCCGGCAGCGGCGGCGATCCGTGGACGATCGGATGGGGGGCAACGGGACCCGGTATCGGCCCCGGCACGGTGTGGACCCGGGAGGAATGCGACCGGCGCCTTGCTGCCGATATCGAGCGCCATGCCCGCGATGTGGTGCAGGCCATTGGCGATGCGCCGACCAGCCAGGCGCAATTCGATGCGCTGGTGAGCTTCCATTACAACACCGGCGCGATTGCCCGTTCGACACTGCTCAAACGGCACCTGGCGGGCGATCATGCAGACGCGGCTAAAGAATTCCACCGTTGGGTTTACGCGGCCGGGCGAGTGCTGAAAGGCCTGATCCGCCGCCGGCGCGCCGAGGCTGCGCTTTATGGGGCAGCTTGAAAACCGCAGAGTTCTGCCAATTCTTGCGCGTAGGTTAACCGGAACCGGAAGCCTCCATCCCCCGTTAGCCCCGCAAAGGAGTTCTAATGATGCGTATCCTGTTAGCAGGAGCAGCCGCGATCGCCTTGGTGGCAAGTGGCGCCTATGCCCAACCGGGCAAGAACGGAGACAATGGCAACGGCCCGGGTAACGGCAAGGGCAATAGTGCCGCCAAGGTCGAGCGTGGTCCGCCGGATCGTGGCCCCAAGCGTACCGGCAACGGCAACAGGGATGCCAGGCCTGATAAACGCATGGCCCAGCAGCCCGACAGACGAGATGCCCGCCAGAATGTCCCCCGTGAAATCGAACGCCGGATCAGTCAGCGACCTCAAGAGCGCGCTGTCGAACGTCGGGTGGACCGGCGCGATGACCGCAGGGATCTGTCACAGCGGGCCGAGCGTCGCATCGAGCGATCCGTCGAACGACGCGTGGACCGAAGGGACGGACGCCGCGATGTCCGGCGGGGCGATCGCAACCTTATCAGTTATGTCGATCGCGTGCGGTACGACCAGGACCGGACCTTCCTCGTGCGCGACAGGGACCGGCGAGCGATCGCCGGCTGTCCGCCGGGTCTGGCGAAGAAGTACAATGGCTGCATGCCGCCGGGACAGGCCAAGAAGCGGTACGAAAATTACCGCACCTGGAATGGGTACGATTATCGACCCCGCTTGTTCGGCCTGAAGAATTACAGTTCGGGCCGCTATTATTACGACGACGGCTATCTTCTGCGTCCAGCGAGCGATGGCGGAATAGCTGGATACATCCCCCTGCTGGGAGGAGCGCTGGCAATCGGTAATCAGTGGCCGTCGAGCTATTCGAGTCATTCGGTGCCCGACTATTACGTCGATTATTACGATCTGGGGCCGAGAGATACCTACCGCTATGCCGACAATGTCATTTACCGGGTGAACCCGAGCGATTCAGCGATCCAGTCGGTGGTTGCCCTGCTGACCGGTGACGATTTCTCCATCGGTGAGCCGATGCCAGCGGGTTATGACGTCTATAACGTGCCCTACCCGTATCGGGATCGGTACGCCGACAGTGACGACGCGTGGTATCGATATTCGGATGGCTATGTCTATCAGATCGACCCGCAGACCCAGTTGATTTCCGCCGCCATCGACCTGCTGGTCTGAAGGGACAGAACATGACCGACGCATGGAAAAGCGGCCTTGCCGCAATCGCTCTCGTCTCCCTTCCCCTGGTTGCAGCATGCAGCGAAACGGAAGAACACACTTCCCAAGGCGCCACGCGGGACGATGGAACCCTTACGCTGGCGGCCGCTCTGGGGGCCGAGAAGGATCTCGATATCGTGCGCGAGGCGATGGACGAATCCGAACTGTCCGGCGTTCTCGACGGCCCGGCCAGCTACACGATTCTGGCGCCCGACGACGCGGCATTCGAAGCCCTGGGCAAGGAAGGCGAAACGCTGCTCGAAGACGAGCAACGCCCGGTTCTGGTGGCGCTATTACGCGACCATCTGTTGCCCGGCCATCTGACGCCGGAATCGATTGGGGAAGCCATCGACCGCAAGGGCGGCCCGGTAACGATGGCCACGCTCGGCGAGACGGATGTCATCTTTTCCCGGGAAGGCGACGGCATCAAGGCGGAGCTGGAAGATGGCGGCAGCGCCAATTTTGCCGGGACGGCGACCGCCACCAACAACGGTGTCGTCATACCGATCAGCCAGGTGCTGATGCCGCCGAAGGACTGACCGCGCGGATCAGTAATCGCGACTGATTTCGGCGACGACGCTTTCGCGCCCGACCGTCGACACGGCAGCGAGTAGCGACAGCCAGCTGGTCACACGGAATTCCACTTCCGTAGCGCTGTAGCCGCGTCCATCCGTGATGATCTCCGCGTAGAAGCGGCGCCCGAAATTCTTGCCCAATGCGACGCCCGTGCCGCGGCCCAGTGCGGGATCGGCGCTGACGATACGCAGGCGATCGAGCCCGATCGCGGAGCGTAACTGGTTGATCGGGTCCATGCCGCCCCCGCCGCGCAGACTGGCCACGGCCGCGCCAAGCTGCAGAGCGTCGGTGGCCGAGAGGCTGGTGACCGAACCGCCGAAGAGCAGGCGGGCCAGCAGTTCCTCTTCCGGCAGGGAAGGGTTGGACGTGAAGGTGATTTCGGGCTGCGTCGCGCTGCCCCTGACGTTCGCTTCGACGTTCAGGCCGTCCCGGTCCGTTTCCGCACGAATGTCGAGCAGGGGATCGATCGGCGCGTCCACATCGAATTCGATCTCGCCGCGGGTCAGTTCGAAGCGGGTTCCGGCAAAGGTGTAGTTGCCGCGAACCACTTCCGCACGCCCGCCGATGCGCGGATCGGACGTATTGCCGCGCAGGACGATGTCCGCAGCCCATTCGCTGTCCAGCCCCATGCCATCGACATCGATGCGGCTGCTTGCCTTGGCATTGATGAGATATTGCCAGGGTCGGCCGGCCGCCACCTGCGGATCGCGGTTGGCGGGCGTATTGATTTCGCGCGTTGCGATTTGCGGGACACGCAGATCGTCGGCCGCCGTGCCCAGCGTCCAGCTGGCCCGGTTGACGCGGACCTTGCCCGCAATCGTACCGCCGAGCCCGTCCGAGACGATCCGCAGCGGTCCGGTGACCGTGGCGCTGAGGCCGCCCGTATCGAGCAGGCGCGCATTCTTGGCCGAGGCGCGCAGATCGATGATCGGCCCGCGGATTTCCAGTACCCTGCCCTGAACCGTCTCGCCCAGGGTCCGCAGATCGACAATGCCGCTGCCGCTGACGCTGCCGCCGTTGACCGCCGTACCGGCAAAGCGCGTGAGCTGCAGGCGCGACCCCTGGAACCGGCCGCGCATGGCGATATCGCGAATGTCGGTGCCCGACAGCGAACTGCGCAATTGCAGGCTGTCGCCCGAGATGGAGCCGCGCACCGTGGGATCGCGCAACGTGCCGGTTGCATTTGCGGCGATGGCGATGGGGCCGGTTATGTCGAACGTGTCGAGAGCGGCGAGCCGCCACAGGCTTTCCGCCGCGCCGCGATAGCGTAACTGGCCCGACAGGCGGCCTGCGCGCAGCCGTTCGATAAGGATACCCTGCTGCGGCAGGCCGGTGATCCGCGCCTGCACGCGCCCGCGCTGGATATCCTCGTTCTGCAACAGGGCACGCGCCTGAAGATCGCTCTCGGTCAGTTCCGCCACCAGCGAGACGTTCACCGGGCGGGAGGTCAGGACGAGGCCGGAGCGCGTCAGCCCTTCGATCTTCACCTTGGCTTCGCCTACCGGCACCATGTCGGCACCGGTGCGATAATGGACCGTGCCCGAAATCGTCCCGCCAAGGCCGGTATCGGCTTTCGCGACATCGATGAGGGAGAGCGGCATGCGGGCGAGCTTGAAATCGAAATCGAGATCCCTGCCGCCGAAATCGCCGGACACGATCATCCCGCCATCGCCATAGGAGAATTGCGTCGGTGCGAGGCGCCAGCCCCCGCCGTCCAGACTTGTGAGCACGGCGCGGCGCGGCATGGAAATGCGGCGACCGGCAAACCGACCCTGTGCGGCGAGCGCGATGCGATCGGGCCGGATGGTCGCATTCGCATCCAGCACGAAGCGCCCGCTGCGCCTGCCCGAGAGCGAGGCATCCACTCGGCCGACGCCGTTCTCGACCTCGCCGCGGGCTGCAAGCTGGGAAATGAACAGCGTGCCGTAAGACAATCCGGCTGCCGTACCCGAGCCGGAAAAGCTCGTATTGCCATCGCGAATAAGACCCGTCGCATCGATATCCGCGCGGGTGATGCGCAAGGGCGTATCGCCGCCGAAGCGCGCATTGCGGGCTTGCAGGTCGACCTGGAGGCCCTGTCCGCCGCCGCGCGGCGTCAGCGCCACGGTTCCGTCGAGACCGCCACCGGTGAAAGCGAGCGTGCCGTCCGCGCCGCCGTCTACCAGCGCGATGGCGCCGGTGACACTGGTATCGGACACGCGCATGGTCTCGATCGCGATGCGGGTCGGACCGCCGGACGGTGCGATAAGGCCAAGCTGGCCGGCAAAGGGTCCGAGCACCGAATTGCCTTCGGTATCGATGGCAAAACCCTCGTCTGACGGGGCTATCGCCACGCGGACATTGTCGAGCCCGGTCGCAGGCCGTGCGAAAACCAGCGCGGCGCTCGGCCCGGCGTCGCTGAGGCTGGCTTCTACGGTGAAGGGGCCGAAATCGGTATGCGTGCCCTCCCCTGCAAGCTGGGTAGTCCCGTCCCGAACGCTGCCATCGAGCGCCATCTGCACCTTGCTTGCATCAATACGCAGACGGTTGAAATCAAGCGGGGCATTGCCGCCCACCGCCACCCCGCCGCGCACGCGGATGGGTGTGCCGGCGAGGTTGGCCAGCGTCGCGTTGGTAACAGGGGCAATGCGCGCATCGAGATCGGCCGAGAGACGCCACGGCGCTTGCGGTGCGAGGGCAAGCCGGATGACCGCGGTCCCGTTCAACGTGCCGACATTGTCGAGGGGCAGCCGTTCTGCGCGGATCGGCCCGCGAATCTGATATCGTCCCGCGGACAGGTCACCGCGAAGAGCCAGATTGGCCGAGGTGCCGGGGAACACAAGACGCAGATCATCCGACAGAAGGGTCGGCCCGCTCAGCACAAGCGTGCCGCGCCCGGTGCCGTTCACCAGGCGCGGATCGAGCATGGCATTGCCGCTCGTCACCCGTGAAACCGCAAGCCCCAGGGGCAGCGTCCACCGTGTGCCATCGTACCGGGCAGTGCCCTGCTGCCGGAGGCCAGCCAACTTCGTACCGCCGATGTCGACTTCGCCCACCGTCAGATCGTGGCGGATCGCGAGATCCGAAAAGGCCCCGTCGACCGTCGCATCGATCCGCCCGTTGCGCAGGGCGATACCTTCGCCGAGCAGGGCCGGGTCGCGCACGGAAGCGGCGAGTTCGATATTTTCCGCCCTGTTGTCCGCGAGGTCGAGCAGGCCATTGGCATCCAGGATCAATCCACGCCCGGCCATCATCACACGGCCATCGAAGCGGCGCTGGTCTATCGCGATGTCCGCTTTAAGCGCGACATCATCGCCCAGCGCACGCGCGGGGATGCCGCTGAGGAAATCCGACGGATCGAACTTTCCAAGGAGGCCCGAACGTCCCGATGCATTGGTAATGCGCATCGCCGCGATGCGAGCGTCCTCGCTACGGACCAGCAGGCTGCCGGACCATTGCGACCATGTGCCATCCCCGCGAATGCGTGCGGTATAGGGGGCTTCGAGACCGGCCATGGCTGTGATCGGACCATCTGCCGATGCATCGACATCCAGGGACAGGTCGAAGGTATCGCCGTCCGGTTCGGCATCCAGCAGCAGCGCGAGCCGGTCCCGTTCGCCCAGACGGCCATCGATATCGACCATGAGGCGACTGTCGGTAACATCGGCACTGCCGGTGATATCGACCCGCTGCGGGCGGTTGCCGGCGATACCGGGAGCAAGGGTCAGATTGTCTATTTCGAGCCGGTCGATCGAGATATCGAACCCGGGGAGTACGGGATTGTCTTCTTCGCTTGGCAAGAATTCCGGAGTGCGCGCGAGAGTAGCCCGGCGAGCGGCGAAGCTGTCGATTTCCAGCCGGTTGGAAAGCCAGCCCCCCGGATTCCAGTCGATTTCGGCGCGAGGTATGGTGAGAAAGACGCCCTTGGGATCGGACAGGCGCACATCGTGAAGGACTGCTGCCCCATAGAGATTACCCTCTATTCGTCCGATCCGGATGTTGAGGCCATTGGGGAAAGTGCGTTCCGCAATGCGGCTGGCGATGAAGCGTTCACCAAGAGGCGTGTTGAGAACGACAAGCGCCCCAACGACCAGAAGTACGAAAGCGGCCGCAATGCCGAGGAGCCACTTGCCAACGCGCCCAACGCGAAGGCGGCGCCGGGCAGGACGCTCCTCGATGTCTGCGGCCGGTTGTTCGGTGGCCATCAGAAAGCCTGACCCAGCGAAATGTAGACTCCGACGGGCGAATCTTCTGGTTCGGGGTTTAGCGGAATGCCCACATCGAGCCGGATCGGGCCGAAACCGGTGGTGTATCGCACACCTACGCCGGCGCCGAACTTGATGAAGCGGAAGTCGGGCACTGTGTCGATTGAGACGCTACCGGCATCGATAAAGGGCACGACAGAGAGCGCGCCGTCGAACAGACCGGTGCCGACACGCGCTTCCAGGGATGCTTCGACGAGGCTGCGCCCGCCCGTCGGTTCGAGCAGATCGTTCTTCGGTCCGATCGCCTGGAAACCATAGCCACGGACAGAACCGCCGCCACCTGCGTAAAGCCTGCGTGACGGTGCAATGCCAGCCAGTTCGGCACCCTGAATGCTGGCAAATCGTGCGCGAGCGGCGATCACCGTCCTCTGGCCTACGGACTGATAGAAGGACGCGTCCGCCTGGTTCCTCAGATAATAATATTGCTGGCCGCCCGTGCGGGAGGTTTCCGGACCGAGGAACCCGGTCAGGCGAAAGCCACGCGTTGGATCGAGGAGTGAATCGCTGGTGTCGATGGTGGCCCTGCCAAAAAGCGAGGCGATGAAATAGGTCTGACGGGGGCGCGGAATGCCGCCAATCACCCGGTTGCGTTCATCGGTCGCGAGGATTTCCATGCCGATGCCCCAAGCCAGCGGCTTCTGGAACAACAGGGTGGATGTGCGTTCGTATGTGCCGGTCAGCGCCACCGTGTCGGCATCGTAAGCAATGGTGTCGATACTCGATGCATAGACGTCCGCGGTAAGAACCTTGTCCCTGCCACCCAGATTGTTCCTGCGGAAGGTTACACCGGCGAGCTGTTCGCGCGTTCCGATAATCCCGCGCAGTCGCAGAGAACCTTCAGGCGGGAACAGGTTGCGATGTTCCCAGCTTGCCTGAAGCCGGATACCTTCTTCCGAACCGTAGCCGACAGCGCCCGATATGGTGCGCAGTTTGGCCCGCTCCATCGTGACATCCATGGCGACCACACCGGGCTCGTCCCCACGGGGAGGCACGACTTCGCGCGCCTGCACATCGACGGTGGAGACAAGGCTGGTAGCCGTAATTGCACGGCGCAGGTCGAGTTCGATACTGCGCTTGTACACATCCCCCGGGTCGAAACGGGCGATCGTGGCAAGGTGGCGGCCGGAAAGGAATTCCTCGTCGTTGCTGACCACATCCCCGAACACATACTTGCCCTTGGGCCGCACATGCATGGTCAGGTCGCCCTGCACCCGTTCGTGATCGATCAGCAGTTCGGGTTCGTCGATCTCGGCAAAGGCGTATCCGGTTTCGCCCAATGCCCGATCGAGGTTGAAACGCTGCGTGACGATCGTGTCCGACTGGAGATAGTCGCCAACCTTGATATCGAAAGACTGACGCAGAGTTCCGGCATCTACTGCCGTGTCGAGATCGCCGAGATCGATCGAACCATATGTATATCGTGCACCCGGAATGACATCGAACCGCACGCGAGGGCGCCGATCCGCCGAATCCTCTCCGGCCCGGCGGGTACCGATCGTGCGGATGACCTCGCCTTCGTAATAGCCATAGACCCGCAGCAGCGTTTCGAGGAGTTCTTCGTCCTTTCGGGCCCGGGCAGCAAGCTGCGCGACATTTTCGTCGCCATCGCCCAGTTCCTCGATGGTTGAAAGAGCTTCGAACCTGTCGACGAAATCCTCGCGCTCGCTGAAGGGTGGCTCCTTCTGCGGGAATCCGAGCACCAGCGAGCCCGACAGTTCCTCGACATCGGTTTCGTCGAATGCCAGCCGCGGTGCATCGTCGAGCAACTGAACGAATTCGATATCCTCTTCCGGCTCGAGCGGAACCAGCGGATCGAGATCGACATCTTCCGGCCAGGCGATCGACATGTCGGGAGCCTCGGAAATCGGAGTTTCCGCATCGAGCTGCGACCCTGCCTCGGCTTGCGAGATGACCTGCTCGTCCGTGCCCTGCTGCGCCCAGTCATCGGGGCTTTCGACGGCGCTGTCCGGTATGAGTTCGTCGAGCGAAGAGGAGGCAGGACTATCCTGCGCGGTCAAGGGGGTGGCGCCCGCCAGCGCGATCGCTGCCAGACAGGTTCCGATAACGGACCGCGCAATATCAGTCGGTAATGCGATATTCCGCTGCGAGCCCGTCCTTTGCGGGGAGAGCTTCTTCGCGGCGCCGGCCCCGTGGAGCGGTTGCATTGGCGATAAGTCGCTTCTGCTCCCTTTCTGGCATGCGTTCCCATCCACCGCGGGTAAGGCGTTCGAGCGGCCGATAACGGACTTTGTACTGCATCCGCTCTGCCCCTTCGACCCAATAGCCGAGATAGACATAGGGCAGGTCTCGTTCCGCCGCTCTGCGGATGTGGTCGAGAATGATGTAGTTCCCAAGCCCGGCGCGTCCCTCGTGGTCAGGATCGTAGAAGCTGTAGATCATCGACAGCCCGTCACCCTGATAATCCGTGAGGCAAGCTCCGACCAAGCGCCCCTGCTCGGCACCGATCCCCGGCTCACGATATTCGATCACATAGCTAGATACGCTGGTGTGTTCCACCATATCTGCGAAATCGGTTTCTTCCATCTGCGTCATCCCGCCACCGGGGTGGCGGGCAGCGAGATATTTCTGCAGCAATTCAAACTGTTCCGCGGTGGCCCATGGGCGGCATTCCGTGGCGATCAGATCGTCATGGGCTTTCAGCGTGCGCTTCTGTGTCGACGATGGCTGGAATTCATCCGCCACGACACGCACCGACACGCAAGCCTGGCAGTCGAGACAGGATGGGCGATAGGCGACCGTCTGACTGCGGCGAAAACCGATGCGGCCGAGCGCTTCGTTCAGTTCGTCGGCATTGTCGCCGCGCAGTTCGGTGAACACCTTGCGTTCGCTCTTGCCCGGCAGATACGGACACGGCGCAGGGCTGGTCACGAAAAAGCGCGGGAAGCGAATCGGTGCGGTCACTTTCGGCTGCATCCTTTCAGAGGTTAAGAAATCCTTACCTGTTAGACGCATCAATGCCAGACGCGATCCAGCGTTAAAACCCTCTTAACCATGAAAAGCACAGGCCATCCGTCGAATTACTCGAAACGGGCGCCAAAATCGCATGCTCGGATGGGCGGCATACCGCCCGCCAGTCAGGCCAGTTCGGCCATTTCGACTACATATCCCTTGTCGCGCAGCGAGTTCACGAGCCGATCGATCTGTTCACCGTCGCGCGCTTCGCATTCGATTTCCGCCGTCAGGCCTTTGGCCGGCAGTGTTGTGAAAATGCGCTGGTGATAGATTTCGATGATGTTGACGTTGTGTTCGTTGAACTCGCGCATGACCTTGAACAATGCGCCCGGTCGGTCCTGCAACACTATCTGCAAGCGAGCAAGACGCCCGGATCGCGCAAGGTCGCGCAGGAGCACATTGGCGAGCAGGCGCGTGTCGATATTGCCGCCGCACAGGACGAGACCGACGGTCTTCCCCATGAACTTGTCCGGGTTCGACAGGATAGCTGCAAGGCCCGCCGCCCCCGCACCTTCGACAACGGTCTTTTCGATCTGCAGCAGGAGCGCGACCGCATGTTCGAGGGCTGCTTCGGGTACCAGAAGCACATCATCGACCAGCTCGGCGATAATCTGGCGGGTGAACTGCCCAGGCGCCTTCACAGCAATGCCTTCCGCCAGCGTATCGCCGCCACAGGGACGCTCGTCACCCGTGACTGCAGAATACATCGATGGGTAGAGTTCGGCCTGAACACCGACCATTTCGATATCGGGCTTGAGCGCTCTGGCCACGGTGGCCATCCCGCTCATCAATCCGCCGCCGCCAATCGGTACGACAAGACAATCGAAATCGTCCTTGTCCTCGATCATCTCCAGCGCGACCGTGCCCTGCCCGGCCGCAACCAGAGGATCATCGAACGGGTGGACAAAGGTTAGGCCGCGTTCCTTTTCCAATTCGCGCGCATGGGCATAGGCTTCGTCGAAGGTCTCGCCGAAGAGCGTGACATTCCCGCCCACGCTTTCGGTCTGCATGACCTTAACGCTGGGTGTGGTCTGCGGCATTACGATGGTGACCGGAACGCCCAGACGCCGGCCATGATAGCTCAACCCCTGGGAGTGATTCCCGGCGGATGCCGCGATCACGCCCCGCGCGCGCTGTTCCTCGTTGAGATGGAGCAGCGCATTGAGCGCGCCGCGTTCCTTGTATGCGGCTGTGAACTGGTGATTTTCGAACTTGAGCCAGATGTCGGCCCCGGAAATTTCCGACAGGGTCTGCGAGCGCAACATCGGCGTCCGGACCACGGCACCTTCGATACGCGCAGCGGCAGCGCGCACATCGTCGAGGGTAAGGAGCTCGGTCGCCTTGGCGGCAGCACGGACGGAAGATGCTTCGTTCATGTTAGCGGCCCTACGGCTAGGCGCCATGCGACGCAACGTCCGAAAGGGTTTGCCTGCAGCAAGCTATGCCTTATCGGATGCCGCTGGAAACGAGCACTGGATCGCCTGAAATGAAGTTCAAACTCCTTGCCACCACCTTTGCCTTTGCACTCGCCATGCCAGCCGCGGCCGACGTGCTGGTCGATAATGTGGAAGGGATTACCTTCGACGAAGATGGCAAGATCAAGCGGTTCAATGCGCTGGTCATCGATGATGACGGCAAGGTCGCGCAGATCCTGTCATCGAAAGACAAGAAGCCCCAGACCGATTACCGCGAAAACGGCAGGGGCGCGGTCATGATCCCCGGGCTGATCGATGCTCACGCGCATGTGATGGGCATTGGCATCGGTGCGCTGACGCTGGATCTGTCGGAAACCAATTCGCTTGAGGAAGCGCTGGACAAGATCCGCCGCTTTGCTGCCGAGAACGAGTCGCGGCCATGGATTCTCGGGCGTGGCTGGAACCAGGAAAAATGGGGCCTTGGCAGATTTCCAACGGCTGCCGAACTCGACAGTGCGGTCTCCGACCGGCCAGTTTATCTGCAGCGCGTGGACGGCCATGCCGGCTGGGCGAACAGCATAGCCATGCAGGCTGCTGGCATCACTGCAGAAACGAAGAGTCCGGAAGGTGGCCGCGTCGAGCGGATGGCGGGATCACAGCAGCCCTCGGGCGTATTCGTCGATGCCGCAGAAGAACTGATGACGCGCGCCATTCCGGCGCCGCGCCCGAACGAGCGTGACCTTGCCTTCGCAGAAGCACAAAAGGTCCTGAACAGTTACGGGATCACTGCAGTCGCGGACATGGGAACGACCATCGAGGACTGGCAGGCATATCGCAGGGCAGGCGACAAAGGCGCCCTTACGGTGAGGATCATGTCCTACGCCGCCGGCCCCGAGCAGATGGAACTTATTGCCGGCGCCCGGCCTTCGCCCTGGCTTTATGACGACAAGCTGCGGATGAACGGGATCAAGATCTATCTCGACGGCGCACTCGGCAGCCGGGGCGCGTGGCTGAAGCAGCCCTATGCCGACGATCCGGGTAATACCGGACTTCCGCTCACTGGTCCCGCCAAACTGCGCAACGTGCTGGTGCGCGCCGCCCAGGGGAATTTCCAGCCCGCGATCCACGCCATCGGCACCGCGGCGAATGAGGATGCACTGGACGCGATCATAGAGATTGCCGAAAGCTTCCCCGGTGATCGGCGCTGGCGCATCGAGCATGCGCAGATCGTCGATCCGGTCGACCTGCCCAAGTTCGGTGAGGACGGCATTATCGCGTCCATGCAACCTGTCCATCAGACGAGCGATCGCGTTATGGCAGAAGCCCGGCTCGGCCCCGACCGCCTCGCCGGCGCCTATGCATGGAACTCGATCCTGAAAGCGGGCGGACGGCTGGCTTTCGGGTCCGATGCTCCGGTCGAATCGCCTGACCCGTTTGCGGCACTGGCCGCTGCGACGACGCGCATGGATGCGAATGGCGAGCCATTTGGCGGCTGGCACCCCGAAGAACGCGTGAACCGTGAACAGGCGCTGGCGGCCTTCACCAGTGAAGCCGCCTATGCAGGGTTTGCAGAGGGCCGCTTCGGCAAGCTGCTACCCGGCGAACGCGCCGATTTCGTTCTCATCGATCGCGATCCCCTGATCTCCAGTCCGGGAGAGTTGCGGGCCACCAAGGTGATCGAAACCTGGGTCGGCGGACGGAAGGTCTACGACGCGGACTGAGGCTCTTCGGGCTTTTCGACGACTGCTTTCCGGCGTTTCTCGGTCAGACGCATCAGCACAAGCGAACCTTCGAACAAGAGCAGAAGCGGAATTGCGAGCAGCAATTGCGAGCCGGGATCGGGTGGCGTGATGATGGCCGCAACCGCAACAACGAGCACGACCACATACCGTCTTGCCGCCACAAGCTGGTCGCGGGTAACGATCCCTGCCCGATGGAGGAGCAAAAGCAAGACGGGCAGGAGGAAGCTCATTCCGAAAGCGAGAATGAACTGCATCACCAGACCGAGATATTCGTTTGCGGTCGGAAGCGCCTGAATTTCGAGACCGCCCGCCGTCCCCTGAAAGCCCAGAAACCAGCGAAACGCGGTGGGCATGACGACGAAATAGGCGAGCGACGCCCCCATTAGGAAAAGGATGGGCGTGGCCAGAATAAATGGCAGGAAAGCTTTCTTTTCGCGCGCATAAAGCCCTGGGGCCACGAACGCCCAAAGCTGATTGGCGATAACCGGGAAGCTCAGGCAGAACCCGGCGAACAGCGCCACCTTCAGCTCGACAAAGAACACTTCGTAGAGCTTCGTGAAGATGAGCTGGCCTTCCCCTTCGGGAAAGGCATTCTTGAGCGGCTGGATCAGAAACCCGAGAATGGGATCGGCGAAGTACAGGCACACCCCGAAGGCCACCACCAACGCGAGGACGCATTTTACGAGCCGCGAGCGTAGTTCGATCAGATGATCGAGAAGCGGTGCCTGGCTTTCGTCGATGTCCCTTATCACCGCCATGTCAGCTGTCCTTCCCCGAAGCGGGAGGATCGAGAGGCAGTGGCGGCTCGTCCGAATGCTCCGGCGCCTTCACCGGTGCAGCGCGCCTGATCGCAGCTTCCGCCGCGGCATCGGCATCGGGGACTTCACCTGCCGCCGACAGAGGCTCCATCTCATTCGGCAACAGATTTTCGGGCCCACCGCCTTCCGGTTGCGCGCCGTCGGGATACTTTGCCATGATTTCCTTGTTCCGTGCCGCCCATTTCTCTTCCATTTCCTCGATCTCGGCCTGACGAACGACTTCGTCGATCCCGGCACGGAAATGGTTGGACATGCGGCGCAGCTTGCCGATCCAGCGACCAGCCGTACGAAGCGCCTTGGGCATGTCTTTTGGCCCAATCACCACGATCGCCACAATGACGATCACCAGCAATTCGCTGGCACCGATATCGAACATGGCTGCCTCCGCCCGCTAGCGGATTATTTCGGGTCGGTGGTCTGCTTGACCTGATCTGCGGTCAGGCCTTCGTCAGCAGGTTTTGCGTCATGAGATATCTGCTTGGCGGGCTTTTCTTCTTCATTCATGCCCTGCTTGAAGCTTTTGATACCTTTTCCGAAATCGCCCATCATCTCGGAGATGCGGCCACGGCCGAACAGGACGAGGATGACGACGGCGATGATGGCAAGTTGCCAGACACTAAGACCCATGGGACCTTCTTTCTCGGTTATGCAGTTTCGATTATAGGCGTTGTGGGACGTTTGTACCAGTCAGTCCTCACCGGCAGGGTCGCGATTCCCGTCTTTGTTATCGCCTTGTTGGTCGGCATCGCTCTCGCCAACGAGTTCATCATAGGCATCTTCGACAGGATCGAGCAGACCCGTAGCCCGCAATTCGGCAATTCCCGGTAAATCCCGACGGCTCGACAGGCCGAAATGTTCGAGGAATTCCGTTGTGGTGGCGTATATCGTCGGCCGCCCGGGCACCTCACGCCGTCCCGCGATTTTTACCCAACCGGCTTCCATCAGCACATCCAGCGTACCGCCGCTGGTCTGTACTCCGCGAATTGATTCGATTTCGGCGCGGCTTACCGGCTCGTGGTAGGCAATTATCGCCAAGACCTCCGTGGCCGCGCGGCTGAGCCTGCGAACCTGTTCTTTCTCACGCCGCAAGAGATGCGCCAAATCGGGCGCGGTTTCGAAGTGCCAGCGTTTGCCCCGCTCGACCAGATGCACGCCTCTCTTCTCGTAATGATCGGCGACGCTCCGCAATGCGTCGCGGACATCGCCTACCGCAGCGCCGCCGAGAAAGCCTGCAAGCGCTTCTGCAGTCATCGGTTCCTCTGCTGCAAACAAGGCAGCTTCTACAGCGCGGTCCAGTTCCTCCATCAGGTGGAAACCCGGCGAAGGTGAAGCGGACCGAACGTATCTTCCTGCTGCAGTTCGGCTTTGCCCAACCTGGCCAGTTCGAGCGCGGCAACGAAACTGGATGCGAGCGCGGATCGTTTGAGGCGTGGCTCTGCATGGGGAGGAAGGAATTCGCGCAGCTCCATCCAGTCGAGCGTAACACCCAGCATGTTCGAAACCCGGTCGAGTGCCGATTCCAGCGTCATGACGGGACGTTCGCGGACCATGTGAATGGCCGGTGCAGTACGTGCCTTCACTCTCCCGTACGCTTCTATCAACGAGAATTGATCGCACTGCCAAAGGTTCTTCCGCGCTATTTCCAACCCCTCCGGACTGCCGCGCAGGAAGACATCGCGCCCGATGCGATCGCCACCCATCAGGCGTGCGGCCGCATCGCGCATTGCGCCCAGGCGCTGGAGCCGCAACTGAAGCTTCAGAGCCAGTTCCTCGGGACTCGGATCCTCCTGCTCTTCCTTGGGCAGGAGCATCGCCGATTTAAGGTATGCCAGCCATGCCGCCATCACGAGGTAGTCGGCGGCAAGTTCCAGTTTCAGTGCTTCGGCTGTATCGATGTAATCGAGATACTGGTCGACCAGCGAAAGTATCGAAATCGAACGCAAGTCGACCTTCTGGCGCCGCGCGAGATCGAGCAGCAGATCGAGCGGCCCTTCCCAACCATCGAGCTCCAGATACAGGGCATTTTCATCGGCAGCATTTTCACTGGCGATGCCTTCCCACCCATCATGGTCGGCGGCCGCATTTTCGCGGAAAAGCAGGCCGTTTGCGCTCATGCCGGCTGTTCTTGGGCGATAGCCAGCAAGGTATCCCGATTCGCCAGCAATTCCGCCGTTTCCGGCCCATCATCTGGTTCGTGCATTGCCGCGAGCACCCGGTCGAGCCGTTCGATCGTCTTCTGCCCCATGGCCTTGCCGCTTTCAGCTATCGCGACCTGGTCGTCCATTTTGGCCCAGCAGTTGAGTACGATATCGCATCCTGCATCGAGCGCGCGGATGGATCGCTCGACGATGGTCCCATCCAGCGCCTCCATGTCGATATCGTCGGTTAGCAACAGGCCATCGAAACCGATCCGGCCACGGATGATCTCGCGAATAACGTTTGCCGACAATGTTGCCGGGTGGTCCGCGTCCCAGGCTTCGAACACCATGTGCGCGCTCATGCCGAGCGGGTGCGACGACAAGGTGCGAAAAGGCTCGATATCGACCCCGAGTTCCTCATCGCTGGCGTCGACGCGCGGAAGTTCCTTGTGCGAATCGCTGGTCGCACGGCCGTGGCCCGGCATATGTTTCAGGCACCCGACGATACCTGCCCGGCCCAATCCATCCAGCACCGCCCGGCCGAGTGCGGCCACCTGTATCGGTTCGGTCCCGAGAGCACGGTCGCCAATTACATCGTCGGTCTCGGGCCGGCGCACGTCGAAGGGCGCATGGTAATCGACCGAAATTCCCATTTCTGCGAGTTCGCGGCCCATGGCTTCTGCATTCGCGCGCGCTGCCTCGATCGCGGAAGCCGGCGCGACATTCCATAGCGCAGCGAAGGCCTCTCCTGCAGGATAGCGTTGCCATACCGGCGGCTTCATCCGGGCGACCCGCCCGCCTTCCTGATCGATCGAGACGATCAATCGTTCGCGACCATGAATTTCGCGAAGGTCGTCCGTCAGTTTGCGCAACTGATCCTTGCTGTCGCAATTGCGCCCGAAAAGGATGTATCCAGCGGGATCGGCATCCTTGAAGAAGGCGCGTTCGTCGGCCGTCAATTCGAGGCCGGAAATGCCGAAGATGGCGGGTGTCATGGCTGGAAAGTGAGGCCTTTGCAGATTTCCCGCAAGATCGGTGCCGTCGGCGGGTGTGGAAATTGAGCCTTACTGCGCGCCTATTTGACGAAGCATGCCAGCCCATCAGCCTTCAGTGCGTTGCATAGCCTGTTGGCGGCGGCGCGGTCGCCGGTCATAGCCTGCAACCGGAAAACTCGCCCGATATCGACCTGCGCTTCGACGACGCGATGCCGCACTCCATTCAACGCCTCCGTCTGGCGGATAAGGTTAGACCATGCAGCTTCCGCGTCCTCGCGCCGCGGGAAAGCACCGACCTGGACAGCCCCTGCGGAAGACTGCGTCGTTTCGACCGGCGGCTCACTGACCGTGGATGCAATGGATGGGCTCGCGGCCACGCTGTCCATGGGTGCCGAAGCGGGTCGATCGGCCAGCTTGCCTTCACGCGTTTGCCCTTCGCCCACGGCGAAACTGGTATCACCGGTCCCGGCGAAGGTCTTGCCACCGGGATTTTCGGGTCTTGTCTTGTACGGTCCGTCAGGCGCTTCGATCAGGCTGCCATCCGCCTCGGGCTCGTTGGAAACCTGACTGGTCACGAACCATATTCCCCCGACCACCGCGGCCAGCAATGTAATCGCCAGTGTTCCGAGCATGATAAGCCGGGACGTATCGAACCCCGCGGCATCGCCTTCATCGTTCGCCGCCTCGAGCCACGGCAGGCTCTCATCGTCGGCGAGATCGAGTTCGCCCTCGCTCTCCCAATCTTCGTCCGTATCGTACGGCGTGGACCCCATCATGCTCACATCTCCTCGACCGCCTCGACCCCCAGAATGGCGAGGCCGTTGCGGATCACCTGCCCGACCTGCGCCACCAGAAACAGGCGCGCGGCGGTCAATTCGGGATCGCTATCCTGAATGATCCGCTTCGAGGGATCGTCATTACCCGCATTCCAAAAGCTGTGAAAGGCCGCAGCCAGATCGCCCAGGAAGAATGCGATGCGATGCGGTTCGCGCGCCTTCGCGGCGGCTTCTACCACGCGCGGGAATTGTGCCGCTTCGCGCACCAGCGCCAACTCGCTGTCGTCCAACCGGTCCAGATGCGCATCGTCCGGCTCCACCCCGGCCTTGCGAAGCGTCGAGCGCATTCGTGCATGGGCATATTGGAGATAAAAAACCGGATTGTCCTTGGACGCCTCAACGACCTTGGCGAAATCGAATTCCATCTGCGCATCGGGTTTGCGGGTAAGCATGGTAAAACGCACCACGTCCTTGCCCACTTCGTTGACGACATCCGCCAGCGTGACGAAGGTGCCCGAACGCTTCGACATCTTGACCGGCTCGCCGTCGCGCAAGAGCTTGACCATCTGCACCAGCTTGACGTCGAAAGGTACATTGCGCCCGGCGCCTTTGGTGAGCGCTGCGACTGCGGCCTTGATACGCTTGACGGTGCCTGCATGGTCCGCACCCCAGATATCGATAAGCGCATCCGCCTTCTCCGCCTTCTGGAAGTGATAGGCGAGATCGGCGCCGAAATAGGTCCATGCCCCATTCGATTTCTTGATCGGGCGATCCTGATCATCGCCGAATTCTGTCGAACGGAACAGAGGTAGTTCAACAGGTTCCCAATCCTCCGGCGGAGCCTTGCCCTTGGGTGCCTCGAGCACGCCATCGTAGACGAAACCATGTTCGCGCAGCCATGCTTCCGCTGCTTCGGGCTTCTTCGCCGCCTGCAACTCCGCTTCCGATGAAAAGAGGTCGTGATGAATGCCCAGAAGCGACAGGTCTTCGCGAATCATTTCCATCATCGCGGCGACCGAACGCTGGCGGAACAGCGCAAGCCATTCGCTTTCATCACCATCCCTATACGCCGGGCCGAATTCCTGTGCGAGTCGTTCCCCGACCGGCTTCAGATAGTCGCCGGGATATAGCCCTTCGGGAATTTCCCCGATGTCTTCACCCAATGCTTCCTGATAACGCAGGTGCGCGGACCGGGCGAGCACGTCCACCTGCCCGCCGGCATCGTTGACGTAATATTCGCGGGTGACCCGATAACCTGCCCATTCGAGCAGGCCGCAAAGCGCGTCACCTACCACCGCACCGCGGCAGTGACCCATATGCATGGGGCCGGTAGGGTTTGCAGAAACATATTCGACGTTGACCGTGAGGCCTTTGCCCATATCCGACCTGCCGTAATCGGCACCCAGCGAAGCAATCGCCTGGATTTCACGCCGCCATACGTCGCTTTCCAACCGCAGGTTGATGAAGCCGGGACCTGCGATCTCGGCCTTGGCAATCGCCGGATCACGCTGAAGATGTTCGACGATCTTTTCCGCCAGTGCGCGCGGATTGCTTTTCGCCTGCTTGGCAAGAACCATCGCCGCGTTTGTCGCGAGGTCGCCATGGGACGGGTCTCGCGGCGGTTCCACGGTAACATTGCCGCGTGCCGCGTCGGCAGGCAGCGAGCCCTCCATTTCGAGAGCATCCAATACCGCGTCGATCCGGGCCGCGAAGGCCGCGTGAAGTGTCTGCATTTCAGCCATGGCGCGCGCCTAGCCTATCGACGCGAAATGGCAAGATAGCAGCGACTATCGCGTCGCGTTGTAACGCAGCTGATCTTCGGTCAATTGGAAGCCCACCAACAGTTCGAAGGTAGCCCGCTGGAGTGCAGCGCGCACCGTCGGATCGGCCAGTGGATCAAGCGCAGCGTCGGGATCGCCGGCTTCGCGCTTGCGCGTGATCTGGTCGCGAATTTCAGCAGGAAGCGTGGCTTCGGCGCGATTTACGTAAGCGCCAGCCGTGCCGCGTGCCTGAGCGCGTTCCTGCCCATCGGCAAACTGAAGGGTCACGCTGCCGATGCGCTTGGTCACAACCGAAGAACCGCCGCGCAGGACGGTGGAGAAATAGGGCAGAGTAACGGTCCGGCTGCCACTGGTGTCCGTACGACGTGCCACGACATCGAAGGTCGCTTCGGTGTAAACCCGATCATCTGCGCTTTCATTGCAGGTAGAACGCAGGTTCGTGATCGCTGCCGTCACGTCCAGATCGGCGCTGGTGGTCGAACCGGGAGTACGGAACGTCGTGATATCGCCCGTATAATCGGGAATCCCAACGGCAGGACAGGTACTCCTCACCGCGGTAATGCCGACACCCTGATCGATCACCAGGTCCCCTTCCTTGGCGCATCCGGCCAACGCTAGGCCCAAGGCGAGCGCGGGAAGAAGGCGGGTACGGATGGTCATGCGGCTAGTTTCCCTTTTACGGTCATTCGAATTCGTCGCCCCTCGGGACTGCGCTTGCCCTAGCTTGGCCTGCACGAAAGCGCTAGAGGGCGGGACATGAACGCCCCCTTTCCATCCACGCCTGCCATACCCGGACGCGATCCGCGTCTGCCTTTGAAGCTCATTGTCGCAGCGCCTCGCGGATTCTGTGCCGGCGTCGATCGTGCGATCGAGATAGTCGAGAGGGCGCTGCTCAAGTTCGGCGCGCCCGTCTATGTGCGTCACGAAATCGTGCACAATCAGTACGTGGTCGACAGTCTCAAAGCCAAGGGGGCCATATTTGTCGAGGAGCTGGACGAGGTACCCGACGATGCGCCGGTGGTCTTCAGTGCTCACGGCGTCCCCAAGACGGTGCCTGCCGAAGCCGAACGCCGCAACATGTTGTATGTCGATGCGACTTGTCCCCTCGTCAGCAAGGTTCACCGGCAGGCGGAGCGGCAGGTCGAAAAGGGCCAGCACATCCTGTTTATCGGGCATGCCGGACACCCCGAAGTCATTGGGACGATGGGCCAGGTACCGCCGGGTCAGATCACTCTGGTCGAGACGGTCGAGGACGTTGCCGATCTCGATTTCACACCAGAAGACAATTTGTCCTATCTGTCGCAGACCACCCTTTCGGTCGACGATACCCACGATATCATCGCCGCGCTGCAAGAACGCTTCCCGCAGATCGTCGCCCCGAAGGCAGAAGACATCTGCTACGCGACAAGCAACAGGCAGGCGGCCGTTAAACAGATTGCAGCAAGCTGCGACCTGGTACTGGTTATCGGCGCACCGAATTCCTCCAATTCCCTTCGTTTGGTCGAAGTATCGGAAAGGATGGGGACTGACGCCCGCTTGATCCAGCGCGCCGATGAAATCGACCCGAGCTGGCTGGAAGGTGTCGGCACGGTCGGGCTGACGGCCGGCGCATCCGCACCTGAAAAACTGGTTCGCGAAGTCGTAGACCGGCTGTCCGACTGGCGCGCCGTGGAAGAGGATATTGTCACGGCAGCGGAAGAGAACATGATCTTCAAGCTGCCGCGTCAGCTAACCGAATAGGTGGCGGTCTACACCCATCTGGGCGCCGAGGACCTGGCGCGCCTGATCGCGGAATACGATGCCGGTCGACTGGTTTCGGCCAAAGGTATTGCCGAAGGCGTTTCGAATTCGAATTGGCTGATCGAAACGACCCAGGCACGTTATATTCTGACGATGTACGAACGCCGGATCGAACTTGCCGATCTGCCGTTTTTCCTTGCCCTGCTGGACCACCTGTCCGAAGCGGGGTGCCCCGTGCCGCGCACCATACATGATCGTAGCGGAGCGCCTTTCCGCATGGTGGGTGAAAAAGCCGCGGCGCTGATTGAATTTCTCCCCGGCGTGTCGCCGACCATTCCCGATCCCGACCAAGCGCGCGCGGTCGGTTCTGCGCTCGCGCAGATACATCTCGCCGCCGGGAATTTCGCCATGAGCCGGCCGAATGATCTCGGCCCCCAACAGACCTCAGCCATCCTGCATGAGTGCAGCGCCGATGCGCTCGCTTCGATCGATGCTAGTCTTCCCCGCATCCTCGATGTTGCCACTGGCATCGCCCGAAGCTGGCCCAACGATTTGCCGCTTTCCATTATCCATTCGGACCTGTTTCCCGACAATGTTCTGATGCTGGGTGACCGGGTCACGGGCATGATCGATTTCTATTTCGCTTGCACCGGCGCCATGGCCTACGACCTTGCAGTTACGCATGCGGCCTGGTGTTTCGATCAGTCGGGCAAGCACCTGAACCAGGCGCTCGGCGCTGCGCTGGTAGAAGGGTACGATTCGGTCCGGCCCTTGAATAAGAGCGAGCGCGATCACCTGCCGTTGCTCGCGCAGGGAGCTTGCCTGCGCTTTATTGCCAGCCGCGCTCAGGATTGGCTGGACACGCCCGCCGACGCCCTCGTCCGCCGCAAGGACCCGATGGATTTCGTGCACCGACTGGAATTCTATCGCGACAAGGGGCACAGCGCCTTCTCATGAAGAAAGTCGAACTTTTTACCGACGGAGCCTGCAAGGGAAACCCCGGGCCCGGCGGTTGGGGCGCGCTCCTGCGCATGGGGGCGCATGAAAAGGAACTGTCGGGAAGCGAAGCCGATACGACCAACAACCGCATGGAGATGACGGCTGCGATCAAGGGCCTGAGTGCTCTCATCGAACCGTGCGAGGTCGATCTTTATACCGACAGCAAGTATCTGATCGATGGTATTACGAAGTGGGTGCACGGCTGGAAGAAACGCGGTTGGGTCAACGCCAGCAAGAAGCCGGTACGCAATGCCGAACTATGGCATGAACTGATCGACCTGACCGCGCGGCACAAGGTGGATTGGCACTGGGTCAAGGGCCATTCCGGTCACGTGGAAAACGACCGGGTCGATCGCTTGGCAAGTGACGAGGCCGACCGGATAGCCGGGCGGAACTAAGCTCGTAAGAAGTTCAGCCGAAACGATCCGGCGAGTACAGATCGGCATCGAGATCGGCTGTCATCTCGTCCCTGCCTTCGCCCAGCAACAATTGCCGCGTCAACCGTGCCGCAGCGGGGGATGTTTGTATCCCGAAGCCACCTTGCCCCGCAAACCACGCGAATCCCTCGATCTTCGGGTCGAATCCGTAAACAGGCCTCCGGTCGGCGGCAAAGCTGCGCAAGCCAGCCCATTTGTGTTCGACCGCCTCGATCTGCCAGTCGACGACTTGTTCAAGCCGCGCAATCGCTTGAGCAACTGCCAATTCCTCCGGTGCCGCATCGCAAGGCACGCTCGGTTCTTCATCTTGGGGACTCACCCAGAGCCGCCCTCCCGCTTCGGGCTTGAAATAGAACTTGCCCTCAATATCGAGCACGAGAGGCAAATCTTCCGGCACGTTTGTCGCCAGCCGAAGCTGAGCCACCGTGCGACGATAGGGCGTGATTCCCGCTGGCCGCGCTCCGGCCATCGCGGCCAGCTCGTCTGCCCAGGCCCCGGCAGCGTTTACCACGCAATCGGCGCGATATTCTTCCCCGCGGGCATCGGTGATACGCCAGCACCCCGATATCCGCTGGAGACCGGTGACCCGCGCCCGGCATTGCAGGTTCACGCCGGTATCGAGCGCTTGACGGAGGTAATGGGCGTGGAGCGCTGCCACATCGATATCGGCGCAGGCCGGTTCCCAAACCGCAGCCGACCATGTCGGGCGAATCCCCGGAACGCGGCGCTGCACCTCGGCGGCCCCCAGCCGCTCCAGCACCGCCCCCGTTGCCTGGAACCGCTCGAGAAAATCACTGACAAGTGCCGCATCCTCATCGCGCGCAACGTATAAGGCCCCCCGTTGCTGCAGAAAGCCGCCGCTGCGCAGATATTCCCCGGATGCCAGCGTAAGCGGAACTATGTCCGGGCCGCCATAGCACTCCTCCCAGAATGCAGCAGAACGCCCCGTGGCATGATATCCCGGTCGGTCCTCTGCTTCCAGCAGCAGAACCCGTGCACCGCCTAGCGAGAGTTCGGCGGCCAGGCTGGCACCTGCAATTCCGGCGCCGATCAATGCGAAATCGTATGTGCTCACGAAACCTCTGGCGGAGCCACCCGGTCGAGGAATTCGGCGATGCCGGCCATCGCACGCCCTCGTACGGGCTGAACTTCCCGCAGGATTTCATGGCGCGCTTCATTGCCGAACGCCAGCAACTCTCCATTGGGAAATCGCTGTGCGGCGCGCACCGCGGACGGATGACGAACGAGCTTGTCTGCAGATGTGCTGATGATGAGGACAGGCACCTCCACGTTCTCCATCGCGCCGCGCTTTACCAACTGGCGCGTCGAGGCATAGGCCCGCTCGACCCAGCCCCAGCTTCCTGGCCCCATGACCAGTTCGGGTCGCCTCTCCCGCCACCATAATTCGTCCGCATACCGACCGGCATCGTGTGTCAGCAGGTCGGAGCGATTGGCCGGCATTTCGCCGGGTTTCTCGCTCCACTTCCATGCGGGCCGCGTGGGCTTGCCGATCTTGGTCATGAACCAAGCGACGAAGTGCGATACCCCCAGAGGCAGCGGAGGACCCGACATGCCGAGCATCGGCGCGCTGAGTATCGCTGCGTCGGGATCGATCTGCCCATCCACCAGCGCACGCGTGACGAGGTGCCCCCCCATCGAGTGGCCGACGACTATATGCGGCCCGCGCGTCTCTGTTTTCCAAGTCTTCCAGAGAAAGGCCAGGTCATCGACCCAGTCGGAAAAGTCCCCGACATGTCCTGTGATTGCATCATCGCCCAAACGCCCTGATCCAGCCTGCCCGCGCCAGTCCGCCGCGGTCACGTGCCAGCCAGCGCGACTCCACTCGACCAGGGTTTCGAGATACTTTTCGTAGGAGTCGCCGCGGCCGGGCATGAAAAGGATCGACCCGCGCTTGCCCCCATCCTCAGCCGGTAAATCGATCCGGCGGATTTCATGGCCGTCCGCTAACGCAAACCTGCTCTCTACGGCACCGGCCGGTATCGCGCGCCGATCGATGGATTGCCTTTCTGCCTGCATAACGGTGACCGGACATCCTCGTATGGTTACTGTTTGGTAAGCACGTTCCTGTAGCACCGGGCCCGAAGAAAGCCTCGGGGGCGACATGCAAAGCGAAATTTCCACCTACGTATTGCTCGCCGGATTGGCAATCGCACTGCTCTGGGTAATCGTAACGGATCTGAAGAGCCGTACGATCAGCAACCGGCTGACGATGGCGGTCGCCTTGGGCGCGCCGGTATTCTGGCTATCGACTGGTTTGCCGCTCTGGCCGGGCGTCGCCCTTCAGATCGGTTTGGCCGCCATTGTGTTCGCCGTGTGCTGCATATTGTTCGCTATCCGTCAGATGGGCGGCGGCGATGTGAAGCTGCTCTCGGCGCTAGCATTGTGGGTACCGCCCTCGCAGTTCACTCTGCTGCTGGTTGCCATGGCGATGCTCGGCTGGGTGCTGACCATGGCGATTGGCGCCTGGCGCGTAGCCCATTCCACTACCGTCCGGACCCGCCCTTTGCGCGATGCCATACTGTTGGGTCTGGGCACGGCCATTGCTGCGTTGTTCGCCAGCGCCGTTCTGGGTGGACCACGACTTTCAGTTCCGGCCGATCTGCTCGGCTCCGTAACGACCAGCCCTATCGCGGTTATCGGCCTGATGCTGGCACCCTTCATCATCCTGCTTGTCGTAACGCTTGGTTCGATCCGCATCATCCGGCGGCACGATCGCGATTTATGGGTCCCTTACGGTCCCGCGATTTCGCTCGCCGCTCTGTGGGTGATGGCAAGCGGCCAGATGTTCCGGCCGGTCGGCGCGATAGCCGCGGGCTGACAACGCGATTTTAACCAATTCGCCCGTAAAGCTTGAAACCATACTTGCCCGCACTGGGATTTCGCGGGCTGAACTAGGGGGCTACAAAGCCATGGATAGGAAGAAGCTGGTTCTGCTGGTTGCTGCACTGATCATCGCGGTCGGTACGGCACTTGTCGCACGGAGCATGTTTGCTGGTGCAGGCGCACCGCAGGCCGAAGCTGCCGCGCAGGTCGAACCACAGGGACCCAAGGTCCTTGTTGCACAACGTGCGCTCCCGGTCGGGACGATCATCACCGCCGATGCCATCGGCTTTCAAGCGTGGCCTGCCGAACTGGTCCAGGATGCGTATTTCCTCGACGGCGAGGCGGATATCACGAAGCTTCTCGGCACTGTCGTCCGCCATCCGATCACGGCTGGCGAACCTGTGACGCAGGGCTCTCTGGTTGCCCCCGGAGATCGGGGCTTTCTCGCTGCCGCTCTGACACCGGGCATGCGCGCCATAACGGTTCCGGTTACCGCCCAGTCGGGTGTAGCCGGGTTCGTCTTCCCAGGCGACCGGGTGGACATGGTTCTGACCCAGCAGGTCGAAGGTAGCGAAGAGTCCAGCCTGAAGGCATCGGAAACCATTCTTCGTAACCTTCGTGTTCTGGCAACCGACCAGTCGACCGTTTCGGAAAAGGCGGAAGACGGATCGACCGTGGTCAAGGCGTTCAGCACTGTCACGCTCGAAGTAACCCCGGTCATTGCCGAGAAGGTCGCCGTGGCGCAGACAATCGGCACGCTCAGCTTGTCGCTGCGCTCACTCGCCGACAATCAGAGCGAACTCGAACGGGCCATCGCTTCGGGTGACGTCTCCATTCCGGATAACGCCACCCCCGAGCAGGAAGAACGGCTCCTGCGCGAAGCCATGGCGCGTCCCGATGACGGCAAGAGCACCTACGTGACCGGCGGCGACGTATCGCGCTTCCAGCGCCGTACGGCTCCTGCGCAGGGCACCAGCGCACCGCAAGCCGCTTACGGCGACGGACAACCGGTTCGCAGTGGTCCCAGCGTGCGGGTCACCCGTGGCAAGCAGACCGAGGATGTATCGATTGGTGCAGTCGGATCGAGCACGGCGCGCGGTGCCGCAAGTGCCGCACAGACATTGCCTGCCGCCCAAGCTGTAGGTGTGAGATGAGCAGGAAAAAGCAACAGGAACGCCATTCAGGGGGCAATTCCATGACACGTCGCGTTACAACGAAACTCCTGCTCTCCAGCCTGGCGTTGACGCCGCTGGCGGCAGCCCCGGTTACCACCGCCACTGCCCAGTCTGTGGTTCGTCCTAACTCCGAGATCGTTCTGTCCATCGGTCGCGGTGAACTGGTCAATGTACCGGGCAATATGGCCGATGTCTTTGTCGCCGACGACAATGTCGCCGACGTCCAGGTCAAATCGCAACGCCAGCTCTACGTCTTCGGCAAGGCCGGTGGCGAAACGACGATCTACGCTAGCAATAATGCCGGCGATATCGTGTGGTCCGCCAATGTCCGCGTCGGGTCGAATATCGGCAGTATCGACCAGCTACTCGCCCTCGCCATGCCGGAAGCCAACATTTCGGTCGCTACCATGGGGTCGAATGTCATTCTTCTAACCGGGACGGTCGCCGCCCCGGAAGATGCCGAAGAAGCGCAGCGTCTTGTCGAAGCCTTCGTCGGCACGGAATCGAATGTCATCAGCCGCTTGCGGATGGCGACGCCGCTGCAGGTCAATCTGCAAGTGCGTATTGCCGAAGTCAGTCGCAGCTTCGTACGTGCGATTGGGGTCAACTTGACCAGCATCGACAGCACGGGAGGCTTTCAGTTCGGCGTCGGTCAGGGGCGCAGTGGTTTCATCAATGGTGGACGGCTTCCCGCTCTCGGTGTGGGGAACACACCGATTGGACTGCTCCCTGATCCGGCAGATCCGACCAAGCTTGTACAAGCAGAAGGCACTCGGATTGGGGGAGTTTCCCCGGGCACCACGCTCGGTGCGATGGGAAGATTTCTTGGGCTCGACATTGGAGCCGCGCTGGACCTCGCTGAAAACGAAGGGCTCGTGACCACGCTCTCGCAGCCAAACCTGACCGCTCTTTCCGGCGAAACGGCAGAATTCCTCGCGGGTGGCGAGTTTCCGATCCCCCTTAGTCAGGGTCTCGGCACTACCACCATCGAGTACAAGAACTACGGCGTAAGCCTCGCCTATACGCCCACCGTGCTCGCCAATGGGCGCATCTCGATGCGGGTACGTCCGGAAGTATCGGAGCTTTCCAGCCAAGGCGCTGTTGTCTTCGAAGGCTTCCAGATCCCGGCACTCGTAACGCGGCGTGCAGAAACGACGGTGGAACTTGGCTCGGGCCAGAGCTTCATGATTGCGGGCCTGTTGTCCAACAATGCCACGAACACGATCGACAAGGCCCCGGGCCTCGGTAACATCCCGATCCTTGGCAACCTGTTCCGTTCGACCACCTATCGCAAAGGCGAAACCGAACTGGTGATCGTGGTGACACCGTATCTCGTGAAGCCCGTCGATGCGAACGACATCCATTTGCCGACCGATGGCTTCCGCAAACCGGACGAATTTCAGCGTTTGCTCGGCTTCCAGCAGAGCGATGGCGTTTCGGGCGGTGAACGGCCGGAGCCGCGGGCGGTCGAAACCGCGCCGGGCGAGCCCAGCATTTCTGGCGGCCAGCCTTTGAACAATGGCGAACCGCAGGCGGCCCTCCAGCCCGATGCGCGCCGCAATGAACGCACGGCGTCGGCCAAGCCCGGCTTCAGCTTCGACTAAGGGAGACGAGTACAATGGCAAAGGCAATCAATCGCAAGCTCGCCGGATCTCTGGCCGTCTCGCTCAGCCTCGTGCTCGGCGCATGCGGGGGCATGGGGACTGAAAATCGCACACTGTACAGCGTGCACCAACCGGTAGTCGAACGCACCAATTTCACTCTCGATGCCAGCACCGGTGGCGATGGCCTGGCGGTTAGCGAGCAGCAGCGCATCGCCGACTGGTTCGATGCGATGAATTTGGGTTACGGCGACCGCGTCTCGATCGACGATCCGAGCGTCAACCCGGCTGTGAAGCGTGACTTGGCGGCGCTTGCGGGTCGGCACGGCGTGCTGATCAGCGAAGAAGCACCCGTGACGGCAGGGTATGTGAACCCTGGTCAGGCCAGAATTGTCGTGACCCGCTCGACCGCCAGTGTTCCGGGATGCCCTGACTGGTCGGCCAATGGCGAACACAACCCGACGAATGCGACATCACCGGGTTATGGCTGCGCTGTGAACGGTAATCTGGCGGCAATGGTCGCCAATCCGGAAGACCTCATCACGGGCCAGAAAGGCACCGGCGAAACGGTCGTCAGCACCTCTACCAAAGCCATCAAGGCGTATCGCGACCTTGCGCCGACCGGAGCAACCGGCGGACTGGCCGAAGTCAACACCCAAGAAGGAGGCTAACCAGCCATGAGCGCTTCACTGAAACCCGGTCTGGCCGGAAACCGCGATCCTTTTGCGGCCTATATCTGTGATGAAAACGCCCTCGACGTCCTTCGTCCGGTGGTGATCGAACTCGGCTGGCAACCTGAAAAATGCAACAAGGGTGGACTGCGCAACGCAATCCAGTCCCTGTCGGTATCGGCCAGCCCGAACATCCTGATGGTCGATCTTTCCGAAAGTGGCGACCCGCTGAACGACATCAATGCGCTTGCAGAAGTCTGCGAGCCGGGAACCGTCGTTATCGCAATCGGACAGGTCAACGATGTCCGTCTGTATCGGGATCTGCTCGCCAGCGGCATTCATGACTACCTGCTCAAGCCGCTATCCGCCGGCATGCTGCGGGATTCCCTCAACCAGGCGCAGGCCGTCTTCATGGCTCCGCGCGGTGGCGAAGAAGAAGGTGTGAAGCACCACGTTTCCACTGCCGTCATCGGCACACGCGGCGGCGTCGGCGCATCGACAATCGTAACATCGCTTGCCTGGATCTTCTCGTCCGAAAAGCGCATGCCGACAGCGTTGCTCGATCTGGACGTCCACTTCGGCACCGGTGCGCTTACGCTTGATCTCGAGCCGGGACGCGGCCTGACCGATGCGATCGACAATCCCAGTCGTATCGATGGGCTGTTCATTGAACGCGCCATGATCCGGGCGAATGACAATCTGGCCATTCTCTCCGCAGAAGCTCCGATCAACCAGCCGCTCATGACGGATGGCTCGGCCTTCATGCAACTGCAGGAAGAATTCAAGCACACGTTCGAAATGACGGTGCTCGACATGCCGCGCAACATGATGATCAATTTCCCGCACCTGCTCAACGACGTGAACGTCGTCGTTCTGGCAACGGAAATGTCACTCGCGTCGGCACGCGATACGATCCGCATCCTTTCGTGGCTCAAGAACAACGCACCGCATTCGCAGGTCGTGATCGTCGCCAACAAAGTTCAGCCGGGTGTCGCCGAAATCAGCAAGGCCGACTTCGAAGCGTCGATCGAACGCAAAATCGACGTGATGGTGCCCTTCGACCAGAAAGCCGCTGCCAATGCCGCGAAACTGGGCAAGACGTTCGTCGATGCGAACAATGGATCGAAAGCGACGGCCGCGATCAAGCAGCTTTCCGCCCAGGTCATTGGTGCCGGCGACGAGAATATCGCAGGGGCCGGCAACGGCGGCGGCGCCAAGAAATCACTTCTCGGCAATCTCGATCTCAAGAGCCTTCTGGCGAAGAAGAAAGACACGCGGGTCAAGGAACCCGTGCAGTAACGACGCGCAGTTTTTGGCTCGCGCGCATTAGGTTTGGACGGAGTTTGGCATGAACATAATCCAGCTGACATTGATGGCAGGGGGTATCCTCGCCCTACTGGCGATCGGCTATGTTCTGTTCTCCGGCCCTGACGCAGGAAAGGCCAGCCAACGGCGTTTGCAGCAGGTGCGATACCGCCATTCGGACAGCACGGATACCAAGGTCGAATCGCAGCTGAAGAAGGCCATCGCTGCCCGCCGCCCAACGGCCTATAAAGTAGCCGGGTCAGGGTCGCGCATCGAAGCGCTGGCCAACCGCCTTGACCGCACCGGCAAGGGCTGGACGCTTAGCCAATATGCCTACGCCTCGCTTGGCCTGGGATTTGTGGTCGCCCTGCTACTTTTCTTGCGGAGCGGGTCCTTGCCGCTTTCACTCGGTGTGGGGATACTGGTCGGTGCAGGGCTTCCCCATTTCATCGTCAATCGCGCAATCAAGAAGCGGACCAACAACTTCAACAAGAAGTTCCCCGATGCCATCGAACTGCTGGTTCGCGGCCTGCGCTCGGGCCTGCCCGTCACCGAAACGCTTTCGGTTGTCGCACAGGAAGTGCCAGGTCCGGTGGGTGAAGAGTTTAAGGGCATCGTCGAACGGACCAAAATCGGCCGGACGATGGAGGAATCGCTGCAGGCGACCGCCGATCGCCTGGGCATTGCGGAGTTCAATTTCTTCTGCATTACCCTCGCCATTCAGCGCGAAACCGGCGGTAACCTTGCAGAAACGCTTTCCAACCTCTCGGACGTGCTGCGCAAGCGCGCGCAGATGAAGCTGAAGATCAAGGCGATGAGCTCTGAATCCAAGGCGTCTGCCTACATTGTCGGATCGCTGCCCTTCATCGTCTTCGTGCTGATCTACTGGGTGAATCCAACATATATCGGCGGCTTCTTCGAAGACGATCGCCTGATCGTCACCGGACTGGGCGGCCTCGTATGGATGAGTATCGGTGGCTTCATCATGGCCAAGATGGTCAGTTTCGAAATCTGAGTTGAGGAAAGACTAGAGCAATGGACCCCGTGACCGGCCCCACCCTCCTCGGCTTCGACGTCTATGTCGTCGGCTCGATCCTTGTCGGCATAGCTGCCGCAGCAGTCGTCTTTGCGATCTACACCGCGGTGACCATCAAGGATCCGATGGCCAAGCGGGTCAGAGCCCTCGAGGGTCGTCGCGAAGAACTCAAGATGGGCCTCGTCACGTCGAGCGCCAAGAAACGGCAAAGCCTGGTTCGCAAGACGGACACGACCGAGAGAATTAAGGACACGCTTGGCAGCATGAAGGTGCTGCAGCAAAGCCAGATCGAAAGCGTACAGCAGAAACTCGCCCATGCCGGGATCCGCAACAAGGAACTGGCGATCGTCGTCATCGGCCTGCGTGCCGTTCTTCCGATCCTGCTGGGCGGTTTTGCCTTTGTCATGCTCTACCTGGTTGAGGTCTATCCCGACTGGCAGATGAAGCGCGTCGCAGCGCTCGGCCTGGCCCTTTTCCTGGGTTACAAGGGCCCCGAAATCTATCTCAGCAACATCGCGAAGAAACGCGAAGACGCCATTCGCAAAGGCCTGCCCGACGCGCTCGACCTACTGGTTATCTGTGCCGAAGCCGGGCTTACCGTCGATGCGGCATTCAACCGCGTCGCTCGCGAACTTGGCCGCGCCTATCCCGAACTCGGCGAAGAGTTTACGCTGACCGCGATCGAATTATCCTTCCTCAACGAACGAAAGAAGGCCTTCGACAACCTCGCCTATCGCGTGAACCTCGACGCTGTGAAGGGCGTGGTCACGACCATGATCCAGACAGAGCGCTATGGTACACCGCTGGCCTCCGCGCTGCGTGTCTTGTCGGCCGAGTTCCGCAACGAACGTATGATGCGCGCAGAAGAGAAGGCCGCGCGCCTTCCTGCCATCATGACCGTACCGCTGATCATGTTCATTCTGCCGGTGCTGTTTATCGTCATTCTCGGCCCGGCGGCTTGTTCGATTGCCGACGCTTTCAGCGGCGGCATTGGCTAGCCGGTCAACGCGTAACTGATCTGAAAGCCCGGTCGACTGCCTTAGTCGGCCAGGCTTTCCGCGTCGAAGTCTCCGGCCTGGTCGCGCACGCGCCCGAGCATATCGAGCAAATCCACTCGCTCTTGCTCGCTCAGCACGGAAAACAGCTCCTCCTCGATTTTCAAAGCCAACGGCATGATGCCGGCGTGCACGGCCCGCCCTTCACTGGTCAGTTCGAGCAGATGCGAGCGGCCATCGCTGGCGTTTGGCGAGCGCTGGGCGAGACCGCGCTGTTCCAGCCGCTTGCACGCTCGATTGACCGGCACCTTGTCCATGAGCGTCTGCTGCGAAAGCTCGCGCTGGGTCAGCGCGCCATGATCACCCAGCACCGCCATGATGCGCCACTCGGTCGTCTTCAGCGCAAACCGTTTGCGATATTGTTCCGCGATGCGCGTCGATACGGCATTCGAAGCGATGGACAATTGATAAGGCAGGAACTCTGCAAGGCGCTGGGCAGGCTGGTGTTTCGACATGCCGGCGACCTTGGGTTCCCGCGTTCGCCTTGGCAAGGCCGTTACGACTGTGACCGTCTCAAGCGAAACTATTCGTAGCCGGGTTCGTCCCACCACGGGTAGAAGTCGGGCATGTTTTCGCTGACCGTGTCAGGATAGGCAGGCGGGCGCTTTTCGAGGAAGCTGCGGACACCTTCCTTGCTATCCTCGCTCTTGCCGAGCCGGTAGATCGAGCGGCTGTCGATCCGGTGGGCCATCATGGGATGGTCCGTCGCGGAAAGTCGCCACAGCATCGCCCGCGTCATGGCGACAGACACGGCGGACGTGTTGTCGGCGATCTCGCGCGCCAGGCCCACCGCCGCATCCATCAGTTCGCCCTGGGGATGTACCGACCGGACAAGGCCGCGCTCACGCGCTTCCCCGGCATCGAAGATACGCCCGGTCATGCACCATTCCAGCGCCGTCTGCATGCCCACGAGCCGCGGCAGGAACCAGCTCGAACAGGCTTCCGGCGTAATCCCGCGCCGTGCAAAGACAAAGCCGAAGCGTGCATTGTCGCTGCAAAGTCGCATGTCGAACGGCAGTTGCATGGTCGCGCCGACGCCCACCGCGACGCCATTGCAGGCACCGATCAGGGGCTTTTGCGAATTGAAAAGGCGCAGGACCAGGCGGCCGCCGCCGTCGCGCACGCGGGTATCCGACAGATCGTCGACCGGATCATGACGCGCGAATACATTGCCCGCACCTTCGTCAGGCGTCAGGTCGGCACCGGCGCAAAATGCACGTTCACCCTCGCCCGTCACGATAACGGCGCGCACGCTGTCGTCAGCATCGGTGATGTCGATGGCATCGATCATCTCCTGCATCATGACGCCGGTGAAGGCGTTCATCTTTTCCGGGCGGGAGAGCGTGAGGGTGGCGATACCGTCGGCAGTATCGAGCTTGATCTGGGTGAATTCGGTCATCGATTCGGCGCTCCGTTCGTCGTCGTCACAGAACACATGGACCGCATGTTACACAGTCCAGGCGCAAAAAATCCGCCGTTCCCGAAATCGCTGCCGAAGCACGCGAAAGAGGAACGGCGGACCATCATCAGTTGAACCCAATCAGAGATCGGGCGAGTAGGAAAGTCCGATGGCGCGGATCACCGCGGCGCCATCCGGATCGCACCATCGAGGCGGACGTCTTCGCCGTTGAAATAGCCGCATTCGATCATGGTCATGGCCAGCCGGGCATATTCGTCGGGATTGCCGAGCCGCTTGGGGAACGGGACGCTGGCCGCCAGCGCTTCCTTCACCTGCGGCGGAGCCGCGTTCATCAGCGGGGTATTGAAGATGCCAGGCAGGATCGTGTTCACACGAATACCCTCGCTCATCAGGTCGCGTGCGATCGGCAGGGTCATGCCGATGACACCGCCCTTCGACGCGGAATAGGCGGCCTGACCCATCTGGCCGTCTTCACCTGCGACCGATGCGGTGTTCACGATGGCCCCGCGATCACCGTCTTCCGACAGCGGATCGAGCGTCATCATGCCCGCTGCCGACTTGGCGATGCAGCGGAACGTGCCGACGAGGTTCACCTGAATCACGAAATCGAAGGCAGACAGAGGGAAATGGCTTATCTCGCCACTCTGCTTGTCGCGCTTGGCGGTCTTGATCGCGTTACCGATACCGGCGCAATTGACGAGGATGCGTTCCTGGCCGTGCGCCTCGCGCGCCCTGGCAAAACCCGCATCGACATCTTCATCGCTGGTGACATTGACCTTGCAGAAGATGCCACCGATGTCCTTGGCAACCGCCTCGCCCTTTTCCTCGTTCATGTCGAAGATGGCGACCTTCGCCCCCTTCGCGGCAATTGCGCGGGCGGTAGCTTCGCCGAGGCCGGAGGCCCCACCGGTGACGACTGCGGGGGTATTGCTACTGACTTCCATGAATATTCCTCTCAATCACTCTATAGGATCCGGCCATGGCCGGTATCATTCTCGCACGGGTTCGAAACTGAATTTCGCTTTCCGGCTTTGGCCGGATTGGCGCGCTTCGTCAAAGCGCCTCGACGATAGTGACATTGGCAACGCCGCCACCTTCACACATCGTCTGCAGGCCATACTTCTTTCCCCGCGCTTTCAGCGCATGAACGAGCGTGGCCATCAATTTCGTGCCAGACGCCCCTAGCGGATGGCCCAGCGCAATCGCACCGCCATTGACGTTGAGCTTGTCCGGATCGGCTCCGGTATGCTTAAGCCAGGCGAGCGGGACAGGGGCGAATGCTTCGTTCACCTCGTAGAGATCGATGTCGCCGATCTTCATACCGGCGCGCTGAAGGGCGCGGTCGGTGGCAAACAGCGGTTCTTCGAGCATGATGACAGGGTCGCCGGCAGTGACTGTAAGGTTGTGAATCCGCGCCATGGGCGTCAGGCCGTAGTCCTTCAGTGCCTGTTCCGACACGACGAGAACCGCACTGGAGCCATCGCATATCTGGCTGCTGGTGGCAGCGGTAATCCTACCCTCGGGGCTGAGCAGTTTGACGCCCGCGATGCCATCGAGCGTCGCATCGAAGCGGATGCCCTCATCGACCGTGTGGCATTCCTCGCCCTCGGCCGTATCGATCTCGACACCCACGATTTCCCGGTCGAACGCGCCCGACTTGGTGGCCTCAATCGCTTTCTGGTGACTGGCGAAGGCGAAGCGATCAAGATCGTCCTTCGAAAACCCGTGCTTCTGCGCAATCATCTCGGCACCCATGAACTGGCTCCACTGGATGCCGGGATATTTCTCCTCCAGACCCGGCGACTTGTAGTTACCCAGACCCTCTTTCATGTGGAACATGGCGGTCGAACCCATTGGCACCCGGCTCATGCTTTCGACGCCTGCTGCGATCACGACATCCTGCGTACCGCTCATCACCGCCTGCGCGGCGAACTGGATCGCCTGCTGGCTGGAGCCGCACTGGCGATCGATCGTGACCGCAGGAACACCCTCGCCCAGATGCTTTGACGCGAGCACCGCGTTGCGCCCAACCTGCATCGCCTGCTCGCCGCCCTGGCTGACGCAGCCCATCACCACATCGTCGATGGCCGTGGCCTCGAGACCGCTGCGCTCCATGATCGCGTCCAGCGATTTCGCAGCGAGATCAACCGGGTGCACCCCGGCAAGACGACCCCCGCGGCGCCCCCCGGCGGTACGGACGGCTTCGACTATATAGGCTTGGGGCATTGTCATCCTCTCGTCATACAACTGTAACAGCGTTAGGTTTCGATTAGGAACCGGTTTCCTAGGGCCGCCTTACGTGAACGTCAACCGGCGCACCGGTCGACTTATCGAGTCTTGCGCAACGGCTTATTTCGGCGAAATTTTCGACCAAAACGCCCATTGGACCGTGTGTGACATCGGCGTCACACCCTTGGCGCCAAACCGCCCTGAATGTAACAAAACCTTTGCATTCGGCGCGACCATAAAGGCACATGGCGCAATCCGCTGGAGGGAGTGGATATACGTAGGAGCGCTGCTCTGACGTGTTCTAATTTCCTCGCAGGGGTTCCTTGGAGATCCGACACTCAGGGGTCGGTCGATCAATAGAGGGATTATCAGAGTGAAACTCCAAACCTATTTCAAAGCCAGTGCGGCACCCGCCGTTCTCGGTCTTGCGCTTCTTGCGCAGCCGGCGATGGCTCAGGACAGCGACGATCAGACGGTCGTCGGTCCGGTCGAAGGCGCCGAAGTTACCGGAGACGGTGCAGCTGGAAACCAGATTCTCGTCACCGGCACCCGCATCAAGCAGCCCAACCTCGAGTCGGCTAGCCCGGTTACCGTAGTTGGCGCTGCTGAAGTCGCCCAGACGGGTACCACCCGCGTGGAAGACCTCGTTAACTCGTTGCCGCAGGTTTTCGCCGGCCAGGGTTCAACGGTTTCGAACGGCTCGACCGGTACCGCAACGCTGAACCTTCGCGGCCTTGGCTCGGAGCGTACGCTCGTTCTCGTCAACGGCCGTCGCCTCGTCCCGGGTGACCCGTCTACGTCGGCTGCCGACATCAACGTCATCCCGGCTGCAATGATCCAGCGCGTAGACGTGCTTACCGGTGGTGCATCATCGGTTTACGGTGCGGATGCTGTTGCCGGCGTTGTGAACTTCGTTCTCGATACCGAATTCGAAGGCTTCAAATTCGATACGCAATATTCGTTCTATAACCACAACAACCGGGCCGGTACGGACGTCACGAATGCGCTTGACGCACGCGGCTTCCCCTATCCGCGCGGCATGGGCGCTGACGGCGGCACCTTCGACGCAACTCTGGCTTTTGGCTCGAGCTTCGACGATGGTCGGGGCCATGCGATGGGTTATGTCGGCTACCGTAAGATCAACCCGATCACGCAGAACAAGCGCGACTATTCCGCTTGCGCCTTGTCCGGTGCGGCAGCCGGTGGCTACACCTGTGGTGGCTCGGCAACATCGCCGAACGGCAGCGTGTTCTATTTCGACAGCCCTACGGGTCTTCCTGGCGATCCGGACTTCACGTCCACAGCCGGTCAGTTCGGTCCGAACCGCACGCTGCTTCCCGGCACGACCGCCTATAACTTCGCTCCGCGCAACTATTATCAGCGTCCGGACGAACGTTACACGGCAGGCGTGTTTGCAGATTACGAAATCTCGCCCGCCCTGCATCCGTACATGGAATTCATGTTCATGGATGACCGTACGGTAGCGCAGATCGCTGAATCCGGTAACTTCGGCAACACGACATCGATCAACTGCGACAATCCGCTTCTTTCGGCCGAGCAACTAGGTGTATTCTGCGACACCGAAAACCTGCTCGTCAGCCCCGATCCGGACCGTGCGTTCGACGTCGTTGGCAATACGGGTGAAGCGCCGTTCACGTTCGTGGACGCGACTGGCACTGCCTACCAGCGCGGTGCGGCACAGATCCTGCGTCGTAACGTCGAAGGTGGCCCGCGTCAGGACGATCTCCAGCACACGAGCTACCGCGCCGTCCTTGGTCTGCGTGGTGATCTCGATCCGGTATGGTCGTATGACGCCTATTACCTCTACGGGCGGACCAATTTCGCTCAGACCTATCTGAACGATTTCTCGGTGTCGCGCCTCCAGCGCGCTCTCGATGTCGTGGATGATGGGGCTGGCAATGCAGTTTGTCGTTCGGTCGTTGATGGAACGGATCCGAACTGCGTACCGTACGACATCTTCTCGCCTGGCACGTCGGGTCCGTCGGCAGCTGCAATCAACTATCTGGCAGTCCCGGGCTTCTCGCGCGGTATCGTCAGCGAGCAGGTTGCGTCGGCCTATGTGTCGGGTGCTCTTGGAAACTACGGCATTCAGTCGCCGTGGGCATCGGAAGGCGTTGGCATTGTTTTGGGTGCGGAGTATCGCAAGGAAAAGCTCGACTTCCAGTCCGACATTTCCTTCCAGACTGGCGATCTCGCTGGCCAAGGTGCACCGACGCTTCCCGTTTCCGGATCGTTCGACGTAAAGGAATTCTTCACCGAAGTTCGTCTGCCGATCGTTCAGGACAGCTGGCTGTCGGAATTCTCGGTAACCGGTGGCTATCGTTATTCCGACTACAGCACCGGTGCATCGACCGATACGTACAAGATCGAAGGTGAACTGGCGCCGATCCCGGACATCCGTTTCCGAGGCGGTTACAACCGTGCGGTGCGTGCACCGACTGTGCAGGATCTCTTCGCTCCGCAGCGCGTCGCCCTCGACGGTTCGACTGACCCGTGCTCGGGCGCTCCGATCGCGGCAGGCGACATCGGCTGTCTCGCAAGCGGTCTTGAGGTTGGTGATGTTGTTGCTCCGAACCCGGCGAGCCAGTACAATGGCTTGATCGGCGGTAACCCTGACCTCGTTCCGGAAATCGCTGATACCTACACCGTTGGTGTGGTCGTCGAGCCGACCTTCCTGCCAGGTTTCAGTGCCTCGGTCGACTACTTCAACATCAAGGTTGAAGGCGCGATCCAGGGCATCGGTGCCGACACGATCCTTGAACAGTGCGACCGCGACACTGCTGACCCGTTCTTCTGCGGACTGGTAGTTCGTGACGGTTCGGGATCACTATGGCGCTCGTCGAACGGTTATGTGGAAGACCTTTCGCAGAACATTGGTAAGCTCGCCACTTCGGGCATCGACGTTCAGGCCGGTTATAACCGTCAGATCGGTAGCGCTGGTCGTCTGTCGTTCTCGTTCGTTGGCACCTGGCTGGATTCGAACCGGTTCAATCCGGGCGTGCCCGGTCTCGAAGACACCGAATGCGTTGGTCTGTACGGCAACATCTGCGGTACGCCGACCCCGGAATGGCGCCATCAGGCCCGCGTTGGGTTCGATTTCACCAACGGTGTAGGCGCTTCGGTTCGCTGGAGGCACTTCGGAGCTGTCGATCTGGACAACCTGAGCGCAACGACGCCTCCGGGCATCGCTGGGTTCGATGCTCAGAACTACTTCGACTTGGCGTTCACCTTCGAAGTTGGCGACAACTACAACTTCCGTCTTGGTGCGAACAACATCCTCGACAAGTCGCCGCCGCTTACCGGTCAGCAGGCCTGCCCAGCTGGTTTCTGTAACGGCAACACTTTCTCGCAGGTGTATGATGCCCTGGGACGTTACATCTACGCAGGCGTTACGCTTGATTTCTAAGCGTACCGACATCTAGAAAAGGAATGGCGGGCCTTCGGGTCCGCCATTTTCTTTTGGGCTTAGGAAGCACGTGCGATGACCAGGCAGGAAGCAATGGATATCGTCAGCCGATTTCCAAAGTCCGACCCAGACGCGGCCTTCTCCACCGGCGTTCGTTTATTGAAGGCAGACTTCCCCGAACTGTTGCTGCCGATTGCTCAAAAACTCTCGAAGAATTTTGCGAACGACCCACGCATGCATCAGCTGTTAGGCCTGGCCGCTCGCGCCTGCGGGGATAGCGATATTGCGTTATCTGCGTTCAGCGACGCCTGTCGGATATCGCCCAGCAATGCGCTGATGGCGCATTCATATGCTCGAGCTGCCTTGGAGGCCGGTAATCCTGCGATATCCCTATTTGAGCGAGCCAGCCAACTTGCACCGCAAGACGGAACCGTTCTTCAAGGGTTGGCATCAGCCCTTTTTCACGAAGGCCGCTCCTCAGAAGCGATTGCCCTTCTGGAGCGAATAACTGACGCAAACCCGCTTTGGTCAGAGGGGCAACGCGACTTGGCCCATTTGCGCGGTCAGATGGGCCTCCCGCCGCTTCATCGGCTTGCTCAAAAAAGTACTGAACTGCGGCAGTCCCGCGAACTCACACGTTTATTCATCACTCTCTCCCTGGAAGCGCGTGACCTTGAGCTCGCTTCGGCAACAGTTGCCGAAGCAGCTGCGAACTTCGGAGAGGAAGATTGGCTAGTGATCCTTTCCGGCCATATTCAATCTGAACTGGGTTGGATCGCCGAGGCGGATGCGAATTTTAGCAAACGCAATCTAGCAACGAATATCGAAGATGCGTCGCTCTATGCGCGACATTTGATAAGGGCCTCGCGCCCTCGAGAAGCCGCATCACTGCTTGAACCTCTAGTCGGCATGGACCGCGATCACATGCTCTGGCCTTATCTGTCGCTTGCCTGGCGTCTGTTGAATGACGAGCGCTGGCAGTGGCTGGAAGGAGATCCGAGGCTGATAGGGACCTACAACATCGCGAAAAAGTTTGGCGACATGAACGGTCTCGCAAAGCGACTGCGCGAACTACACGTAAGCAAGGCCGAACCGCTCGACCAGTCAGTTCGGGGCGGCACGCAAACGGATGGCAATCTTCTCCTCCGGACAGAGCCAGTGTTTCGCCGCTTGCGCCGCGCTTTGATGGCAGCCGTCGACGAACATGTTCGGCAGCTCCCGGCCTTCCAAGCCAATCACCCAACCTTACTGAAAAATCGTGAGCCACGGCGAATTTCGGGTTCTTGGTCAGTCCGATTGAGTCAGGCTGGGCATCATGTGGATCATGTTCACAGCCAAGGTTGGCTAAGCTCCGCTTTTTATGTCGCGTTACCCCCGAAATCGACCACCGCTGATCAGCATGACGGTTGGCTTGCCCTCGGAGAATGCCGCGAACTTGCGCCTTCGCTTGCGCCATACAAGCTCGTCGAGCCGAAAGTTGGGCAATTGATACTGTTCCCCTCCACCATGTGGCATGGTACGCGGCCCTTCCCGAGCGGCGAACGCATGAGTGTGGCGTTCGACGTTGCTCGCCCAAGACAGAGTAAAGCAGGATGACCCAAACCAGGCGACAGCCGTCTTCGCAAATGATGGCAGTGATGATGAAGCTTCGCCAAGGTGACAATGACGGTGTCCTGTCCCTTATCGATCGCGGCCCCAGGCCAGTTGGCGAAGAAGGTCCGTGGCACGCGGTCGCTGCGATGGCTGCACAAAGGCTGGAAGATCACGACAGAGCGATTCCGCACCTCGAGCAATTGCTGAAGATCGACCCAGGCGATATCGCCACAAGAGTCAACTTGGCTAACGCGCTGGTATCCACGGGGGATCTCGACGCTGCGCTTGCCCTCTCAAAGGATCAGAGCGATCCGCGGTTAACGCGCGTGGAAGCGTTCGTGCTTCAGAAAAAAGGTCACTTGGCAGAAGCAGCTGCTGCATACCGTCGATGCGTCGAGGCAGATGAGAACGATCTCGCAGCGCATAACAATCTCGGTAATGTGCTGGCAAACCTGGGCGAAGTCGAGGAAGCGATTTCGGCATTTGAACGCGCGATCACCCTGGCTCCTGCCGACATCCCGATTTATCTCAATCTAGCAGAGGTCTTGCGCCACGCCGACCGCCGCGAGCCCCATTTAAAGGTCCTGACGGATGCACGCGAAATCGCCCCGGACGACCCGTTTGTCCTAACGGAACTCGGGATTGCCTATGCCCGCGTCGAAGATTTCGATTCTGCGATCACCACACTAAAGAGAGCCATCGAACTGTCGTCAGACTTTGGCCCCGCGCAGATCGAACTCGGTTTGATTTACGAATCGCTTAATCTTCTCGAAGATCTGGCGGAGTTGGTAGAGGCCGACATTACGGCGGACGCTCCGGCTGAAGCAGAGTTTCTCAGGGCCTGGAAAGCTCGTCGCGATGGTCGATTTGACGAAGCAGCACGGCATGCCGCCGCGATTCCGGAGACCGTTCATCCCATCGCTCGCTTTCACCTCATTGCCGGGATCGAAGATCGTTTGGGCAATTCGTCTGCGGCTTTCGATGCATTCGCTCGCATGAATGCGGAATCACTCAAAGCTTACCCTCCTCCTACGGGCCCCAGCTTCCGGCAGAAGGTTCAAGCCGAACTTGAGAATTGGACATCGGACTGGGCTGAGAACTTCACAGAGATTGCCGGCGTAGAAGACGGATTGCGAGATCCCATCTTTATAGTTGGTTTCCCGCGTTCGGGCACCACGCTTCTCGACACCATGCTAATGGGAATTGAAGAGCTTTCAGTTTTGGAGGAACGCCCCATGATGGCCAGTGTAGTCCGCAACATGGGCGATCGTCATCCGGGTCATTTGGAAGCTTCGACCATAGCCGAACTGCGTCAGAACTATTTTGCGGACGCCCGCCGGTTTGGCGCGGACACAGATAAATGGATCGTCGACAAGCATCCGCTGAACATGGTTCGTTTGCCCGCTATCCATCGTTTATTCCCAAATGCTCGCATCATTCTGGCTGAACGCCACCCATATGACGTCGTGCTCAGCACCTTCATGGCAAATTTCAATCTCAACCACGCAATGCGCAGCTTCACGAACCTCGAGGAAGCGGCGCAAACCTATGATGCAGCTTTCTCGTCATGGACGCGAGCCATCGAACTTTTTCCGATCGACTGGATGTCGGTACGATACGAGAGGCTTGTTGAAAATCCTCGCAAAGAACTCGAGCCTCTGATCGATTGGCTCGGTCTCGAATGGGATGACCGGCTTCTGGCCCATACCGAAACAGCGCGTCAGCGTGGTAGAGTTCGTACGGCCAGCTATTCGCAAATAGCCGAAGAGCTCTATACCCGTGCTACAGGACGGTGGAAACGATATAATGAGCAGTTACGGCCGGTAATGCCAATCCTGAAACCTTGGGTAGATAAAATGGGCTATGCCAACACATAACCCATATATCCGAAGGGTTAACCGCCGGCGGAAGCAGTACGTTGGTTCTGTCCGCGTTCGACATGCTCACGCTGCAGTTGCCTCTCGCGTTGCCACTCTTGGGCCGTCTTGCAAATGCGTTCAGACTTCAGACGCGAGCCAACAACCTTATCACGTCTGCAAATTACCTTCTCTTTGTTCGACCCAACAGTCAGTTCCTCAGTCGAGCTACTAACCTTATTGGTATCCTGTGCGAAAAGCGCATTAGGCGCTGCAATTGATATTGCGATGGCTGAAAATGCTGCGGCAAACTTCATCTTGCGATCCTCCAAATTGCAATACCTTGATATCACGACTTTTCAGAAAACCCTAATCGGCCTTCCCGAGCAACGCCGTCTTGGGCTAGAGCCTGGCGAAACGGTAGGGAGAAAACAAATGACTACCAATGACCGCACCGCATGGAAACTTTCGGCAGCCAGAGGCGGCGTTGCTGCAATGGCACTTGCCCTTACGCTTGTCTCTGTGCCGGCCAATGCTCAGGATAGCGAGGCTGACAATCCCTTTCTGCAATCATTGAGAGCGTGTCAGGCCGAAACCGACTCGTCTGCCCGGTTGGTGTGTTTCGACCGCGCTGCAAATGAGATATTGAGTGCAGAGGCGGCAGGAGACCTTCGGGTCGTCGATCGCGAGGCTGTCCGCAAAACGCGCCGCGGTCTCTTCGGCTTCTCCCTGCCCGATCTGGGGATATTTAGGAAAGGGGATGGCGAAAGAGAGGAAGAGATCAATGAGATCGAAACGACGATCGCAGCGGTGAGCGGCACTTACGGCACCGGTTATACGATCCGCACGGCTGAAGGCGCAGTTTGGCGAATCTCCGATGTACCACGCCGCCTCCTCGAGCCGAAGGCGGGTGACAAGCTGACAATCAAAAGCGGGGCCCTGTCTGCTTATTATCTACGGATTGGCGACCAGAGTGGCGTGAAAGGAAGCAGGGTACGATAATTGGCCACGGCCTAATGTGACATTTTTGATACGGCGACCATGCAACTGCGACAATTGCGTTAATTCTGCCGCTCCATGTCTTGCTCAAAAGGGCTGTCCTTGCTTCAACCCCCCTATGAGCCGGTTCCTCCGGTTCTAGTAGGGGACTAAATCAGATGAAAAAGACCTTTTCCGCCTTTGGTGGACGGGCCGCACTGTTCAGCAGCGCAGGGCTCGCCGCTCTCGCTTTTGCCTCGCCAGTGCTGGCGCAAGATACCGATACCGATCCGAGCGACGACGTTTTGGAAGAGCAGGCTGAAGACGCTGCGCCTGCCGGGGATATGATCCTGGTAACCGGCAGCCGCATTTCGCGTCCAAACCTTGATTCGCCGGTCCCCGTGACTTCCGTGAACGTAGGTGAGCTTACCAATCAGGGTGAACTTTCCCTCGGTGACGCGCTCAACGATCTGCCCTCGCTGCGCACGACCTACAGCCAAGGCAACTCCACTCGCTTTATCGGCACGGCTGGGCTCAACCTGCTCGACCTCCGGGGCTTGGGCGTCAGTCGCACTCTCGTGCTGGTCAACGGCAAACGGCACGTTACGACCTCACCGGGCGATTATCTCGTCGACACCAACACTATTCCCGTCGATCTGCTCGAGCGCGTCGATATCGTTACCGGTGGTAATTCGGCCGTTTACGGCTCTGACGCTGTGGCGGGTGTCGTGAACTTCGTCCTGAAGCGCGATTTCGAAGGTCTTTCTCTTCGTGGCCAAGCCGGGATTTCCGAGCGCGGAGACCGCGCTGGCCGCTTCATTGCCGGCGTTTACGGCAAGAACTTCGGAGACGGTCGCGGCAATATCTCGGTTGCTGCCGAATATGCGAAGACCGATCCGCTGTATTTCAATCAGCGTGACGAACTGACCGGCGCGTACAGTGGTCGTTGTCAGTATAATCTGGTCGAACCCACTGCTGGCGAACCTTTCGGCACGGACGGTATCACCGACAACGGCGAACTCTGTGGGGTTCGCAACAATTCGATTTCAGATGGCGGCACGCTGGGCGTGTTCGCTGACCGAAGCGCATTGCGTTTTGATCGTAACGGCAACATCTTCCGCGACGTTCCGGACGATCCGCTTGGCAGCTATACCGGCAACGTTATCGGCGGCACCGGTTCAACGTTACGCAACACAGGTATGTTGGCGGCAGGCCTCGAGCGGTACAACATTAACCTTCTCGCGCACTACGACGTCAGCGATGCGTTTCGCCCGTTTGTCGAAGCGAAATACGTTCACATTGAAGCACTCCAGGAAGGTCAGCCCAGCTTCTTCCAGGGTTCGCTCAAGAACCTAGCCAACACGCAAGAACAGTTCGATGCCATTCAAAATCTGCGTTGCGACAATCCGTTCTTGAATCCACAGGCATTCGGCCAGTTAACGGCGGTAGGCTTCTGTGGAGCAACTCCGGATGGCAGAACGTTCAATATTTCACGTTTCAATGTCGACTTCGGCGGACGCGGCGAACTACAAACTCGTGAAACCTACCGCATCGTCGGTGGTGTCGAGGGTACCTTCAACGGTGACTGGAATTACGAACTGTCGTTGAACTACGGTCGCTTCGAGTCCAATCTGAATTCGCTGAACAACCTCGTTCTTTTCGACACTCAGGGCAACCTTGACGGGTTCCTTCTCGCCATCGATGCGCGTCGTAACGCAGCCGGCCAGATCGTCTGCGGTGTGAACGCTGATGCCGATCCCACCAATGATCGCCCGGACTGCGTACCGATCAACGTTTTCGGTAATGGTGCGCCGAGCCGAGAGGCGCTCGACTTTGTCAACACCACCACGACCCGCGAGGAACGGGCTGAACAGTTCGTAGCGTTGGCATCGGTTGCCGGTGACCTGTCGCAGCTTTTCGAACTTCCAGGTGGTCCGGTAGGCTTTGCGATCGGTGCCGAGTATCGCGAAGAAACTGCTTACAGTGCGTATGATGAACTCGTTCAGTCAGGCGGCACGTTCCTGAATGCCATCCAGCCGTTCGCACCGCCCAAGTTCACGGTTAAGGAAGCATTCGGTGAGTTGAACATTCCTGTTCTAGCCAATATGCCGTTTGCGGATGAGTTGACCTTCAGCGCAGCCGGTCGCGTGTCCGATTACAACACCAATGTCGGCACGACGTTTTCGTACAATCTGAACGGTTATTACGCACCAATACCGGATATTCGTTTCCGCGCCAGCTATGCGACCTCGGTTCGTGCTCCGACCCAGAGCGACCTTTTCTCGACTCCGTCGGAAAACTTCGCGCAGTTGGCCGATCCGTGCGATTCGCAGAACATCACGAACAATCCGAACCGCGCTGCCAACTGCGCCGCGGCCGGTGTTCCGACGACTGTAAATCAGGCTGTGTTTGAAGCTTGTAACGGAACCGCATTCAATGGCGCGGTGGGCACACCGTTCCAGAACTGCCTCGCTCGCTCGGCGTCGACCGGCTATCTTTCTGGCGGCAACCCTGAACTGACGGAAGAAAAAGGTAAGTCGCTCACGCTGGGGGTAATCTTCCAGCCGCGGTTTGTCCCTGGCCTGACGTTCACGGTCGATTATTACGATATCGAGATCGAGAACCAGATTGCCGTACTGGGCGCCCAGACGATCCTGAACAACTGCTATGACAACCCGAACGGTGTGAACAATGTCTTTTGCGCTACGGTACAGCGCGATCCGGCAACCGGCCTGTTCATCGAACCTGCCGTGCTTTCCAGCGGGATCAACTTCGCTAGCCGTGAAACCCGCGGTATCGATTTCGATCTTCAGTATGCGCATACGTTCGACAACAACCACCGCTTGACGCTTCGGGCGATTGCTACCCATCTGCTGGATCTCAATTTCTACGAAGATCCGACCGATGGTGAAGTCCCGAACCGCGTAAAGAGCGAACTGGGCGATCCTGCTTGGGCAGCCTCGTTCAACGCCAACTACGATTTCGGTCCTGTCGATTTGACCTGGTCGGTGCGCTTCTTGGATAAGATGACCAAGAGCGCATATGAGAACGCTTTCCCGTATACGGGCCGTTGCCCCACATCGGGTGTAACCGGGTTTACCGAACGGGCCTGTACTCCGGGAGAGCTCACCACTCTCGATCCGGCGAACGTGGATCAGTTCGATGACCCGTACTTCCCGAACAGGTTCTATCATAACGTACGCGTGAACTTCACGGTCGATGAAGAACGCGCGTTCAACATGTATGTCGGTGTCGACAACCTGTTCGATACTAAGCCGCCGTTTGGTCAGTTGGGCGTTGGGGCAGGTGATCCGTACGATACGTTCGGGCGTTACTTCTACGCCGGCGCTCGGATCGACTTCTAATCCGAACATACCTAGCGTAAAAATAAAGGGCCCCGGGAAACCGGGGCCCTTTTGTGTGTCGTTCGAAAACGATGAAGCGTTAGACGACCACCATCTCCAGTTCCCCATCCCCTTCGTCAATCTGCACGGTCGACCCGTCCGGCACCTTGCCCGAAAGGATCATGTCGGCCAGCGGGTCCTGAACGTAGCGCTGCACGGCGCGCTTTAGCGGGCGGGCGCCGTAAACAGGGTCGTAGCCGACACGGCCGAGCCATTTCTTTGCCGCCTCGCTCAGCTCGAGCGTGACCTTGCGATCCCTGAGCAGCTTCTGCACGCGCTCGACCTGGATATCCACGATTGGCGCCATGTGTTCTTGCGCCAAACGATGGAACAGGATGATCTCGTCCAGCCGGTTGAGAAACTCGGGCCGGAAATGACCACGTACAACATCCATCACCTGCGGTTCGACATCCGCAACTTTCTGATTGTCATCCATATTCGCCAGGTACTGGCTGCCCAGATTGCTGGTCAGGATGATGAGCGTGTTGGAAAAGTCGACCACCCTGCCCTGCCCGTCGGTCAGGCGTCCATCGTCGAGAACCTGCAGCAGCACATTGAACACGTCTGAGTGCGCCTTTTCGACTTCGTCGAACAGGACCACCTGGTACGGTCGCCGACGGACGGCTTCGGTCAGGACGCCGCCTTCCTCATAGCCGACGTAGCCTGGAGGCGCGCCAATCAGACGGGCGACCGCATGCTTCTCCATGAATTCGCTCATGTCGATGCGCACCATGGCGCTGTCGTCGTCGAACAGGAAGCCCGCCAATGCCTTTGTGAGCTCCGTCTTGCCGACGCCGGTCGGGCCGAGAAACAGGAAGCTGCCCAGCGGGCGCCCGGGGTCCTGCAAGCCCGCGCGAGCGCGGCGTACGGCCTTCGATACGGCATCGATCGCCTGGGACTGCCCGATGACCCGCTTCGACAGGATGTTTTCCATGTCGAGCAGCTTCTCGCGCTCGCCTTCCATCATCCGATCGACAGGGATGCCCGTCCAGCGCGAGACGACCCCAGCGATATCGTCTTCGGTGACCTCTTCCTTAAGCAGAGCGTTGTCGGTCTGCCCGGACGCTTCGGCGAGCTTCTTCTCCAGTTCCGGAATCCTGCCATACTGCAGTTCGCCGGCCTTCTGTAGATCGCCGCCGCGTTGTGCCTGTTCGAGTTCGATACGCGCCTGGTCGAGGTCTTCCTTGATCCGCGCCTCTGCATGGATCTTGTCGCGTTCGTTCTGCCAACGTGTCGTCAGTTCGCTCGACTGCTGTTCGAGTTCGGACAGCTCCTTGCGCAGGTTTTCGAGACGGTCCTTCGAAGCGTCGTCGGTTTCCTTCTGCAACGCCTGCTCTTCGATCCGCAGCTGGATGATCCGGCGGTCGAGCCCCTCGATTTCTTCGGGCTTGCTTTCGACCTCCATGCGAATGCGGCTGGCAGCCTCGTCCATCAGGTCGATCGCCTTGTCTGGCAGGAAACGGTTCTGGATATAGCGGTTTGACAATTGCGCCGCTGCCACGATTGCGCCGTCGGTAATCCGCACGCCGTGGTGAAGTTCGTATTTGTCCTTTATACCGCGCAATATGCTGATCGTGTCTTCAACGCTCGGCTCATCGATGTAAACCGGCTGGAACCGCCGCTGGAGCGCGGGATCCTTCTCGACATACTTTTGGTATTCGTCGAGCGTGGTCGCACCGATGCAGTGCAACTCGCCCCGCGAGAGCGCAGGTTTGAGCAGGTTGCCGGCATCCATGCTGCCTTCCGATGCGCCGGCGCCGATCAACGTGTGCATTTCATCGATGAACAGGATGATCTGCCCTTCGGCGCCTTTGACCTCGTCGAGCACCGATTTCAGCCGCTCTTCGAATTCGCCGCGATATTTTGCGCCCGCAATCAATGCACCCAGGTCGAGCGCCATCAATGTTCGGCCTTTAAGGCTGTCGGGCACGTCGCCATTGGCGATACGCAGGGCGAGGCCTTCGGCAATCGCAGTCTTGCCCGTTCCGGGTTCGCCGATAAGAGCGGGGTTGTTCTTGGTACGGCGGGCGAGGATCTGGACCGTCCGACGAATTTCCTCGTCTCGGCCGATCACCGGGTCGAGCTTGCCGTCGCGCGCCGCCTGCGTGAGGTCGCGCGCATACTTCTTCATGGCGTCGTAACTTTCCTCCGCGCCCGCACTGTGCGCAGCGCGTCCCTTGGTCACGTCCTGGATCGCCGCTTCCAGTGATTTGACATCGACCCCAGCAGATTTCAGCGCTCTGCCCGCATCGTTATCGGCCATCGTAAGCGCCTGCAGAACCCGCTGGACCGGGACGAAACTGTCGCCCGCCTTTTCAGCCAGTTGTTCGGCCTGGTCGAGTGCGCGAACCGCATCGTTATCGAGCCCAGGCGTCTGCTGAGCCCCGCCGCCCGAGACGGCCGGCACCTTGGCCAGAGCGTTATCGACCTCGGTAATCGCCACACCGGGATTGCCCCCGGCACGCTGAATCAACTGGGCAGCCATGCCCTCGCTATCGTCCAGCAACGCCTTCAGCAGATGCGAAGGCGAGATCCGCTGGTGATTCATGCGGATAGCAACCGTCTGCGCAGCCTGCAGAAAGCCTTTGGCCCGGTCGGTGAACTTTTCGAGATTCATCGGTGTATCACCCTTCTGTTACAGTCGAGAGATAGCGTTGCCGATCTGCCACACAAGAGGAGTGCGCAAAAATTAGGTAATCACTGATCATTATGCATTGACCTGGCGATGCCGTCAGCAGCGTGCATCACTGCCCACCGATCCTCATATATCCGATGCCATTTTGGATCGCTGTCCAGCACTGCTGTCAACGGGGCGTCGGGAGGCAAGATAGTCCACCCAATTTGCCATCGGCGTTGCGCCGCGCGCCAACTACCTACATCCTTCGACCCGATGATATCCAAGTACTCCTGGAGAGTATCTTCGCCATACATGTCGATCCTGCCATCAATGAATACTGGTATGCCGGCAAGCGCAAGCGATCCGCCGAAGCTATATTCATTGAAAGCGCGCGTCTGACGCATTCCAGGGGTGACATGAGAGAGCGCGGTCAGAGGCACGTTCTCGCTGTCGAAGCGAGTATCGCACTGGCTTATTCTGTAAATTGCCAACCCAATGGCAATGAAGAGCACGACAGTCGCAAGTTTGGCTGCATCACGGCTGTGAGCCATAACTGCATTCCGAAGCGAGAAGCGGGGGCCCTGAAGCCCGAGGCCTTTTGCCAGGGGTGCTGCCACGATTAAGCCAGTCACAATTGCAAAGATTGCCTGATGCCGAACGTGCGATAGCGACATATGCAACATGCCGATTACGATCGCCATTCGCCATGCCGGCAACCGCAGACCGAGCAATAGGCTGGCAGCCAAACCAGCCAGCAATAGGATTTGAAAAATCCCTAACGATGAGAAATCGCTTGGCAACCATTCCGCGACCGATCCCAATGCAGGCATTGCCATGAGCTGAAATGGGAATAGCAGGCCAGATATTCCAAACGGGGTGACAAGACAGGCAAGAAGCGCCGCGCCAACAAAGATTGTCCAGTTCCGCACAACCTCCATACGCCGACTGGACGGCGCAGAGAAAAAAGCTTCGGCAGCGAATGGCGTGATCAGCAAAATCCCGAAGATGAAGCTTCCATGCAAATTTGCCCAGATTGCCATGACCGCCACCGCAATTAGCGGTGGTGTGCGATCTGCGTCGCGAGCGCGAAGTAACAATACGGTCCACAATGCCAGCGGAACCCACGCAAGCACGTGCGGCCGGGCAAGAATAAACGGCATGGTACCAGCAATCGTCCACGCAATCAGCAATGTGGCAGCCCTTGGCTCGAGCCACCGACGGGTGTGAAACGCCAGAATGGCGCCGAGCCCTGCCATCGCCAACGCGTATAATATCAAGATGCCCCACCATCCCGCCGCCCAATAGCCAACCCCCATAAGAACATCGGCGAGCCATTCGTGCGCAGTCCAAGGGTGATCCGGCACCGTGTAGGAAAAGATATCCATCTTGGGCACTTGGCGATGACTGAGCATCCATTGCCCGGTGGCAACATGCCAACCGGTGTCCCCGTCAGCCAATAATTGCGGCCGAACCAGTACATAGCCAAACAACACCAAAGCGGGCAGCAGTAAGACGAGACCATCGAGGAGGAGCCTGTCGACCCCGATATCCGCATTTTGCGTTTTTCCCTCGCTCACGGCATTCTCCCTTGTCTCGGACAAACGATTGGCAGTCTGGTGGCCTGCCGACAAGTTGCCGCTGCTTCGCCTTCCATCGCAGTGAGTCATCGATAATTACTGTCGGAGCACTCCGATTAAAGCTCTTTGATGCTGCCGAAAGACAAGGCCTGCTCATGAAACACCGTGGCGCAATCAAGCCAGACGAGCACCGTCAGCGACGCTCGCTTCGGGCCGTGCGAGGAGGATCGCGCCGTTTTCGTCCGGGAAGCCGAGTACGAGTATCTCCGACATGAAGGGGCCGATCTGGCGCGGGGCGAAATTGACTACTGCCATGACCCGTTGCCCGACGAGACTTTCAGGGGTGTAGTGTTCGGTGATCTGTGCCGAGCTTTTACGCTCGCCGATTTCTGGCCCCAGATCGACCCACAGCTTGATGGCGGGGCGGCGGGCTTCCGGGAAGGGCTCGGCACGGGTTACCGTGCCGGCGCGAATGTCGAGCGCTGCGAAATGCGTAAAGTTTGCATAGTCCATCGCGCGGACTTATGCAGCACGGTGAGGGTCATCAACCCTGGGTGAGCGGTTCCAGTCCCGGCACCATGATCGTCCGGTCGCCGCCAAAGTCTTCGCGCACTACGACCAGGCCCTGCCGTTCGAGGTGATCGAGCAGGCGCCGGATGCGACCGGGCGAACTGGTGCCATAGGCCCGTGCAAGCGCGTGTTCGTCAACCTGCGTTTCACCGGCATGCGCAGCCTTGGCGATGACGAGGAAGGGCCCGAGCAAATCCTCTTCGACGGTCCCGGCGAGTTGCATGATCCTCGCCTGCACGGATTCTTCCAGCTCACTCAGGCCGGCCCCCGCAACTGCGAACCGGCGGCGGAAACCGCGCATGTCGGGCATGGGCCCAATCAGGCGTTCACGGCGGCATCGGGTGAGAAACGTCTGGTACTGTGCGCTGGCAGACTGGAATGCGATGCCCTCTTCGCCGGCAAGCTCGGCGATAATCTCTGCGATCCGTGCAGCAACGGCAGACGTATCGATCGGCTCCGGCGCGGCGACCTGCCGTTCTTCTGCATGAGCGATGCTGTCTTCCATTTCGTCGATCCGCGGCGCGGGTGGCGGCGCGGGTGGCGGGGGCGCCTTGGCCACCTCGCTCGCGAGATCGGTGGTGAGCAGCGCCGCCATATCCTCGGGCGCCGTGTCAGGTAGCGCCATCAGGCCTTCGCTGCGAACTGTATGACCGGTTTTTACCGGGCCAATCTTCACCGCCTGCGGCACCCTGGTGATGGCAGGGCCGAGCGCGAGGAAATGGCCGCGTTGCAGTTCACGAATACGCTCCGCCTGCCGACGCTCCATCCCGAGCAGGTCGGCTGCACGGATCATGTCGATGTCGAGAAAGGTTCGCCCCATCAGAAAGTTCGAAGCTTCGGCAGCAACATTTTTGGCGAGCTTCGCCAGTCGCTGGGTCGCGACCACTCCAGCCAGTCCGCGCTTGCGGCCGCGGCACATGAGATTGGTCATCGCCGACAGCGTCATGCGGCGCGTATCCTCAGCCATCTCGCCCGCCGCCGCAGGGGCGAACATCTGCGCCTCGTCCACCACGACCAGGGCGGGATACCAATGTTCGCGCGGGGCATCGAACAGAGCAGTGAGAAACTGTGCGGCGCAGCGGATCTGCTGTTCCACTTCCAAGCCATCGAGATCGAGCACCACGCTGGCACGATGTTCACGGATACGGCGGGCAAGCGCTTCGATTTCGGGCGGCGAGTAGGCCGCGCCGTCGATGACTACATGGCCGAACTTGTCCGCGAGCGAGGGAAAGTCGCCTTCGGGATCGATGACAACCTGCTGCACCATGCCGGCGCTCTCTTCAAGCAGGCGACGCAGCAGGTGTGATTTGCCGCTTCCCGAATTGCCTTGCACGAGCAAACGGGTTGCGAGGAGTTCCTCGATGTCGAACTCGACCGGTTTGCCGGAAGATTCGTGGCCGATGGTGATCTGAGTTGTCACTGCTGGCGGGTTAGACAGCCGAATCCGGATCGGGAAACAGCTTCCGCAGGGTTTTGCCCAATCGCATTGCGAGTTCGGCCCGGTGCCGCTAACCCCGTTGCAAGAGAGGACGGGATTTCATGAAGAAATGGTTGGGGCGCATCGGCTTTGCGCTGCTGGTGCTTGTGCTGGCAACATTCATCGCGCTGGCCACGTGGGAGCCCTTCTGGGCCAAACACGACGACATCGCCCTACCCGATCGGGCCTACACTGCCGAAATAAGCCGTGACGAATTCGGCGTACCGCACATCTACGGCAAGACCGATGCCGATGTCGCCTATGGCGTCGCCATCGCCCATTCGGAGGACGATTTCTTCACCCTTCAGGATGTGGTTGCGATGAGCCGTGGGCGATACGGCGCGATCGCCGGGCAGGACGGTGCGGCATTCGATTATGCGTATCACCTGCTCGATGCGCGCGGCACGGCGGAGAAAAATTACCCGCGGCTGCCCGAAGACACGCGCGCGCTGTTCGATGCCTATGCGACGGGCCTGAACGATTATGCCCTTCAACATCCGGACGAGGTCAAGCTCGGCAATCTGTTTCCCGTCGACGGTGTCGACGTGGCCGCGGGTTTCGCGCTCCGCCAACCGTTCTTCTTCGGCCTTGGGGACGTCATCGGGCCTTTGGTAGACGGCAAGGAACTGCGCCCCGAGCATGGCCCTGCGATCCCGCCCAGCAGCCGTGAAGCCACGCCGGCGCCGGATGCCGTCGAAGTCATCCGCGACGACGAAGTTGCGCCGCCAAGACAGACGAAAGCACGACCCCTGCCATGGGGCGAGGACGGGGCGCTGGCCGGATCGAATGCCTTTGCCGTGATGCCCGAAAAATCAGGCGGGCCGACCATTCTGGTATCGAATAGCCACCAGCCATGGCGCGGCGGCGTCGCCTGGTACGAACTGGTGGTCGAAAGTGATGAGGGCTGGCATTATGCCGGCGCCAACTTCCCGGGCAGCCCCTTCCCTTTCCTGGGTCACAATGAACATCTGGGCTGGACCAATACGGTCAACACGCCTGACATGGTGGACATCTACAAGCTGGTCATGAACGATGACGGGACACAGTACCGCATCGGTGACCAGTGGCGCGATCTGGAAAAGCAGACTGTAACCTTGCCGGTAAAACTTGGCCCCATCACACTGCCGATCCGTCGTACGATCTATCGAAGTGTTCACGGCCCGGTGATCAAGAACGACAAAGGCTATTTCGCCGTTCGCTATGGCGGGATGGGGAATCTGGGGCGACTCGACGCTTATTACCGCCTCAACAAGGCAACCGATCTGGACGAGTTCCAGTCCATTCTTGCGCGGATGGATATTCCGTCCACCAATTTCATCTATGGCGATAAAGAAGGCAACATCGCCTTCATTTACAATGCTGCCCTGCCCGACCGTGCAAAGGGTTACGACTGGCGCAAGATCCTGCCGGGCGACGATCCGCGCGCGATCTGGTCTGGCCCGGTCCCCTATCAGTCACTGCCCAAGTATGTGAACCCGGCGAGCGGCTGGCTCTATAATGCGAACAATGCGCCCTACACGGCCGCAGGGGAAGGCAGCGATCTGTCGCCTGACGATTTTGCCCCCGAACTCGGCGTCGAACTCAAGCAGACCAACCGTTCCCGCAGGGCGTGGAAGCTCATGAGCGAGGCAGAGTTGCTCGACCGGGCGACGCTGGAGAAGATCAAATACGATACCGCCTACGAGCGAGAAGGCTACGTCGCGCGTCTGTGGGATGATCTGGCTGGACTTGATCTTTCGGATGACGCCGAGCTTGCGCGCGCGCGCGATGTGCTGATGAACTGGGATTTTACCGCCAACAATGTGGGCGAAGCCGATGCGCTGGCACTGCTGATGATCCGTGAGTTCATGGCTTCCAGCTATCAGAACAAGCCCTGGCCCGATGTCCGCGAAGAGCTGGCGAAACAGGTCGCTCATCTCAAGGACCATTTCGGCCGCATCGATCCGCCGATGAGCGAATTGCTGCGTCTGCGCCAGGGCGATGTGGATCTGCCGCTGGATGGCGGGTCGGATACGCTGCGTGCCTCGACCCTATGGGATGTGGACGACGATGGCCGTCTGTCGGTTCGACATGGCGACAGTTTCATCCAGTGGGTGGAATGGCTTCCCGGCCAGCGGGTTTCCTCACGCTCTATCCAGCCATTCGGCGCGGCCACGACGCGGCCTGCGTCGCCGCATTACACCGACCAAGCGACGTTATTCGTCCAGCACCGCCTGAAGCCGGTCCATTTCTGGCGTGAAGACGTGCTTGCCAATTCCGCGTCCCGAAAGGTCGTGACGCATTCTCGATGACGGGTTAGCCTGCCATCTGTCTGTTATATCGAGTCGAATCAAACGACTTGATCGAAGGGGGTTCTACATGAAAATGAAATCGGTACTTGCTGCGGGCGTCGCCTCGCTCGTTCTGGCAGCATGCACGACAACGCCGAATGGCCAGTCCATGGCCAATGCATCAGCGCCCGTTGCCGAAGCTGGCACTCTGGACGAGCCCGCAGCGCTTGCTACGCTGATCGACGAAGTCCAGATTCCCTATGAAAAATTCACCTTGGACAATGGCCTCGATGTCATTGTGCATACCGATAAAAAGGCGCCCATCGTCGCGCTGGCCGTGTGGTACAATGTCGGCTCCAAGGACGAACCGAAGGGCCAGACCGGTTTCGCCCATTTGTTCGAACACCTCATGTTCAACGGCTCCGAAAACGCGCCGGAAGACTACTTCCAGTACCTGCAGGAAATGGGTGCGACGGATTACAACGGCACGACCAATTTCGACCGTACGAATTATTTCCAGACCGTTCCCAAGCCGGCGCTTGAACGCGCCCTCTGGCTGGAAAGCGACCGCATGGGTTATCTGCTGGGCGCGATCACGCAGGAAAAGCTCGATAACCAGCGCGGCGTTGTCCAGAACGAAAAACGGCAGGGCGACAATCAGCCAGGCGGTCTGGTCTTCTATGAAATCGTGAAGACGCTGTTCCCTGCTCCGCACCCTTATGATCATACGCCGATCGGTTCTATGGCAGACCTCGATCAGGCCAGTATGGCAGACGTCCAGAACTGGTTCCGCGACAATTACGGTCCGAACAACGCGACCGTGGTGCTTGCCGGCGACGTAACGGCCGCCGAAGCCCGTACGCTGGTGGAAAAGTATTTTGGCCCGATTTCCCGCGGCCCGGTCAACGATCCTGCTCAGGCGAACGTCCCCGAACTGGCGCAGGATGTGCGCACGGTGATGAAGGATCAGGTCGCAGCCACCAATATTTCGAAATACTGGAGCGCTCCCGGGATTACCGACCGCGAACTTACCGCACTGACGGTAGGAACGCAGATCCTCGGGGGCTTGTCTTCCAGCCGCCTCGACAAGACTCTCGTCCGCGATGAGCAACTGGCTGTGGGCGTTTCAGCGGGCAATTATTCGTGGCAGCGCGTCGGCGTGTTGAACGTGGGCGCAACCGCGCGGCCAGGTGTCGACCCCGCCGTGGTCGAAGCCCGGCTCAATGAACTCGTTGCGCAGTTCATTGCCGAGGGCCCGACAGAGGACGAGGTGCGCCGCGCAGCCACGTCGACCGTCTCCCAGACGATCCGTGGCCTTGAGCAGGTAGGCGGGTTCGGTGGAAAGGCCGTCACACTGGCTTCGGGTGAAGTGCTGGCCGCCGATCCGGATTTCTACGCCCGCCAGCTCGAAATCCTTGCCACGCTGACGCCTGGCGAAGTTCAGTCCGCAATGCAGCGCTGGATGACCCGGCCGGCCCTGACGCTGGTTCTCGAACCGGGCGAGCGCGAAGGCGAGTATGAAGAAGCGGCATCGGTTGCCTCTGCCACCGCGACCACTGACGAAGCCGCAGGGGCGAGCGAGATCACGGTAACGAAAGAACGGCCAAAGCCGCCCATCGCGACGACCGCTACGCTCGATTTTCCCGACGTCCAGCATACCAGGCTCGCGAATGGGATGGAGCTTCATTACGCTATGCGGGACGCGGTCCCCGCGACATATATAACGATGTCGTTCGACGCCGGCACCGCTTCCGACCCGGTGGACAAACGCGGTCTTGAAGCGCTGGCTCTCGGCCTGTTCGACGAAGGCACCACAACGATGGACTCGCAGGAAATCGCCGAAGCCAGCGAACGGCTCGGCGCGTCGATCTCCGTTGGCGGCGGTTTCGACCGGTCCAGCTTCACCCTGTCGACACTGTCGGCCAATCTCACGCCGTCGCTTGAGTTGATGTCTGACATCGTACGCAACCCTGCATTCTCACCTGCTGAAATCGAGCGCGTGCGTGCACAGCAGATCACCGGTATCGAGCAGGAATTGCGCACGCCGCAGTCGATCGCGGCGCGGACGCTCGCTCCGATCATTTACGGGGAAGACAGCCCCTACGGCGGTGCCGACAGTGGCACAGTGGCTTCGGTCACTGCCTTGACCCGTGACGACATTACCGGCTTCAAGGATCGCTGGATCCGGCCGGACAATGGTCAGATCTTCGTAGTTTCGGATCGCCCGATCGGTGAAATCACTGCCGCGCTGAACAAGGTGTTCGGCGACTGGCAGGCGCCCTCAGTAGCAAAGGGAACGAAGAGTTTCGGCGACATGGCCGCCGTGCCGGAAAAAGCTCGCATCGTTCTGGTCAATCGACCGAACTCGCCGCAGAGCTTTATTCTCGGTGGACAGCGGACGCCGGTGGATGCGCGTGATGAAACCTACGTCGATTTCCTCAATGGGAATAACGCGCTGGGTGGCAATTTCCTCGCACGCCTCAATATGAACCTGCGCGAGACAAAGGGGTGGAGCTATGGCGTAAGCGGCTTTCCGCAGACACGCGAGAAGGCCGTCGCTTACAACATTGCGGCTCCAGTCCAGGCCGATCGTACCGGCGATGCGCTGGCCGAGCTGATCCGCGAAACCGGGGAATTCCTCGACACCCGCGGCGTCAGCGAAGCGGAGCTGGACCGGATCGTCACTGCAGAAATCGGCGAATTGCCTGGCCAGTTCGAAACCTCCGGCGCCGTGCTCGGAGCCATGCAGAACAACGCCATGTATGGCCGCCCGGACAATTACTACGAATTGCTCGCAGACCGGTATCGCTCGCAGACCCGCAGCAGTCTGGACGAAGCGGTGCGCGCCGCAATCGATGCCGACCGGTTTGTCTGGGTCGTCGTCGGCGATGCAACTGTCGTGGAGCCGCAGCTCGAAAAGCTCGGCCTCGATGTCGAAGTCGTACAGATGGGTCAGTGACTGCTATCGAGATCGCCCTTGTTGACATTGATGTCAGCAAGGGCGATCTAGCGGCCACTCCAGATTGCTAACCGAAGAGAGGAATTTTCATGTCCGTAGCAGGTACTTATGACACCGTCGTCAAGAGCCCGATGGGCGAACAGAAGGGCACCTTCACCGTAGTCCCCGGCGACGACGGGAACACCTTTACCGGATCGATGGCTGGCGGCATGGGCTCCATGGACGTCAAGGACGGCAAGATCGATGGCGACACGCTTACCTGGGCGATGGACATGACCGTCCCCATGCCGATGACCCTCAACTGCACCGCCAACGTGAACGGCGACCAGCTGACTGGTACGGTGAACGCAGGCGCCTTTGGCGACATGCCGCTGACCGGCCAGCGTCAGGGCTGAGCGCAAACCGATAAATGACAAAGGCGCCGGGAAGATTTCCCGGCGCCTTTTATTGTGCCTGCAGCGAACCGGATCTTTCGGCCTTACCTACTCGCCCACGCCGAAGGCGAAAACGCGCGCGCCGGCTGTACCCGCACTACCGACGAGGCCGGGGCCGGCCCCTCCGCCAACAGCGAAGATGAAGCCATACTGGCCCTTCTCCAGCGCAGTCTCCGGCGTCAGTTTGTACACTCCCTGCGCCACCTGCTCGTAGGTGAAGGGGATCTGGTCCTTGTCCATCACGCCCGCCTTGGCACCGGCAATATTCATACTGCCGATACGCGCTTCGCGGCGCCCCTTCTTCTGCTCCAGTTCCACGAGCGAAAACTCGTTCGGCGACTGGACCGATGCGCCGAACCCTGTCGAAAACGTTCCGCTCGACTCGCCATTGGCATTGCCGAGATAGACATAAAATACCGGGTTGGATTTGGGAGAAACAAATCGTGCTTCCTCCCCCGGAATGACCGCCTTCACGCTCGCGCTGGCGATTCCACCCGTCAGCGCATATCCGAAAATGCCGCCCGTTTTTGTCTGTGTGGAAGATGTCGGATCGATCTTCCACATCCGCGGCTCAGCCGACCAGTCATCGTACAGATAGACGCCGGGAAAATGTGGAGCGAGCGGATCGGCTGCGCTGTCCGACATGGCCGGTGCGACAGATGTCTTCTTGACCATCGCCGCGATCACGGCGCTGGACACGCCTCTGGTCCTCAATTCCAGCAAGGTCGCCGTATCGGTAGCGTAACTGCCTTGATCGGTTTCGATCTTGGCGATGACGGCTTCGTCTCCCAGCCCCGCATCAAGCAGAGTGAGGACATCGGCATTCGTAAGCGTTTCAGCGCAAAGCGGCGCCGACATTGCCAGCGCGCACGGTATCAAGACTGTCCAGAACTTCATATTGCTCCCCCCGGTGCAAATCATGTGTGTAATCGCGAGACGAACGAACGAGACCGCGAAGTCTCATCCGTTCGTTCACTCATACTTCTCAATGCGTTAACGCACTACGTCCATTTCTTCGATCAGTGCCTGTGCACCATCGACCTTGTCAATCACCCACAGCATGTAACGGGTATCGACATGGATCGTGCGCGTGGTGCGAGGATCGAAATACCAGTCCGAATTGACGCTTTCGAAGGTGCCATCGAACAACAGGCCCACGAGTTCGGCGCGGGAATTGAGTGTTGCCGAGCCGCTGTTGCCGCCGGTGCTGTCGAGGTCCGACAGGAAGTTGACCGGCACCGATCCGATACTGTCGAGCGCATAGTCGCCATAATCGCCCGCACGGATTTCGGTCAGTTGCTTGGCCGGCGCATTGAACGGGTCTTCGCCCGTGTCCTTTTCGAGTATGCCTTCCAGCGTAGTGAACGGCAGGTAGGCCATGCCATCACGCGGACTACCGCCAAGAACCTTGCCATATGTGACGCGGAGCGTGCTGTTGGCATCAGGGTAGGTGGCGATGCCTTGAGAGCGCTGCCATTGCGTGATTGCCTGCATATAGGCCGGACGCAGCACCAGCGCGCGCCCTGCCCGTTCCTCGCTCTGCTGTTCCAGATCGATCCCGTAGTCGTAAAGAGCGACCGCGAGCTGCATGAACGGGTCTTTGCTCGCTTCCAGTTCGGCTACACTCGCATCCATCAGCGCGAGGCGCGTTTCAGTATCGCCCAGCGTCGTGTTGGCATAATACCGATCCACGATCGGCTCGGCCTGCGCGGCATCGGTTACGCCTGCCAGACCTGTCGCCTGATCGAAGACGGCAACACGTTCGGCCGCAGGCTGAGCCAGGTAACCGTTCAGGAACAGGAGCCATTCTGCCTTGTCGACCGAAGCATCGTACCGCCGGTCAAGCGCCTGCAATCCCTGCCGGAAGAACGCCATGTCGCGTTCCTGATACCCGCTCTCGCGTTGGGCGTCGGGCTTCTCCTTTTCCTTCGCAAGGCGATAGAGACGTTGCGCGGTGCCTAGCAACTGCGGGTTGGTCACATTGCCGTACCAGAAATTGGTACGGGCCGCCGTTGCGCTTTCTTCCGACAGTTCATCGAGGGCCGAGATCGCTTCGCCATAGCCGCTGCGCGAAGGATCGGCAGCAATCCAGGCGTCGAGCTTAGCTTCGCGTTCTGCGCGCAGGCCGACGAGGTTGACCCGGCGCGCGCCGTCGATCTGGCCGCGCAGGTTCTTCTCGTAGTTGTTGAGACCGGCGAGGCGCGATTCATACTTCACGCGCGCGTCCGAACCTTCGGGCGCGGCTTCCTCGATCGTGTCGATCCAGTTGTTCAGCAGTGTGACGAATGTCGGATAGGTCCACTCGAACGTGTTCTTCACTTCGCCGAGCCGCGTGTAGCGATTGGTCGATCCCGGATAGCCTGCAGCCATAACGAAATCGCCGTCATCGAGACCGGCAGCACTCACCTTGAGATGATGCTTGGGACGGTACGGGACATTGTCTTCCGAAAATTCGGCAGAGGTCCCATCGGGCGCGACATACGCGCGATAGAATGAAAAATCGCCAGTGTGACGCGGCCACATCCAGTTATCGATATCGCCGCCATATTTGCCGATAGAATCGGCCGGCGCGTAAACCAGCCGTACGTCCTTCACCTCGAGCCGCTTGATTAGCGTGTATTCCTCGCCGCCATAGAAACTCGCGACCAGGCAACGATATCCAGCGTCCTGTTCGCATTCCGCGGTGATATCCTTCACCCGCTGATCGACGGTATCGTAACGCTCATTTGGCGAAAGGGCGTCGATGCCTTCGCGGACGCGCGCCGTCACATCGCTGATATCGGTGGTGACATACACACGCGATCCGGGCGCGGCGGGCAATTCTTCGCTCTTCGCCTTGGCGAGGAAGCCGTTTTCGAGATAATTGTTTTCAGCCGTTGAATTGTACTGCACCGATCCACGGGCGCAGTGGTGATTGGTAACCACCAGCCCCTCGTCTGAAACGAAGCTGGCCGAACAACCCTGCAACTGGACAATGGCGCCCATCGGAAAGCCCGTCAGGTCCGACAAGGCTTCGGGCGATACTTCCAGGCCGGTCTTGCGCAGATCGTCTGCGATCTCGGGCAGTTGTCCGGGTGTGAACATCCCTTCCTTGGCAGCGAGCGGCGCTGCCAGCGACAGAGTGGATGTGGCCGCGCCGGCGAGCAGCGCCGCAGCAAAAACAGATTTTGACATGATAGGTACGATCCCTTCCAGCGCGCCGAACGCGCGTCCCGCCGATATCGCTAGTGCGCTTAACTGCACCGTTCAAGCGAGGCTATGGCTTTGACCACACACAAAGTTCAGGCGCAGAACGGTGCAAGCAGGACGAGCAGCTTCTGGGAAGGGATCAGACGAATGTCGCTGCCTTGAAATGAACAAAACAGGCGCGCACGTTCCGCAACATGCTGGGTAAACACACAGCCATATGCTTTTTGCTCGCCACCGGACTGGCCGGTTGCTCGCTCGCGGACGACGGCAGCGACAGCCCTTCAGCCGTCGAGCCCAGTCCGGACCTAGCGCTGGAAAGCCGGGTCCTTGCCGTAGTCTGCGATAACGACCGTCCGGATACCCAGGAACAACTGGTTCAACTCGCTCGCTATGCGCGGGAACGCGACGGACGATCGGACCGCATCTGGGAAGTCGCGGACAATCCGGACTGTCCGCAGACGTCCTGAAACAGCGCCCATGACGCGCTTCGACGTTCGCGTCAGCCCAGCTTGTCTTTCAGGATTTGGTTGACCACCGCAGGATTGGCCTTGCCCTGCATCGCCTTCATCGTCTGGCCGACGAAGAAACCGAAGAGCTTGTCCTTGCCGCCGCGATATTCGGCGACCTTGTCCTCGTTGTCTGCGATGATCCTGTCGATCGCGGCTTCGATCGCACCGGTATCGCTGACCTGCTTGAGGCCTTCGGCATCGGCGATCTCTTCCGGATCGCGGCCAGTCTTAAGGACGATTTCGTAAATTTCCTTGGCCTGGCCACCCGATATCTCGCCCTTGTCCTGCATGGCGAGGATGCCGGCCTGCGCCTGTGCGGTCGCATTGGCTGGATCGGCTTCGTCACCGAGCGATTTAAGGACGCCCGGCGCAACCGACAGAGCCCAGTTCGCCACCTGCGTTGCGACCTGCGCCTCGCTTTTGCCGATCTTCGTTGCGGTTGCGGCCAGTAAGGTCTCGAACCGGGCGAAAGTCTCGACCTCCGCCGTCAGTTCGCGCGCGTTGTACGGCGTCAGGCCGAGTTCGCTTTCATACCGCTTTCGCTTGGCATCGGGCAGTTCGGGCAGGCTCGCACGGCATTCGTCGAGGAAGCCGTCTTCCAGCTCCAGCGGCAGCAGGTCCGGATCGGGGAAGTAGCGGTAGTCGTGCGCATCTTCCTTGCTGCGCATGGTCCGCGTCGTGCCGCTCGCCACGTCGAACAGGCGCGTTTCCTGATCGACCGTGCCGCCGTTCTCCAGCACATCGACCTGTCGGTTCGCCTCGTATTCGATGACCTGCATGACGAAGCGCACTGAATTGACGTTCTTCGTTTCGGTCCGCGTGCCGAATTCCTCGCCCGGTTTGCGCACGCTGACATTCACGTCGGCGCGCATCGAACCTTCTTCCATATTGCCATCGCACGAGCCGACATAGCGCAAGATCGAACGCAGCTTGCGCACGTAGGCGCCAGCTTCGGCCGGGCTGCGCATGTCGGGCTTGGACACGATCTCCATCAAGGCCACGCCGCTGCGGTTGAGATCGACGTAGGACATGGTGGGGTGCTGATCGTGCATCAGCTTGCCGGCGTCCTGCTCGACATGGATGCGCTCGATCCCGATGACCTTGTCTTCCGGGATGCCGGCCTTTTCATCTGCATCGATCAGCAGCTGCCCTTCACCCACGATCGGATGGTACAGCTGGCTGATCTGATAGCCTTGCGGAAGATCGGCGTAAAAGTAGTTCTTGCGATCGAACCGGCTGTATTTGTTGATCTGCGCCTCGATCGCCATGCCGGTGCGCACCGCCTGGCGGATACATTCGCGATTGGGCACAGGCAGCATGCCGGGCATGGCCGCATCGACGAGGCTGACCTGCGAGTTGGGCTCGGCACCGAAAGCCGTGCTGGCGCCGCTGAACAGCTTGGCGTTGGACGTGACCTGCGCGTGGACTTCCAGGCCGATCACGACTTCCCATTCGCCCGTTGCGCCCTGAATACGATAATCAGTCATCGTCTTTCGACTTTCCATTGTCGCTCTTAAAACGTGCCTCGCCGTGGCTGATGCGCCTCGAAAGGATTGCGGGCACCGCCATCACGCCGAGAACCGCCACGGCGGCTACGAGTGTGAAGATGGCCTCGTTCACCACCACTTCTCCGGTTTCGCCTCGAACCCGGCGCGCTGCTGAATCGCCAGCCCGGCATTCAGCACACCCTGTTCGTCGAAGGGCTTGCCAACGATCTGCAGGCCAAGCGGAAGACCGTCGGCGTTCAGCATGGCCGGAACGCTCATCGCGGGCAGACCGGCGAGACTGGCCGGGACCGCGAACACATCGTTCAGGTACATCGCCAGCGGATCGTCCTGATTTTCGCCCAGCGGAAAACTGGCCGTCGGCGTGGTCGGTGCAAGGATCGCATCGCATTCGCCGAACGCCGTGGAGAAATCCTGGCTGATGAGCGTGCGGATTTTCTGCGCCTGCGTGTAGTAGGCATCGTAGAAGCCGGCGCTCAGCACATAGGTGCCGATCAGGATGCGGCGCTTGACCTCATCTCCGAAACCGGCGGCGCGGGTGGCGGCGTACATATCCTGCAACCCCGCCCCGTCGGGCAGATCGCGCAGGCCATAACGAACGCCGTCATAGCGCGCCAGATTGCTGGACGCTTCGGCAGGTGCGACGATGTAATAGGCAGGCAGCGCATATTTGGTATGCGGCAAAGAGATATCGACGATCTCAGCGCCCGCATCGCGCAGCCATTCCTTGCCCTGCTCCCAGCTCTTGAGGATTTCCTCGTCGGTGCCATCCATGCGGTATTCTCTGGGGATACCGATCTTCTTGCCTTTGAGGTTCGCGTCGAGCCCGGATTCCCAGGCTGGCACGTCCATTTCCAGGCTGGTCGAATCCTTCGGATCGAAACCGGCCATTGCCTCGAGCATGATTGCGCAATCTTCGACGCTGCGCGCCATGGGGCCGGCCTGGTCGAGGCTGCTGGCGAAGGCCACGACGCCCCAGCGGCTGCATCGGCCATAGGTCGGCTTGATGCCGCAGATGCCGGTAAAGGCAGCAGGCTGTCGGATGGATCCGCCGGTATCAGTGCCGGTCGCCGCCGGTGCGATGCGTGCGGACACGGCGCTAGACGAACCGCCGGACGACCCGCCCGGGCTCATCGCGGCATTGGTGCCGTCTTTCTTCCAAGGAGACGAGACATTGCCGAAATAGGAGGTCTCGTTCGAGCTGCCCATGGCGAACTGGTCGAGATTGAGCTTGCCCAGCATGCCCGCGCCCGCATCCCAGAGATTCTGCGACACGGTGCTTTCATATTGCGGAGTGAAGCCTTCGAGGATGTGGCTTGCCGCGGTGGTCTGTACGCCCTTGGTGGCGAACAGGTCCTTCATGCCGATCGGCACGCCGCCCATCTTGCCGAGATCTTCACCCTTTTCGCGCCGCGCATCGACCGCGTCGGCGGCCGCCGTGGCGTGGTCGGGCGTCGTCACGATGAATGCGTTGAGTTCGCTCGCGGCGGCGACGGCGGTATTGAAAGCATCTGCCACTTCGCGCGCGGTGAAGTCGCCCTTGGCCACCCCGTCGCGGATGTCCTTGACGCCTAAGTCGAGAATATCGCTCATTATTCGATCACCTTGGGCACGCCGAAGAAGCCGTGTTCCGCAGCAGGGGCGTTGGCGAGCACATCGTCGCGACGCCCGCCGGCGGTCTTCGGGTCGGCATCGACCACATCGTCGCGCAGGCGCAACGTATTGGGGATGACCGCGGTCATCGGTTCGACGCCGGAGCAATCGACCTCGCCCAGCTGTTCGACCCAGGCAAGGATCCCGTTGAGTTCGGGCACCATGCGTTCGAGTTCATCCTCGCCCATCTTGATGCGGGCGAGTGAGGCGATCTTGGCCACTTCTTCGCGTGTAACTGACATACCGCGCGCGTTAGCGGTGCGGGGGGCCTGCTTCAAGCGGCATCGCGCATCAGTCCAGCGGCGGGCCGAAAGGCTGGCCGTCGACGACGATGTAGCGGCGCTCGACCGGGCGCACTTCCACGGCGGAATCGGCGGAAATCGGGGGCGTTGGCGCGGGAGACGGCGCCTCGGCGAGAGGGCCGGATGCGGGCACATTGAGGCGGGTATAGGTGGAGCCCTGCAGCAGGGCGACCTGCCGCGCACCGCCGATTTCGCCCAAATCGACACCGATACACATGTCAAAACAACTGTATGAATGGTCCCGAACATACGCTTCGAGGCGCGACTCAAGCGCTGGATCGTCGAAAGTCATGCGAAGTTCCGGATCGGGATCGGCCCGCCCGTAATAACGGGTCTGGCGAGCGGCAGCAGCCTGCGCCAGTTCCCCCACCTGCCCGCTGCGTTTGGCAAGGCGAGCCAGCGCCTGCCGCCCGGCATCGCCGAAATCCCAGCGCAAGGCAGCGAAATCGAAGTCTTCTACGGCGACCGCCCCCGATTCGAGCCGGGCGAGCTGGTTGCGCGTGGAGATCGCGCCGAAATCGAACAGCGGCAGGGCAAGGAGGAAGGCGAGCACGCAAGTACCGACCGCAAGGTGCATATTGGCGGTTCGCACGCCGTCCATCCATCCCGCCAAGGACCCCGCCATCCGGCCGCGGATCGGAGCGATGAAATAGGCGACACCGTAAGCCACCGCCACCGCCACCGCGACGACGCCCCACAGCCGTTCCGGGCTGAGGCCGTATTCGGAGATACGCGTGCCGGTGGAGATCGCGGCGAGCAGCGCCAGCGGAAGGATCGCCAGCGCGAGGACCAGCGCCGCCCAGCGCAGCACGCGGTTGCCGCTCGCTTCGGCATCGCCGTTGCGGACCACGGCATTGACCAGCACGAAGCAGGCCGCGGCGAATGAGAGCAGAAGCGGCGTGGGGCTTTCGGTCGCATTCCACAGCACCGAAATGCCGCTGGCCACGACGGCCAGCAGGAATATGACGAGTGCGACCGCCAGCGGCACGGCGATGATCGAGAAGACCAGCATCACGACCGATTGCAGCGTGCCGATGATCCTGAGCTGATTGCGCAGAACGCCGAGCGCGGCGCCGAATGCAGCGCCCGAAAACATCCAGCCGAACCACCCCTGATCGACGAGCGTCTTCAGAACATCGATCTTGATGGCGGCAAAGAGCTGCGCGAGGAGAAACAGCAGCAGCCAAGATAGGCCAACGAAGGCGAGAGCCCCTGCCACGCAAATGGCATCGGTCCAGACGTGGAAATGCGCTTCATCGTAGGAGGTGCGCCAGCGCCGGCGATGGAAACCGGCCTGGAACAGCGGCAGCGCAAGCGCGATGGCGACGATCCCGGCAGCGAACCAGAACGGCGCATCGACATGGGTTTCGCTGGCTAGTGCGACGCGCCAGGCGATCCCGCCCATGATCAGCGCCACGACGGCGGCAAAGGCGAGCGGCTGTTTCCAGCGGCCGCGATCGACGGTGAAAGCGAGAGCGAGCGACCCGGAAGCCAAAGCAGCGGTCAGCGCGGCACGCCACGGCGCCCACACATCCGCATTCCATTCGGCGAGGAAATACACGCCGACGCCCGCCAGCCCCAGGAGGGCGGCAAGGCCCCACGGGCGAAGCGGCCAGTCGGAATGGAGGGAGGACGTATGCGGATCGCGGGGCTGGCTCATGCGACCTCCCCCGTATCGGTTATTCGGCGGGCGGCGGCACCGGCTGGCCGGGTTCGCCCGGCTGGCCCTGCTGCTGCTGGCCCATCATCTGCTGGAGCGCATTGGCACGGGCCTGGAAATCGTCCCGGCTCATGAAATCGACGACTTCGACATCGAAGGTCAGATCGGCATTGGGCGGGATCGGCGAACCGGGAGGCGGTTCGGCGCCATAGGCCTGTTCCGCCGGAATGGTGAGGACGTAGCTGCCGCCCTTCTGCATCTGCGTCAGCCCTTCGATGAAGCCATCGATGATCGCCCCTTCTTCGAGCAGAAGCGGATTACCTTCCGGAAACAGGCCGGGCGGGATTGGGAGCGGCTGCGAGCGATCGAATTCGGTCCCGTCGGCGAGCTTGCCGACATATTTCACGAACACCACGTCGCCCATTTTCGGCGAATCGCCCGTGCCAGCGGTTACCGTTTCGACATCCAGCCCCTTGGGAATGGCGGCCCAGGCAAGGCCGGCACCCAGCAAAACGGCCACCGCGACGCCGAGCCAGAGCTTGGTCAGCGAGCCTTTCTTGATGGGCTGGAGAGGAACGCGGGTAATCTCGGTCATGAAAAAGTGTCCTGATACGCAAAGGGCGCGGATTTCTCCGCGCCCTCATGGCTTAGCTTCGTGGCAGCCGCAATAGCGACTTACTTGATGCCGTCGCGTTCCATGCGCTTACGTTCCATCTTGCGGGCGCGGCGAACGGCAGCAGCCTTTTCACGGGCGCGCTTTTCGCTGGGCTTTTCGTAGTGGCGGCGCAGCTTCATTTCGCGATATACGCCTTCACGCTGCAGCTTCTTCTTGAGCGCACGGAGAGCTTGGTCGACATTGTTATCGCGAACCATGATCTGCATAAACTTCAATACCTCAACTTGCGGGCCAGAGCCCGCGCAGCGGGTTTTGCCTCCTTGAAACGGTTTCGCCAATAGAACGAAATACGCGCCGAATCCGTTCCGGATCGGCTCGAACGGGTGCGCACATACGGATTCGCTCCGTAAATGGCAAGTCTTTGTAGCAATCGCAGATGCGGGCGCGTGCATCGGGATGACGAACGCGCAAATGGCGGCTAAGGGCACCGGCGATGTCCTCCTTTTCTCCCTTCGTCGCAGCGCTGCACGTCTTTCTGGGCGGCGGGGTCGGTGCGGTGCTCCGCTGGCAGCTTGGCCGTGCCATGACTAGTTGGCTGGGCGCCCCGATCATCAGCGTTTTCCCGTTCGCAACGCTTGCCGCCAATGCCGCGGGCAGCCTGTTCATGGGCCTGCTGGCCGGATGGCTGGCGCGTCACGGATCGGGCGGGAGCGAACAGCTGCGCCTGCTGTTGGGCGTGGGCCTGCTGGGCGGCTTCACGACTTTCAGCGCCTTCAGCCTTGAAATGGTGCTGCTGATCGAACGCGGTCAGTACCTGTTCGCCCTGCTTTACGCCTTCCTGTCGATCGCGCTTGGCATCACCGGACTGATGGTAGGCCTTGGTGTAATGAGGATGGCAGGATGAAGACTTCCGACGAAGTGCGCAGTTTCACGGTCGAGGCCGATGACGATGGCATCCGGGTGGACCGCTGGTTCAAGCGCCACCTGCCGCAGGTCGGCTTCGGGACGGTCAGCAAATGGGCCCGCACCGGTCAGGTGCGCGTCGACGGCAAGCGGGTGAAGCCCGACGACCGGCTGGAACAGGGCCAGCAGATCCGCGTGCCCCCGGGCGGCGATGCGCCGCACAAGAAGGAAAAGACCAAGCGCGAGCTGAAGCCTGCCGAAATCGAGCAGGCCGAAGGCATGGTCATCACCAAGACCAAGGGCGCGCTGGTACTAAACAAGCCGCCGGGCCTTGCAACGCAGGGCGGAACCAACACGTTCAACCACGTCGATGGCCTGCTCGATGCCTATGCGCCGGGTGAGGACGAGGTGCGCCCGCGGCTGGTCCACCGGCTGGACAAGGATACCAGCGGCGTCCTGCTGGTGGCGCGCACACCGGGCAGCGCATCGTTCTTTTCCAAGCGGTTTTCGGGCCGTTCCGCCAAGAAGGTCTATTGGGCACTGGTGATCGGCGTGCCCGATATCCGCGAAGGCGTGATCGAGGCCCCGCTGGCCAAGCAACCCGGTTCGGGCGGCGAGAAGATGCATGTCGACCACGAAGACGGGCAGGCTGCAAAGACCAAATATCGCGTGGTCGACAGCGCGGGCAAGAAAGCCGCCTGGCTGGAACTGCAGCCGATGACCGGGCGAACCCACCAGTTGCGCGTCCATTGCGCGGCCATGGGCCATCCGATCGTGGGCGACGGGAAATACGGCGGCAAGGATGCGTTTCTTACCGGGACCATCAGCCGCAAGATGCACCTGCATGCGCGGCGCCTGATCATCGACAGTCCCGATGGCGGCAAGCTGGACGTAACGGCCGAACTGCCCGAACATTTCGCCGCATCGCTCGAACAGCTGGGTTTCGATGTGAACGCCAGCGACGCCACCCCCATGCGCGACGATCCGCCGCCCAAGAGCCGCGAGGAAAAGAAGCAGCAGGCGCGCCAGCACGCGAAAAACTTCCGCAAATCGCAGCGTTCGCCGCGGCGCGCACGTGGTGCAGCCAGCGGCAAGCCGAAGCCCAAGGGCAAGCGCTGATGCATCCCAACCCGCTTTTCAGAAGCGAGGATCAGGCGCTGATGCGCGAATGGATCGGCCGGGCGGCGTTCGGCATGGTGTTTCTGACCACACCCGAAGGGCCGCGGGTTGCCCACACCCCCTTCATCATGCGCGACGAGAACCGGCTGCAGTTTCACCTTGCCCGGGGCAATGACCTGACGCGTTCGCTGGAGGGAGCAACCGCCCTCGCCCTGGTCAACGGGCCAGACGGGTATGTTTCGCCGCGATGGTACGACAACCGCGACACGGTGCCGACCTGGGATTATGTCGCGATCGAGATGGAAGGCCCGGTGCAGCGCATCGCGGACGACGAACTCGACACGCTGCTTTATGATCTGATCGACACGCACGAACACCGCATCGAAGGCGAACGCTGGAGCGCCGGGGAGGCGAGCGAGCCGATGTGGAACGGGCTGTTCAAAGCCATCGTCGGTTTCGAAATGGAGGTGCGCGAATGGCGCCCGACCTTCAAGCTATCGCAGAAGCGCATCCCGGCAGAGCGCGAGACGATCGTCGCCGGTCTTGCCGGGAACGGTAATGAAGCGCTGGCCGCAGCCATTGGCGGGACTGCCGTATGAGCAGGCTGGTGGTGTTCGATTGCGACGGGACGCTGGTGGATGGCCAGGCGGCGATCTGCGAGACGATGGAACTGGCCTTTACCAGCAATGGACTGGCCGCACCCGACCGGCACCATGTGCGCCGGATGGTCGGACTGAGCCTGCCTTATGCGCTGCGCGAACTGGCGCCGGACGTCAGCGACGAACAGCGCCATGCGGTGGTGGAAGCATACAAGACCGGCTTTCGCGACCTGCGCCAGTCGGGCGGACTGCGCGAACCGCTGTTTGCCGGAATTGCCGAACTGATCGAGGAACTGGCGGCCGAAGACTGGCTGCTGGCAGTGGCGACGGGCAAGAGCGATCGCGGCCTGCATTCATGCCTCGACACGCATGGCATCCGCCATCGCTTCATTTCATTGCAGACGGCCGACCGCCATCCATCCAAGCCCCACCCGGCGATGCTGGAAGCCGCCCTGGTCGAAGCGGGAGTGGCGCCGGGCGAGGCCGTGATGATCGGCGATACGAGTTTCGACATGGAAATGGCAGTGGCCGCGGGCGTGCGGGCGATCGGCGTTTCGTGGGGCTATCACGAAGCGCAGGAACTGCTCGACACCGGGGCCAGCGCGGTGGCCGATACGGCAGCGCAATTAGGAGAGATGATCCGTGGACCAGCATGATCCCGCCAAAACCCGGTTCCTTGCGATTCAGGCCATGCGCCTGTCCGGCCTGTTGCTGGGCGTGGTCGGGGCGCTGATCCTGGGCGAAGTCCTGCCGTTCCCCGAAATGCTCGGTTACCTGTTCATGGCGCTGGGGCTGGTGGGCGTGTTCATCGTGCCGACCACGCTCGCCAAGCGGTGGAGCAGCCGCAAGTGAAGCGGTTCTACAAGGACGTTTCCGTCGACGAAGTGGATGGCGGCTGGCAGGTTTCGCTGGATGGCCGGGCCATCCGAACGCAGGGCAGCAAGCAGCCGCAGATCGTGCCGAGCCGCGTTCTGGCGAATGCGCTGGCGAGCGAATGGCAGGATCAGGGCGACAAGATCGACCCCGGGCTGTTCCTGTTTCGCGATCACGCGGATTTTGCGATCGACATCGTCCGGGCGGACCGGGACGCGGCGATCGACAAGCTGATCGGTTATGCCGAGACCGACACGCTGTGTTACCGCGCCGATCCCGAAGATGCGCTGTATCGCCATCAGCAGGACCGGTGGGAGCCGCTGGTCGAACATCTGGAAAACCGGTTCGGCATGCGGTTCCAGCGCGTAAGCGGGATCGTCCATCGTCCGCAAGCGGAAGAAACGCTGGCGGCGCTGCGCCATCATCTGGAAACGCTGGACGATTTCGCGCTGGCCGGCGTGACGGCCATGGCCTCGCTTGCCGCGTCGCTGTGCATTGCGCTGCTGGCGAGCGACGAAGCCGTCAACGATCCCATGAGTTTGTGGCGGGACGCCAACCTCGAGGAAGAATGGCAGGCCGACAGGTGGGGCCGGGACGAGGAAGCGGAAGCCGTCCGCAAACGCCGGGCCGACGATTTCTCGGCCGCGCAGGTTTTCACGACGCTGGCCGCAACCCGTTAAGCGCCCTGGCCGACCCAGTCGGCGATCTGGCCCGCGACATCATTGGCCGCCTGATTGAGCGCCGGACCGACGAAGGCCGTTTCCGGCGCTGCAACGGGAACGCGCGATTCGAACCGCCGCGTCGTCACGCTGGACGAAGCGCCGTTGCGGACCGCATCGAACACGACCACCACATCCCTGCTGCGCGCGTCATAGCCGAAGCTGCGCAGCGTGCCGTGCAGCCGGTCGATCGCGCCGACGCCCGGATCGTCACCATCGACGACCATGCGGCCGGTACGCGAACGGATGGTTTCGGCAACCAGCTGACCGAACAGGCGCGCGGGCCGATCGACCCACACGGCATCCTGCAGATAGGCCAGTTCGGTGTCGGTCACCTGGACCGGAACGCGGGTAACGTCGATCGCCTTGGTCGATCCGAATTCGACCAGCGCGATGGCGTTGCTTTGCGACATGGGCGCGCCTGCCCCGGCCGGAACCATAGCGGTGGGCGTCAGCGTCAGCAGGCTGTCGGGCGCTTCGCCGCCGAAGCTGAGGCAGCCGCCCAGCAGCAGCGCCGGAGCCAGCGCGGCAAGTTTAATGGTGCTTTTCATGCTCAGGCCCCTCACGGCTTGTAATCAGGCAATGGCTGGCTCGACAGCAGCGAACCTGCACCCTTTTCGTCGATCTTCTCGGTCACGTCGCGCAGCGCCTTGCTGGTGGCGCGCAGGTCGCGCAGCGTCGCCTCTGCCGCGGGCAGCGTGCTTTCGGTCAGCTGCTTGGTCGCTGGGCGGGCATCGTTCAGCGTGTCTTCCAGCGCCTTGGCCGCACCGCTGGCGGATTCCAGCGTCGAGCGAAGATCGCGGGCGATGGCTTCGCCTTCCTGGTTGATGATGCGATCGGTCGAACGGGTGACCGTTTCGAACTGGTCGAGCGCTTCCGCCGCCTCGCGCAGCGTCACCTGGAGTTCCGCCATCGTGCGTTCCATCTGCGGGGCCGCATCGGCGAAACCGGCGCTGGCGGCATTGGCATTGGCGAGAATCTGCGAAATCTGTTCCTGGTTGCGATCGCTCAGCAGGACGGTCAGCCGCTCGGTCAGAGTGGCCAGCCGTTCCAGCAGCAGCGGCGCGCTGGCAAGCACGGCGCCGAAGCCACCGCCGGCCGTGGGCGGGATGATCGGCACGCCTTCGGTGCAGGCGGTCGTCTCGCACGAAATCGGCGGCGCACCGGTGCGCGCGCCGTCGAGCGTGATGGTCGATACGCCGGTGAAGCTGCCCTGGATCGTGGCGGTGGTGCCGACGAGAATGGGCACGGTGTCCTTCACCTTGATGCGGACGCGGACGAATTCGGGGTCCTTGTCCCACAGTTCGATCTGGGTGACCTGGCCGACCGGCACGCCCGAAAAATCGACGCCGCTGCCATTGGCCAGCCCCGATACCGACTGCTTGAAGAAGATGTCGTATTCGTCCTGCGCGCCGCCGCCCAGCCTGGCGAGCCAGACGATGAACAGCGCGAGCGCGCCGAGGATCAGCAGCGACACCGCCCCCACCCAAACGTGATTTGCCCGCGTTTCCATTGGTTTCGCCCTATGCCTTGCCCGCAGGCGGTTTGTCCAACGCTTTGACCACGTTCGCCGCGAGCGGCTTGTCCATGTGACTGCGCAGTTCGTCGAGCGCCTGCGCCGTCAGCGCCGCGCGGCCGCGTGGCCCGTTGAAATATTCCTGTATCCAGGGGTGGTCCAGTTCCATCAGATTGGGAACAGTATCGACCGCGATCACCTTCTTGTCCGCCAGCACCGCCACGCGGTCGCAGATTTCGTGCAGCGTATCGAGATCGTGGGTGATGAGGAAAACGGTGAGACCCAGCGTTTCCTTCAGCTCGCGCGTAAGGTTGTCGAACGCCGCCGCGCCGATGGGGTCGAGCCCCGCAGTGGGTTCATCCAGGAACAGCAGTTCGGGATCGAGCGCCAGCGCGCGGGCCAGACCGGCGCGCTTCTTCATCCCGCCCGACAGTTCGCTGGGATATTTGCTCACCGCTTCTTCCGGCAGGCCCGACAGGATCGTCTTGTAGCGCGCGATTTCATGGCGCAGCTCGGCATCGATTTCGGGATAGAACTGCTTCAGCGGCACTTCGACGTTTTCGCCCACGGTCAGCGTGCTGAACAGCGCCCCGCCCTGGAACAGCACGCCCCAGCGGTTGCGGATGCCGATATCCTGTTCGGGATCGGTGCCGACCACGGAACGACCGAACACGCGAATGTCCCCTTCCGCAGGGTGCTGCAACCCGATGATAGAGCGCATCAGCACCGACTTGCCCGTACCCGAGCCGCCGACCACGCCGAGGATTTCCCCCCGCCTGACCTTGAGATCGAGATCCTGGTGAATGACCTGATCGCCGAAGCGGTTGGTCAGCCCTTCCACTTCGATCGGATATTCGCCGCGAAAACGCTCGTGGCGCTCGAGCTGCCGGCCGGTTTCGTCCTGTGCCATCAAGCCCACCCGACCTTGGTGAAGAACACCGCGAAGAAGGCGTCGATCACGATCACGGCAAAGATGCCGGTAACCACCGCCATGGTGGTGCGCAGGCCGACGTCTTCGGAATTCCCCTTCACCTGCATGCCGTGATAGCAACCGGCCAGCGCCACGATCAGGCCGAAGACCGGCGCCTTGAGCAGGCCGACCCACAAATCGTAGATCGGGACGACATCCTGAATGCGGCTCAGGAAGGTCCAGAACGGTATGCCCAGCATGAACTGGCCGACCACGGCGCCGCCGATGATGGCGACGGCTGCGGCGTAGAAGCCCAGCAGCGGCATCATCAGCACCGCTGCCATGATTCGCGGCACGACCAGCGCTTCCATCGGGGATATGCCGATGGTCTGCATGGCGTCGACTTCCTCGGTCAGGCGCATGGTGCCGATCTGCGCGGCAAAGGCGCTGCCCGAACGGCCCGCGACCATGATCGCGGTCATCAGCACGCCCAGTTCGCGCAGGGTAATCCTGCCGACGAGGTTCACGGTTAGCGTTTCCGCCCCGAACTGCGCCAGCTGCACTGCCCCCTGCTGCGCGATGACGATCCCGATCAGGAAGCTCATCAGCCCCACGATCGGCAGGGCCGAAATACCCACCAGTTCCAGCTGGCGGACCAGCGCCAGCCAGCGGAACCGCTTGGGATGGCGGATCAGGCTGCCGATGGACAGCAGCAGCGCGCCCAGAAAGCCGACCACGCCGTAAACGCCCTTGCGGGCATTGAGCATCTTCTGGCCGATCGCTTCGGGTACGCGTTCGAACACCGGCAGGCGCGGAGCGCCGATTTCTTCCTTCGAGCCAGTGTCTTTCAGCGCTTCGATCAGGCGTTCCGCCCGCGGGCTCGCCCCGGTCAGGTCGGCGTTGAACTCTCTGGAAATGCTGCAGGCGACCCAGGCGCCGACCGTGTCGATTTCGCTGATTGCGGACAGGTCGACCTTGGTTATCTGGCCGTCCAGCGCGCGCAGATCGTGATCGACCTGGCCGATCGTGGACACCAGGAAGGGTCCCGACAGGACGAGCACATTGCCCCCGTCATCCCCTTCGACCAGCTCATATTCGGCAATACCACCCATTGCGGGCGGGTATGAGGGGAAATGAGTCGCTTGCCAAGCGACTATCGCCGCACATCACCTGCAGCGTTGCATCGCAACAAGGGCGCTGGCAAAGGCGAGCCCATGAGCACCGAGCTACCGAAAACATTCGATCCCGCCGAAATCGAGGCGCGCTGGTACGCGCATTGGGAGGGAGAGGGCCTGTTCCGCCCCGACCGTCCGCAGGCCGAACCCTATACTATCGTCAATCCGCCGCCCAATGTGACCGGCAGCCTGCATATCGGCCACGCGCTCGACAACACCCTGCAGGACGTGATGATCCGTTACGAACGGCTGCGCGGCAAGGATGCATTGTGGGTGGTCGGCACCGATCACGCAGGCATCGCCACGCAGATGGTGGTGGAACGCCAGCTCGAGGCCAGTCAGGACAAACGCACCAATTATTCGCGCGAGGATTTCATCGCGAAGGTGTGGGAATGGAAGGAAGAAAGCGGCGGCACGATCACCCGCCAGCTGCGCCGTCTGGGTTGTTCGATGGACTGGAGCCGCGAACAGTTCACGATGGACGATCATTTTTCGCAGGCCGTGCTCAAGACCTTCGTCGACCTGCATAATGACGGGCTCATCTATCGCGACAAGCGGCTGGTGAACTGGGATCCCAAGCTGAAGACCGCGATTTCCGATCTCGAGGTCGAGACGCAGGATGTGAAGGGCAGTTTCTGGCACTTCAGATATCCGCTCGAAGACGGTGTGACGCTGGCCGACGGTCGCGATTACATCGAAGTCGCCACCACGCGGCCGGAAACCATGCTGGCCGACATGGCGGTTGCCGTGCATCCCGATGATGCGCGTTACGCATCGGTCGTGGGCAAGCATGTCGTGCTGCCCATCACCGGCCGCCGCGTGCCCATCGTCGCGGACGAACATGCCGATCCCGAACTCGGGTCTGGCGCGGTCAAGATCACGCCGGGCCACGACTTCAACGATTTCGAAGTCGGCAAGCGCGCCTGGTTCAAGCCGGCCGACATGCTCAACATGCTCGATGGCGAAGCCAATGTCTGCCAGACAGCGGACGGGCTGGTGCCGGAGGAATTCCTCGGCCTTCACCGCTTCAAGCGCGACGGCGTGGACGGCGCCCGCGAACTGGTCGTGCGGCGACTGAAGGAACTGGATTGCCTCATTCCGCATGTCACGAAGGACAAGGAAGGCAACGCTGTCGAGCACGATGCCGAACCGCGCACCATCGCGACACCGTTCGGCGACCGCGGCGGCGTGGTGATCGAACCCTGGCTGACCGACCAGTGGTATGTCGATGCCGAAACGCTGGCGAAGAAGCCGATCGAGGCCGTGAAGAGCGGCGCAGTCGAAATCGTGCCGAAGAGCTGGGAGAAGACCTTCTTCAACTGGATGGAAAACATCCAGCCCTGGTGCGTCAGCCGCCAGCTCTGGTGGGGTCACCGCATCCCGGCGTGGTATGACGCCGACGGCAAAGCCTATGTCGCGATGACGCAAGAAGAGGCGCAGGCACAGGCTGGCGACGGCGTCGCGCTGACCCGCGACGAAGACGTCCTCGACACCTGGTTCTCTTCCGCGCTGTGGCCGTCCGCCACCCTCGGCTGGCCGGACAAGACCGATCTCGTCGATAAACATTACCCCAACAGCCTGCTGATTTCCGGGTTCGACATCCTGTTCTTCTGGGATGCCCGGATGATGATGATGGGGCAGTACAACACCGGCCAGAACCCCTGGCCTAGGCTCTATCTCCACGGTCTTGTCCGCGCTGCCGACGGGCAGAAGATGTCCAAGTCCAAGGGCAATGTCGTCGATCCGCTGGGCCTGATCGACCAGTACGGTGCCGATGCGCTGCGCTTCTTCATGGCGGCGATGGAAAGCCAGGGCCGCGACATCAAGATGGATGACAAGCGGATCGAGGGATACCGCAATTTCGCGACCAAGCTGTGGAATGCCACGCGCTTCTGCCAGTCCAACGGGATCGTCGGCGGCATCGGCGATCATACCGGCCCCGGCCTTGCCCCCAAGCTGGCGGTCAATCGCTGGATCATCGGCGAAGTCATCGAAACCAGGGACGCGCTCGACAGGGCGCTGGCCGAACTGCGTTTCGATGCGGCTGCGAATACCATCTACCACTTCGTATGGGACCGGTTCTGCGACTGGTATATCGAACTGATCAAGGGCAATTTCGATGACGAGACGAAGGCGGTAGCCGGCTGGGCGCTCGACCAGATCCTGGTCATGCTGCACCCCTTCATGCCCTTCATCACCGAAGAGCTCTGGTCCAAGCAGGCCGCGCGTCCCGATTACCCGCTGATCACCGCGCAATGGCCCGATCCGCAGGCCGAGATCGATGCGGCGGCCAAGGCGGAAATCGACTGGCTGATCGCGCTGACCAGCGCGGTGCGGACCGCCAAGAACGAATTGGGCATTCCGCCGGGCGCCAAGCTCGAAGCTTTCTGCCCGACGCCCAGCGCGCTGGCGAAATCGGTGGTCGAGGCCAATGGCGCAGCGATCGAGCGGCTTGCCCGCCTGACCCCGATCCACATGGTCGATGCCCCCGCCGGTGCCGCCATGCAGATCGCAGCCGGCGAGGATGCCTTCGTGATCCCGCTTGAAGGTGTGATCGACATTGCGTCCGAGAAAGCCCGCCTTTCCAAGGCGCTCGAAGCGTCCACCAAGGAAGCCAAGTCGCTCGAAGGGCGTCTGTCCAACGCGAACTTCGTCGATCGCGCCAAGCCCGAAGCGGTCGAAAAGGCCCGTGCCGATCACGCCCATCACACCGCAGAGGTCGAACGCCTGACTGCTGCGCTGGCGCGGCTGGGGTAAGGTAGCTCTTTCCTACACGGGGACATTTTGCCTATGCCGGGGATATGAATCCCCGGCCCATCCGTATCTGCGCGAAACGCATGTGGGAAATCATCGTGACGGGGCCTGCGCGAAAGGTGACACCTTCGAATTGGGGAAAGCCAACTTTCCTGTTTTCTCACAATAGTTTGACCGCAGCGTCGCGGCCTGCCGGAGTTTCTATTTTGCATGGGGTCGGTGTAAACCCGTCAGGACTGGCATGGCGCTGATACTCGCGACCGACGATGAAGGCGGGCCGGAAATTTTCGCGTCGGTTCAGGGCGAAGGGCCGAGCATGGGCATGCCGGTCGCCTTCATGCGCCTGTCGCGCTGCAACCTTGCCTGCGTGTGGTGCGACACCGCCTATACCTGGCATTTCCAGGGCGACGAACGCCCGCATCGCGGCGGCGTGGAATACGACCGCAAGGCCAACCAGCTCTCGCTGCCGGAAGATGAAGTCGCCGCGCGCATCATGGCGCTGGGGCAAAGCCGCCTCGTCATCACCGGGGGCGAACCCTTGCTGCAGGCCCCTGCCCTTGCTCGCCTGCTCGAGCTGCTGCCCGATGTGTCGGTCGAGATCGAAACCAACGGGACGACCAAGGCCCCCGCCCCGCTCGATATCCGCATCGACCAGTTCAACGTCAGCCCCAAGCTCGCGCATAGCGGCAATCCCGCCGAACTGGCGCTGCTGCCCGAACGGCTCGATGCCTATGCCACCGATCCGCGCGCATGGTTCAAATTCGTGATCGCTGAACCCGCAGACGTCGACGAGGTCCTGGCGCTGCGCGACCGGTACCGTTTCAGGCCCGGCCATGTGTTCCTGATGGCCGAAGGCACCGATAGCGAGACCTTGCGCGAGCGCGAGAAATGGCTCGCACCGCTTTGCGTGCGCCATGGTTTCCGGTTGAGCGACCGCCTGCACATCCACCTGTTCGGAGACACGCGGGCCACATGAGACCGCCGACGCCAGCCAAGCCGCGCGATCTGACCAGCGGACCGGTTCTCAAGACACTGGTCCTGTTCAGCCTGCCCACGCTCGCATCCAATCTGCTCCAGTCACTCAACGGCTCGGTCAATTCGATCTGGGTCGGGCGGCTGCTGGGTGAAGCGGCACTGGCTGCAACCGCCAATGCCAATATCATCATGTTCCTCACCTTCGCCGCCGTCTTCGGTTTCGGCATGGCGGCGACGGTCAAGATGGGGCAGGCGTTCGGTGCATCCGATACCGATCAGGCGCGGCGGACATTCGGCACCGCCATGGGGTTCTGCCTTACGCTCGCGCTGATCGTGGCGATTGCAGGCTGGCTGGCATCGCCCGCCCTGCTGCAGGCGTTGGGCACACCGGAACAGGCCTACACGCTCGCTTTGTCATATCTGCGCGTCATCTTCATCGCCATCCCCGGTTCCATGGCCACGGTGATGATCGCCATGGGCCTGCGCGGTTCGGGGGATGCGCGAACGCCCTTCATCTTCATGGCGCTGACGGTCGTGCTCGATATCGTGCTCAACCCGCTTCTGATTGCCGGGATTGGCCCCTTCCCGCAGCTTGGGATTGCCGGGTCGGCGCTGTCCACCGCGATCGCGGGCTATGTCTCGCTCGCCGGGCTGGTCGCCTATGTCTACTGGCGCGATCTGCCGCTGCGTCTGCGTGGCAGGGAAATCGGCTATCTCATCCCGCGGCGGGCCGAAATGGGCTATATCCTCGGCAAGGGTCTGCCGATGGGGGCGCAGATGCTGCTGGTGTCTTCGGCGGGGATCGTCTTCATCGGCCTCGTCAACCGCGAAGGGCTGCTTGCGGCCGCCGCCTACAGCGCGTCGCTGCAATTATGGACCTATCTCCAGATGCCCGCGATGGCGATCGGTGCCGGTGCCAGTGCCATGGCGGCGCAGGCCATCGGGGCGGGTAAGCTGGACCGGCTGGACCAGATCAGCCGCGCCGGGGTGAGCACGAACCTTGTACTGACCGGCGTCATGACCGCGCTGCTGCTGCTGTTCGACCGCGCGGCGCTGGTCCTGTTCCTTGGTCCCGAAAGTCCTGCCGTGGCCCTGGCCCGCCACATCCAGTTCCTGGCGAGCTGGAGCTTCATCATCTTCGGGGTGACGATCGTACTGTTCGGCACCATGCGCGCTGGCGGCGTCGTCTATGCGCCGCTGATCGTGCTGGGGATCGCCCTGTTCCCGGCGCGGCTCGGCTTCTACTACGCTCTGGTCGGCACGCTGGGACAGGATGCCCTGTGGCTGAGCTTCCCCTTCGGCTCCTTCGTCGGCGTCGCGCTGGCGATCGTTGCCTATCGCCGCAAGGGCTGGCGCCTCAAGGCACGCGCCATCTCGCCCGAACGCGCGGCGGAGGAGGTCAATACGAATGGCGAAGCGGTCGGGCGGTTCAAGCCCGACATGTAACGCCGCGAGGTCGGATCAGCCCTGCGAACGCCAGCGCAACACGGTGCGCTGGACGGTTTCCTCTTCGCCGCCGGTCTTGTTCCACAGCTCGACGAAGCTCGGGTCTTCCGATGCCGGGCGCCGCGATTCCTCGAGATTGTCGAAGCTGACGCGCATGGGGATGGCCACGCCCTCGCCGCAGATGATGCATTCGCGATTGCGCAGGGCCGGGATCGCATCGAGGAACCCGCGCGCACCTTCCGGCATGGCGGCCCGCACGAATTCCTGATCGCGGTCGTTGTTGAGGCGCATCGAAATGATGGTACCGCACTGCGACAGCACGCCTTCGGCAAGGTCGGACGGCCGCTGCGTGATCAGGCCGAGCGAGATGCCGTATTTGCGGCCCTCCTTGGCGATGCGGCTAAGGATGGTGCCGACCGAATTGCCATCGGCATTCTTCTCGTTCGGAACGTAGCGATGGGCTTCCTCGCACACGAGCAGGATCGGCGATGTACGCTCCTCGCGGCCCCAGATGGCGAAGTCGAAGACCAGGCGGCTGAGCACGGCAACCACCGTCGCGGTAATGTCCGAGGGGACGCCCGACACATCGATGATCGAAATCGGCTTGCCGTTGGATGGCATGCGGAAGATCTTGGCGATGAAATCGGCCATCGTGTCGGCCACCAGCATGCCGGAGAACATGAACTGGTACCGCGGGTCGCCCTTGATCTCGTCGAGCTTGTTCTTGATCCGCATGTAAGGGGCGGAGTTGGTCGATTTGTCGAGCTTGCCCATCCCGTCCTGAATCTCGTTCGAGAGGTCGGACAGGAGATAGGGAATGGGGGAATCGACCGTGATCTTGCCCATGCTTTCGGCAAGGCGGCTTTTCTGCCGGGCCTTGAGCAGACAGCGCGCCAGAATGTCGGCATCGACCTGGCGCTCATTCCCGTTGCTGGTGAGCAGCACTTCGCAATGCTCCTCGAAATTCATGATCCAGTACGGCATCTGGAGGTTCGAGACGTCGAGGATCACACCGGTATGGCGGAACGCCGCCGAATATTCGCCGTGCGGATCGATCATGACGATATGCCCCTCGGGCGCCGCCTCGCAGATACGGTGCAGCAACAGGGCCGCGCTGGTCGATTTGCCGGTGCCGGTCGACCCCAGCAGCGCAAAGTGCTTCCCGAGCATGGCATCGATGTAGATGCCCGCACGGATGTCCTTCGTGGGATAGACCTTGCCGATCGTTACCGCGCTGCGTCCGTCGCTCGCATAGACCTGCTTGAGGTCCTGCGTCGACGCGGGATAGACCATTCCGCCCGGAACGGGATAGCGCGTCACACCGCGGCGGAAGCCATGGAGCTTTCCGGTCAGCTTCTCTTCGATCCCTTCGCCGAGAAAATCGATATTGGCGAGGATGGAACCTGCCTTGCGATCCTGGCGCTGATTGCGCACGCTGGCGAGAAGCCAGCTGTTGCCGACGCGGATCTTGACCTGCGAACCGACCTGTCCGGCCATCGCGATCGATGGATCGTCATCTTCGGTGCACTCGTTGAGGCGTTGCAGGTCGATGGCAATCATCGAACCCGAGCCGGCGATCTCCAGCACCACGCCAATGGGTTGGGTGGCATTCTCGCTGACCGGTTCTTCTTCTGCGGGGCCTTCGACCGCATTCGCAGGCTCGCGCTGCGGCGCAAGGTCCGACGGGCGCGGCGGTGCGTCTCCCAGCGTTGGTGTAAAGCGTTCGGCAGGCGCAATCGGTTCGACAGATACCGGTTGGTCAGATGTCACATCCGCGCAAGGCTGCGGCTGGTGAACATATCCCGAAGGGGACACATATGGAGCGGATTGTTCGGCGCTGCGCCTGATTCGGTCCCGTAGCGAATTGCTGCGCGGCTGCGGCGGCTCTGCGCCATCTTCCATCGCCGGATCGAAGGTACGGTAGTTGGAATTGCCCATTTCGGTCATCGGTCAGCTGTGCCCCACGTATGACGCCCCATTTGCGCCAGCGTATCGCCTGCCCGAAACTGCTTAAGATGTGGTCAACGCCGCCGCGCAAGAAAGGATCACATCAACGCGAACAACCGGCCTGCTGCCCAGCCCATCCCCACGGCAAGAGCGACCGCCATCAGGCCGTAGGCCAGCGACCATTCCTGAGAATATTCCGCTACGAGCCGTTCGAAGCCGACCTTCTTCACTTCGACTTCCGCCTGAGCCGATGCAATGACCCGCCCATCGCGAACAGCGAATGTTTCCGCCGTATACGTCCCGGTAGACACGCTGGATGGCAGCGAAATGCGCGACTGGTAGAGCACCTGTTCGCTGATCTGAACGCCCTCGAAATCCTGCTTGTAGAGCTGCTGGCGCGTCTTGAGATCGACTAGCCCGGCCTTGAAGCGCGCCTGTTCTTCCGGATCGATCACGCCGCTCGGTGACAACTGGATGTAGTCTGTTCCGAACTCGTAGATCGCTGCGGTCTTCTCGTCGACGATCTCCGATACAGGGCGCGAAGAAGCGACGGCGAAGAAGGACGGGACAGAGCGGAAATCGCTGCTCGCCGCGTTGACCCACACGCCGACGAAACGCTCCTTCTCGCGCAGTCGAACCGGTTCGGACGGGCCCTTGAGAACGACTACGATATCGTAGTCGCTGCCGGCCGCCCTGCCCAGCGGATCGAGCACCGCGCCGAAAAGCAGCAGCTCGGTTCCGGTAAAGCCTTGCCGTACGCGCACTTCATGCTGACTCACTTCGGGCACGAGGATGGGATCCCGCTGTCCCATCAGCGCAAAAGCGAAGAGAATGAGAAGAAGCGCCCTCACAACGGATACAGCGTGTAGATTTCGTCCGGCTGATAGAACAGGCCGAGGAACATGCGGAACGCCACAAGCAGGACGATCGCAGCGAGGATGAGGCGCAATATCTCGGGCTTCGCCTTGACCGCGATCTGCGAGCCGATCTGCGCGCCCGTGACCGAGCCCACCAGCAGCAGGAACACCAGCACGATATCGACTGCCTTGGTGGTCAGCGAGTGCATCAGGGTGGTGGCCATGGTCACGAACAGAATATTGTAGAGCGAGGTGCCGACGACGACATTTGCGCTCATGCCCAGAATATAGAGCATGGCAGGAACAAGGATGAACCCGCCACCCACGCCCATCAGCATGGTCAGAACACCGACCGCCACGCCCACAACCAGTGGCGCGATCGGGGAAATGTAGAGGCCCGAACGGTAAAAACGCCAGCGCATTGGCAGGCTCGCGATAATGGGGTGGTGCCGCCTTCGAGCCGCCTGCGAACTGCCGGTGCCACGCAGCGTCTGCACCGCTTCGCGTGCCATCAGCATGCCAATCGTGCCGAGCAGGATGACGTATAGCGCACTGATGACCACGTCGATCTGGCCGATCGAGCGCAGAAAACGGAACAGGAGCGCGCCGAAACCGGATCCGACGATACCTCCGGCCACCATTACCATCCCCATGCGATAATCGACACCGCCGCGCCCGCCATGCGCCAGCACGCCGGTGACACTCGCGCCGGTGACCTGCGTCGATGCCGATGCAGCCGCCACGGTCGGTGGGATGCCATAGAAGATCAGCAAGGGAGTGGTCAGGAACCCGCCGCCCACACCGAACAATCCGGAAAGAATGCCCGTCAAAGCTCCCAACGCGACGATCCAAAGTCCATTTACGGACAGGTTCGCGATTGGGAGATAGACATCCATGGCTTCGCCCTATCGCAGCGGGCGGACGGTTGGAAGCCGGACTATGTCAGAACCCGGTCGAAAGCGTCAGCACGCCACCATTTCCCGGCGCTGCATTGCCAGCAACACGCACGCGGTAGCCTGCTTCCAGACGCACGGGCGCCCCCCCGGCGGAGAGATTGAGGGTCACTGCGGGTCCCACATCGACCCGGGACGCCCCTTTCTGGGCGCCGCCCCAGGCCCCCGCTCCAAGCGACAGACCACCCGAATCGAAAGTCACCGCCCGGCGTTCCGCGACCAGAGCGCCATCTGCGAATGGGGTTGCGAAATCGCCGCCGACATAGCCAGCCTGCCCATAAGCTCGCGCCGTCGCTTCCATCGGCAGCCTGCCCTGCTCGAATCCCCCCGCCACAAAGGCTGCAGGCCTCAATTCGGTTGATCCATCTCGATGCGTCGCCCGCGCTTCAGCATTAAGATCGATCGGTATCTTCGCGAGAGGGCGGACACGCAGGCCAAGGGCTGTATCCGTCTGTCCGTCGCTGCCGAGATCGTGGTTGGCGCGGAAATATGCCGCCGGTCGGTGGGCGCTGGATCGATCGAGACTATACGCCAGCACAGCGCCGACCTGACTGCCCCCATAACTGGCCGGTCGCGATCCGCCTTCCGTCGGCAAGGATCTACCCTCTCGCGCGACCAGCCAGGCGTCGATCCGCCAGGCCGAGCCCCCCGGTCGAGTATCCTCTCGCACAGAAGAAACTGGTCGATCGGTTGGCTCGGGCGATTGGTCTCGAGTGCTGGCGACCGCCAATTCGCCAGGCGATTCTCCAAGTCGTGGAGCCACCACCTGCTCAAGATCAAGGCCATCAGCCCCTGGTCCAGCTTTGCCGCTGCGCACCAGTGTGGCGAATCCAATCTGCTTTAGGCGCCCGGTTTCACGAGCGACGTGGGGAGCGCCGGTGCCACCATTTCCCGCGCGAATGCTCGGCGGACCGAAATTGCCGGTTCGACGATCCGTGTGTCCGGGTGCGCTCTCGATCTTGTCGAGCCCCATCATTACCAGGTCAGGCGTAATGGCTGGTGGCAGCAACGGATTTTCCCACGTCGCCGCGCGCAGTAAAAGCCATCCGGCCGTCAGCAGGCACAGGAACAGAACCGGTTGCCCCTGACGTTGCGCGATCAGATTATGCACCGGCTTTATCGACCGTTTTCAGCAGCGCCGGGTGATCCCAATGTTCCGTCTTGTCCCATATTACCGGGGCACCGCGAAGGGTCTTGATGTAGGCTATCAATGCGCGCCGCCCAGCCATGATCGCAATGATGTTCGATACGAAAGTTCGCGGAATGGCGATCAATCCCTGACGCCAGCCATATTCGCGCGCAGTGAAGCAGGCACGCATCAGAAAGCGCATCGCCACCCCGAAGAGATTGAGCCAGAGCAACGCTGAAAGTAGCGGTGAAACGGCAGGAAGTGCCACGATATGCAGTTCACTCAGCATCATGGATATCGCGGCACACACCAGCAGCGAGTAGGCTAGCACCAGAAGTATGGCGGCGAGCGGCCCGCGCCGGTCGCGAAGCTGCATCCAGAGATCGACCGGCTTCCGGTCCCAGCCCAGCCGGTCCCACCCCTGCAAGGCGATGCCGTGCATCCAGCGCGTCTTCTGACGCACCGATTCGTCGCGGCCGGTTGGGAAAAACGCGCGCGTCGCAATCAAGCGGCCATCGCAGCCGCGTACGCGAATGAACCGACCTCGTCCTCCAGCCTGGGCGATCTTGAGACCGAGTTCGTAGTCTTCGGTGAGGGATTCTCGCGCAAAGGGGCTGCCGCCTTCCCGCGCCGCCAAGGCTGCCAAAGCATTGCGCGCGATTCCGCAGCCGACGCCGGCACCTGGGATTGCTGCGCCCAATGCGTCCCTGACAACCAGAGCCTTGCCATGCGATTCTGCGAATTCATCCGAATAATGCGAGCCGATCCACGGCGAACGATGCTGCGGAAGAGCGAGCACCGGAAGCTGGACGAACTGTGCGTGCCATAACGCCTGATCCAGAAGAGAAAGCGCGGCGGGATCGACCATATCTTCCGCGTCATGCAGCACGACCATGGAGGCCTTCTGTCCGGATCGCACCTCATCCTCTTCCAGCGCCCGGTACAAGCGGTTGAGACAGTCAGCCTTCGAGGTCGGTCCATCTTCACCGTGGATTACCAGCCGTACGCGCGGATCGCCCCGCGTCGCGGCGATAACGGCCGCCATGGTATAGGGATCGTTGCGATAACAGCCGACATAGATGGTCACTTCTGGCTGCGGCCAGACGTCCAGCATATGCACGAGCGTAGGGCCTATGACGGCTTCTTCGCGCCAGGTCGGAATGAAGACGGCAGCAGGACCGGCCAGGCTTGTAATAGCCTCTGGATCGCCTTCTTTCAGGCGAGGTGTCGCAATACGTCCGGTGAGACGCATCCAGACATAAGTGCAGTCGAGAGCAAACTCGTCGATCATGCCGAGTGCAAAGAATGCTGCCGCGAACAGCAGTAATTCGTGCTGCACGAGCACGAACCATTCCGCGAAAGTAAACGACCCCAGTACCATACGGCACCCCCTGCCTATTTCGTTAACCTCCGCTTTCAAGACTTGCAACATGGGACGCTTTACGGGAGAGAGCGTCGCCAAGATGAACCAACGTCCTTCAGGAATCCGCCTCGTATTTGCCCCCGTTCGCGCGCTTTTCGTCAGCGATGCATCGGCCGGCATCCTGCTCATCCTCGTGGCGATCGCCGCGATGCTGGCGGCCAACTCGCCGCTTGCAGGGGAATACGAGCAGCTTTTCTACGGCGAATTGCCCTGGACGCCGATCCCAAAACTCTACGACATGCATTTGTGGATCAACGACGGGCTCATGGCGCTGTTCTTCTTCGTCGTCGGACTCGAAGTTAAGCGCGAATGGATAGAAGGACAGCTATCGACCGCTGAATCCCGCCGCCTGCCAATTCTTGCAGCGGTTGCGGGTATGGCAGTCCCTGCCCTGGTCTATGTCGGCGTGGTCGGCGGCGATGCCGAACTGATGCGCGGCTGGGCAATTCCGGCGGCGACGGACATTGCCTTTGCCATGGGCGTACTGGGTCTGCTGGGGAACCGCTGCCCGGCATCGCTGCGCCTGTTCCTCCTGACCGTTGCGATCGTCGACGATATCGGCGCCGTGATGGTCATAGCTCTGTTCTATACCGCGCAGATCAAACTCGGCTGGCTCGCGGCTGCCGGCGCGGTAGTCGTGGCGATGATGGTCCTGAACAAGATGCGCGTGGCACGATATTGGCCGTACATCCTGCTCGCGCTGGTCCTGTGGTACTTCGTCCTCAATTCGGGGATCCACGCCACCATTGCGGGCGTCGTCGCGGCGCTGTGCATTCCCATGGTCGGCCCCGACGACCAGACCATGGTCGAACGTATGGAACACGGGCTTGCCCCGTGGAGCGCCTACCTGATCGTTCCGGTATTCGGTTTTGCCAATGCCGGGGTGCCGCTCGCCGGCATGGGTCTGGAACAGGTCTTCGCACCACTCCCGCTTGCGATCGCGGCCGGCCTGTTCGTCGGCAAGCAGATCGGGATATTCTCGGCGATCTTCGTTGCCGACAAGATCGGCTTCGCGCCACGGCCGGATCAGGCGAGCTGGCCCGAAATATGGGGAGTTTCCATCCTGTGCGGGATCGGCTTCACCATGTCGCTGTTCATCAGCGGGCTTGCCTTTACCGGCCAACAATTGCTGATCAACGAGGCGAAGATCGGCATCCTCCTCGGCTCGCTGATCTCGGCAATAGTCGGCTACACCATCCTGCGCATGTCCGCGCAGCATCCCGACGATATGCGCTCCCCATATATCGACTGACGCGGCTTACCAACTCCCGGTATTTTCCATGCTTGCCCAAGGCTCGCATGGCTCGAGAGATCCCTCCTGCAGCAGCTCGATCGAAATGCCGTCGGGCGTCCTGACAAAGGCCATATGCCCGTCACGCGGGGGGCGATTGATGGTATGGCCGGCATCCATGATGGCCTGGCAGGTCTCGTAAATATTCCCCACCCGATAGGCGAGATGGCCGAAATTGCGGCCACCCGAATAGGTTTCCGGATCGCTGCCGTCCTGTGGGGGCCAGTTGTAGGTAAGTTCCACTTCCGCGACGCCTTCCTGACCCGGGGCCGCCAGAAAAATGAGCGTGAAGCGACCCGCTTCGTTATCGAAACGGCGCGTTTCTTCGACCCCGATCAGCTTGAAAAACGCGACAGTGGCCTCCGGGTCGGTCACGCGGATCATCGTGTGAAGATATTTTGTCAATGCGAACTCCATTCATCTATATTAAAGCACGGTTCACCGAATAGAGTTTAGATTGCGCTCCGCCAGACTGGCCAGAGAGGAACGCGATCATGTCCGACGAACCCGAAACGGTAGCGCCAAGTGCCATGCACAGGCGCGGGGATGCAACTTTCAAACGCTGGATTGCGAGCGCCGGCATACTTTCGGCCGGTCTGATCATCGGCGGATTCGTCCTCGGCGATGGGCTCGTGCGCATGAAGGCGGCCGAGCGTACAGTGACTGTTCGCGGACTTGCCGAACGCGAAGTGACCGCGGATCTGGCAACATGGACTTTGTCCTTCGCGTCGACCGCCACAAACTTGCAGAGTGCGCAGGCAAGCACCGATAAAGACGCCGTGGCGGTGCGCGAATTTTTCGAACGCATGGGCTTTCCTGCAGACGCGCTCACGCCTGCCGGGATAAATGTCTCGAACTACACCGACAACGGAACGGTCTTTTACACCGTGCGGCAGCGTATCGTTCTTCGCACTGAAGATATTGATCGCGCTCAGCGCGCCGTGCGAAATCAGGCCGAACTGGTCCGCAACGGGGTCGTTCTCGAAGACGGGTCGGGTATCAGTTACACCTTCACGGGCCTCAATTCGATTAAGCCCGCGATGGTCGCCGAAGCGACGAAAGATGCTCGCGCCTCTGCCGAACAGTTTGCCCAGGACAGCGGTGCGGATGTGGGGGGCATTCGCAAAGCAACGCAGGGATATTTTTCAATCGAGGCGCGCGATGGCGAAGCGGGCGGCTGGGGCGTGGGCGACACGCCGTTCAAGAAAGTGCGCGTCGTGACGACTGTAGATTTCGCCCTAGATTAAGCGCGAAAAAAGGGGCGCACCAACCGATGCGCCCCGTACTTCCTTGGCGCCCGCCGTTAGAAGCTGGCCGACAGGGTCGCCACGATAGCATCGTCGGTATAGCCGTCGATCGAAGGACCCTCGACGCCCACATAGGCCACGCCGAGTTCGAAATTGCCTTTCGCCACGCTCGCGCCAAGCGACCAGTCGAAGCCCGTATCGTCCAGAGTACCCGCCACGAAGGGAGGTGCCAGTACGCCATCGGTATATCCGAGATGGCCGTTTAGGCTGATCGGCGTGTTCGGAATGCCGAAGCCGAGATCGGTGTAGAGATACAGGTTGTCCTGTCCGCTCAGCGAATCCTGCTTGGGCGCGTAGGCCACTCCAAAGGTCGCCGCGGCAGGCCCGAGCGTGGTGCTGAGCGACGCGTAAGGTTCCCAATAGTCCGTATCGAGGCCGAGATCTTCCGTGGGATAGATGTAGTACAAGACCCCCAGATCGACGCTTACCGCTTCGGTCAGATTGCCGCTCCACCCGGCATAGATGTCGAGTTCAAGATCGCCATAGGATGGCCCGCCCTTGATCGAAGATGCCCAGGTTCCGACATAGAACCCGCTGTCGTGGGCGACATCGAACCCGCCCTGTAGAGCCGGGTCTCCCCCGGACTGGGAAATGCCGCGGAACCGGTAGTCGGTCGTCAGCGCAACATTGACCGACGCGGTAATCGAACTGCTCGCAGCTTCATCTTCCGATTGAGCCATGGCCGGCGTTGCGAGAGAAATGCTCGCCATAGCGAGCGATGCGGCCATCAGGCCGCGAAAGGACGTTAGCATCACAAACTCCTGTACGAGTGTCGCTTCGTCCCACCTGCGAATCCGGCGGAGCCATTTTATTAGGCTTCTCGTCCAGATACGCTCATAAACCTGCCCAAAAGCGAAGCATTGCGCAAGATCAAGTCAAAAACGTTTCGCATACGCAGCAATAGGTGTGCTTTTTCCGCAACTGCGAAGATGAGCGCCACGCGCCCTCAGTTGCTCCTTGCGAGACAAGGGCGTATCTCCCGAACACTCAATTTGCGCTACCCGGGTCTCTTTCAGGTACCATGTTCAATCTTGCGAAGCTTTTTGGTTGGCGTGGCGAGCCCACGCGTCGGCCGAGCGTCCCCGACGGCGAACGCTATTACGTTATTGGCGACATACACGGACGCTGCGACCTGCTGGACCAGTTGATCGAGGCTATCGAGCGGGATGACGCTGCATCGGGAGCTGCCGACAGTACGGTGATCCTGTTGGGAGATCTTATCGACCGCGGTCCGGAAAGTGCACGGGTGGTCGAAACTGCGCGCAAATGGGGAAAGCGCCGACGCGTGCACTGCATCGCCGGGAATCACGAGGAGATGTTTCTCGAGAGTTTCACGGACCGCGAAATGCTACGGCATTTCCTCAAGCACGGAGGGCGGGAAACGGTGCTGAGTTACGGTATCAAACGTAAACGCTATAACGAACTCACCATGAAGGAACTTCAGGTCGAGCTGAACGAACTGGTCCCGAAGAAACACCGCAAGTTTCTGGAGCGCATGGAGAACATGGTCGTCGCCGGCGACTATGTTTTTGTCCATGCGGGCATCAATCCCAAACGCGCGATCGACGATCAGAAGCAGTCGGATTTGCGCTGGATCCGCGAACGGTTTCTCAAGCATGACGAACCCTTTAGCCATGTAATTGTTCACGGGCATACGATCTTCGAAGAGATCGAACATACCGATCACCGGATCGGCATAGACACGGGCGCCTTTCGCACCGGCAACCTGACCGCACTGGTCCTGGAAGGCGACACCCGCCGCGTCATTCAGGCGCGGGACGTGAACGGCGATATGACTACCGTGCACTCGGAATTTTCCTGGTGAAGCACCCTTTTCGACACTCGAAGCGACCGGATCGGGACCGATCATGCCCCAGCGAGCGTTTCCCAACCTGTTTTTCCCGAGGAGTATGACCTTTGTCGCTCGATCATTCTGAAGGTTTGGATAACCCGGCCGCAAAGTGGACCGTGGTCGTAACCATGGTGGCGTTGGTCCTGTTGATCGGCATTTCGATCTGGGCGGCCTTCTCCATCCGGCTCGACACTTTCGCTCGTATCGACGAAGGATCAGAGCGCATCCATATACGCGGCACGGAAACCAAGTTCATCGGCCACGCGACAGGCAGCTATTCGGGACACGAGGTTCTGATCGAAGGCTTGCCCACCATCGAACAGCTGCAGGAACTGCCGATCGCCTGGCGCGCACTTTGTGTGGTCCGCGACGATCCCCACACCGATTGGAGCACGGCCGACCCCATGATGAAGGTTCATCTTCATTCCGACGAAATGAACGAAGCCTGCCGGCCGTTCGAAGGGCTCGAAGTCGACGGGCAGCTCGTTCCGGAGAAGGCGCCCGAGCCTTCGTTGTTACCGGGTGCGACAGGTTTGCCAGGGAGCCTGTAAGCCGGGTTCTGTCCCGCCCGCGGTATGCTTGCACACCTGCCGCGCGGGGGCAGCCATTCGTCTAGGCCACGGATTGCTCCGCAGCTCGAGCAGCCAACCCGGGCGGTCGATGCGAAACGCACCTGCTGTTTCCAGCGCGCCGCCCCTATTCGGCCTTGCTCCGGGTGGGGTTTGCCATGCGGGCCGCGTTACCGAAGCCCCGGTGCGCTCTTACCGCACCCTTTCACCCTTGCCTGATCCTGTCCTTGGCGAACCTCGGCAGGCCATCGGCGGTATGCTCTCTGTGGCACTTTCCCTGTGGTTGCCCACGGCGGGCGTTACCCGCCACCCTTGTTTCGTGGAGCCCGGACTTTCCTCGTACCATGCGGCACGCGGCTGCCCAGCCCCCTGGCGCCTGTCGCGATAGATCAGGCGCCGCCCATTGCCAAGCCGGCAATCGAGAAGGCAGATTCCCCCTTAGTGAGACAGATTGTTTGATCCGAAACCGATTCATCTGCTCCAACTGGAACTGCGTATTACTTGACTCCAGCCCCGCGCCACCCTCTCCTGTCGTCAAGGAGATAGAGCTTGGACACGCCACTACCCCCGACGCTGCGGCAGGAAGAGCTCGATGAATTCCTGCGCGCCTGCGCTATGGTGACTGCTCCTACCCGCGACATATCGCGGGCACTGGTGCAGCAGCTATGCGAACTGCTTCAAAAAGCACCGCAATTTCTCAAGCGCTATTTCACACCGCCTATCAAGTCCGTTGCCGATCCCTTGTTCAATGCGGATGCTCTCGAGCAGATACTTTTGCTGACGACGCAACAGGCCGGTATTTTGACCTCACGCTCCCAATCGGGCAATTCCATCGCCACCGTCGCTTTGCCCGAACTCGACATCGAGCGGACGTTTGCGAGCCCCACCTGCCTCGCCGTGGCCATGGCCGGTGCCATTGCGGCTGGCGCGCACGCAGCGATCCTGGCCCTACCCGGCGAAGGACTGAAAGAAGCTTAGACTGTCGCAAATTGGCGGATGTCTAGAGAAGCTACTCCCTGAAATTGGCCAGATGCCGCTCAACTGCGCTTGAGCTGACATTCAGACTGCGTGCGATGTCATTCTTGATAAATTCATCCGGCAAGTGCCACGCAGAGGCGGCAAGGATGCCACCAGGTCTTTCGCTATCGGCTGCCCATATTGCCTCCTCGACAATCTCCCTGCCTCGCGGCGATAGCTGCAGATTAAAGTCATCGGAATCGGATCGATCGGGTGTGCAGAGCACAAACCTCTGTTCGACCAATCCATTCAAATGCGCCAGGAAACGCTCGCGCGGCACACGGGCGGACTGACAACATTCGGGGAAAAAAATTGACCTGTCGTTCGCCCTCATGACGAAGAGGTAAGCGAGAATATCCCAAATCTCCTCGTTCATTGCTCCACTGAATTGGTAATTTGCGAACGACTCGTCACCGTGAGGGGCGTTCCCCCTATCGCCTAGAAAAAGGAGGGCACGCTGCCAATCGGCTATGGAGATTACATGCCCCGCAATACTGCGCCGCACAGCGTCTTCGATCGGCGTCATATCAGGCGGCCTTCGCGCATGCTGGTCACGCGCCTGCGCCCTACGACCAGATGATCGATGAGAGTAACGCCAAGGCATTTTGCTTGTGCCAGAAGCTCCTTGGTTTGCCGTATGTCGGAATTACTAGGCGTAGCATCCCCAGAAGGGTGATTGTGGGCGATCAGCATCTGTCGGGCATCCAGTGCGAGCGCGCGTCCGAACAACCGACGCGCCGACAGCACAACCTGCCCTTCCTGACCTTCGGCAATAGTCTCTTCTGAGATCACGAACCCCGCCTCGTCCGCCAATATCGCGATCATCCGCTCGTGCCGCAGCCCGCCGATGCTTTGGATCAGGTAGCGATCGAGTGAGGAGCGATCGTCACCGAGACGTGTCCGTACGATCTCTTCGCGGCTCCCGTCATGAAGCAGTTGGCGAACCGCCAGAAGAGCTTCGACCCAGTGCTCACCATGCACGGCACATTCGCGCAGGTCCGCTTCATCGGCATTGGAAATGGCGCTGATCGAACCGAAGCGATGCAATAGCCGACCCGCAAGTTCGTTCGGCTCCGCAGATAGCGGAGTCATGAGCGCGGTCAGGTGGTGGTGCGCTGCATCCGTCGGGAATGGGCCATTGTGCCGATGCCTGTAATAATTAGCGCCAGCCAGACCGGCCACCGCTCCATTATGGCATAGACGAGCGGCTCTAGGGGCGCGTGCGCTGCGCGCAGCAGATGGGAAACCACGGCGATGGTTTGCGCCGAGCTCACCCATAAGGTCCACCAACGATCGGATGAAAGCGCCACGGCTGTAACCGCAACCAGAGCACAGACGTCAATAAGGAAGCGAAAGGTTTGCAGTGAGCCGTAGCCGTCCTGACTCCACGTACCCGTGGCCAGCCACCGGGCAATCCCGGCAAAGACCAGCACGAAATAGACTGTAGCGACATATTTCTCAGGCTTTCCGCCCCTGCTCCAAGCAAAAGCGAGGACTGCGAGCGTGAGTGCTACCTGGATCAGAAACCGGGTCATCGCTCATGCAATTGCGCCCTCGCTCTTGCTTAGGCAAGTCAGGCAGCGATCGTCGTTACATGCTCGGCAGAGGTGAACGATTTATCCGGGCAGGTTGGTTCTTCTCCTGCGCCCGTTTCAACGGCAATCTTGCGAAGCTGATCGTGGACCCTAGCCGCCTCGCCGCGAGCTTCGATTAGCCCGCCGACAATCTTTTGAAGGCGAAGCAACGCGCGCTGACTTTCCAGTTCAGGAGCGCCGGGCACATCGCGGCCGGCCATCGCCGCACTATGAAGGAGAGCAGTTGTTTTCGCCAACGCATCCGCGATGGCGACTTCGGACTCGCCTAGTTCGCGAGCAATACGGGCAGTGGCAGTAGTAAGATCAAGCGACATTGATTTCTCCTCAGGCGTTTCAGCCGAGGAGAGGTTGCAACCTAGACCATGGAGCCCAGCGCGTTTGCGAAGGCCATCGACAGCACGGCGACCATCATGATTGCCACCGCGCCGACGAGTATCAGCAGCAATTTGCCACCGATTCCAAGATCCGAAGGTTTAATCCCCGGCTGCAGCCCTTGAGGCATCCGGTCCCAAGCCGCTCTTCCATCGAATGTGAGCGAATCTTCGAACGTATAGGATTGCCCGGGTGGCTGCGGGATCGTTGGTGCAGCATTGGGTGGAAAATTGGTTAGTATGGCCGGATCGTCTATGATTTGATCATACTGTTCTGCCCATGCCCGATAATGGCGAAGCACTTCGACGCGGGGCATGTGGCCAAGTTTTGCTCGCACCGCATCGATGCGCTTGTCGATCGTGACTGGCGCAAGGCCCAGTTCTTTTGCAATTTCCTTGGACGTCAGATGCTGGCAAGCCAGCCGCAAGACCTCGTCCTGCTTATCGGTCAAACGACCGAACACGGTATGGATGTCGTACTGATCCATAGCTGATCTGTACGCCATCAAAGTGGCAGGGGCAATTCCAACCGCCCACCCTAGGTCGGCTGCGTCCACGTGCGGGCTTCCGGATCGGGAAGCTGCATCGACTTGCGACCGGTGCGACTTACCGCGTGTGTCCGCGATCGCGATCCAGGAGTAACTGGAACAGGATGGCGCGAACTTCACCGTCGATTTCGCCGTTGATCTTTTCCGGACGCCAGCGGCGCTGGAACGCCTCGACCGCCTTGCGACCGTCGGTGATGTCGTAACCGAAACGCTCGAGCGCGAGGTAGAAGGCTGCGTCATTGTCGAACGGATCGCCGCGTTCGAGCTTTTCCGGGCGCGGCAGGCACAGGCCGTATTCGGCCAGCCGGTCCCAGGGGAAAAGCTCACCCGGATCAATCTTGCGCGCAGGTGCCACATCCGAATGTCCGACGACATTTGCGCGCGGGATGTCATATTCCTTCACGATGCGCGCAACCAGGGGCACGAGCGCTTCGAACTGCGCATCGTTGAATTCGCGATAGCCATATCTGTGGCCGGGATGGTCGAGCTCGATACCGATGCTGGCCGAATTCACATCCTTGTGTCCGCGCCAGTAGGATACGCCTGCATGCCAGGCGCGTTTTTCCTCGGGCACCAGCCGTACGACCTCACCCCGTTCGCCGATCAGGTAGTGCGCCGACACCTTGGCTTCCGGATCGCACAACCGTTCGATTGCGAACCCCTTGTCCTCCATTTCGGTGTAATGGATGACCAGCATGGAAATGGGAGTGCTGCGTTCGTCATGGTTCGGCGAAAGGACCTCCCGGTCGACGAGTTCGTCCTTGCTGGCTGGCAGCCCGTCGCCGACCTTGCCGAAATCGGAGTTCAACCGATCATTCCTTCGCCCTGCGGCAGAACCGCGCCAAGCACCAATGCGTCGGCGCCTTTATGATACTGCAAACCGCCGCCGTTTTCCGACGCCAGAAGATGTATCATATGCGCTGCCGCCGTGCGGCTGGTCAGATCCGACCGGTCGAGCGAACCGTCCAGTGCCTTGCCAATCGTGTCGTCGAAGGCGATCTTGGAACCTGCGGCACGAACCACGATTTCGCACGCGCCATCGCGCACTTCCGCACCGATATCTAGCGTCCCGCCGCGCACCAGCGCATCGATGGCCAGTTGCGCAAAATTCAGCAGCACCTTGACCGCCGGCTTGGCGAGAGTCCGCTCGGCCAGCGCCCAGTTGATCGACACGCTGGGTTTGTCGGCAACCAGCGCTTCGATCAGCGTCTTCGGTTCGGTGATTTCCACCTGCTCGCCGAAGCCGCCCGCTGCGCCGAAAGCGAGGCGAAAGAACTTCAGCTTGTTCGTGCTGATGAGCGCACTTTGTTCGAGCAACTCCATCACATTGGCACGCATTTCGGGATCGGTTTCCATGGCCAACAGCTCGAGCCCGTTTGACAGGGCCCCTACTGGGCTGAGCATGTCGTGGCACAGGCGCGAACAAAGCATCGCGGCAAGATCGATCGATTGGCGGTCGTCCATTTGGGTCCCGAATAGTGAAGATTGGTTTTGTGTCTTAGCGAGGGGCGACCTCATAGGGAAGCGCTTCGAACCCTGCATCCCCCGAACGCCAGAAGCTGATTCGCTCCGCCGCGATTATCGCCCAGACCGACCCATCCGGAGCTGCAATGGCGCGATCGGTCGCAGATGGCTCGGCCAGACCATTGGGGTGTGAATGGTAATAGCCCAGAACCTGCAGATCGCCATCGCGCGCGGCACGGTGCGCGTCGATCAGCACCTGCGGATCGATCTCGAAATGCTGTCGCGGGTCCGGGTGAACGTTCGCCGCAGCCCTGGCCTGCACTATCCCGTCGCCATGTCCCAGGAGTATGCCGCAACATTCCAGCGGATGGGCGCGCCTCGCTTCGGATAACAGGCGCTCGATTACATTGCTTGAGACTTCGGTTGCCATCGCGCATGGCTCTAGCATGCCCGATGGTGAAATCATCACTGGAACAATCATGATCGCCGGGCGCCTGGATAAGGCGCTGGCAGGTGCAGCAGATCTATCCCGGGAGCGGGTGAAGGGTTTGATTGCCGCCGGGGCTGTCCAGATCGACGGTACGACCGCACGAAACGGTTCGGCAAAGGTGAAGGAAGGGGCCGCTTATTCCATCAGCCTTCCCCCTCCCGAGATGCTGGAAGCCGAACCGCAAGACATTCCGCTGAATGTCGTCTTCGAAGATCAGCACCTGATCGTCATAAACAAGCCTGCGGGGATGGTAGTCCATCCTGCGGCGGGCAATCGGGACGGTACGCTGGTCAACGCACTGCTGTTTCACTGCAAGGGGCAATTGTCCGGCATCAATGGCGTGGCGCGCCCCGGGATCGTTCACCGGATCGACAAGGATACGTCCGGCCTCCTCGTCGTCGCCAAGTCGGACGCAGCCCACGAAGGATTGGCGAAGCAGTTTGCCGACCATTCGATCATCCGTCGCTACCTCGCCGTGTGTGCCGGACATCCCAACCCGGCGTCCGGCACGATTGCGGGCCGTATCGGCCGGTCCGATCGCGATCGCAAGAAAATGGCGGTGCTTCCCGACGATTTGACGCGCGGCAAACATGCCGTCACGCATTACGAGGTTCGCCAACGCCTGAACCACGCCTCGCTCATCGAATGCCGACTGGAAACCGGGCGCACGCATCAGGTACGCGTTCACTGCGCGTCAATCGGTCATGCGCTATTGGGAGACCCTGTCTACGGACGCACTCCGAAGAGCCTCCGGGCCCTTCTCGAGGACCTCGGTTTTCGGCGTCAGGCACTGCATGCGGCACGGTTGGGATTCAGACATCCTATCAGCGCTGAAACCTTGGATTTCTGCGCCGAACTGCCCTCCGATATGCGGGAACTGATCGACGAAACCGCACGTTGAAATCGATGAAACGCGTGTGCATTTTCGCCGGCGTCAGCTATACGTAACCGACGTGGCCCGAGAGTCGGATGCCCAGCAGGGGTCCGCCATGTGTGGTCGACGCTAGAAAGGTCAGGGTACAAGTGAGCAATACCAAAACTTTGAGCGTTCCAGCGCTCGGCGGGGAGCAAAGCCTCAACCGCTATCTTTCCGAAATAAAGAAGTTTCCCGTACTGACGCAAGAGCAGGAATATATGCTCGCCAAGCGCTACGAGGAACATGACGATACCGAAGCTGCCGCGCAGCTTGTGACGTCGCACCTGCGGCTCGTGGCCAAGATTGCCATGGGCTACCGCGGTTACGGCCTGCCGGTGTCTGACCTTATCTCCGAAGGCAATGTCGGTCTCATGCAGGGCGTGAAGAAGTTCGAAGCCGACCGCGGCTTCCGCCTCGCGACCTATGCCATGTGGTGGATCAAGGCGAGCATCCAGGAATATATCCTTCGCTCGTGGAGCCTCGTGAAAATGGGGACTACTGCGGCACAGAAGAAGCTGTTCTTCAATCTGCGCCGGATGAAGAAAAACCTCGATGCCTACGAGGATACCGACCTTCATCCTGACGATGTGACGAAGATCGCCACCGATCTCGGCGTGCCCGAGCAGGAAGTGATCAACATGAACCGCCGCATGATCATGGGCGGCGACGGTTCGCTGAACACTCCGATGCGCAATGGCGAAGAAGGCTCCGGCGAATGGCAGGACTGGCTTAGCGATGACGGTCCGTTGCAGGACGAACTGGTCGCCGATGCGCAGGAATCGGAAGTGCGTCACGATATGCTGGTCGAGGCGATGGATAGCCTCAATGACCGTGAAAAGCATATCCTGACCGAACGCCGCCTGACGGAAAATCCGCAGACCCTGGAAGAACTTTCGCAGGTCTACGATGTCAGCCGCGAACGCATCCGCCAGATCGAAGTGCGCGCATTCGAAAAGCTGCAAAAGGCGATGAAAACCATCGCCGGGGAAAAGCTGCTGCCAGGCGTCGCCTGAGCCTAAGCTCTGAACGAAGAAAAGGGGCGCATCCTTAACTGGATGCGCCCCTTCTTCATTGCGGCAGCTTCGATCAGAACTTGCTGGTCATCTCCAGCGCCTTGTCGAAACGCCCTTCAGCCTCGGCGTTACGTAGGAACAGGACATTCTGGGTCAGCACCTCCTGAGGCGTATCTTCTGCGGTAAAGCCAAGCATCGTCTCTTCGATGAACTGGTCGAGCGGCATATAACCTTCACGCGTGGACTGGCCGGGCGTCAGTTCGGTCTGAACCGCAGGCGGTGCAAGCTCGATCACTTCGACCTTACCCTCGAGTTTGGCGCGCAGCGACACCGTATAGCTGTGCATGGCGGCCTTGGTTGCCGAATAGGTCGCCGTGCGCGGCATCGGCACGAAGGCGAGTCCCGACGTCACATTGATAATAGCCGCGTTCTCCTGTGCCTTCAGGTGCTCGATAAGTCCGTCGATCAGCCGGATGGGTCCCAGCAGATTTGTGGCTATCGTTGCCTCCGCGTCACCTAGCTCACGCTCCTCGGTAATATCCTCGAACCGCATGATCCCGGCGTTGTTCACCAACACATTGATCGCCGGATGTACTTCAACGACTTTCTTCGCGAAGCGAGCAAGATCATCGGCATCACCGACATCGACGATCATCGTATGGATATTGGCATGTCCCGCAGCAGTCTCATCCAAAGAGGCCTGTGTCCGCCCTGCTACGATGACTGTATTGTCAAGGTCATGCCATTTATGCGCCAGTTCGCGCCCGATGCCGCTTCCACCACCGGTGATGAGGATCGTGTTTCCGTTCGTCTGCATGTCGTGTCTCCTTCTGGCTGGACATGCAATCCAGTTAGTGGCTTGCTTTCATTTCGGAAGAAGGCACTTTTTCGTGCGGTACTTACCCAAAGGTTAGAAATGGCGAATCCTACAGTCACCAGTTATGCAGACGACGAGAAAATCGACCAATTGGTCAACGAAACCATCGCCCGGGTGGCGGACAAGTGGACGTTCCTCCTGATCGAAGCACTCGAAGACCGCGCCCCGAAACGGTTCAGTCAACTCTCCCGCGAAGTGCCGGGGATCAGCCAGAAGATGCTGACCCAGACTCTTCGCCGTATGGAGCGTGAAGGTCTGGTGCTGAGAACTGTCTTCCCGGAAGTCCCGCCACGCGTCGAATATGCCTTGTCCGACCTCGGCTTCGAGTTGGGCGAGGCATTTTGCGGCGTATGGCATTGGGCGGAAGCGAACATCGACAAGATCGAAGAAGCGCGGGCGAGTTATGATGCCCGACGCTGACCCACCGATTGCGAACGGCTCCTTCCATCCGTAGAGGCGTCCGTCATGCAACGATTGATCATGTTTTTGCTGAAGGCAGTAGTCGGCTTTATCGGCCTGAGTCTTGCACTCGTGGTGCTGTTCAAGTTCGTGCCGGTTCCAGTGACAGCGACCATGGTGATGGATGCCAATGGAATCACCAAGGACTGGACTTCGCTTTCGAACATCGATCGCAGCATGGTTCGCGCAGTCATTGCCGCGGAGGATGGAAAATTCTGCACACACGATGGCTTCGACCGGGAAGCCATCGAGAAGGCGATCGAAAGCAACGCCCGCGGCGGACGTATTCGTGGTGGTTCGACCATAAGCCAGCAGACCGCCAAGAATGTGTTTCTGTGGCAAGGCGGCGGTTACGTCCGGAAAGGCTTTGAAGCCTGGTTCACTTTCCTGATCGAAAAGATCTGGGGCAAGCGGCGGATCATGGAGGTCTACCTCAATGTCGCAGAAACAGGCATTGGCACATATGGCGTGGAAGCCGGAGCGCAGCGCTATTTCGGCAAGTCGGCGGCATCCCTCAGCCCGATCGAAGCCGCGCGCATGGCGGCGGCTCTGCCTTTGCCCAAAGAAAGATCAGTAAAGAATCCTCGCGGGTGGCTGGCCCGGCACGGCAATACGATCGCGGCACGTATCGGCGCCGTCCGTCGCGATGGGCTGGATAGCTGTATCTGACCCGCAGCGCCTGGCGCTACATATCCTGTAATGAGGCGCCGACCACTGACGATCCGGCAGATGAACAATGCACGCTATGATATTGCATATCCCGCTGTTTTTCATCGTTTTTCTTGTGTTTTGGTAGATCTGTACGGTACTGTGCTTCGCATAGCGACCTGACTTAGGGCAACGGGCGAAGACATGAGCGTAAGTCACAAGCACAGTCATGATGGCGGCCATGGGCACAACCATGCTCCAGCCGATTTCGGCAATGCGTTTCTGATCGGCATCTTGCTCAATACCGGGTTCGTGGTTGTCGAGGCGGTCTATGGCTGGATGTCCGGATCGATGGCGCTGATCGCGGATGCAGGCCACAATCTTTCCGATGTCCTTGCTCTGCTTTTGGCCTGGGGGGCGAGCGTTGCTGCCAAGCGCCCGGCATCGGTACGCTTCACCTATGGCTTTAAGAGTTCAACGATTCTTGCAGCCCTGCTCAATGCCGGTCTCCTGTTGATAGCCATCGGTGCGATCCTGTTCGAAACGCTCAATCGTATGGCCGAGCCCCCCGCGGTACAGGGCGAAACGATGGCCATCGTCGCAGGGATCGGCATAGTCATTAACGCGGGGACTGCCGCGCTGTTCATGCGGGGGCAGCACGATATCAACATACGTGGCGCTTTCCTGCACATGGCTGCGGACGCGCTTGTCAGTGCCGGAGTGGTTATTGCCGGATTGGCAATCATGTGGACTGGGGAAAGCTGGATCGACCCGGCTGTCAGCTTCGCCATCGTTTTGGTCATCGCTTGGGGGACGTGGGGCCTTTTGAAAGACAGCGTGGCAATGAGCATGCTCGCGGTGCCCAAGGGGATTTCTGAAAGCGGCGTTCGCGAATATCTCGAAAGCCTGTCCGGCGTCGAAGCGGTCCACGACCTTCACATCTGGCCGATGAGCACCACCGAAACGGCGCTTACTGCGCACCTGATAATCCCCACCGGTCATCCCGGCGACCAGTTCCTGCGCGATGTCGCTCACGATCTTGAACACCATCATCGCATCGGTCATACGACACTGCAGATAGAACTCACCTTTTCGGCATGCGCTGCAGGCTGCTGATCGCGGAACGAAAAAGCCCGCCGGTGACGGCGGGCTTGATCTCTTAATCCGTTACCGAAGAAACTCGCGCTTCAGGCAGCTTCTTCCTTGTCCTCGGCCTTCTTCCCGCCGTGGACCTGGATGGGTTCTTTCTTACCTTCGACCACATCCTTGTCGATCACGATTTCCGTCACCCCGTCCATGTCGGGCAGGTCGAACATCGTGTCGAGCAGGATCGCTTCGACGATCGAACGCAGACCACGTGCCCCGGTCTTCCGCTTGATCGCGCGCTCGGCAATCGCCCGCAGCGCTTCGTCGGTGAAGGTCAGCTCAACGTCTTCGAGCTCGAACAGCTTATGGTACTGTTTGGCGATCGCGTTCTTCGGTTCCTGCAGGATCGTCACGAGTGCGTCGACATCGAGATCGTGCAGCGTGGCAATGACCGGCAATCGGCCGACGAATTCCGGAATGAGGCCGAACTTCAGAAGATCTTCCGGCTCGCTCTTTTCCAGCAGTTCGCCAACGCGGCGCTTGTCCGGATCGGCGACATGCGCGCCAAAGCCGATGGAACGCTTTTGCAAGCGATCGGCAATGATCTTGTCGAGGCCGGCAAAGGCGCCGCCGCAGATAAACAGGATATTGGTCGTATCGACCTGCAGGAATTCCTGCTGCGGATGCTTGCGGCCGCCCTGGGGCGGGACGCTGGCAGTGGTGCCTTCCATCAGCTTGAGGAGAGCCTGCTGCACACCTTCGCCGCTCACATCGCGCGTGATCGACGGATTTTCCGCCTTGCGCGTGATCTTGTCGATCTCGTCGATGTAGACGATCCCATGCTGCGCCTTCTCGACATTGTAGTCGGAAGCCTGAAGCAGCTTGAGAATGATGTTTTCAACGTCCTCGCCCACATAACCGGCTTCGGTCAGCGTGGTGGCATCGGCCATGGTGAAAGGAACATCGAAGGTGCGGGCGAGCGTCTGAGCCAGCAGCGTCTTGCCCGAGCCGGTGGGCCCGACAAGCAGGATGTTCGACTTGGCGAGTTCGACATCGCCAGCCTTCGCCCCGTGCTTGAGCCGCTTGTAGTGGTTGTGAACCGCAACGGAAAGAACGCGCTTGGCACGCTCCTGGCCGATGACATAATCCGCAAGGGTAGCGCAAATCTCGGCCGGCGTCGGGACGTCGCCTTCCTTCTTGCCGGTCAGACCTGCCTTGGTTTCTTCCCGAATGATGTCATTGCACAGCTCGACACATTCGTCGCAGATGAACACGGTGGGGCCCGCGATGAGCTTCCTCACCTCGTGCTGCGACTTGCCACAGAAACTGCAATATAGGGTCGATTTGCTGTCGGTTCCGCTCAACTTGGTCATATCCTAAACGTCTTCCCCGCGCGCCCCTTGGGAGAATTCCGACTCTAGGGGACACGTGGTTTGGGTCAATATCCTAGGTAGCGAGCTGCCCTTGCCATAAGCTGAAGCGGCAAGGTTGCTCAAATCCTACGACATTCTTGCAACAGTCCCGCGCAGGAACACTTTCCGGCGCGGGCAGCTGCCGTTCTACTTACTCTGGCGCACCACCGCTGCCTTCGGCGTCACTGCCATCGGCTTCGGGACGCGTCTCGAAAACCTTGTCGACGATGCCGAATTTCATCGCTTCGTCGGCTTCAAGGAATGTGTCGCGGTCCATCGCCTTCTCGATCTCATCGAGGCTTTGACCGGTATATTTCACATACAGATCGTTCATCCGCTTCTTGATCCGCAGGATTTCACGTGCCTGGATTTCGATGTCGCTGGCCATGCCACGCGCACCGCCTGATGGTTGGTGAACCATGATGCGAGCGTTGGGCAGAGCAATACGCATTCCGGGCTCGCCCGCCGCGAGCAGGAAGGAACCCATGCTTGCAGCCTGACCCATGCAGACGGTGGAGACGCGCGGCTTGATGTACTGCATCGTATCGTGGATCGCCATACCGGCTGTCACCACGCCACCGGGCGAATTGATGTACATGCTGATCGGCTTGCTGGGATTTTCGCTTTCCAGAAACAGCAGCTGCGCAGTGATAAGCGAAGCCATGCCATCTTCCACCTGACCGGTGACGAACACAATGCGTTCACGCAGCAAGCGGCTGAAGATGTCGAAGCTACGCTCACCGCGGCTGGTCTGTTCTACGACCACCGGCACAAGCGCGCCGGTTATGGGATCGGTGGTGAACTGGCCCTGGGCACCAAAGCGGGTCTCTGGCGCATCGCTGCCGAACAGGTCGATCATGAAAAGTCCTCTCGTCGGATCGGTTGGCCGCCTATGTCGCCATGGAACGAGCGATGTTCAAGAGGCATCGCTTGGTAATGCGGGGGATACTTTCGGCAACAGTCGTTCGTCCGGTCGGGTTGTCGATCAAATTCGTTGATCGGCAGTTAAACGACGTCGGTCGAACCGGCGTAGGCCGTTTCGCCTACAGATGTAAACGCAAAGTCCAACTTTAGAGGGATTGGACAATCTTCATGCGTTTGCACGGACTGCTGCTTACTACTGCCACCATCGTCATCGCCGGCAGCATCGCATCGCCCGCCCTCGCCCAGGATGCGGCTACGGCAGAGGATGCGACGCCTGTCGCGAACGCTCCTGGCGGCTCCGCGCGGACCTTCGATCCTGCATATTTCGCACAGTTCGCCCCGCGCAATGCGCTCGACATGGTTACGCGTATTCCGGGCTTCATAATAACGGGCGGCAATGATCAGGGCCAGCGAGGTCTCGGCCAGGCAACGCAGAACGTCGTTGTGAACGGTGAGCGCCTGTCCAGCAAATCTGACAGCGTAGCAGACCAGCTTCGTCGCATCCCGGCAAGCGACGTCGTGCGTATCGAGCTGGTCGACGGCAACACGCTCGATATTCCCGGGTTGACCGGGGTGGTCGCCAATGTCGTTTACGAAAGCAATGCGGCTTCCGGCCAGTTCCGCTGGACGACCGGCTTCAGGCCTCACAACACGGCGGCTGAACTCTTCGGCGGCGAAATCTCGGTCACCGGCAAGACCGGCAAACTGAATTACACCGTCGCGCTGTCCAATCCCAACAATCGCTTCGGCGCCGACGGCCCCATAACAATCACCGATGGGGCTGGGGAATTGATCGAAACGCAATATTCGGTCTTCTCCGGCAAATCGGACGAACCCAAGCTGGCTACCACCCTCGCCTACGATTTCGGCGGCGGCGTACAGGCCAACCTCAACCTGAATTATGCAGAAGATTTCTATTATCGCAGGGAGCCGGAAATCGGCATTCCCGTCGTTGGTCCTATCCGCACACGCCAGGTGCGCACCCACGAAAACGGCCCGCAATACGAAATTGGCGGCGATATTCAGTTTCCGCTTGGCCCCGGAACGCTCAAGCTGATCGGCCTCGAAAATTACGAACGGGACAATTTCACCCAGACGCTGGTCGATCGCTTCGACGACGGCAGCGCCGCTACCGGAGTTCGTTTTGATCAAACCAACGGCTACGGCGAACGCATCGGGAGAGCGGAGTATAGCTGGAAACTGTGGCAGGCCGACTGGCAATTGTCCGGGGAAGCTGCGTTCAACCGGCTGGATCGCAGTTCGGCCCTGTTCGATCTTGCACCCGATGGGGAATTTGTCTCGCTGCCTTTTCCTGGAGGAACGGGCGGGGTGCGCGAAGATCGCTATGAAACGAGCTTGAGCTTTTCGCGTGCCGTCTCGCCCACCTTATCGGTCCAGGCCATCGGGACAATGGAATTTTCGAAGATCGAGCAAACCGGTGCGATGCCCAATTCGCGAAGCTTCAAGCGTCCCAAGGGATCGTTGGCAGCGACGTGGAAACCCACAAGCGACTTCGATGTCTCGCTGACTTTGGCCCGGCGCGTCAGCCAGTTGTCGTTCGGCGATTTTCTCGCCAGCGTCTCGCTCAACAACGATAACGAAAATGGCGGCAACAATGAACTGGTGCCCTATCAGAGCTGGAACGTCGAGCTGGAAGCGAACAAGACGTTCGGCCCCTGGGGTTCGCTGAAGCTGGAAGCCCGACAGGCATGGTTCGAGGACTTCATCGATTTCTTCCCGCTACCTGACGGCGGAGAAGCCCGCGGAAATATCGGCGATGCACGGCGCCTTCATCTGGAAGCCAACGCCACATTGAAAATGGACCCGATTGGATGGAAGGGCGCACGTTTCGACATCGTCGCGGTCAAGCGTTACATGTATGTCGACGACCCATTCACCGGTATCACGCGTGGCTTTTCCTACGATCAGGAGGGCGCCCTGCAAATCGACTTTCGCCACGATATTCCCTCGACCGACTGGGCCTGGGGCGCAACCGTTGAGCATTTCGACAATGCGCCCTACGCCCGGCGATACGAGGAGGGGCGTGAATGGGAAGGACCGTTCTTCGATGCCTTCTTCATCGAACACAAGGATGTCTTCGGTCTCACTGTCAGGGCGCAGGCCGTCAACACATTGCTGGGCGCACGTAATTACTTTCGAAGAACGGTATACGACGGTCCGCGCCCCAATGGCGAGGTGTCGTTCCACGAGTTTGCGGACCGCCGCATCGGACCGATCTTTCGCCTGACGATCAGCGGAGATTTCTGAACGGGGACTTGTAATGCGGCCGCAAGCTGGCACCCTGCGTCGATGAACAAGCCAAGCCTCGCCTTCGCGGCCATCGCCTTGGGGGCAACCCCCGCAACGCCGCTCTCGGCACAGGAAGCGCAGAACGATGCGCGCGCCTATCTCGACCGGATAGCCGCAATCGACGATGTAGGGCCCGAACTGAATGCGGTCATTGCGGTGAATCGCAATGCGCCGGACGAAGCGAGAGTGGCGGAAGCGGCCGGACTGCCACTGGCGGGCCGGACCGTCCTGGTGAAGGACAATATCGAAACCCGCGAATTGCCTACCACCGCAGGTAGCCTCGCACTGGCCGGCAATAACACCGGGCGGGACGCTCCGCTGATCGCCAACCTTCGCGCGGCAGGCGGCGTGGTGCTGGGTAAGGCCAACCTTTCCGAATGGGCCAACATCCGCTCGAACAATTCGACCAGCGGGTGGAGCGCGGTCGGCGGGTTGACCCGCAATCCGCACGCCACCGACCGTAATAGCTGTGGGTCATCCGCCGGCAGTGGTGCGGCTGTCGCAGCGCATCTCGCCTGGGCAGCCATCGGCACCGAAACCGACGGATCGATCACGTGTCCCGCCAGCATCAATGGTGTCGTCGGGTTCAAGCCCACGGTCGGCTTGATCAGCCGCACGCTTGTCGTCCCGATCAGCCATTCGCAGGATACCGCGGGCCCCATGGCGCGAAGCGTGGCCGATGCGGCCTTGTTGCTCAACGCGATAGCCGGCAGCGATCCTGCCGATCCCGCCACGGCCGAAGCCGATGCTCATGTCACCGATTTCACTACGGGCTTGGCTGATGCATCTCTGAAGGGCGTACGTATCGGCGTGCTCGTCAACCAGATTGGCGATCGCGAGGATGTACGCGCAATCTTCGAAACTGCGCTTGACGATCTGCGCCGTGCAGGCGCCGATTTGGTCGAAATCGCATTCGAGCCGAGCGACGAGATGGGTCGCGACGAGTTCGCAACGCTGCTTTACGAATTGCGCATCGATATGAATGCCTATCTCGCCACACTTCCGGGAAAGGATATGCCGCGCAGTCTGGCTGATCTTATCGCCTTCAACAAAGCGAACGCGGCTGAAGAAATGCGCTGGTTCGACCAGGGCCTGTTTGAAATGGCAGTCGAGCGTACCGACGAGCAAGCTTACCGCGCAGCGCGCAAGAACGCGCTGCATCTCGCCGCAGATCGCGGCATCGATCGTCTGCTTGAGGAAAACCAGGTCGCTCTATTGGTGGTCCCTACCCGTGGGCCGGCATGGACAAGCGACCTTGTGAATGGCGACAACTTCGACGGCAGCATTGGCGCGGGCTCGCTCGCTGCCATCGCTGGTTACCCTCACCTCACCGTGCCAATGGGCGCGGTGGAGCGCCTGCCTGTGGGCATAAGCTTCATGGGTCCAAAATGGTCGGACCACCTGGTGCTGAAAGCCGGGGCAGCATATGAAAGCGCTCGTACTGCGGCGATCCCAGAGCCGTCACTCCAGCCATGGTCACCTGGCGACTGATGCGTCTGCCGAAATCGAAAAAGGGGCGGAGAACCTGAGTTCGCCGCCCCTTTTCGCTACTCGTCCAGCGAGCGTTACTTCTTCGGTGCGGCTTTCTTGGCCGGAGCCTTCTTGGCGGCGGGCTTTTTAGCGGCCGGCTTGTCGTCGGCCTTCTCCGCAGCAGGCTTCTTCGCCGCCGTCTTTTTGGCGGGAGCCTTTTTCGCAGCGGGCTTTTCGTCGCCGTCCTTATCGTCGGCCTTCTTCGCCGGAGCTTTCTTGGCAGCAGGCTTTTTCTTGGCCGCGGCCTTCTTCTTCGGCTTCTCTTCAGTCGTCTCTTCCGCCTCGATTGCAGCTTCGAGTTCCTCGCGCGTTACTTCGCGGTCGGTAATTTCGGCCTTGTCGAAGAGGAAATCGACAACCTTGTCTTCGTACAGCGGTGCGCGCAGCTGGGCAGCGGCCATCGGTTCCTGCTGCACGTACTGAATGAACCGCTCACGGTCTTCGGCGCGATATTGCTGTGCAGCCTGCTGGATGAGCATGTTCATCTCATTGGCATTCACTTCGACACCGTTTTTCTGTCCGATTTCCGACAGCAGCAGTCCAAGGCGAACGCGACGTTCGGCGATCTTGCGATAATCGTCCTTTTCGTCTTCCATTTCCTTGAGCATGGTTTCGGCATCGTCCGAACGCGCTGCTTCCTGCTGGAGCTGGGCCCAGATCTGTTCGAATTCGGCATCGACCATACCCTGCGGCACTGCGAAATCGTGTCCGGCGGCGAGCGTGTCGAGAAGCTGACGCTTCATCTGCGTACGGGTAAGGCCCGACGTTTCCTGTTCAAGCTGTCCGCGAAGGAGTTCCTTCAGCTTGTCGAGGCCTTCGAGGCCGAGGTTCTTCGCGAACTCGTCGTCGATCTTGGTGTCGGTCGGGACCTTGACCTGCTGAACAGTGACGTCGAACTCCGCTTCCTTCCCCTTGAGGTTTTCAGCGGGATAATCTTCGGGGAATGTGACGGTGATCGTCTTCTTGTCGCCCGTCTTCACGCCGGTAAGCTGTTCTTCGAACCCTGGGATGAACTGGCCCGAACCGATCGTAAGCGGAGTGTTTTCCGCTTTGCCGCCCTCGAATTCGGTTCCATCGACCCGGCCCACGAAATCGATGATCAGCTGATCACCATCGGCAGCCTTCTTGGTCTTGGCGGCATCCTTGTAGCTCTTGTTGTTCGACGCAATGCGCTCAACAGCTTCGTCGACCTGCTCGTCGGTCACAGGAACGGTCAGCCGTTCAAGTGCCAGACCGTCTACTTCCGGTGCATCGATTTCCGGCAGGATTTCGAGTTCGACGGACAGTGATGCGTCCTTGCCTTCTTCATATCCCTCATCGAGCTCGACGCTGGGCTGCATTGCAGGGCGCAGCTTGTTGTCGGCCATCACCTTGTCGACCGATTCGCGGATCATGTCGTTCAGGGTCTGCGCATGCAGCTGTTCGCCATGCATCTTGCGGACGAGGTTGGCAGGAACTTTGCCTGGGCGGAAGCCCGGCATCTTCACCTGCGGTGCGATCTTCTTGACTTCGCTGTTGACGCGCTCGTCAATTTCCTTGGCCGGAATGGTGACGGTGTAGGCGCGCTTGAGGCCCTCGTTGGTGGTCTCTTTGATCTGCATGGATGAACTCGTGACTTTCCAAAAGCGATATATGCGATTGGGCCTTACGCCGGGCGAAACTGGTGCGGGCGAAGGGACTCGAACCCCCACATCTTGCGATACTGGTACCTAAAACCAGCGCGTCTACCAGTTCCGCCACGCCCGCAAACCCGAACGAAGCTGCGCGAAAGGCGCTAGTCCTCCGCGTGTAGGCGCGTGCCTCTAGTAGGATGCGATCAAATGCGCAAGCGCGGCGACAGGTGAAGGAACAGCTTCGCGGTGCGAACCGTTCTTTTGCCATGCGTGATTATGATGAACCAGCCACTCCGGCCGACACACCGCCCGTCATCGATCCGAAGGCGACGGCAAAGGGCGTTAAGAAAGGCCAGAACCGTCCTTCGGATGAGGACGACGAGAAGGTCGAACAATCATTGAGCGCCGCTCAGGACGGCGGCGAACAAGGTGCCGGCGAAGCAGCGCTGGATAAATCCTGATCGAACCAAGAGGAATTCACAACATGGCTACTCAACCAGATATCAATCCCGACATCATCAATCCCGGGTCACCCGATGAAATGCCGCCCGACAGCCTGCCGGACGAAGCGCCGATGCAAGAGCCGCCAGGGTTCGAGCCGCCCCAGCCGGACTATGACGATCCTGATCGCGGTCCCATGGAAACTCCCCCACCGCCCGATTGAACTTGCCCGCGCCCATCCACCGCATTATCGGCGCGCGGCATGAGCGAAGAAACAAAAAGTCAGACGCCGCCCGATCACCTCTCGGTCAACCCGAAGAGCGAGCATTTCCAGATGGAGGTGCTTCAGCGCGGGGTCGGCATCCGTTTCAAGGGGAAGCAGCGTACCGACATCGAAGAGTATTCGATTTCGGAAGGCTGGGTGCGTGTGCAGGCAGGCAAGACCGTGGATCGTCGCGGCAACCCGCTAACGCTCAAGCTGAATGGGCCAGTGGAAGCATGGTTCGAGGACCTTGGCGACAATCCGCCCATCGCCAAGGCCGACTGAAACTATTCCGCAAAATCTGCGAATGCACGCGCGAAGCGCTTCGATGCCCTCTCGCGCTGCGGAGCAACGGCTATTTGCGCCGCTATCTGAGGTGATCCGTCTGCGTAAATGAAACCGTCGATGGGCCAACGGGTGGTACCCACCTTGCCCAAGGGAGCATACCAGACCTGCACTTCGCTCCAATCGTTCGACGGCGATGCATCGATAGCGAGCACTTCCCGTTCGACCTGTCCCCGGCGACCATCAACCGGCGACCAATTGGCATGGTCTAACAACACTCGCCGCGAATCGAGCACTCGACTGACGGTGGCTACGTGACCGGATTGCATTCCCCTATGCGGGTGAAAGGCCATGACTGCACCGGGTTTAGGTAGCGAACCGGTCGCATAGCGGCCCTGTGCCTGCTCCCACCATGTGCGCGCTTCCCCGAATAACTGAATACCGGAAACCTGCCGCGCATAAGGCGCACACTGAATGTATGGTGCGAGTTCTTCGTTTCCGGGATGATCAAGGGCTTGGGCACTATCGGCTGCCGCCGGAACGGACGCTGCAAGTATCAGCATGGCGAGTGCTGTCTTCATACGTTCCACGCTAAAAAGAGAGGGTTAATTTTTTACAAACGCGCCTGCCTGCTTACGCGGCAGACCGCATCCGCTTGCAATGCGACGCGCAAAGCGCCACTTGCCGAGCCATCATGCACCCCTCACCTTCCAAACCGACAGTGATCATCATTGGCCGGCCCAATGTCGGTAAGTCGACGCTGTTCAACCGCCTTGTGGGCAAGCGGCTCGCGCTTGTCGATGATCAACCCGGCGTTACACGCGATCGCCGGTTCGGCGATGCGACGATTGCGGGACTGGATTTCCAGATCGTCGATACAGCCGGGTGGGAAGATGATGATCCCGACACCTTGCCCGGTCGCATGCGCAAGCAAACCGAAGTGAGCCTGGAAGGTGCGGATGCGGCGCTTTTCGTATTTGATTCGCGTGTCGGGCTGACACCGCTGGATGAAGAAATCGCGCGCTGGTTGCGCGGACAGAGAGTGCCTGTTGTGCTGGTCGCCAACAAGGCTGAAGGCAGCCAGGGCGATGCCGGGATCTATGAGAGCTTCTCCCTCGGTTTTGGTGAACCGGCCGGAATCAGCGCCGAACACGGCGAGGGCATTGCGGACCTTTTCGATCGGCTGTGGCCAATTATAGGAGCAAAGTCCGAAGCGAACGAGATCGAAGCCGAGATCAATGAAGAAGACGAAGAGGCCCTGCTCGCTGGTCCGCTGAAGTTGGCGATCGTCGGGCGCCCGAACGCCGGCAAATCGACGCTGATCAATCGCCTGCTCGGAGAAGACCGCCTGCTTACCGGTCCCGAAGCGGGCATTACTCGCGATTCCATTGCGATCGATTGGGACTGGACCGACCCGCGGGACGGTGAGAGCCGCGAGATAAGGCTGATCGATACCGCCGGCATGCGCAAGAAGGCGCAAGTCGTCGACAAGCTCGAACGGCTGTCGGTGGCAGATGCCCGTCGCGCCGTGGATTTTGCGGAAGTCGTCGTGCTGCTGCTGGATGCGACGCGGGGGCTTGAAGCACAGGATCTCAAGATTGCCAGTATGGTGCTCGAGGAAGGGCGTGCGCTGATGATCGCCATCAACAAATGGGATGTTGCGGAAGATGCCAGCGCGCTTTTCAACGGCATTCGGGCTGCGTTGAACGAAGGTCTTGCACAGGTCCGCGGGGTGCCGCTCATTGCAGTGAGCGCCAAGACCGGCAAGGGCCTGGACCAGATGATCGGCGCGGCATTCGAGTTGCGGGAGATATGGAGCCGCCGGGTTCCAACAGCAGCGCTCAACCGTTGGTTCGACGACGCGCTTGAAGCCAATCCGCCTCCAGCCCCCAAGGGCAAGCGCATCAAACTGCGCTACATTACTCAGGCAAGCATCCGCCCTCCGCGTTTCGTCGTGTTCGGCACGCGGCTCGACATGCTTCCCAAAAGTTATGAGCGGTATCTGGTGAACGGAATTCGTGACAAGCTCGGTTTCGATGCCGTGCCTGTGCGTGTCGTGCTGAAAAGTCCCAAGAATCCGTATCAAAAGGACTGAATGCAGTGCTGCTGGACGTCTTGATTACTCTTCCTGGGAGCGAATTGCTCGAACGCACCAGTTCGAGCCTGCGCGTCCAGCAGGTCGTCCAGCTCAGCTTGGCACCGGCTTTCCTGCTTGCTGGTATCGGCGCCGTCATGAATGTCATGACCAATCGACTGATCTGGGTCGCGAACAAGATCGAACGCATCCTCGATGCAGGCGAGGATGGAGACGTCACCGCAATGCGCAGGGAACTGCCCGCACTGGAAAAACGGCGCGTGTTCGCCCAGCGCGCTGTGATGTTCAGCACAGCATCGGCGCTGGCAATCAGCATCGTCATCGTATTGCTGTTCATCAGTGCCTTCGTTTATGCGCCGCTCGGTACGCTCGTTGCGATGACCTGGATTATTTCAATGGGGTTGCTGGTCGCCGGCCTTGGATCTTTCCTGATGGAGACGCGGACGGCCGCCCGTCGCAACCTTGAGCGTATGCGGGAACGGCGCGATTCCGTAGCGTCCTGACGCTTTTTTTCTTGAGGTTGCGACCAACCGAAGTCGATTCTGCGACAATCGGTAGAAAACGGTCTGCCAGTGTTCATATGCGTATGGCATAGCTGCCCTTAGTGGGCAGGAGACAAGATATGACCAAGCTCCGTGTAGCTATCCATGCGAAGACTGATTTCCGTAACGAGGATTTTGCCCTCGAAGCTCCCGATATCGCGACCGCTCTCACGATCGCCGATATCAATGTCGGACATGGGGACGCCGAAATCTGGGATGGAGAGCAGCGTCTTGCGAAGCTGTCCAAACATGGCGGTGTCTACGCAACCTTCTGGCGCGTGAACTAACCCACCGGGCTTCCACTCAGCCTTCTTCGCCTTCCCCTGCCGGCTTGCTATTGAGCTGGACGTAGTTTTCGAGGCCCATCCGCGCAATCATGTCGAACTGGGTTTCCAAGAAGTCGACGTGCTCTTCTTCACTTTCGAGGATGCGTTCGAAAATTTCGCGCGTCGTAAAATCGCGAACTTCCTCGCAGTGCGCGATGGCATCCTTGAGAAGCGGGATGGCTTCCATTTCGACCGCCAGATCGGCCTTGAGGATTTCCTCGACCGTTTCGCCAACCTTCAGCTTGTGGATCGCCTGAAAGTTGGGAAGGCCGTTAAGAAACAGGATCCGTTCCGCCAGGACATCCGCGTGCTTCATCTCGTCGATTGATTCGTGCCGCTCATACTCGGCAAGTTTGCTCACGCCCCAATCTGCCAGGACGCGATAATGGAGCCAATACTGATTGATCGCGGTCAATTCGTTAGTGAGTGCCTTGTTCAGGAACTCGATGACCTTTTCATCGCCCTTCATCGCGGTGGCTCCATTGCATTAACGTGTTGCGGGCCTATGCCCACGCCAACAGCCGATTAGCAAGTGAAAAGCCAAAAAAATGGCAGAATTCCGCCACTTGCGAGCGATTTGCGTTAGCGGAGATTCAGGCTGCTGCCGGCACGTAGCCGAGTTCGCGCTCATCTTCGAGAATGCAGTCCGCCTCATCGAGGCAGCAGCCGCAGCATGGTGACTTTCCCATGGCAGCATAACAGGCTTCGGCGTCGCCAGACACATGACGAGCGGCGCGTCTTAGTTCGCTTTCCCGGATGGCATTGCAGATGCAAATGTACACTAGAAGGCTCCTGCGACTGACTCGCAAACTCATCTCTAGTGAGAGTCGTTCGCATTAGCAAGGGCATTCATCATCTCATCGGAAAAAGCCGCCGATAGGTTAAGCATCGCCATAACCACTCGAGCGGGCCGAACCGATAGCGATCGAGCCACGGCTTCGACCACAAGAGCATCAGCACCCAGCCTGCAAACATGACCAGATAAAGTTCGCTGCGGCCCAGTTTTCCGAACAAACCGCCGGCCCACCCGTGGAACACAAACAGCATCACGATCGAAGTGCCGAGATAATTGGTGAAAGCGGCGCGCCCGGCAGCCGAAACACGTGTTGCCAGCCAGCCTCCGGCGCTCCGGCCCCAGAGTGCGAGCAAGGCGACCAGGCCCAGTACGCACAGCAGGCGCGGGCCCATGGTCCAGCCAACCATAGCCGCCAACGTCCCGTAATACGTCAGACCGGCGCTTTTCGCCCACAACGCTACTGGAAAGGTGAATACAGCGCCGGTCAACAGCAGCCCCCATCCCCATCTGCGCTGCTGTCGACTTGCAATCCGACCATCGAAAAGTCCGTAGCGGTACGCGGCCATACCGATCAGCATCAGCGGCAACGTTTCAAACCAGAACAGAAAGAGGGAAGAAGGTAGCCCGTCGGCGTGGGCAGTCAGATTATGATGCACCCATTCTGCGTAACGGCCACCTGAGATGAGTTCTGTCTCAAGCCGGCCATCGGCAAGCTCGTCCTGCTTGGATTGTTCGAGTTCATTCGCCAATTGGGCGTACCCTGCTTGAGCGCCCATGTCCGTGTCGGCGACAAGCGGCAGAAACCCCACCGAAGCTGTATACAGTAGCGCGCCGCCGAAATAACCGAGCAGACCGAAGACCAATTGCTTGCGTCGCGATAGGCCGACAAACAGCAACGCAGCCAGCCCCGCACAGGCGTAGAGGAACAGGATGTCCCCGCGCCATATGAAGAAGAAATGGATCAGCCCGAAAAGGCCGAGCCAGAAAAGCCTTTGTACCTGCAGCCAGATGCCCGCCCCGCGCGCCCAGGCCTTTTCCAGGAACAGATATATGCCCGCCCCGAATAGCAGGGAAAATAGTCCGCGCATCTTCCCGTCGATCAGAACGAACTGCGCCACCCACATCCAGTTTTCCGCCTCGCTGTGCGGAACGGTGAACGCGCCGGGGAACATGTAGGCAGTCATCGGCTGGCCGAAAGCCACGATATTCGCTGCGAGAATTCCCATGACCGCAATGCCGCGAATGAAATCCAGGCTGGCGATCCTGCCCGATCCGACATCTGCCGCCGGCGCCGCGCGCGCACCCCCGCTCATATCCGGCGCCAATTCCTGATTATCCTGCATCACGGCTCCCTGTTCAGGACCGCATTAACAGTGCCAGTTCCGTTGCCAAGCTGCGCGGCTTAGCGCGCAACGAGGCAATCCTGTCCTGCACGCTTAAGAGCGCTACAAGCTGCCTCAGCCTCGCTTCGGGATTGATATCCCCCAGCCGACAGGACCGTAAGTCTGCCGGATTTGACCAGCAGACGGGATCGGCCCTTGATTTCCGCTCGGTTAGAGAGTTTTTCCCACAGTCGCTCTGCATTTCCAGGCACACCGAAGGCACCCAATTGCACCTTCCATGGTCCGTCCTGCGGCTTTACCGAAGCGGACGTAGCCGATGCTCGTGCAGAAGCAGCGGGGGCAGTCGTACTTTCCGATGCTGCCGCTGCTTCACGAGGAGGCGCATCTTTGGATGGCCCCGGTACATTTGCAGGCGGCAACGCCGCTACGGTGTAATCCGCGCCTGGCTTTGAGGGTCGGGAGGGTGTGCTCGCTACCGACGGATTGTCGGTTCCCAACGCGAGATCGACCGCCGCCAGTTCGCGGGCCCGGGCAGCTTCAGCCTCCGCCTTCAGGGTGGAGGCAAGCGACTGTGCTTCCTGCCTTTCTTCCAGCGAAATATATTCATCCATCTGTGCAATTGCGGCGCGGGCTTGTGGCAGGCCGGTAGAGTTGGCCAGCGTCAGCAGAGCGTAGGCCCGGCGCCAGTCCTTTTCGGCCAGATCGCCGTTGAAATGTGCAATGCCGAGCAGATATTGAGCGCGCGGATCACCCCGCCGCGCCGCTGCCGTCACATATGGCATTGCTTCCTCGCGTGCGCCCCGCTGGAACAGAAGCAGCCCGTAATTATCGGCAGCCCTCACGTGTCCTTGCGCCGCCGCCTTTGCGTAAAGTGCCTCTGCCTGCACGACATCCTGATCCACACCGCGTCCCAGCCGATAGGCTTGGGCCATGTTGAACTGTGCGTCGGGATCACCCTGTTCGGCAGGTCCCGCCCATTCGCGTACGGCATTGGCGAAATTGCCATCGGTCCAGGCATCGACGCCCGCCTTGACATCGGCGTTTGCTGCTACGGAAAATCCGATTGCAGCGGCTGCCACGCCGGCGAACCAGATCGTCTTTGCCATATGCACTATGAAACCTCTCGATAGTCGTCGGCGCGCCGGAGCACACCTTATCCGAGGCATCCTATAGTAAATCACCTATTAGCAAAGTGTTGCCAGGCAAACATCCAGTTCTCGGCCGGCATTGATGTCGCCCGGTTAACTTAAAATTAGGGCTGGTCTGCGATTGCCATGCCAAGGCCGCTGCAGATGTTTGCGGCAAAGGTAAATTGGATACAGGCGCAAACCAGGGGGACCAAGTCTTGCGTGTACTGGCATTGGCATCGCAGAAGGGTGGATCGGGGAAGACCACACTCTCGGGACATCTGGCCGTTCAGGCCCAACGCGCCGGAGCAGGGCCGGTCGTTCTGATCGATATTGACCCCCAGGGTTCGCTGGCAGACTGGTGGAACGAGCGTGAGGATGAATATCCCGCTTTCGCCCAGACCACGGTTGCACGGCTTGCCACTGATCTTGCCATCTTGCGGCAGCAGGGCTTCAAACTGGCCGTGCTCGATACGCCGCCAGCCATTACCATGGCTATCCAATCGGTCATATCAGTTGCCGAACTTATCGTCGTGCCGACCCGCCCCAGCCCGCACGATCTACGCGCCGTCGGCGCCACGGTCGACCTGTGCGAACGGGCCGGAAAGCCTCTGGTATTCGTCGTCAACGCCGCGACGCCCAAGGCCAAGATCACTTCCGAAGCCGCTGTCGCCTTGTCGCAGCACGGCACGGTCGCGCCGATAACCTTGCACCATCGCACCGATTTCGCCGCCTCGATGATCGACGGCCGGACCGTGATGGAGGTCGATCCGGAAAGCCGTTCGGCAGCCGAAGTTACCGCCCTGTGGAAGTATATCGCCGACCGTCTGGAAAAGAATTTCCGTCGCACGATCTTCGCCGCACCGAACGCACAGAACGTGATGCCCGGTGCCCATCGTCCCGCCGGCGGCTTCGGCCGCCGCGTGGCACAGTAAGACCCTTCGGGCGGAGACTGCCGTATGTCTGACGCCAATTTCGCCTCTCTCTCCTCCACCCTGCTGGCACGCAAGGGCGGCGCGAAGCCTGCCATGCGTCCTCAGTCTGGAATTCCGGGACCGGTCGACGGCAAAGAAGCTGCGGCCAATCTCGAAGATCTGGGCTGGAACGATATGGGCGAGGAAGAACTCGCGGCGCATTCACCTCTTCAGGAAAAGACCACGGCGGCCGCGCCTCTGCAGGACAAGGTTGTGGCCATCGCCCCGCAGCCAAGCGCACGCCGCCCAGTGGGTGAAGACAACGCACCAAACCAGGTGCGCGAATCCTTGGATCGCATCCAGGCACATCTGGAAAAACCGGAGCGGGCTAGCAAGACCGTCGTACGCAAGTCGGCCAAATTACAGGGCAAGCGAGCAGCTTTCACGCTCCGGCTCGATCAGGAACGCCATTTGATGCTGCGACTGGCCTGTACCGTGCGCGGCCGTAGTGCGCAGCAGCTGGTGACCGATGCGCTCGACGCACTGCTCGCCGAAATGCCGGAAATCGCAAGCCTCGCTGCCCAGGTGCAGCACGGTAACAAGTAAACACCGACGTCGCGGGATCGCCGTCAAGGGGGTAAGAATGAGCATTGAGACGAAAGCCACGAGCAAGCGGTTCGTAAAGCTCGCCGTCACAACGGCACTGGCGACCACCGCGCTGACCGGATGCACGGGGAAGGTAGCGCCAAGCCATGCATATTCGGCGGAACATGCCGAAACGGCACTGTTGAAGGGCAAGGCGTCCAAGGCTGTGGAGTATGCCGAAGCCGCTGTGCTTGCCGCGCCCCGGGATGCCAATACCCGTACTCTTCTGGGCAACGCCTATCTCGAAGACGGACGCTTCGCATCGGCGGCAACCACTTTTGCAGAGGCGATCGAATTGGGTGACACCGCGCCCCGGACGATTATCAGTTACGCGCTCTCGCAGATTGCTATCGGCGACCAGGCTGGGGCGCTTGGCACGCTTCAGCAATTCGACAGCATGCTCGATCCGGCCGATTTCGGTCTAGCCGTTGCGCTCGCCGGTCGTCCTGATCACGGGGTCAACGTGCTGAGCAATGCACTGCGTTCGGGCCAGAATACCCCGAAGGTGCGCCAGAATCTTGCTTATGCCTATGCCTTGCAAGGCAATTGGCGCGCAGCGCGCGTAATGGTTTCGGAAGACGTACCGGCAAACGAGGTGGGCGATCGGATCTCTCAATGGGCCGCGATGATCCAACCCGAAGCTTTCATGACCCGCATCGCGAGCCTGATCGGCGTGCGCCCGCAGGCCGATCCCGGCCAGCCGCAGATGCTCGCCCTCGCCAATCATCCGAGCGTGGACATGCTCGCCGCGGCCGAAATGGAAGAACCGGTCGCGAGCTCCGCACAGAGCGATTTTGCGTTTGCCGCCGAGCTCCCGCCAGTAGGTCCAGCCGGTGTCAGTATGGACAGTGCGGATGCAAGTCTTGCAGATGCCGGCCTCGTGCCGACCGGGGGGGGTATCCGCTTCGTAAGCAACGAGGTTGTGCAAGCCATGCCGGTTGCAGACAGCAAACCGGCAGTGTCCCGCATGAAACAGAGCACCGCACCTGCCAGCCTCGCTCGCGGTGGCGATTACAACGTACAGCTCGGTTCGTATTTTTCGATGTCCGACGCCAATGAAGCGTGGAAGCAGTTTCGCAAGCGTTACCCCGAACTCGGCGATGCCGAACGTGTGATCACAAAGGCTCGCGTAAATGGTAAGATCTATTATCGCGTTGCGGCGGCCGGCTTTGCCAAGGCTTCCGCTCAGTCCATGTGCAACAACGTCAAAGGCAAAGGCGGCGGTTGCATCGCCTACGCGTCGAGCCGTCCGTTGCCGGGCGCAATCGATGTAGTCGGCGCTGACGTGCGGGTCGCAGCTCGCTGATCCGCAACCCTTTCTAACCAGACCCTCGATGGACCCCGCTCGGAGCGATCCGGGCGGGGTCTTTCGTGTCTTAACAATCTATTTCGACACCGCCCTTGTACATTGCGGTTACGCGCCCCTGCGTTGGCCGACCATCGAAAGGCGTGTTGCCTGCCGTCGCTTCCATCCGAGCGCTCTGGATAACCCAGGGTTTATCCGGATCGACCAGAACGATGTCGGCTTCGTACCCTTCCATGATGACGCCGGCATCTACGCCCAAGATACCGGCCGGCGTGGCGGCAACCAGTTCGAAAGCGCGTCCCATGTCGATAACGTCGTCCCGCACCAGCGAGAGAGTCATGGCGAGCAATGTTTCCGCCCCTGCCATGCCCGGTTCCGCATCGGAAAACGGCAGCCGCTTGTCTTCCGGGCCGCGCGGGTCATGGCCACTGGCAATCACACCGATCGTCCCATCGGCAATCGCCTCGCGCACGGCATGCCGATCATCCTCGCTGCGCAAAGGAGGGGATAGCCGTGCGAAAGTTCTAAAGTCGACCGTCGCAAGGTCGGACAACATGAAATGTGCGGGGGTGATACCGCAGGTGACCTTCGCCCCGCGTGCCTTTGCTGCGCGCACGATCTCCAGACCATCGCGCGTGGTGACCTGTCGGAAATGAATTCGCGCATCGGCCAGCCCGGCCAGCGCAATATCGCGGGCCAAGGCGATGGACTCCGCTGCTGCTGGGGCGCTTGGCAAACCGCGCCGCGTTGCGATCTCGCCAGCAGTTGCGACAGCGCCGCCAACCAGTGCCGCATCTTCGGCATGGGCGATGACGACCATGTCCAGCATAGCCGCATATTGCAGCAGTCGCAGCATAACGCCCGAATCCGGTATCCACTGGCGTCCAGTCGCAACACCACGCGCTCCGGCATCGCGCATCAGTGCCAGTTCGGCGATCTCTCGCCCTTCCATTCCCCTGCTAGCTGCTGCGAGCGGGTGCACCCAGAAATCGGGTTTGCCGCTTTTCGCGATGTAGGAAATCCGGCTTGGCAGATCCAAAGGCGGCGACTGATCGGGCATCAGAGCGGCCCGCGTGATCCCGCCGAAGTGAAACGCTGGCTTGTCGATAGAGAAAACGCCAAGATCGACAAGGCCGGGTGCAACGAGTTGCCCTCTCGCATCGACAGTCAGATCGCCCTCATGCGCTTCCACCCCAATCCCGACGATATTGCCATCGACGAACCGAATGGCGGCGTCGCGCACACCATCGGGCGTAACCAGCTTTCCTCCAGTAATGGTAATCGGGCGCTGCTGTCTCATGCTGCTGCTCCCCATCCATCGACGCAGCGTGAACGGCGGGTCAGCACGTCAAGCGCTGCCATGCGGATCGCAACCCCCATTTCCACCTGTCTGGTGATGATCGAGCGATCGATCATGTCGGCTACCTCGCTGTCGATTTCCACGCCCCGGTTCATCGGTCCCGGATGCATGACCAGGGCATCTTCGGCCGCTTGCGCCAGGCGTTTCTTGGTCAGGCCGTAAAGGTGGTGATATTCCCGGGCGGAAGGGATGAACTGCCCACTCATGCGCTCGGTCTGAAGTCGAAGCATCATGACCACGTCCGCGCCGTCCAGTGCAGCATCAAAATCGTGATAAACCTCGGCGCCCATCGCCTCGATACCCGCAGGCATCAGTGCAGGGGGTGCGCATAGGCGGACGCTCGCTCCCAATGCCTGCAGGCACAGCAGGTTCGAACGCGCCACGCGGCTATGCAAAATATCACCGCAAATGACGATCCTCAATCCGGTGAAATCTTCGGATGCTTCGCCCCGATCCCGCAGGGCGTGCCTCAAGGCCAGCGCGTCGAGCAAGGCCTGTGTTGGATGTTCGTGTTGACCGTCACCGGCATTGAGGACCGGGCAGTCGACCTTATCGGCGATCAATTGCGTCGCTCCGCTCGATCCATGCCGGATGACGATGGCGTCAGCATGCATGGCGTTCAGCGTTATCGCCGTGTCGATCAGCGTTTCGCCCTTCTTCACGCTCGATTGCGCAGCGTGCATGTTGACGACGTCCGCGCCAAGACGTTTGCCCGCGATTTCAAAGCTTAGCAGGGTGCGGGTCGAGTTCTCGAAGAAGGCGTTGATTACGGTCAGGCCGGACAGCAGATTTTCGTGCTTGGATGCCTGACGGTTCAATCTCACCCACTGCTCCGCCTCGTCGAGCAGGAACAGGATTTCGTGCCGTTCCAGCTGGCCGACACCGATAAGGTCCCGGTGCGGAAATGCGAGCGCGCCCGCTGGATAGCGGGCCGCGTGCGGCGAGTTTGGCGTCGATGTCATTGAGACCACGCCCTTAGTCGAGGCCTATCGCCCGCTCAAGCGCTTTCCAGTGGCAATGCACGGCAGGGTTCCCTAATCCCCCGACAACAGGAGATTCATGGATGCGATTTGCCGGAAAAGTGTGGCGCCTACTGGTAGGCATAAAGGACGGGCTCGTGCTCGTGTTCATGCTGTTGTTCTTTTCTGCGCTCTTCGCCGTCCTCACCGCCCGGCCGAGCCCGGCCTCTGTTCGTGACGGGGCACTTCTTCTCGCACTCGACGGCGCCATCGTGGAAGAACGTACCGAAGTCGATCCGTTCGCCGCGCTCCTTTCCGGACAGGCACCGATGGGCGAATATCAGGCCCGCGACCTGGTCCACGCTCTGGACAAGGCGGCCGAGGATGACCGAATCGATGCTGTAGTGCTTGATCTCGACCGTTTCGTCGGCGGCGGGCAGGTGCACCTGCAGGAAGTCGGCGAGGCGCTCGACCGTGTGCGGGCGGCGCAGAAGCCGGTCCTTACTTATGCAACAGCCTATACGGACGATTCGATGCTGCTCGCGGCCCATGCAAGCGAAGTCTGGGTCAATCCGCTGGGCGGCGCGGTGGTCGCAGGTCCTGGCGGCGAACGGCTCTATTACGCTGGCCTTCTCGACAAGCTGAAGGTCAATGCGCGGGTCTACAAGGTCGGCGAATACAAGAGCGCAGTCGAACCGTACAACAGCACCGGCATGTCCGAACCGGCCCGTGAAAATGCCCGCGCGCTCTATGCTACGCTATGGGAAGAATACCGCGCCAATATGAAGAAGGCGCGTCCCGGCGCCGACATCGAACGGGTCACGACCCAGCCAGTCGAATGGGTGACTGCAGCTCGCGGCGACCTCGCGACGGCAGCGCTGCAAGCGGGATTGGTGGACAAGCTGGGAAGTCGCTCGGACTTTGAAAAACGCGTCGTCGAACTGGTCGGTGACGACGAATGGGGGGTAGGACCCAATGCCTATCCCCACACCACGCTTGCGACGTGGCTATCGGACAACCCCCTGCCGACCAAGGGCAAGCCGATCGGTGTGATCACCGTGGCCGGGGAAATCGTTGATGGCGATGCAGGTCCCGGCGTGGCCGGCGGCGACAGGATCGCAGCCCTTCTTGACGAAGCGCTCGACGACGATCTCGCCGGGCTGGTCGTGCGCGTGGATTCCCCCGGGGGGTCGGTGCTCGCTAGCGAAGTCATACGCGAAGCGATCCTGCGTCAGAAGGCGCGCAAGATCCCAGTTGCGGTGTCTATGGCCAATGTTGCGGCCAGCGGTGGCTACTGGGTATCGACACCTGCCGATCGCATCTTTGCAGAACCCGAAACCATCACCGGCTCGATTGGCATTTTTGCGGTCGTACCCACATTCGAAGAAACCGCTGCCATGATCGGCGTGACGACCGATGGCGTGCGCACCACGCCCCTGTCGGGCCAGCCTGACTTCATCGGCGGGTTCACGCCCGAGGCTGACGCCATGATGCAGGCCTTCATCGAAAACGGATACGAAGACTTTCTCAGCCGCGTCGGCGCCGCACGCGGCATGACGCGCGACCAGGTCGATGCGGTAGGCCAGGGCCGTGTCTGGGACGGCGGCACGGCACGCCAGTTGCGCCTCGTGGATGAATACGGCGGTATGGAAGAAGCCCTCGCCTGGACTGCCGCCCAGGCCAAGCTCGGTGACGACTGGCACGTGCAATATCTAGGAACACAGCCTTCAACCTACGACACTCTGCTGCGCCAGATGCTAGTCGGCGGTAGCGAGGATGCCGATATGGGCGGTGATGTATTCGCCCGCATGGCGCGCGGTCAGACGGCAATCGTTTCGCAGATTGCCGCTGACGGGGATCGTCTGCTGGGCGCGCGCGGCGCACAGGCCTATTGTCTGGCGTGCCCTCCGAGCAAGGCAACCCAACCCCGGTCGACCATCTCGAAAACCTGGCTTGCGCGGATCCTGGCATCCGTGACCGGCTAAGGGGCGGCTTGCCACACATCGATTCGCACACTAAAGGCGCGCCCCTGCCCTGCGGCGACCATTAAAGCCGCTCTTCCGGGCGGGCGCGTAGCTCAGTGGTAGAGCACACCCTTCACACGGGTGGGGTCGCAAGTTCAATCCTTGCCGCGCCCACCATCTTTTCAATGACTTAGAAGAGATGGGCAGCGTTTCCATGAAAAAAACATGAAAAACTTGGGTGGACATCCGCGAACATCGGCGGGGACCTCGGCGCGATGAGACTTCAAGCAATTGCCGGATCGATCGACCTGCATAGCCGCAGCGAACCAGAGGGTTACCGCATTTTCACGATTGGCTGACAAACATGCCCCGTCAAACTCGAGAGAAAGCATGTCAGCCCATCAACCAGTCCTTCCGGCCAAGGCCATTGAGCTCGTTAAGTCCAGAAATCTCGAAAAAGCTGATGATTTGTTAGCCGATTTCGCCGCGGCCGGTCTGATCAAAACCTATGCTCTCGTGCGAGAAATAAGACCCGCTGGGGGTCCGACCAAGGTAGTGCGCGATGCTCAGATTCCGGCTCAAGATTGGGAGAGGATTGTAGCATCGGATAAGATTCAAGCCGCCCTAAACGGTGGAACGGTTCGGCTAGAAGGCTCGCCTCTGCAGGGAGGCGCGCCGTCAGTCCTCATAACCGGAATCAGCTTTTCCGAAGCTGCGCTCGTCAAAGTTCTTGATAGGTATTGCGTGGGTTTACCTGCCGGTGCGTCAGAGCAAGCTAGCGGCTGCGATGCGCGCGCTACGACGAAAAACATCGTTCCATGCATTGAAGCTTCCGAGCCAAAGAAGGAAGACGTGCAACCGATCAGGCCTGGGGACCTTACCGCGTCGGTCGCTCAGACTGAACAGGCGACTGGGTTGGGTCGGACGACAATCGACAAGCTTATGCGAGATGGCACGCTGGTCAGGAAAAAAGTCGGCAGACGAACTCTGATCACGGTCGAAAGCATCGAGCGTTTGGTCGGTGCAAAGGTGGCCTGACAACTAAATGCGATAGTTCTCAAGTCCGCTTTGCGCCCCATTATCGGACGTTAAGCAACTCAGCGTTTATTCGCAAAAGCTGCCATTGCGCGTGCCGCATCATTCGACCGATCTTGCGTCAGTCGCCGTGCGCGTTGCCAAAAGCCATGGAAAAAAGATTCCGTGTCAGAAAGCCTGAGATTCTTATCTCTTGTGGCTAAGGAGATGGCTCAAAGCTTTGCTAACTCAGCAACTTACTCGTAGCGCGCGTTTCGATCGACAATTTTTTGCCGATCGCTGGAATTGCGACTTCATGGATATCCTTTCGACGTTATAAAAGCTCTTCGCGGAGATCGGCAATGGCTGCCGGACCCGAAGAGGTTAGCAGGCCGGCATGGCAATACGGATCGACATCACTCCGAATGGACGGATGACCCTTCCCGCCGAAGTCCGCGACCGCCCCGGTCTGTCCGTGGGCGGAACGGTCTATCTCAGCCAAACCGACGATGGTGTCGTGCTACGAACTCTGGCCCAATCGGTCGCTCCTGCACAAGCGCTTGCCCAGATGTACACCGGTAAGAAACCCGGCAGTTCCGTCGATGATTTCCTAGTCCGACGTCGCAGTGAGAGCGGCGACTGACAGAGGAGCTCCCTTCGCGATTTGCTTTTGGATTGCAGTCAGCCCGGCAAAAGCGCATCGACGAGCCGTTCGACGGTCTCGGCCACTCCATCCTCATTCAGGGCCATCCGGACGAACGCGCGTTTCGTCGTGAAATAGGCTTCCTCGGGCAAATTTACGCGCGCCGCGACCTCCGCTGCATGTAAGGCAGCGTCGGCAAGCTCGCGATGAATGTTGTCTTCAGCGTCGTATTCCGGGATCGGCAGGGTCCAGACCAGATTGTCGAAGTCGCGGGGATCGCGTTGTCCGACGGGCTGCAGATCCTTGACCCGCTCGAGGACAAGAGCGCTGTTCAGGACCGCGGTCACGTAGGCTGCTTCATCGAGACTTCTCGCGGCTGCCCAATACGCTTTGTGATCGACCACGGCTTCGTTATTCTCGATCCAGCACGCACTCAATCGGGTGCCCGCCTTTGTATAAAGAATGCGGATACCAGCGAGTTCGCCTTGCGACCTCAGACCGCCCATCGCGTCGCTGCGTTGCTCCAGCGTCATTCGCGGTGAGCCGTCGACGTTCTTGTTGCTGTGTTCGTTCCACTTGTTTTCTGCGTCCCTCAACCATCCCGCCAGACCCCGATGACCGGCGGCGTCGGCCTCAATTGACGAAAGCACGCCGTTCGGTCCGAGTGGAACGACCGCGGTGACGAAGGAAAGCGTCCGATACGGTGCGACGGTCTCCCCTAGAGCGACAGTTCGCACAAATTGACGCTCGACCGGACCCTCCGGGGGATCGAGGGTGTTCCAAGGCGCGCGATCCAGATTGCCAATCCGACCACGCAGGCGCGGTGCATCCCTGCGGCTGCGCAGGCGTCCGCCCTCGACCGGCTCGGCCAGGAAGAACCGACGCGGCGTCAACGTCGCACCTTGCCGGAAGCGCTGGCGATACGGCGAAGCGGCGAGGAGGGTTCGCGCACGGGGCCAGTTTGTCCGCGAATGCACGAGTACGGCGTCGGCTTCTGCCTCGCTGGCGTCCCGGCGAGGAAGGACGCCGACCCAGCGATCGATCTCAATCGGCATGGCCGCGTCACTGTCGCGCGTGCCGAACAGCACGCAGGTGCTCGTCGTGCTCGAGCCCGACTGAGCACCAAAGATCGGCCAAACGCGTTCGAGGCCCCATCCCCCGGTAACTGCTACCCTGACGTTGGCGAGGCTTCCATTCCGAATGGCAGCGAATACCGGTGCGTTGGTCAGCGCATAGGGAAGCACCATCGCGATCCGACCGTCATCGGCGAGATAGCGCTCGGCACCGCGCGCCCAAAATAGCGCGCACATGTCCTGATGCGTCGCGAGACTGCCGCCGACCCAAAGGTTGTAGCTCGCGAGCGCGTCACGCAGCCGGTCCTTCATCGCCGCGCTGAGGTGGCGGTAGACGATCCACGGCGGATTCCCGATCAGAACGTTCGCTCGGTTGTTCGGATGCGATAGCCAGACAGGTCGCAGGAGGTTACGGAGCACGAAGGTCCAGATGCCGTTGCGTCCGCTGACATAGAGATCCTTCAATTGCGCGAACGTCTCCGCCAGCAGCGCCGCGTCGGCGTCGTCCGCTCCGGCGCGGGCGATGGCCTGCCCGACCTGGTCGGGCTCGGCGAGCGCCTGCAGCCCGCGATTTAGCTCGTCGAGCGCCGCCTCGAACAGATATTGGTCGCTGGCGACGCCGGCGGGAATACGCAGCGGCGGTCCGTCGGGCACCTCGACCAGAACTTCCGTCGAGCGCCCGAGCGGCCGCAGGTTCCACTGCATCGCGTCACCCATGAACACCGGAACGCTGAGCGAGGCCGGGCGATGTTCGAGGAGCTCGCCGAGCGCGAGCAGCCAGGTTACCCGCGCTAGGGTGACCGCGACCGGATGGACGTCGAGCCCGAACACCTTGTCGGCTGCCGCCGCGACGATGTCGGCGGGAGCCATGTCGGCGGTCCGAGCGGTCGTGACGAGATGCCGAAGGGCTTGGAACAGGAAGGTCCCCGAGCCGCAGGAAGGGTCTAGGACACGTTCGGCTAGCGGGTCGTCGACGGCGGCCCGGACGACGCGCGCCGCGAGCCAGTCCGGGGTGTAGTACTCGCCGAGATCATGGCGCTCGTCGGGATCGATCAGGCTCTCGTAGAGGCTCTTGAGCACGTCGATCTCGACGTCGCGAAGCCGGAAGCGGACGGTCTCCGAGGCGAGCGAGCGAACGAGGTCGGCGCCGCCCTCCGCGAGCAACGGCCAGTCGAAGAAGTCCGCTTCCACCGCGCCGACGATGCCCTCGTCTGCCAGCAACCGGCCCGACAGCACGGCAGGCGCATCGTCCACGGGCAGGTCGAGGACGCGCGCGGCGATCGCCTTAACTAGTATGGTCAGATAGGTGTGCTGGAGGAACAGCGCGTCGCTGCCTACGTCGTCGCCGTAAACTTGGCGCAAGAGACCGTCCCACAGATCGCGCTTGAGGCGTACTTCCGGGTGGTCAGACAGCTCCTCCCACAGTGCCGCCAAACGGTTGCGCGCGCGCCCAAAAGCTAGGCTATGACGGCCGAAGGCGAGCGTGATCGCCATCGGCGTCGGCCGGACATCCGGCTGTGGCGCAATCAGCGGTTCGAGCCAGCCCAGCAGCCGCTCGGGGTGTTCCGGATCGACTTTGTAGCGGCCGAGCGGAAGAAAAGCGCCGTCTTCGAGCGTGTAGGCGAGAATGTCGGCGCCGTCGGTCGCGAGCCCGACCGGCGCGTGATCTGACCCGCTGCGGCTCGCCGCATCCTCCAGATAGGCCGGCATCCGCGCGAGGACGTCGCGCTCCTCGTTGCGCAGGTCGGACTTCAACTCGATTACGGTGACACCCCAGGCGACGTCTACACGGCCGCGATTGTCAATCAGGTAGCGTTCGTGCTCGAGTTCGGCGAAGCGCGCGTCGAACCCGTCGCGAAGCAGCTCGGTGATGAGGCCGCGTAGCGCTTCATGGCGCGGGCGCGAGGCCATGGCCGAAACGATCTCGGGTAGCCGGATTTGGCGCCAGCTATTGGGCATAAGCTCTCACAGTCATTGCGCTTTCATTGCACAGCGCAGAGCGAAAGCGTAGAAGATGGGGATGGCACACGCACAGGCAGACATGTTCGAGGACGCTCCGCGCGCACGCGAAGCGGTGCCGCCAGCTGTCGCCACGCGAGTGCGAGAGCGTTTGACCGCGACGTTGGCGCGCCTCGAGGCCGAGACAGTGTTTCCCTGGGCCGACGAACTCGCGGCGATCCATGAGGAAAATGGTTTTCGGGAAGCCTCGAAGTCGCTGGGCACTGAAGGAGAAGCTCTTTGGCAACGGTTCGACGCCGAGATGGACCGCCTCTACGCTACGATCAAAACGTAGCATCTCGCGCCATCCAGTCAGCCTGATCGGTTCGCTAGGGATCACTGCGCCGCGAACCTGTCGAAGGTATCTTCAATTGGTTCTTCGTCATTTTGCCAGACGGACTGCCGCTCGAAATGCAGCAGCGTAAGTTCCTGATCGTAACGATCCGAACGCAGGCACATCTCGACGACCGGCTCAGGAAACCAGGTTCCGCTCTCCTGTGGAATACCAACCTTCGCTTCCTCGGAAAACGAGCGCGTCACCGCAGTGGCCAGCGCAGGCAACTGACAAACCTCGTTCTTCGTGCGCAGGAAGCGCCCCGAACGGAATGCCGCCTTGCTCGATTTCGCCCAATGCGCGAAACCTTCGTTCGAGACCACGAGCATCGCACGGGTCTCGGTGTATTCGAGCCAACGCAGGATAACGGCGGTTAGAGAGACTCCATAACGCTGGGCTAGTTCGCTCAGAGCCGCAAAATTCGGTTGCGCCCTTGCAGGCATCTGTAACCGGAAATCGTGCAATGGCATCAGAATGTCCGCTGCAAAGATATCCGCTTCCTCTTCTATGCCGCTACCACCGCGTTGAACGACCGCTTCTTCATCGCAGTAAATCGCATGATCGAATTCCGGATCGTTCTCAATCGCAGTTCGGTGAAGCACAAAATGACCAAATTCGTGCCCAATGGTAAAGGCGCGCCTGCCTTCCGATTGTCCGCGATTATACATGATGGCCCACTGACGGGGGGCACTGTCGCTACAAACAAGCGCACCGACGCATCCCGCGATATCGGCCTCTTCTACACAATGAATGGGGCCGTCCGGCGCGACGTTTCGAGAGTACTCCATCGCGAGCTCAGCGACATCCACGGGAGCGCGATCGAACCTATCCTCGCCCAGGACGGCGTCGAGCATCTTCGTGATCCGCGCCGCTTCTTTATGAGGACGCGCCGGGGCCGCGCTCTTCATGTGTTTTTCTTCGCTCCGAGAATTTTGGCCATATCCCGCAGCTGTCGGCGGGTTTCGGGAGGCAGTCCGCTATAAGATCGGAAAAAGGCCTTGTCCTCTGCCGTCTGGAGTGTCTGCTCGTCGCTCCCAAGCAGGTAATCCACCGTGACTCCTAGCGCTTGGGCAATGACGGCCAATTTCTCTGCCGATGGGCGGGGCGGATTCTTGTTTTCCAGTTCCCAGATGTAACTTTTCGATGATGATGTAGCCTGCGCGAGCTCGTCAAGCGTCAGGTCGAGGGCGAGCCGGCGCTCCTTGATCCGGTCGCCGAACTTGATTGCCATGCTGGATCCTTGGGCTGTTCGGAGTAGCATAACACTACAGCCCTTGACACCGAATAGCAAGACACCTAGCTATGTTCGGAGTAGCGATACATAGCGTATCTGCGACGAGAACATGGATTGCTACAACCCGGAGGTTTCAGTGAACGCACCAGTCCAGCTGCAAGGACGCAACCCCTTCGACGATCCGCTCGATCGCATTCTAGCGGAAATCGCCCTGAGCGCTCAACTTCCGCCCTCGCTCCATCGGCAAGCGGGAGGTCGCTATGGGGCCGTTCGCAAGCATCTGGAAGCGGACCCCGGGTTTGAGGGTCATATAGAGCACTTCTATCCGCAAGGTTCGATGGCGATCGACGCGACAATCTCGAACCGCGGGACTGATGACGAGTACGACCTCGATATCATCTCCCAACTCGGCGGTCGTTTCCGGACCATGGATCCGCTGTCCATTTTGCTCGAACTCGAACGAGCTCTTTCTGATTACCCCGTGCAGAAAGTGGTGCGCCAGACGCGTTGCGTCACGCTTTACTACGCCGACCGGATGCATCTCGATGTCACTCCGGCGTTGCGGGTCTACGGCGCCCTAGATCGAGAGAGCTTGATCACCCATGCCAAAGGCCCTCGGATGTCTGCCGACGACCGCTTCGTCGACATGAATGCCTTCGGCTTCGCGCAGTGGTACTGCGCTCGCACGCCGCTAGAACTTCGCATGGCGAAGGCGATGCACGAGCACTGGCTTCGTCTCGAGAAGAACGCGGTGCAGGCCGATGCCGAGGTCGACGAGGTTCCCGATCAATGCGATTTCATCGTCAAGAATACAGCGACACTGGCGCTGCAGTTGCTGAAGCGGTTCCGCAATATCCGCTACGCCAACTATGATGGCCGCATACCGCCGTCGGTGATGCTTTCCTATTACGCTGGCATGGCCGCTAAGCCCGACATGACCCTGTCGGACATGCTCATCCGCCAAGCCAAGTGGATCATCGGCGAGATCGAAGACGCGAGTCGCTACTCTCGCAAGCTCCATGTTTCGAATCCGGTCTGCGAAGACGACGTCTTTACGGATCGTTGGCCCGCCACCATCGCACAACAGGATGAGTTCGCAGGACATCTCAAGGAACTCGTCGCCGGACTGGAATCCGTTAAGCGCGGCGACCTTTTCGCCGATCGACTTATGGAATGGCTGCGAGACCGATTTGGCGATCGGGTGGTGACCAAGGCAGCGGATCGGATGGCCGACGAGATTGGTGGCGGCGTCCAGGCGGCCGAGCAGCGTTATACCAGGAAAGGGGGTTTGCTTCTGCCGACAGCGGGGGTCACGGCTGCGGTCGCCAGTCCTGCCATCGCTAGCGCCAAGCCGCACCACTTCTACGGCACGCTGATCTGATGAATGATCGTGTGCTCACCATTGACGAGCAACGTGATCGCATGAAGGCGGCATGGCCCATGTTCGCTGTCCGCGCTCTTGACCGGACGACTCAATCGGCGCGCTGGGTCGGTGAAGTACGTCCGCAATTTGCGCGGTTCACATTGGAGTTTCGCTACCGGCTGGGCAGTTTTCCTGACGTGCGCGTGCTCAAACCGGCTTTGGTTCGCCTTCCCGACAATGTCGAAGGCCAGCTCCCGCACGTTTATCCGCCTGCGGATGATCCTACTCTTTGTCTCTTCGATCCGGCGCTCGATCAGTGGGGTCCGGCGATGGCTCTTTCCGAAACGACGGTACCGTGGGCATTCGACTGGATCGCCTGTTACGAGATGTGGCTGATGACCGGACGCTGGACCGGAGGCGGACGGCACGGCAGCGCGGTTCCCGATCTGGATGTGGCCTGATGTACGTCCCACCTCGCAGGTCGGAAGGGACGATAGAGCATACGCGGCTCAAGCAGCCTTGGCCGAAGGACCGCCTCTTTCGTATCCTTTCGATCGACGGAGGGGGGATCCGGGGCGTATTCCCTGCTGCCTACCTCGCCGAGCTCGAACGGCGGTTCTTGGGTGGTAAGCCGGTCGGTCGCCATTTCGATATGGTGGCAGGAACGTCCACTGGCGGCATCATAGCCCTTGCTCTAGCCAGCGGCATGAGCGCGGCCCAAGCACTTCAAGTCTACGTCGAGCGCGGTGAACGAATCTTCCCGACGCTCTCGGGCTGGCGCAGTTGGAGAAGGATGCTCCGCTGGATTTGGCGTCCCAAGCACGACCCCACAGTCCTGAAAACTGAATTGCTCAAGGTGTTCGGTGATAAGCTCATCGATGACGCAGGCATCAGGCTGGTAGTCCCGAGCTTCGAAGGGCGGCACGGCGAACCATTTCTCTACAAAACGCCGCATCATCCGGATTATCAGAAGGATCGCCACCGCAAGTTCGCGCACGTGGCCCTCCATACTACTGCGGCGCCCTCCTACTATCCCGGCGTAGAGGATGACGGCTACGTCATGATCGACGGCGGGGTTTGGGCGAACAATCCGGTTATGAACGCCGTGATTGATGTCCTGGCCTGCTACGACGTGCCCAGAGAGAATATTCGGGTTCTGAGCATCGGGACCGGCGATGGTACCTTCACGGTGCCGGACGCAGTGCGCAATGGCGGGGCTCGGCATTGGGCGGTGTTGCGGGCATTCACCGCCGCTGCACGCGCGCAATCGCTTAACGCGCTCGGGCAATGCTATCTGCTGATTGGTAAGCCGAATGTCGTCAGGATCGATCCGCCGGAATCGGAACGACCTATTCCCCTCGATGACGTCCCACGCGCCCTCCAGGAATTACCCCATGTTGCGCGCAGCTTGGCCGAAGGCTCTGGAAGACATGTGACCAAGGTGTTCTTTCGCGATGTCGCGGATCCTTTTATCCGAGCCCCATCACCAGCAAGCCCCGAATAGAGAGCCGTTGCGGTGCGCTAGTTCGGTCGTCGGCCGAAGCGGCAATTGAGAGGGTCGGCCGATCAGCAGGATCGCTGGCTCGGCCGACCCAGCGTTTTATTGGACCTCGTCGGGCCAATCGTCATAGCTGTCCGGCAGATGGCTCAGATCCTCGGGTGGCTTAGCGAATGATTCCCACTCTTCCGCCGTCATCATGTCGGTCCGAACGCTCTTCTGCAGCTGATCGTCCCACTCGGTAATGGCAGAGATGCGGACCAACATCACCTCGACCTCGCCCCTGTCGAATATTTCGAATGTCCGCGTTTTCGCCAACTTGATGTAGTGGCCGAGATCTTGCGCGAGCTCGTCCACCGAAATGCGGAAACATGCATGTGGTTTCATGGGATCAGAACCGTTCGATTGTGTACAACAATCCCGCCGACCGCGGAGCCGCGTGGGCGATGCAGTCGGGCAGGCGAAAGGTTCGTGAGAGTGATAGCCAATCGGGCATGGAAAGAAAGCCCCCCTCGCAGCTTGCGATGAAAGCGCGCGCGCTCTTCTAGCGTTCGAGCTGCCGGATCAAATATGCGGCACCAGTGGGTGTGACATCGACCGCGATCGCCAGCTTGCGACGGGTGAGCGACGGCAGCGCCATGCGCAACTCGGCCGCTTCGGCGAGCCGACTGCGTTTGGTTCGCTGGAAGCGCGTGCGCAGATCGCCCAAATCCCGCTCCATCCGACAAAGCGACCGATAGGCGGCGGGCGCTTGTTCGGCGATGCAGTCCGCGACCGCCGCGGTCCATTCCTTCGCCGAGCCGCACAAGAACTTCTGCCGCGGCACGAGCGAGGGAAGCGTATGCGCCGACAGTCCTGACCGCCGCAACATGGTCGGGACCAAGAGGTAGGCGAGCCAGGCCTTGGGATGGTCGTGGTCGAAAGAGATCTCGCGCCCGTCCGACAGCCAGGCGACCAAGCGGGTGTGATCGTCGGACTTGTCGATCAGTCGGCCCATCTCGTTCATGCGCGCGCCGATTGATGCTAGCGACGGCTCGAGACCAGACTCCTCCGCCATCCGTCGCAGCGCCCGCCACAGCGGGCCGTAGTGCACGAGATCGGCATTCGCCCAGATCGACGCTTCGCGCTCCGGATCGATTAGCGAACCGAGCAGACGGCGGACTTGCCGGGCATGTGGGCCACGGTCGGGTTCGAGACTCTCAAGGAAATAATGGACGATCGCGACGACGCTGAATGGATCGTTGCGCCCGTCACCGCTACGCGGCGGTAGCCCCGAACCGGCGACCCAGGCTTCGAGGTGGTTCGCGTCGATCGGCACGCCGGCGTTGCAGGCGGATATGGCGGCGCCCTCGAACCGCGCATGTATGGTCCAGGCGATCCGCGCAGGGCTATGGGCGAGGCGTCCATCGAGTCGTCCGAGGGCCAGAAGAGGGTCTTGCCGTTCCATATCCACGTCGTCGAATATCCAACGATTCTAGGCGCGTATGGATTCCGCAGGAAAGCAAAAAGCGATGTTGCTTTCCCTTGCCCATACGGTTCGCAAGTGGACATGTGATAAAGAGTACTTATCACATGTTGCGGGGTGTGCTGTTTGAGTTAGTTTTATGCCGGCATGTCCGATATCTCGCCCCCCTCCGCGTTGCCCGGTAGCGCTCTCGCCGCGCTCGAAACCGACCTCGCGCTCGCGCTACGCGCGCCGAATGTCGCCGTCGATCGCGAACTGCTCGCCGCTTACGTCGATGCGGCCTCGCCGAATTCGATCCGCGCGCTGCGGCAGGATGTCGAGGCGTTCGACCTGTGGTGCCGCCGCAGCGACGCTCGCGCGTTTCCGGCAACGCCCGGGATGGTCGCGGACTGGCTGAAGCATCGGGCGAGCGAGGGTGCCGCGCCCGCCTCGCTGGTGCGGTACAAAGCATCGATCGCCAAGACGCACCGGCTGCTCGACCTCGACGATCCCACCAAGCACGAGATCTGCCGGCTCGCGATCGCGGCGCATCGCCGCAATGTCGGCTCACGGCAATAGCAGGCGCGGCCGCTGCGATTTCGCGGCGCGGTCAAAGATCCGGTGCAGGCCACACCGCGCGGCATCCATATCCGCGCGATCCTCGGGGCCTGCGATAATACACCCCGGGCTGCGCAATCGCGCGCTGCTCTCGGTCGCCTACGATACCGGCCTGCGCGCGAGCGAGTTGGTCGCCGTCGCAGTCGAGGATATCGTCGAGGCGCTCGATCCCGATGCACGTCTACTGCGGATCGGGCGGCACAAGGGCGACCATGAGGGTGAAGGCTCGACCGCCTACCTCTCGCCGCGCAGCGTACAGGCGCTCCAAGCTTGGCTGCATGCCGCCGACATCAGCGAGGGTCCGGTGTTCCGGCGCGTGATTGTGCGGCGCTACGCCGATCGGCCAGCGCGCAGGCGAATCGATCCAAATACAATCTCAGGGCGCGCGATCTGGGATCCGCGCAAGTTCGCGGCGAAGGCAGCGGTTGCGGCGCGGACCGAATACAATGTGGGCGAGAAGGCACTGCACCCCGGCTCGGTCACGCCAATCGTGCGTGGCATGATCGCTAGCGCAATCGATGCGGGCGCGTTCGGCGATCTCGACAAAGAACAGGCGAGGAAATTGGTCGCAGGATTCAGTGCGCATTCGACGCGGGTCGGGTTGAACCAAGATCTGTTCGCGATCGGCGAAACGCTCGCCGGGATCATGGATGCGCTGCGGTGGAAGTCGCCAAAGATGCCGCTAGCATACAACCGCAATCTTGCTGCCGAAGCTGGCGCAGCAGGTCGGCTACTATCGAAGCTAGATTAGGTCGTTCGGCGAGCGGTGTTTCGCAGCTGACACCGGCAGCTTTGCGCCCCCATTCCAGACGTAGACGTCCCAGATATCGCCTCCTGAAAACAGACATCCCCGGCGTCATTCCGGCAAACAGCAATGAAAGCTACTTGCTCGCAATTTGGTCCCGCGTTGTTTGGTTTGGCAAACGACAACGATCCAGCGGGCTGTGGCCTTTTCGAGCACAGGGTCGGAGATTAATTCAATTTGTAGAGTGGCGCTAGGATCCCCAAGCCTGAAATCCCTCGCCCGCTTGCGAGACGTGCAAGAACGGGAAGATGCTGGTAGCACACGCTTTTATTTTCTTTACTCTCCGATCTGGGCGCTTAGCACATCAACTGAGGATCAGTCCGACCGCACCGCTGCCGACAAAAGCGGTCATGGGGCGAGGTCTTTCTTGCGGGGATGAGGGAAGTAGACATCTACAATGCGCGATGACGCTAAACTCCCCACCAAACTCTCACCTGATGGCCTGCTGATCGGCTATTCGCTCGAGGCGGATAAACATCGTCCGGTTATGGGTTTTCAGTTTGGTGAGGCGATCGAGGACGAAGATCGCGACGATGACATGCTCGAACCGGTCTTGCATACTGGAGACGGTCATCTGATCACGCTCGCTCGGACCGGAGCGGGCAAAGGCGTGGGCTGTATCATTCCTGCTCTTTTAAGATATCCCGGACCGGCCATCGTCATCGACCCCAAAGGCGAGAACTATCAGGTCACCGCACGTCGTCGCCGCGAGCTGGGGCAGAAAGTGCTCTTGCTCGATCCCTTTGGAGTGACGGGAGAAGAAACAGGGGCGCTTAATCCGCTCGACCTGATCGATCACCGCTCTCCAGAGGCGGTCGACAGTGCCGCGCAACTTGCCGAGCTGATAGTGACCAAGCAGCACACGCAGGACCCGTTTTGGGACAGCCGAGCTTATTCACTCATTACGACCATGCTACTCTTCGTGGCCTCCGGAAGGCCGCCTGTTCTGCGCAACCTGCAAGAGATGCACTACCTGCTCAATCAGACAAACGAAGATATGGACTTCACTTTCAAGGAGATCCTAAAGAGCCCGCTTCCCGCTGTCCGGCAGGGCGGTTCAATCAAATCGACCGCCGAGGCAAAGGTTTGGGCCTCGATCTTGTCGACCGCGCAATCGCACACCGATTTCCTGCGTAGCGCCGGGGCGCAAGCTACGCTTGGCCGCTCGACGATTGATCTTCAGGCGATCACTCGTGGCGATCCAATTTCCATCTATGTTGTGGTTCCGCCCGAAAAGCTCGAAAGCCACGGCAAACTCCTCCGCCTATGGATCGGAGTCATGATGGCGGCCATAACCCAGCGCTCGCGGCGTCCCGAATTGCCGACATTGTTCATCCTCGATGAAGCCGCGCAACTCGGCCCGCTCAAGCAACTTCGTCAGGCGATCACGCTGCTTCGGGGGTATGGCTTGAGAACCTGGAGCTTCTGGCAGGATCTCAGCCAGCTGCAAATGCTGTACCCGCACGATTGGAAGACTATGATCAACAACTGCGAGGTGTTGCAGGCCTTCGGGTTCGCCAATGCGCGCGTCGCCCGCGATGGTGCCGAGCTGACAGGTTACGAGGATTGGCGCGTCCTTCAGGATCTCGAATTTCCTGAAATGGTTCTTGCAATAGCAGGGGACAAGCCAGTCATCGCGCGCAAGCCCAACTATCTCGAAGACCCCGCATTCGTGAGCCAGTTCGACGATAACCTGTTCTACAGCAAGACCCCGCAGGACCGGCGGGAGACGAGGGCGCCCACCCAGCCCGCGAAACGTGGAAGCCTGGCTGAGCTGAAGCGGCAACGGGCTCGCGAGAAGGCCGAAGCGGCGCTGGGGCGACAGCCTTCCGCAAGCGAGGTGCTGGACGCCAAATTCGACCTGTCAGGCCCAGAATTCACGCCCCCGGAAGACATCCCTGACCCCTTCGCCATGCCGGACGATGACGGTCCCCATAATGGCACCGATGATGATGATCGCATCGGGGAGGACGACGGGAAGCGCGGTGCCCCGGACGACGATGCCAGCGATGGTGCGAAACCTTGATCGACAAGGAAGAGAACCCGGTCGCGGTGGGCTTTATCGACGGACAGAACCTTTTCATGCAGGCGAAGCGTCTGTTCGGCTATCGCACACCCAATTTCGATCCGTTCACGCTCCATCGCGAGATCTGCGAAGTCGCGGGTTTCGTGCCCGGAGCGGTGCGCTTCTACACCGGCATGCCGTCGGCGCGGCGCCAGCCCCGCTGGCACGCCTTCTGGTGCAACAAGACGCAGGCGATGGAGCGCATCGGCGTGAATGTGACTACGCGCCCCCTGCGCTACCGCAAACGAAGCATCTTCGATGACGACGGCGATGTCGAGTTCATGGTTCAGGCAGAGGAAAAGGGGATCGATATCCGCATCGCGCTCGACCTTGTGCGGATGGCGAGGCGGGCCTGTCTGACTGACGGACCACAGTGAGGAGAAAACATGCAAGTTGATCGTATCTTCCTCAGTTCGACCTTCCTCGACTTCGCTTGGGAACGCGAGTTCCTCAACACCGAGCTGGTGCCGGCACTGAACGAGGAGTTGCGGAGTGAGGGACGGGAGATTGACCTGCTGGACCTGCGCTGGGGCGTGTCGCGCGATGCCGGCCTAGATAATCATGCGGTCGATATCTGCATGGCCGAGATCCGCCGCAGTCGCGCGTCGGGCGCACGACCCTATTTCCTCTATCTCGGCAGCGACCGGCCCGGCTGGATCCCCCTGCCCCGCCTGCTCGGCGAAGCGGATCATAGCGCCATCCTCTCAATCCTCGGCGAAGAGGATGACGAGGCCGTCAGGCTGTTCGATGAGCTCTACCGCGCCGACGCCAATTTCATCCAGCCCACCCGCATCCTGCGTAATCGCGAGACTTTCGAGGATATGCAGGGCCTCAACTGGACGCAGGCGGAGGAGCGCATCCGCAGCGTAATCGATGCGCATCTCGATCGCCTGTCGCCCGACCTGGCGCAACGCCTGTCGACGCCGGTCACGATGCAGGAACTCGCGCTCGGGCTCAGTCTCGTCGACGGGGATGCCGAACGGATCGGCGCGATGTGGCGAAGCGAAAAAAGCTCGCTGTTCGGACGCATGGCTAAGGCGAAGTCTCCGCACGATGGCCGCTGGCGCCAGCGCGTCGAGCGCATGTTCGCCGACAAGGGCGCGCGCATCGAGAATCTTGAGCGCTCGGGCGACGGCGACAAAGCCTATCGCGCCGCGTTCGAACAATGGGCGCGCAAGGTTCTGCTGCATGCCTCCAGCGGACACGATGCCGCCGAGAGCGCAGTTGATCCGACTGCGGGACCGGCGGCGCTCATCGAGCGTAAATGCGTAGCGCCACTGGCTGAGCGTCTCGGCCAAACGGCCGCACAGCCATTGCTGGTGTTCGGGTCCAGCGGCTGTGGCAAGAGCATCGTCGTCGATCAGCTCGTCGAGCGAATGCCGGACGCCATCGTCTTGCGTCCGGGTCGCGAAAGGCAACGGCTCGACGGCGATGGCTTCGCCCGGCTGATGGGCAGCGCTGTCGGCGACGGCGTCGACCAAAGCGGCGAAGCGTCCGAGGCTTTGGCGGCGCTGCGGCGGCGGCTCGAGCGACCTTTCTCGAGCAATGTGCTACTGGTCGTCGACGGGCTCGACGAATGCGACTGGCGCGATGTCGGCGAAGCCGTTTCGTGGATCCCGGCCGAACCGGGCGAGCGTCTCACCCTCGCCATCACAACCAGCGACGAGGGTATTCGCGACGCCTTTGCCGACATTTTCCCGCACGACGCCGTGATCCCGCTCGCCGAATTCGACGAGGAGGAAACGCGGCAGGCGATCGAGAGCTTTTTGGGAGCCGACGGGCGGCAACTGCAGCCGGGGCAATTTGCGACCCTGTTCGAAGGTCTGGGAGACATGCCCGCCAAGGCCGTCGCGACACGCATCGCCTCGACAATCGCGCGCTCGCTCTCCGACGAGGATCTGCTCCAGCCGACCGATGCGCGGCTGGAGGCATGGGTCGCCAGCTGGATCGAGCATCTCGTCGATCGCGAGGGCCACGGGCGGCGACTTGCCGAGACGGTTCTCGCATTGTTGGCGGCGGCGCGCCGAAGCGTTGCCGAAGCAACGCTGTTCGAGGCGGTCCGCGACGATGCCGCGATCATGGATTGGTTGCGCCGATCCTTCCCCGACGGAATCGCGCTGGACACGCTACCGAGAACCGCGTTTAGCAGGCTGGTCGGATCGCTTTCTCCGCTGCTGGAGATGACCGAGCGGGGTGGCGAACTGCATTACGCGTTCGTGCACCAGGCGCTGAAGCGGGCCGTCTGGGAGCGCGTTGGTGAATCGTGCGGTCAGTGGGCTCACGAGCGGCTTTTCAACCTCGCCGCCGACCGGATCGAACTGTCGAGAACAGAAGGATACGAGGAACCCTACAGCCTTTCCGAAATCGTATTCCAGGCCGCCGCCCTCGGCACGCCGTCGCGTGAAAGACTCGAAAAACAACTGCTTGATCCGCACTTCATGGCGGCCAAGACGGGGCGGGCGATGCTCGCCGATACGCTGGCCGAACTCGATGCCTTGCGCGCCGCCGACTGGCTCGGCTCGCCCGTAATCCGCCAATATGCCGAGATGATCGGCGAGGAACGGCATAATCTTGTTCGGCTCGAGGATGCCAGCGAACGAGCCCTCTACCTGCGCCAGCGCGTCGGGCGCGATTTCGCTTCGAACCCGCTGCGCGGCCATTTCCGCGAGGACGAGAGCGTCGCGCGGCTATGCTTCCAATCTCCGCGCATTCCGGGTGTGCGGGTGGCGGACGCCGTTTCGCCGCGTCATGTGAGCTTCATCCAGCCCGTTGGGCGAGACTTGGCGATCGGCCAGAAGGACGGGTCGATCAGCATTGTTGAAGGGCAGTACGGAAACCTCCGTGCGACCCTGCCCGGCCACGGCGAGATCAAGGGCATGGTGATCGTCCCGGAAAGCGGGCGCATCCTCACCTGGGGCCCACGCGGCGATCTCGCTTTGTCGAGCGTCAGCGCGGCGCGCGAATTGCACCGTTTCGACATCGGATCGGGCCCTGTCCTCGGCGCCGTACCGACCGAGGACGGAGGCTGGCTGGTCGTCGGCGGCAGCCCCCTCGCGGTACACCGCTTCGATGCGAGCGGCGATGCGCTGGGAAGCGATCCGTTCGATCTCGAGACGGGGCCATCGGTGAAGATCACGAATGACGGACTCGAGGAAGCGTGGCGCTTCAGGCCCGAGAAACTCGCATCGGCATTGATGGGACGCCGCGGCCACATGCACTTCGACCAGCAAGCCGACATCGCCAATCTGGGCGAAGGACTAGTCGCGATCTACGGCTTGCAATTGCTGGTTGTGTGGTCGGTTCGACACGGCAAGGTGCTGTTCAGCGCCAACCAGATCGAGAACGACAAGTGGGTGCCTTGGCAGGTGCGGCGCGATGGTAACGATATCCTCGTCCTGTCGAGAGGGGGCGGCCTAGCGCGTCTCGATCCTGCAGCCATCAGCATGGTGATCGAGAAGCCCGCGCGGGCTGTCGGCGGGGTGGAGCGTATCGACGATGAGCGTCTGTTGGTGTTCCGTCAGCAAGACGATGGGACAATCGCGACCGAAATCGTCCACCCGGCCACGCTCCAGGTCATCGAGCAACAGAATTGGCCTAACATTGCCGATCAGGGATTTTTTCGGCACGCGACATCGTTCATGACGCGTGGCGTCACACCGCTTGGACCGCTCTTGTTGGCATGGAGTGCGGAAGGTCATTTCCTGCTCGATCATGCGAGCGGCGAGATAGCGCAAATTTCATTGCGCGAGATGGCCCTCTCGCTGATCTCGGGCCCGCATCTGCCCGGCAATGCGGCGATATTGATCAACAATGGCAGTCCCCAACTGCTGTTCGCCGATGGCCAATCACTCGATCTAGAGCCTTTGGTGTCGGACATCGCTACGTGTACCGATCTCGGGGAAGGGCGGGCGCTGTTGACGCTCGAGGATCAACGCGCCGTCCTCTGGGACGCCGACGCCACCATCCGCTGGATCACAGAGGACAATGACAGCAACAATCCCGCGGCGGCGCGGCTGACGGGTCAGTCGCTGCTCCTCGCCAATGGCGAGATTGTTCGCCGGGACCGCTCCCGAAACGCCGGCTTCAGCCGATTTGCGACGCTGGGCACATTTCTGTTCGGCCAGAACGGCAACGAGCCCGGTCTCGTCGTCGCGGATACCTCGGGCCCGCTGGGCGAAGTCGCGGCAGCCGGCAAGGGACGCATCGACTGCATGGTCACTGCACGCGATCCCGTTATCGGACAACGCCATCCCAACGTCGCCTACCTCGCCATCCGCGGCGATCATCTGGTTACAGGTCTCAACGGCGGAATCGCTTCGTCCATTTTCCCCATTGCCAGCGACGACAAACCTGAGGTGGAGGCGCTTGCAAGCCTCTCCCGCGTGAAGCGCATTATGGCGACTCCTGATGGCATCCTGCTGCTGCGACGGCGTTCGATCGAGAAACTCGTGCCAAGAAACAGCCTGTTGACGGACTTCGAGCGCACGACTTTGCTCGACGGCAAGGTTCTCATGTTCGACCAGCCCAATGCGCATTTCGAAGCGACCGCCTGGTTCGCGCGCCTTGGTATCGGGCTAACCGCGATCCAGGATCATTACCGGGGCAAGGGATCCGAAGCGCGCCTGTTCCAGAGCTTCGATTCGCAGAAAGGCGTTTGCGGAGCCAAGTTCATTGTCGCCCCCGAAGGCCTCGTGCTGACGACACGCGGCTTTGCCTACCGCGACGAAAAGGGGCAGTTCCAGCATCTCACCTGCGACGCGGCGAATGGCAACATTTCCGTAGAGCCTGTCGAGGGAGCCATCGCCCTGCCATTGCCGTTACGCGAGCGAATGGAGGAAATTCACGGACCGAACGATGGCGGAACCTATTGGGAAATGCCGGTCCCCGACGACCTCACCTTCACGCTCTCGCATGGCAGGCTTTCCGCCACACTCGATCACCACCGAATCACCATGCGCGACGGAGATGGCCAGCGGCCCTTCTTCTTCCCCGCCGGATACGACCTGCTCGATGCGGTCTACCATGCGGGGATGCTCATGATCCTCATCCGCAGCGAAGGCGTGCAACAGTTATTGCATTGTGGCTCTGCCGAGATCGTCCCCGAACAACTCCCCTATCGACACGGAGCGCCAGAGCGGCGCGCGCTTCGCCGGTTGGGGCTCGTCGACAAGGTCGCGGGTATGTCGCCTCCCGAAGCAGGACATGGCATGGTGTTCTCAAAGGAAAAGGAAACAGCCCACCAACGCCGCGAATTGCCCGAGATTATCGAAACCAATCTCATGACCGGGAAGATCAAGGAAGCGGAAAAGGACATGTTCCTGCTCGAAGCCCTGATCAGTGGTGCCGCGAGTGACAATTCGCACGCGACGAGTGCCGGTTTGGCCCACAGGCTGGCAGCGCTCCACCAAGTGCTTGGCGGTGAGCTGGATTTCGAAGCGTATCGCCGGGAACGCTTCGTCAGTTCTTCGACGGAAGATGCGGAGGTGTTGGTAAAGCCTTGGCTGGATGCGATCATCAGCGCAGTTCTCACTCAACCGGATGTCGCAACAAAGGTTCGGGCGAAAAACTACGCCATCCGCACCCAGATCGAGGCTGCCGGGGTGGATACGTCGTCGCAGCGAGAGCTTTCAGATCTCTTCCATCTTATCGAAAATCCGCCCTCGCCATCAGAGCCATCAAATCGGGCTAATAGCAGCACAAGGGAGCAAGAATTCATGGACCTATCAAAAACGGACATGGCACGGCGACACGATGAGGCCATCTTGCTTGATGAACAGGGTCGATGCGCGGAAGCGGAGGCGATATTCGAGGAGCTTGCGAAGGCGGGCTTTGCAGAGTCTGCCTGGTCGTTATGCATAATGCATCATGCCGGTCGCGCTTCTTCTCCATCCAAGGAAAGTGAGCGCAAGTACCTGACCATGGCTGCAGAGGGCGGACTTGATAAGGCCCGCACCAATCTTGCGAACATGCTGATGCAAGGCGAAGGCGGCCCGCAGGATCTGGCCGGAGCGCGACGCTGGTCGAAGCTGGCGCTGGACAATGGGGATCGCACTGCGGCCATGTCTTATATCGTCGCCACGCTGACCGATTCATCTTCTGACCAGAGGGAAAAGCAGGAAGCATTGGCGATCCTCAAACTGGAGGTCCGCAACGGCAATCCGCGAGCACTTGCGCTGCTGCAGCGGCTGAAAGGCGACGGCTGATGTCGATGGGCTTTCCGCCCGCGCAAGACGGTCTTCCCGATACCCCCGTCATCGCGGTGTCGGGGCATCGCCGCTTGTCGGCGCGGGCCGAAACCACGCTCGAAGAGGTGCTTGGCCGCTTGTGGCGCACGCTTGGGCAGGAATGGTCGGCGTGCGGTCGGGACGAAGCGCCGCCCCTGATCGCCAACGGACTGGCGGCTGGTGCCGACCTGCTCTTTGCGGAGACACGCAAGCGGGATTTCCCAGCCGCGAAAGACTGGCATGTTCTGCCTTGTTCACCGGCACTCTTTGAAACGACATTGTTCGACGGTCTCGAAGTGCGGCCCGATGCTACCGCTGGGCTTCGGGCACGCTATCACCGGGCGACAGACGGGGCGACAAGGCAGACAGTTATCTGTGACACCTCGGAACCGCCCACCTCATTATCCTATGCTGAGCTTGCCCGCTGGATGGTGACTGCAGCCGACGGCCTGCTCGCTTATTGGGACGGCGAGGAACCACGCGGCGAAGGCGGAACCGGGCATGTCGTCGAGTTGGCTTGCGAGCGGGCGCTTCCGGTTCTGCTTGTCACGCCAGACGGCGAGGTTCGGGGAGACGGAGCGATGGCTGGCAAGACGGATGACCTTCAGGCGCTGTCACGCGAGTTTGTCTGCATGACTTTGCGGCAATTTGATCGGCGAGAAGAATTGGCCGCCGCGCGGGCCGGGGAGTAAGAAAACGCATGGATACGGACGAACAATTGCCACCGCCCAACCTCGCCGCACGTATGGCCGTCTGGGCGACGAAGCGCGGCCATGGCAGCACGATCGGCAAGCCGGTCATCTTCCTGCTGCTCATCCTCTGCTGGTTCTCGCTGACCAGTCTTGGTGCGTGGCAGGCCAGCCCCGAGCCCGATGTCGGCCGCCGCCTCGCCGACGCGCTCTACGCTCCCTTCACCTTCCTCGCGCCCCAGGATAGCTATCTCAACCAGACGGAAAGCGCGCTCCTCACCGACCCGCTGCTTTGGTTCGGTCGCTTTTTCGGCGCCGCGATACCGGTCTACGCGATCGTCTGGGCCGCCATCGCCTGGGGACGGCGGCGCATGGCGCATGCGCTGCTCCCGCTGGCCCGCGGCCACGTGATCCTCTTTTCCGAACCCGGCGAAGGCGACGGTATCGCGCGCCGCCTCACCAGCGACGGTGAGGTCGTCATCCAGGCGGAAAGGGAACCGAGCCCCGAGCGGATCGAGGCTATGGGCAATCTCGGGATCATCCTGATCGACGCCAAATTGCCGACGGCCCTGCGCCAGTCCAATGCCGAGAAAGCGTCGCGGCTCGTCGTGTGGGGCGCGGATGATGCCGACAATCTCGCGAGGGCGCTCAAGATCGGCGAGCTGCTAACTTCGCGCCACGAAGACATCCTCGTCCGGATTGAGAGCGCGCAGATGCACCGTGCGATGCGCCTGTCGCGGACGATCCTGACACGGGACGACGCGCGGCTGCGCCCCCTCTCGCTCTACCAGGCAGCCGTGCGCGAAGTCCTCGCCGATGCGGACCTGACTGATGCCGCACATCACTTCGAACAGGAAGGGGTACATGTCGGCATCATCGGCCATTCGCGACTGCTGGAAGAGGTCGCGACCTTCGTCCTGCGGCATAATTGGTCTGTCGGCCTTGCTCCTCCCCGCATCACCATCGACCCGGCCTATGCCCTGCGCTGGGAGGGATGGTTCGAACTGCATCGGCAGGCGTTCGATGCTTTTCCGCAAGTGCTCGGTAAGGATGCCGAACCCGTGTCCCTTGCCAGCGGCCACGACACGCTGATCAACGATCCCACGCTGACGAGAATCATCATCGATCTCGAAGACGATGGGGCAACGGTCGAGGCGGCGTTCCGGATCGGCCTCCATCTCTGGCGCGCGGCGGCGCTACACTACTCGATCCAGCCGGTGACCCGGTCGACCCATTCGGTCCGTGCGCTTTATCGCGAGGGCGAGATGAATTTCGAGGAACCCATCTCTCTGGCGCTGCAACGCCATGCCGGCTCGCTCATGTCGCGCCAGCGCGACCGAGCTGCGGCGCGCAAGCACCTTACCTATGAAGAAGGCCTTCCGGACGTGGCGGACCTGCCGGCCAACAAGCCCTGGCGTCATCTCGACGAGACCTATGTGCACGCTAGTCGCGCGGCGGCCGAGCATGATCCCATCAAGAAATCGGATCTGGCGCGGCTGAGCGATTCACCGGCGGCGCAGGAGAAGATGCGCCGCAACGAGCATGAACGCTGGTCGGTCGAGCGCCTGCTGGACGGCTGGCTCCCCACGGCCGACCGGGCCGCCACTGACCCAAAGCAGCTGCTTCACCGCGATCTCGTGCCTTGGGAAGAATTAGAGGCCTCGGACAAAGAGAAAGATGCCGCGCAGGTCGATGCCCTGATCGCGCAGACGCGCAAGGACGAGAGTTAAGAAATCTAGACTTCACATCTGACCGCGTAGGAAACCGCGTCAGCTGCCACGAATGGAATGTCTGCTTTCCGGTTGAAGTGGAACTAAAGCGGACGTTCCGCTTCCGGCCCAGCAGCCGCCGTCGATAAGGCGTCCTGATTTTGGACGTTCACGGCTGCTTTCGGATCCCCTTTTAGCTGCCGATGCGGCGAATTCGAAAGCAGACGCAGAGCTGGAAACTGCCCGCGAGCTAAGGGCTGCTCGGTTATAATTCCGTTTAGCGTTCAGATCACCGCGGCTTACCAACCAGCCACACGCCTGTTTCTGCCACCAGTTCCATCGAACAGATCGGCATGCCATCTTCGTAGAGATCCGCGTGGCCGGCTTTGACCATGGCCTTGGCCTTGTCCAAAGCTCCGGCAATCGAGAGACATTCGAAGTCGATCTCTTCAATCACTGAATTGTGATCATCGCGGGCGCGCAGCTTGTAGCTATGCATCACTTGCTTTCCGCCCCGTTTTCGCGCGAACTCTGTTGGCCACCCCGGCCGGAGCCGGACTTGTTGCCGCCGCCGCTTTCCTTGTTGACGGTCGCCCAGGCGCGGCGTTCGGCCTCTTCCTGCGAGACGCCGCGGTCCTCGTAGCTCTCTTCGATGTGCTCGGCCTTGCGCTTCTGCTTGTCGGTGTATTTGTCCTTGTCTCCCTTCGCCATCACGTTTCTCCTCGTGTCGTGTCGAGAACCCGTCCGCGCTAAGAGAATACATGGGCGACCCCGCATCGGGCAAGGGTCCCACGAAGAGATTGTCTCACCTTTGCAACGGGTTGTCGTAGGAGCGCTGCCCGGCTGTCTACATAAGAAAGCATCCAACCCGGCGATTGCAGCACTCGGGTCGGTTGTCCTATCAGCTTGCGGCGAGCGGAAAGACCCATCCCGGGATCCGGGCAGAAAGCGGAGCAGCCAATCATGGAACTCAACCCTGTCACATCCCTCGAATGGCTCGATTGGGATATCATCAGCCGGCTTGGCGTGGCTGCGATTCTCGGTCTGGTGCTGGGGCTTGATCGCGAATGGCGCGGCCATGCCGCCGGCATGCGAACGCATGGCCTGATTTGTGTTTCGGCTGCGGCCATGGTGGTGTCGATCATGGCCCTGTACCATCAGCTCGACGGCCCGCGGATGGACCCCCTGCGACTGTTCGAGGCAGCCGGAGCGTTCATCGGGATAATCGGGGCCGGTCTGATCGTCTTCAGCAAGGGCCAACTCCACAATCTGACGACGGCGGCCCATCTATGGCTGGCGACCATGGTGGGTATTGCCTGCGGTGCCGCGCAATGGCCCCTGGTGGCAATACTGACCGTAGTCAGCCTGATCATGATCACGGTCCTGCGGGTTGCCGAAGACAAGTTCGGCAAGGAGGATCGCAACATCGCGCGCTCGATCGGAAGGTCGCCCGACGAATAGGCGTCCGCCTCAGATCCGCGTATTCGTCGGAGCAGCCCAAACTGGTCAGCTGCGCTGTATCGCCCCCTTACTCGGGCAGCCGGCAGATCACATCATCGATTTGCCGCCGGTAACGGCGATTGTGGCTCCCGAGATGTAGCTCGCTTCATCGCTCGCCAGCATGACGTATGGCGGCGCGAGTTCGGCGGGCTGCGCCGGGCGGCCAAGCGGATAATCTTTCCCGAATTCGGCGACGTCCTCTTCGGGCATCGTAGAGGGGATAAGCGGTGTCCAGACCGGCCCGGGCGCGACGCAGTTCACGCGGATTTTCCGGTCTGCCAGCAGTTGCGCGAGGCCTGCCGTGTAATTCTGGATCGCCCCCTTCGTGGTCGCATAGGGCAGCAGCGTGGGATTGGGCTGGTCGGAATTGATCGATGCCGAATTGATGATCGAACTGCCTTCACCCATGTGGGGCAAAGCGGCTTTGGCAAGATAGAACATCGCGTGGATGTTGGTGGCGAAGGTCCGCTCCCATTCCTCGTCGGGAATGTCCTCCAACGTCCTGAAAGTCATCTGGTGGGCAGCGTTGTTTACCAGCACATCGATCCCGCCGAAGGTGTGGGCAGCCTCGTCGATAATCGCCCGGCAATGCGCCGCATCGCTGATATCGCCGCGCATCAAGGCGCATTTGCGTCCGGCTTTTTCGACCCATTCCTTCGTTTCCTGCGCGTCGTGATCCTCGCACAGATAGGCTATCAGCACATCCGCGCCTTCGCGCGCGAAGGCGATTGCGACCGCGCGACCGATCCCGCTGTCACCGCCGGTGATGACGACCCTTTTTCCTTCGAGACGGCCGGAGCCCTCGTAGCTGTCTTCGCCGTGATCGGGCCTGGGGTGCATTGCCTCGGTCGCGCCCGGAACACGCTGTTGCTGCTCAGGCAGGGGCGGCTCGATCCGGCTGGTGGTTCCTTGTCACATGATGGTCTCCCAAGAGATTACCGAGTGTGAGCGTTCCGGGCCGTCAGGCCTTCGTCCCGGGGTAGGTGTCGCCTGCAAGCAGTTTGGCGAGATGCGCGGCATTGATCGCGCACATCTGCGCGGTCTCGGTCACCGCATCGGGGGTTTCGGCGAACTCCTTGAAGTCGGTGCTGCCCATCGCCTCGCCGACCCAATAGCAGGCCGCGCCCGCCGGGATCGTCCAGCCGGTGTCGTTGAGCGACTGGAACAGCTGCGCCGAGCTCCAGTGCGCGCCATCTTCATTGCCGACGATCGCGGCAATCGCCACCTTGCCGAAGCTCGGCATCCGGCCCTGGTCATCGGTTTCGCTGGTAAAGGCGTCCATACGTTCGAGCACGCGTTTGGCGACCGACCCGATCTGGCCCATCCAAATCGGCCCGCCGAAAACGAGGATGTCGTGGCTCAGGATTTTCTCTCGAATACCCGGCCAGTCGTCATCCTCGCCCTCCTCCGACGTCACGCCCGGCGGGACATTGTAATCGGCGATGCGGATGGTTTCGGCCAGTTCGACATCCTGCTCGGCCAAATGCTCTTTCAGCACGGCGATCATGGCGTCTGTCGAGCTTGCTTCGCCCGAAGATTTCTTGAGCGAGCAGTTCAGGGCGATGGCGGTGAGAGGCATAGGTGTTCTCCTCGGTTGTTGCAGATTGGCGAAGGCGTGCGGCCCTAGCGATCGCCGGGTTCGGCCATCCGGCGATGCATCTGGGCAAGCACCGTGTCGGGGATCACGCCGGCGAACATATCCTGGATCTTGTTCATGAAACCGCTGACGGTGTGCGCGTCGCCTTCGAGAAGGGCCTTGTAGCCCGCCTCGGCGACCATGGTGGGATCATCCTTGCTGTCCGATTTGCCGACATCGGTGTTCTCGAGCCCGGCGCGGTCGAAGAACTGGGTATCCGTCGGCCCCGGCATCAGGCACGAGATGACTACATCGGTATCCTTGATCTCGTTGCGCAGCCCGAAGCAGAAGTAATCGATGTAGCTCTTGGTGCTGTTGTAAACGAGTTGGAAAGCGCCCGGGATGTGCCCCGCGATCGAACCGGTCACGAGGATGCGGCCAGCATTCTTCGCGCGCATCTTCTGCCCGACATGGTGCAGCAGCCAGGTCGTGCCGGTGACATTGGTGTGGATGACATGGGCGATGTCCTTCCACTCCTGATCGAGGAACGCTTCGCCCAGCCCATGGCCGGCATTGGCGAGCAGGACATCGGGCGTACGGTCGCCGAGCGCCGTCACGAGGGCCTGGAGGCCATCGCGGGTGGCGAGATCGGCTTCGACCGTCTCGACACCTGCGGCACCGCATTGCCGCGCGGCGGCTTCGGCCGCGCCAAGATCGCGGTCGGCGGCGAGGATCAGGTCGCAGCCATCGCGGGCCGCCAGTTTCGTGAGCTCAAGCCCGATGCCGCTCGAAGCACCGGTGATCACGCATAGCCCGGACAGCTTGTCGATTTTGCCGGCCATGATCAGTTCTCCATCCCGGGCTTCAGAATGACCTTGGTCCATTCATTCTGCTGCTCCTTGAAATTCTTGTAGCCCTCGGCCGCCTGTTCGAGCGGCAGCCGGTGGCTGATCAGGAACGTGGTATCGAGCGTGCCATCCTCGATCTTCTCGAGCAGCTTCTTGGTATATTTCTGGACATGGGTCTGGCCGCCGCGGACCTGCAGGCCCTTCTCCATCATCGCCCCGAGCGGCCACTTGTCGGTCATCCCGCCATAGACGCCCGGGATCGAGACCTTGCCGCCGAACCGGACCGCGAGAATCGCCTGCTTCAGCGCGCTCGCGCGGTCGGCGCCCATGCCGACCTTCTGCTTCACGACGTCGAACATGTTGTCGATGGCGAAGCCGTGCGCTTCCATGCCGACCGCGTCGATTACCGCATCCACGCCGATCCCGCCGGACATTTCCATCAGGGCCTCGCGTACATCGGTCTCGCGGAAGTCGATGATCTCCGCGCCCAGCTGCTTCGCCAGCGCCAGGCGGTTCGGATAGTGGTCGATCGCGATCACCTTGGATGCGCCCATCACGATGGCCGACTGGATCGCGAACAATCCGACCGGGCCGCAGCCCCACACCGCAACCGTATCGTCGGGCTGGATGTCGGCATTTTCCGCCGCCATCCAGCCGGTCGGGAGGATGTCCGAAAGGAACAGCACCTTGTCGTCTTCCAGATGATCGGGAACGACGATCGGGCCGACATCGGAAAAGGGCACGCGGGCGTATTCGGCCTGTCCGCCGGAATAGCCGCCGGTCAGGTGCGAATAGCCGAACAGGGCGGCCATCGGCTGGCCGTAGAGCGTCGCCGACATATCCTGCTTTTCAGCCGGGTTCGAATTGTCGCAGGCGGAATACTGCTGCTGCTTGCAATGGAAACAGCCCCCGCAGCTGATCGTGAACGGCACGACGACGCGCTGCCCTTTCTTCAGATCGCTCGCAGACCCCGTCTCGACGACTTCGCCCATGAATTCATGGCCCAGCACATCGCCCGGCGCCACGCCGGGAATGACGCCATCATACAGGTGAAGATCGGACCCGCAGATGGCCGTGCTGGTGATCTTGATGATCGCATCGCGCGGATTGATGATTTCCGGATCGCTGACCGTGTCCACGCGAACGTCGTTGGTTCCATGCCAGGTAAGTGCTCGCATCATCCGTTCTCCTGCTTCGCCGCACGGGTTTCGTCCCGCGTTCGCGCCGATGTCGCTATTTCCCCGGTTTCCATGAGCATCTTAAAACGCTTCAGATCATGCCGGACCTGGACCTGCGGCTCACGCAGGAACAGCTTCGCCACCGCTCGGCCGAGCGCACCTGCGGGCGGGTCGTAGGCCATCACCAGGCTGACCCTGGTTCCGCGCTCGCCCGGTGCATCCTCAAAGCGAACCTCGCCGCTGGTTTCGATCTCGGAATCCTCGACCGAGCGCCAGGCGATCACCTCGTCCTGCTTCTTGCTGGCGATTTCGGTTTTCACCGCGACCGTCTGGCCCGCGGGGGCCTTGATCCGCCAGGTTGAAACCCCGTCTGCGCCGGCTTCGATCGCTTCCACATTCTCCATGAATTGCGGCAGGTTGGAGAAGTCCGACCAGAACGCGAACATTTCGGCTCGCGGCTTGCGGATGGTTACCGATCGGCCGACCTGCGCGTTGTCGCCTTTAGGCTGGCGTTTGGTATGGTTGGCGGCATCGTCATATCCGCGATTTTGGTGCCTGTTGGACAGGAACGCTCCGAATGCGATCGCTCCGGCAGTAAGAACGACGCCGCCCAATCCGGCGCCGATTTTCGAATTTTGAGACATAGATTTTCTCCGCGACATGATGACGCAGCGAATTCCCGCTCAAACAGTTCCGGCCATTTTCGGCGAGGCGTTGGTGGGTTGGGATCAATCCTACCGAGGCACTGTTCGGCGGCGTGCAGGGCCGGATCTAGCTGTATAAAAGCGAAAGTTTAGCCCGTCATCTTCTTGGCTTCAGCAAACGTCACCATACGCTGCTGTTCCTCATCCCACAGAGCCAGGCGGAACGCGCTGAGCGACTCCCATGCCGTGTAACGGTTGAGGTCGCGTAGAGCCGGATGTGCTTTCAGGACTTCGGGCAGGCGGTGGAACGGTATCGTGCTTGAAAGGTGGTGCACGTGGTGGATGCCGATATTACCGGTGAACCAGCGTAGAACCGGCGGCAAGTCTAAATGTGTGCTGCCCATCAGGGCGGCTTCGGCGAAGGACCAGTCGGATTTGCTTTCCCAGTATGCTTGGGGGAACTGGTGCTGGATGTAGAACAGCCACACTCCCATGCTTGCTGCGAAGAGCAGGGTCGGCAGGAACACCGCCAGCGTCACTCCGAAGCCGACCAACCATACTGGCAGAGCGAGGATTGCGAGAGTGGTAAGGTTCGTTCCCAGGGCGCTGATCCAGAACTTCCAGCCCTCCTTCATCAATCCCACGGGCAGGCGGTGGCGCAGGAGAAAGAGATAGGCGGGGCCAAAACCAAGTAACGTCAAAGGGTGGCGGTAAAGGCGATAGCCGAGCCGCTGGGTCCTCGATCTTTCGCAATACTCGCGCACCGTCAGCGTATCGATATCGCCAAAGCCGCGCTTGTCGAGGTTGCCAGTCATGGCGTGATGACGCGCGTGGCTGAGGCTCCAGCAATCATAGGGCGTGAGCGTGAAGACGCCCAGCAACCGCCCGAACCAGTCGTTGCTCGCGCGATTCCGCAGGAAGGATCCATGGCCGCAATCGTGCTGGATTATGAATAGCCTCAGTAGGAACAGTCCAGCGAGCGGAGTAAGCGCTAGGGCGAACAGGTAACCCGCGTCCGCTGCTACGATGATCGTTGCGAACAGCCCAAGAAAGGGGATCAGCGTAATACCAAGCTCCCACAGGCTACGCCCCGGCTGGGGATCGCGGAACACCTGAAGGTCGCGCATTAACTGACGAGGGTCGGGCATGGCGGGGCGCACGGCTGCCAAGGCCGCTTCAGAACAGGAAACACTCACTCGCGATCCGCTAATGTTGCATCGTGCGATTGTCACGCAGGATCGACTGTGCTCAGAAATGCTGGCGGCTTTCATGTGTCCCGCGCCAAAAGCGGACTGTCCACTAACGGCCCAAAAGTTGACCTCTACCTGCCATCATGAACGTTGATCGAACGTCGTGGACATTTCGCATTGCCGGTCTTGTCCGGGCGCCGGGCAAGCGGCAGCATGGTATGGATGCTCCGCCTGTCCAAGTTTGTCGCCCCTCTCCTTTTGGCCCCGCTTGCTGCATGCGCAACGGCCTCCACACCTGACGAGGCCCCGCCGCCGTGGCGCATTGCGGGCCCTTTCCAGGCGATCATTACAGCAGACGGAACCACAGATCCGGCAATTCGCGGTTTTTGGAAAAGCCGTGGTTATGGACGATTGCTTCGCATTGACGAAGCAGGCGTCACTCAGTTTGAAACCGGAGCGGCCTGTTATCGTCCGGCATCCTCGGGCGAGGCTCTGAGCGCAATGGACTCGGTTTCCTACCGCTATTTCCGTGCCCTGCCGGAGAGCAGGAGCGCGATCTTCCAACTGTTGCGAGGCGATACCAATGTGGTGTTCGACAGACTCGAAGCGCTTCCCGAGGAATGCACTGAAACCCCGGCAACTACTCCGCGAGCGGTGGCAGATGCCTTCCTCGACGCGTTCGACCGCCATTACGCCTTCTTCGACCGTCGACCGCCGAACCATTCGAAGCGCGCCGAACGAGTGAATTCGGCAATCCGGCCCGACATGAGCGACGCCCAACTGTGGGATGCGCTGGCCGGATACATGGATGGACTGTCGGACAGCCACACCAAGCTAATCGGCGAAGTCGGTGGTGAACGTCGCCGGGTGCAAGACGGCCAAGGCACAACCTTGCCCCGGATGCGCGCAGCAGAAGGCGGCGAGACTGCATGGCTGGTCGGCCTGATCGACACCACGATGAAGAAGCTCGGTGAAACCGCCCACCACACCGGCAACGACCGAATAGTGTGGGGCGTGATTGACGGGCGGGTTGGCTACCTGCAGGTTTTTCAGATGGGCGGGTTCACGGCTCGAGAGGACTTCGGCAGCGAAGCCTGGGCAACAGCGGAAATGACCGAGTTTGATCGCATCATGGATGAAGCCTTCGCTGCCTTTGCCGAAGCTGGTGTAGAAGGGGTAATCGTTGACCTGTCGAACAACCGCGGTGGCTGGGACAAGATCGCAAAGGCGATCCCAGCGCGTTTCACGGACGAAGCCTATATTGGCTTCACAACCGTGACCCGTGGGTCCGCCCTCCCTCCCTTTCCGCACGTAATAGAGCCTGCGCCGGGGCCGCGCTTTACCGGCCCAGTCCATTTGCTCACCAGTGATGTCACGGTGAGCGGGGGAGAGCTTGCCACACTGGCTCTGCGACAGAACCCGCGGGTGGTGCATGCCGGGGCCACAACCCGCGGTGCGTTCTCCACTCCGTTGGCCAAGCGACTGCCCAACGGCTGGTTGCTTGAGCTTTCGAACGAGGTCTTCGCCGCGCCCGACGGCAGCGTTTATGAGGAGACCGGGATCAAGCCGTCGACAGCGCTAGAGGTTTATCCTGAAGGCGCTCCGGTCGAGGGACATTGGCGTGCAGTAGAAGCTTTGACCGAGATGATCGCTTCCTACTGACTACATGGTCAAATTACCCAAGCCACGGCCATGACCGCTTTGCGCCTTTTGTGATCCAGAAACAGACAGTCCGCAGAAGTTGACGGCCGAGACGACGTCCCAAAAGCCGACGCTTCGTGGAGGCTTCGCTGGCTGATTTGCGTTGGAGTGAAAATTGCTATTTGATAACCTTCTTTAGGAATCGAAAGCCCGTCTTCGGGAGATTGCCTTGGGGGGAACATGAGAGAAGCCGAAGAGCCAAGTCGTCCTTACGTCTTTGATGGTGAACAGTGTTCGACACTTGTTGAGCTCGTCACAGCAATGGCTCCGAAACCTGCGAAGGCCCAAGAGCATTTGCTCGGTGGCTACATTGGGAAATGGATCGAGCACACACTTGGCGACATCGACGCGAAGATCGATCACGATCGCCTTCTTGGCCAAGATCTCGACCCACAGCAAAAGCTCTACACGTTTCTGGCAGCTCATTGGAAGGATGGAGCGCCGCCTTTTATGGGCGTCGCGATCAACTGGGAACAGCTTGAACAGATTGCGCTCGATCAATTGCCAGAAGGCTTACCCAAACGCCAATTCGTCTGCGACATCCACCATCTTGGGATCCTCCCACTAGCCGCCAAAGCGTCGGGCGATGAACGATTGCTTCGGTTCGATGAACACTGGCAGCGGGAATTCCTGGACTACTGCGTCACCCACGCCGATATGCTGTCATACGAAGAAATCTGGAACGACCGCGGTGGCGCTCTCGAGCTATGTCTGGCAGACCCGCACTCCGAAGCCTTTTACATCGCTCATTTTATGAATGGTCAGCGCGACGCGTCGGCCGCCCGCAAAATCGCTAGCAGCACCAAGGTGCAAATTTTCGATGCGCTCTTCGATCCGGAGTTCGCCGCTCGATGCCGGTTCGACCGAGAAGCAGAAAGCACGCGCGAGTTGCTGTCTCGAAGTTGGTTTGCCGCGCTGCTGAAAAGGCATCCGGAACCCGGCCTGGGTATTGATCTCGCATTAGGCACCGCCTCTATGATAGCGGCAGGAGAGGTTGGCGCGATCGAGAGGAGTATCCAAGCGAACAAGGCTGAAATAGAGGCCGCAGGGAAAGACTGGCCGTTGCCCCGGCTTTCGCAAAAAGGCCACGCTATTCTTTACGGCGGGGCAATGGCGCTGGCCTCAATCATGGGTATCTGGGCACCAAATGGCTGGACGTTAGGCGAACAGTTTACCGATGGAACGATGCTCGCACTCGTCGTCATGTCGGCATATTTTGCTACGTTATATGCGGCGATGGCAACGGAACGCCGAACAGGCGTCATGCTTTCGATCGCGATCCTAGTGCTGATGTTGGGAACGATCCCGATTAGCTTTTTTGCCAGTGGTTGGTGGGTTCAGGACGCACCTTTCTTTGGACTGATTTTCGCTGCACTCGGCTTTGCGCGCCACCCGCTTATTGCAGCGAAACAAAAAGAAGCTCTCGGAAGAAAAGAACGCGACCTAGCCATAAGGCTGACCGGATCGCCCGAGCGTGAAGAGGACCCCGATGTCGTAATAGGGTATCTGGATTTCTACGCGGAAGGTGTTCCCAGAGACCAGATTGTAGCGCACAGTCGCCGCCAGCGTGTCGCAGAAAACGCTAGCGCTGTGTCCACGTCCGGCACTGGGAAACGACCAGAAAGGTCAGCTCCGGCAGCATATCAATCAGAGGGTCTTTCCTACGGTGTCGCTGGCTTGAATGTTTCTTCTGATGGAGCGATCACGAGCGAGCTCGTCGATGGCGTATCGGTCGATACAAAAGGCAGGGTGAACACGCGCATCGTGGACGGTGTAACCCTGCACAGCGACGGCAAGACGACGACCCGGGTAACGGACGGGGTCGATGTGCGGTCGGACGGTCAGGTTTCCGTCGAGATGTTCGGAATGCGACACTCCTGGGGTGGTAAGAAGGATGAGAAAAAGAAGGATAGCTGGTTCTAACCCAGCCCCGCAACGAGTTGGCCGGAGAGTAATGCCGCCGTCGCAGCAGCTTGTCTCTCAGCCGATCAGAGCGCGTCAGCTTCTTGTCGGGTGTATGGCAGATGACGGATTGAATAGCAGTCCCGCTTGCGTTGTTCTGGAACGCTCTGCGTGCAGCGTGCGATGAAGTCGCTTCGCCGCTCGGATATTCGCTGACACTCGCTATATCCAAATTGGTCAACGCAGCCGCCTGCAGAGCTCGCATTCAAACTCATGGCCTCGTCGAACTTGTCGCCATCGCTATAGTTCGACATTTGCCACCGGTCGTCGATAATCCAGGCATACCGGTCCAGAACGGCTTCGGGGGCATTGTCCGCTGACCAAGGGTTTGTCAGCTTCGCCTTCGCGAAGGGATTGTCAGCATATAGACGAAGCGGAGCGTTGGAAGGTTGTGCATCCGAAGTAATCTTCCCGATCTCACTGCCATCTCGCGAAAGAACTCGCACACGATAGGCCTTAGCCCTTACAACGCGCTGTTGATCGCTGCGGACTTGCTCCCATCCGGCCTCAATAGGGGTGAACGCCACTTCGAGATCTACAGACCGACTGTTTCGCGAGTTTGATAAAATTTCAGCTTCTTCGGGCGACATCGGGAGAAAGCTCATCTCCCCGGTCCCCTCGAGCGCCAATGCGAAATCAAGTCCTTCCGACCCGCTTTCGCTTGCACTGAAGCTAACCATTGTCCTGTCGAACAGACCGTGAATCGGGAATCCTACGCGATCAAAGTCATAGTCTTCGAGCCTGCCATTAAGCTCGACCAAGTAGGTTTTGGCTGCAACGGCTTCGTCCACCAAATCAGTAAACTCGTCGAAGTTTTCTTCAAGAAAGCGACGTCGAGCGAATTCGTTGTCGAACCTCATCCCGAGCGGCTTGGTCATCATTCGAGCAAGGGAAGCGGGTTCGCCCGACATCCGATGATACAGGTAGGCTAGATTTGTCGCGTTGAGCTCGAGTTGCCCCGACCGTTCCGGACCAGAAACGTAAAGATCATTCTTGGACCGACTGGTGTCAGTCTGCGCATTTTCCGCATCTTCAACTGCCAGTGCTGCTTCTGGTGCCGCGTCGCCAGCCTCGCTGTCGGCATTAGAAGAACACCCCGCCAACGCTACCGCTGCCGAAACCAGAAAAGCGCATCGACCTGAACTCATGAAACGCATCGCTTCCCCCTTCGCGGAGCAACAAAATGGCAGAATCGGTCGGAGTCAATGATGTATGGTGGCGGGCATCTTCAATCGGCAGGCAATCCGCATCAGGGAAAGCCGCAAATGCGCTGTGCGATGGCGAGTTCAGGTCAAACAATTAGTAACGAGGGAATCGGGGTTGGGCAGAGCTCGATTCAATACGCAGGCTTATTGGGTGTATAAGAACTGTAACACCCCAACGGTTCTCGGCAGTATCCTACCAGAGAATAGGGCGCTCGGCAGCATTGGCATGCGAAGCGGTGGCTGAGCGCAAACCGGCTTCTAGCATTACGCTGCCGACAGCTATCGACTTTGACACTGCTGAATTGGCTTTGCTGATCTCAGAGGGAGTTCGGAATGTCCAAATCCGTTATATGCGAAACGAAAGGCGACAGTCCGCTTCCGGCCCCGTTTCAGCCGGTCTGCAAAGCGCCCCAAGTGCGGTCATGGCATCAGAGTTCGTCCTGCAGAACCATGCGCTGGCCTTCGTCAGCACTCCGCAGCCAGCAACCTTAGATGCACGAGGTGATCGGCAGACAACTTCATTGCATCGAATTACCGATCTGAACACTCGCTAGTCACCGCGAACAATTACGGCTGAATGGAAACGGCGGGATTCCGGAGGTCCATCACTCGCTTCCGCCTGCCCATTGCAAATGCGCTGCGCGCATTTGGAGGACGATGATTCTTGGAAATTTTGGATTTTTTTGGAGCTTGCGGCAGCGCATTCCATCCCCCGCTTCCGATAAGACGAGCTAGATCGACGGGCCGAAACTTCCTGTAATAGCCCTTTCTTTTTTTCGGGAGCGGATCTCGCCCAGCGGCTTTTGCACGCTTTCGCGCGGTTGGCCCTAACGAACGCGAAATGATCACTCTGCGATGGGCAATGGGCCCTTGCGGGGCGTGATCTATGTGGAAGTGTTTCGCGAATGGTGCATCGATGCCTTTCGCAAGATAGGCAGCAGCTCTGGGACCGTATCGAACCCGTTGCATTCGAACGGAACTCGGAGGTGCAACACCAAATTCCCAATGGAATTGTCGCCGTAAGAAATACATTAGGCGGCCGCACTTCCTGAAAGGCCAACGAAGCATCCAGTGTACATGGAGCGGGCCATGATGCCTTCGCCCTGAATTGTTCGCTGTTGGCGGGTTTTCGAATACCGCAATTGCGTCGAATGGCGAAAACTTCCTTTTTTCCTTCACCATCGTGTTCCAACGTCGCCTTGTATTCTCCCAGAACTTTTTGCGGAAAACGTCATAAGGTTTTTCGCCGGACCTGCTGACCTTAGGGAATTTCATGGTAATGAAAATATTGAGCGGCCTTCGTGCGGCATAGGCATACCGCTCTGCATGAAGGATTGCGCGGGCGCTTTCTGGGCGCAGGCATGTCCCTTTCCGCATACGTTTAATGAAGGGGGTCATATCGGATTTCCGCATCGGGATTCTGATGCCCCTAATTCCTTACTAAATCCTTTTATTGCATAGGGTTATTACAGAACCGTCGGTACTACGCCCCCAGTGCAGGATTCCCCTTCGGGGAGGGAGGCGACACGGGAGCGATTTCAGAGTAAAGTCTGGGACGAGTGTGGATATAAAAAAGGGGCGCGGATCACCGCGCCTCTTTCCGTCAAACAGTCGAACCACACCCTTTCGCTTTTTGCAGCTTTGTCCAAGCCACATAGCCTGCCAAAACGCTTCTGCGGATGCGTGGCGGGCAGGCTGCGATCACCCAGAACAACCACGTGGCTTGCGCCTCGGTATGGAGGCGGCCGATACGCTGAATTGCTGTCGGGTTCGGTCCATGGATCGAAATTCCGCCGATCCGGGCTGCGTGAACCAGTTGATCGTGCGGGATTACCGCGTGGATGTTTCGCTTGAGCCCGCACCGGGGAACGTACTTCGAGTAAGAGGAAGAATAAGGCAGTGGTGCCAGTTTATGACGCCGTGAAACCGATGATGCGGGAATGTGGATCAACGCCTTTGTCTCCGGCGTGAAGAGCGCTTCGATGTGCCCGCGCATGCGTTCAGGATCGTAGCCTGCGCCGTAGCCGTGGGCATATGACGCGAACTCCACTTCGTCACGCCAGCGACGTGTGACGATAAATGCTCCAAAACCGTATGGCGCTTGCCGGTCGAGAGCCAGCGGCGGGGGAAAGATGGAAAGCGCGACCATGCGTTCGGGGAAGCGCGAATAATTTCGATATCGCATCTCAAAATATCCTAGGATAAGCGCAGCGGGCGGTTCCTTTCGAGAACCGCCCGCTGCTGATTGGATGAAGATTAAAAGGCTTGCGGTCAGTCTAGGTCGATTGCCTCGTCGGCGAACCGCAGCCGCAGGATGTGTTCGGTGAACGCCTGCGCTCCGTTCTTGCTCGCAAGCGCCGTCCACGCTTCCCACCGGTCGATCCGGTGAACCAGCCAGGCGAACAGGCGATCGCGCGCGTACTGGTCGGGAAAAGTCATGGTCCAGAGCACGCGGCCGAGCGGGATATTCGCACCTTCGGGCGCACCGATGAGCTTGATCCCCCATTCCCTTGCGATCTGTTCACGGACGAACCGGCCCGGCAGATTTTCGGCGAACGCCGCGTTGACCTTGAAAGCCCGCTCGCGCTCTTCCCAAATATCGCCGCCATCGAGCCCACGCCACGGAGCAATCGTTGGTAGTCCGATCGGGATCGGGGCTGCCTCGGCACCGCGCGTGCTGGCCAGCGCAACGAGGATGGCTCTTCCCTCCGGAGTGAGATCGCCGGTCAAGCCTTCGGCGAGCTTGTGTCCTTCGAGCCACGACGCGTAATGGCGCTCGCCATCCCAGGCTCCAGCGAACAGATCGCTGACGCGCTCCTCGATATAAACGATGCGTCGATCGATCGCAGCGAGCACGGCGAGCAGGAACTCGGTCATGGCGGTGAACTGGAAGTTGGAACCGCGCGCCATGCCAAGGCGACCGCACCAGATATACTCGCGCAGCGACGGCCAGCGCCGCCCAAGCTCATCGATGAGGTGCGGGTAGCCGTCCGGATCCGCGATACACCAATAGCCATAGGGCAGGTTCGGGTTGCGGCGCTTTTCATAGGGGATGTCGTGCTGGTCCATGATCAGCGCCCTCCCGGCTTGCCTAGCCGCGGCGGCGGCGGTGCCAGAACGGGGTCGGCCTTGGCGATGCTGCTGTCGTCGATCGCTTTCAGCTGCCGGGCGAGCTGCACGGTTTCCGAGTACATGTAGTCGATGCCGCGGTAGGTCTCGCCCTCTTCGCGCGCGAGGATCGGCTTGGAATCCGATGGCACCAGATCGCCCGGCCTGTCCGCAGCGAAGCCGAACCACCACGCGTTGTCCCCTGTCTGATCCTCAGCTTGTGGAGCATTTGGCCTGCTATGGACGTGGCACACGCGCACAGCCTCGTCCTCGTACCGCGAGCAGGCTTCGGCGTAATCGATTCCCCCATGCGGCGTGAGGCCGATTGCCGCCGGGACGGCATCCTCGCGGTAGCCGTAAAGCGGATGATCAGGAGGAACCGCGACGAACCCGCCCCAGACACCCGATGCCTGGCGCAGCAGAATGCAGTCGAGACCTGTCTCAGCGTCGTTCCAGGCAACCTTGTCGAACTTTTCATCGTTCCACGGCCCGGACCCTCGCGGCTGGCGCTTCTTGATAATGTAGAGTTGTTCGGGCCTCACCTCATGATCGCCGATGGCGATGCGCTCGGGCAGGCGAGCGAGGTTGGTGTTTTTTGCGGTCGCGACGGCACGGCCGGCGGTAGCTTTCTTCTTCGGCATTTTGAGTTTCCTTCAGACATAAAAAATGCCGCGCATCCTCGGTGGACGAGCGGCTCGGGTACGATCTGCTAGCGGCAGATCTTCGCGGCACGATGCTGTGTTTCGAGGCCCGTGCCGGTCTCCTGTTGGCATTTCCTAAGTCATCTTTTCCTCCACTCTTTCAGATCGCTTTTTGCCGTCATGGTTCTGACGAGTACTCAATCGGTTACGCGGCGGCTCGGTAGACAGTACCGCGTAGGCCGCTTTCGGCCTTCTTACCTCGTGCCCAGGGTGCAAAGGACCGACGGATGAATTCGCTGTTCGGCAGGGCCGCGCCTGCGGCGTCCGCGATAGCCACCAGCGTATCGGGCTGATGGCATTCGATCTGGCGGTGCGCGGCCAGGTGCCGGACTGTCAGAACGGCCGTGGTGAGGACATCAGCGAGCACCTGGTCACGCACCGTTGCCCAATTGCCCGCTTCGCAATGCTTGCCGATGTCTTCCGATGGTGTCGGCTTGGATGGAACACCGACCGCGGCCGCCAGCTCGGGTAGATGCACACTGGATGCCTGAACGCAGCTAGCCCGGCACAGATCGAGCCGCTCCCTCGCGTGCGGAGATCCGTCGATCAGCTGGTGGGGCAACACCAGCCCATGGGTCGCCGCTGCACGGCGCAGGACGGCAAGGTCGCGAGCCTCCCCTCCCCACGTAGTCGCGACCGCACCGGGATCCTGCTCGAGCGCGTCGAACAACGCCGTGACCATGTCACGCTCGTCCGCATTCTCGGCAGTCAGGACGAACGGTCCTGCGATCGCCGGAACAGCTCCATCGGCGACGAACTCCAGCGTCATCCAGCATACTGCCGCGACCTGGTGGAACGGCCAACGGATCGACAGCTCGGCGTCCTTTCCTTCGGATTTCGTGTAACCTTTGTGACGCGAGCGATCGAAAAGGAATTCCAGATCGAAGATCAGCCAGCGGCGCGCTGTTTCAAAACGGCCGTCACGCTTGCGCGCTAAGAACATCTGCGCTTCGTGCTCGAGCTTGCGAGACAGGCGCTCGAGTTCGCCGCCCAGCGGTACGATATTGGTCATGATGTATTTCCTTGTGGCGCACCGGTGACAACCGAGAAGTGCACCGGTGCATTTGCGTTGAATTGTGAATGAAGAAACGGCCGCGTTCAGCGATGCCGCTCGTGCGCCGTCACGGTGCGCGTGGTCATCGTTGGAAGACCGTTGCGATAGCCCCATGCTTGTTCGTGCTCGACCTTCTGCGGCGGCAGTTCGATCTGCCAGAACGGGCCGTCGGGATTCCATCGATAGCCCCGCGCTTTCAGCATCTCTTTCTTTGAGTACGGCGCGCGTTCGGCCTGCACGATGACCGAGGGCGTGTCGGCAGCGTCGATGAGGCGCGCTAGGTGCGTGCGGACCGGACCTCCGCCGGAATCGCGTTGGCGGTGGCGTAGCAGCCAGAACAGCGCCCAGACATCTGCGGCCGCGCGATGCGCGTCCGAAAACCATCCGGCATGCGCGAGAAGCGCGGATTGCGAGCGGCCGTCGAAGCCCAATTTCAGCCAATCGATTTCGCTGCACGAGCAGGCCCAGGCTTTGCCCGCCAGATCGGGATAACGGCGCTCTATGAACTTGGAGTCGAAGCGCGAATTATGAGCGACGATCAGGTCAGCGCGATCGAGCAGACCGCGCGCGAAAGTATCGTTGATCTTCTGGCCCTTCAGATGCTGCGCGCCGAGCCCTGTGATGAGGCTGATCCTGGGGTCGAGTTCACTGCCCGGATCCTGCAGCCAGCTGAACGGTCCGAGGTGGCCTATGAGCTCGCCACCATCGTCGACGAAGCAGAGCATGATGGCGAGCTCGATGATGACGTCATTCTCTGCCGAGAGGCCGCTCGTTTCCGTGTCGACAATGGCAATGCATCGGCCTTCGGGCATAGGCCCCATGTGCGGCATCGATGGATAGGGTTTTGGGACGCGCCGCAGCACGCGATAATCGTCGCTACTTTGAAGCTCAGCCGCCAGCGCTTCGGCGTCTGGTGCCAGGTGGTCGGTGTTGATCATTCCTATTCTCCGGTTTCGTCGAAACCGGCGAGGCGCGGGACGCGCTTTCCGCATCCCTTTTCCTTTCGCCCTGCCGGCTTCAACCGGCAGGCCAAGATGACGTCTTCTTTGGCGGCCCGCAGCTGTCAGCGCAGGGTCCGCGCTTCCTTCCAAGGCGTTGTGACGCCGCCCCAGACCGCTGGCGGTCGCACCCAAGGAGGTTTGCCAGACCGACGTGCGAGACAGGGTCGAGCTATCCCTGGCAGGACCCTGTGGGTCCGAACAGGCGTAGCAAAAAGGTTCGCGCCATTAGGTGCATACCTTTTTGCGGTATTGCGCATAATAAAACGAGAACGCCGGAAGTTCGGTCGTTCGTTCGGAATGGCGGAATTGCGCGTTTCCGACAGTTTCGGGTGAAATTGGTCTCTTAGCGTTCAGACAAAAAACAACTTTTTCGTACGGATCGGGGATGGGCCCCCGATCCGAACAGATAATTCAGAAGCTACGAACCGGAGTGGCGTTAGGAAAGCCGGGAAAAGACCATTGCAAACGCGATCGAAAAAACTTTCCGACCCGTTTGGGCTAGCGAGAATCTCATCCTACAAGCTGGTAGATGGAGACCTCACCACTAGACGAACTGCTCGCCGACGCGCTGAAACAGTGTGCCCAGGACTTCCCGCAAGCCAAACAGAAACTCGACGCTTTCAACGAGGCGCTGGATCGGTTGGAGGAGCGCGACGGGCATGAGAATCTGACGCGCGCGGCGCACGATGCAAGGCAGTATCTGCGCAGTGGATTGCTCGACATGCGGCCCTACAAGCGCGCAAAACAGGAAGTCGGCAAGCAGCTTCGCAAGGCTAAGGCAAGGTACGAAAAATCCACCGCAACGGCGCTTGCCCACAAGGTCGTCTACCATCAATGGAAGATTGAGTACGAGTTGCTCGATGACAGGGACGATGGCATCAAGCTGGTGCCCAGGAGCCGCGAGGAGCATGCCCAGGACAGCATCGCGCGCATTGCCGCACCCTTCGTCCATGCCATGATCGAAAGGGGCGTGACCCCCAGCGCAATTTCCCGCGGCAGGGCCAGCGAAGCCGACGTGATCGCCCAGCTCATCCAATCCGCGTACGATGATCCGCAGTACGAAGACCCCGCAAACCCCTGGGTCGCGATCCACAGGGCCGGAGTGTTCGACGCCTACCGCACGGGGCTGACCGAGGACGAGGCGAGGCTGCTAGACGTCGCTCAGCTGCGCGGCAATGAAGAGGCGACCGAGGCGCTGCGGGCAGCACGCGAATTCCTGCCGGAAGGCCTTGCGGTCAGCACCGGCGTGGCGCTGGGAGCGGCCCGTCTGATGCGTTCGTTGGGCTCGCTTTCCGACGGGTTGGCGCAGGCCTATGCCGATGCGCACAACCTCGTCCGGGACAAGGATGCAGAGCAAGTCGGACGGTTTCTGGGGTTGGAAACGGAAGGCGATCTTCTCAAGCTGCAAGTGCTGCTGAACTTTCTGCGCGTACAATCGGTCGCGTCTCACCCTGAGCTGCCAACATGGGTGGAAATCGATGTGATGCGGCGCGTGGTCGACAATGCAAACGCGCATGTCAAACCGGCCAGCGAGTGGGTGGAGACCGTTACCGAGAAGCTGAGCAATATTGCCGAAATTTTCGGCAACAGGTTGAACAGCGAAGATGGTTTCTACGCGCTTCTCCACGCTGCAATGCGCTCCAGCTACACGTTCCGGCATTTCGAAAGCGTGGCTGAGAATCGTTCTTCGAAAGATGTCGAATTAACTCGCCTGCGCCTCCTTCGCGGCGCGGTACTGGAGGGAAAAGCCTTCAAGATCGATCAGTTCGGTTACCCCGTGGTGCAAGGCGACGAGGGGTATGACGAGATCGAATCGCAGGCCTATCTGACCGTCAATGTTGCCGGCGACCATGACGATACGATCGGCCCGGATTGCATCGCGGCGGTGGAGGCCGCCGCGTCTTCGGCTCGGCTGCTGACCAGCTCGCCACCCTGCGACACGACGTCCAGCGAAGATGTCGTCCGACACCCGCACGTCTCGCCTTCGCCCGATGAGCCAGGCTCCGATGAGGATGAGGATGAGAATGAGGACGAAGGTGAAGAGGTCGATTTCTACGCTCTGATCGCAGAAGCAGAAGACGCATCCGACCCCCAAGAGGGCCGTGATGGGCTGACAGGTGGTGACCGTGCAGAGGTCACGCCCGCTTCGGATGACGTAGAGAAAGGCGGGGACGCCGACCGGAGCGATCTCGGCGCCAGCGACGAGATCGAAGGAGCGCCGCCCGGGACAGCGGTAGCGCAAGAGCCGCCTTGCGCCGCGTCCCAAGATGCACCGGGCACCGCGGATGAGGCTACCGAAAGTGCCGACAGACAGGATTGCGCACAAGGTAACCCGAAGGGGGCCGTGCCTCTCTTCGGCAACGAAGAAGAGGTCTGGGAAGATGACTAGCGAGATTGTGAAGAGCGATCCTGCGGCGCGAGTGCTGCGCGAGAAGCTCGACGAGAAATGGGAAGCGAACGCCCCGGTCTTGGCTATCGACGAAGGGTCCGGCCGCACGCTTGCAAGCACGATCATTCTTGCCAAGCGCTACGGCGGAACAGGCACCAGTACGCTTGCCCTTATCCTCGAATTCCTGATGCGCCAGGAGGCGCTGATCATCGAGATCGGCGGCAATCGCTGCCCTGCCCTGAGTAACCGTGTTGAAGGCCGTTATGCCCATTTCTCGTCGCACGATGAAGGCAGGATCGAGCATGCCATGGATTTTCGGCTGGCACATCCCGAACGTGCGGCCATCCTCGAGTTCGAGCCGGCGCTTTACACCGAGACGCTCAGTCTCGCGGCGAAGATGAGCGATTTGGACGCGGGGTTCGCGCCCACCATCTTCTATATCTGCGCACGGCACGAACTGCAGCCCCGTTACGAAAGGAACGCGATCGCAAGGAAGATTGCGCAAACCTTCATCTGCCAGCCCGCCGCTCGCGGGTTGGCGGCAGACAAGCAGGAGGGCCTTTATGTCCCGTGGCTCGATCGTTCGATCACCGGGGCATTGTGGACCGATAGCGCCGACCTGCACGATGCGCTCAAGAAATGCACCGGCAGCTGGACGTTGCAGGAGACAAGGCACAATCTCGAAACCTTCCTCAAAGCGATCCTGGCCCGGTAGATGACCTACCTGGAAGAGCTCTGGAGGAGCCTGTTCAACAAGGACATCACGATGCTCGAGCAAGAAGTAATGCTCGGCGTCAGCGAAAAGTTCGACCGGGATGATGCTGTAACCCTGCTCGCGGCCATCACGGTCCGGATGCTCTTTCTTGTCCTCATTGAGCACAAGGCGAGCCCTTTTAGAGTGCTGCGCAACTTCGCAAAGGCAATGGAGGAAAATCGCCAGAAGACCGCGTTGATAAGCGAGACCTACCAACGACTGCAGCGCGATCTGAGCGAGCTGCGAGGTGATGTGAATGCAGCACGCGAGGCGCTGAACGAAGCGCGCGATCTTGCGCGCGCCAAGGTCGGCTATCACCCGTTTCTGGGGTATATTCCGGCTCCTGACCAGGAAACTGCAGCAGCCTTCTCGTCGCGATATGCAGCTCTGTTAATCGCGGGCTGTTTTGCAAGCGGCTTGGTAGGATGCACCGTTGCTTTCATGGTGTTTCTAGGCTGAAACCTGCGCCCCCTGTGGGCCGGCTTCGGCCCCGAAGTCGGCCCTGACCAGTCAATCGGCGTGCCGGTGGAGCCTAGGGTGAACGTGGTAATCGCCGCGCGGTCGGCCGGATCCGTTCGACTCCATCTTGTGCACCCACCCAGCCTCCTCGAGCCTGGAAATGGCAGCATCGAACTCGCGTCCCTTGCGCATCGTGGACAGCTCGCTCTTGTGCTCGCGCATCAGCTCGCGCTTGTTGAAGAAGAGCGTCGCGTGCCTCTGGAGAAAGGCGAGCAGCAGGCGTGCATCGCGCTCGGCCGGCTCCTGGCTATCGCAGCCGTATACCTTGAGCGCCATGGGCAATGCATAATCTTCCATCCATTCGATTGCCGCCTCGATCGTATCGAGACTGACCTCGGGCGGCTTCCAGGCGCTTTGGGAGGCCGCAGCCTTGAGGTACTCGCTGACCAGGGCGACGCGTGCTACGGTCCCGGCAGCCTTGCCGAGGAAGTAGCCATAATGGCCCGTGACCCCGCGGCTCCGCTTGTCGAGATTGGCGTACCATTCTTCGAAGCGCACCGAAGCAGCCGGTGACAGCGGAATCTCGCGGGGGATCTTTTCTCCCTTCGGGCCGCTGTCGAATTCGACCGTATCGAGCCAGACGTAGATCTCGTAGAGACGGTCATCGTCGACGAGCGTGTCCGGTGCCTTGAAGGGACGCCGTTCCGGCCAGATGAAGACCATGCGAGCAGCGAAACCATCTTCGGGGTCCCGCAGGATTTCGCTCACCAGATCGGGCTGGATGGTACCCAGAAGCGAGATGCACACCGCCTCGATCTTGAGCGTTTCTTCACGATTGCGCCTATCGACCGTATAGGGATTGGCATCGTAGCCCTCGATCCAGAACTGCTTGGAGCCGTTATGGTACCGATCGATGCCATGATACCACCCGGCCAGTTCGCCTCGTTTGAGCAGGATGCCTTCGGGGTTGTCGGACAGGATATCGCACAGTTTCTCGACCGTCGTATCGGTGGTGTGGAGCCTGCGTTCGCGCGGCGTGGGCGGTTCCTCGGCCTCGGGGGGACGCACTGGGGGCGCGTTCCCTTCCCGCGCTGCAGTCCTGACATCCTGCTTGTACTTCTCCGCAGCGCTCTCGCTATAAAGCTTTGCGTCTGCGTGCTTCTTTCGCTCCTCGGCCGTCGCCCGGTCGAGATCGCCCTGGAGGCGATAGAGAGCTCTGACCGCGGCTTCCAACGCGGGGGTCTTGCGCGAGCTCGGGTCGCCAACCAGCCCGATCCACACGACTGGCGACAGCAGCCACCGCGACTTCGACAGGGGGCGTACCCGCAGACGCCCTGACAGCAGACTTGCCGCTGAAGCGATAAGAGCGTGGGCGACGTAGTCGACGGATGCCGAGCAGTCATCAGCCAGAGCTTGAACGACCGGGAAGAGCGATCCGAAAAGGGCGCTCGGCATGACGGGCGTGTTTGAGTCGCCGGCCTGGAGGTAGGCAAGATCCGGCTCCGGCCATTCGAAATGGTCGCGGTCGTCGTAGGCCTGCTGAATGGTCGACACCGTCATGCCAACTCTCCTTGCGAGCGGTCTTCGTGAACGGGCGAGCCGGGCGACTGGAGTGCTTCATTGAAGTCTTTGCATGGCGCCGGCGGCGCTATGAACGAAACGTCGAACCCCTGGTACGCGAACGTTGTGGCGGCTGCCTGCGCGGCCCGCTCACCCACTGCATCATTATCCTTCGCGATGATGATGTGGCGCACGAAATCCGGCAGGACGACATGGCGAAAGTTCGCTGCACCCAGCACTGCCCATACCGGTTCGCCGAGCGCCATCGTGAGAGCGAGGCCATCTTCGATGCCCTCGCACAGGATGAGCTGATCTTGTGCCTCACGCAGGCGCACCGCGCCGCCGGCAAGGCGGGGCCAAGCGCCATACGCGGATGCGCGATTTCAGCCTTTGTGTTCCCGGTAGGGGCGAGGAAGGTCCGCATGACGGCCTGAAGCGAACCATCTGCTCCTTGGACGCGCGCCACCATGCAGGGGTGGAATGCCCCTTCAGCCTTCAGGCGTGCGAAACGCAGGTTAAGGCCGCAGATATCGGGGTCGAGACCACGACTGCGAAGGTAGCGTTCCGCCGGCGTTCCGGCGATGGGGGTGCTGCGCAACCAGGTCTTCTGAGCGAAAACCTGGTTGGGATTAGCGTTATCGGCTTCGGCCGCGAAACCTCTTTCGTCACCATTGTCACTTTTGTCACGGCGGTGCGCATCGTGGTCGCTAGATGTGCCTCTACTCGTTTTCATCGTTGGTCCTTTCTGCCGCCATTGGCGCGGCAGAAGACCAGGTAGAGGTCAGAAAATCGCAATAAAACAACAATGAAACGGCTATGGAAATAGCAACTTCGGGTTTTCGTTTTCTTCAATCATTGCAAGGGGCGGCGCCCCCGTTTTGCGCGCACCGGATCATCTGCAATGGCCTTACGCCAAGCTTGATCGAAGCCGAATGGGTTAAGCTTGTCCTGGAAATGGAGGAGTGCATCATCGCGGAAATCGCGTTTCTTTTTTCGCCTTTCAGGATCTTGGGCGAAGGCCTCCTTGAGCCAGTTGGCACACTGGTCCGAGATGCCCACTTTGTTATCGATGCGCCCAGGAGCGCGGGGGCTGATGGCATCGTTTGCCGCAATCGGCTCGAGTTGCAGGTGCCGCACCATTTCGGCTTCGTGAATCTTCAGCTCGAAGAGCTCGACCTTCCAGAGTTCCACAAAGGGCTCCGTGCGCGCTTCGACAGGCGGAGCGAACTCGTCAATGACCGCGAAGAAGCGGTCTTCACCAAGAAGCAGCCGCCCCGTCCTGAGCCGCCATACCCATTTAGGCACTGGCCAGTTGTAACGAATCTTTTCGCCTGAGGCACAATGAAAGTGGGCCGTGCGAGCTTGTACGCGGACCAGATCGGCCTGGAAACCAATCAATAGTCGCGCTTGGGGATCCTCGATCCGGGAAGCAGGAACGCTCGATAAAAGCTTCAGCGCCTCCAGCGAGCGGATCCACGGAACTTGACTTTTCGCAATCACCTTTCGCGTCTCCCGATCGGTACTTTCCCATGCAGAAGCAGTTTGCCTAGCTGAAGATGCATAACCCTTTACTATTGCCCGGGCCCTCATGGCGAAACGCGGGACAATAGTGACAATAGTGACAATAGTGACAATAGGGGACAGAGGCCACCGGTGTCGGGCGAAGTCAGAACCAAGTTCGCGTTTGTTCAGAAACCTCTCCGGCGACGAGGTTCCGACGCCTAGTCACCCGTCTGGCGTTTCATCCTCTCGAAGCGCGCGAGGACCTTGTGCGCGTTATCATTGGACGTCCGCATAGGTTCGATATGCTCGATGCTGCGCTGAATTTCCTGTTCCAGATTGCTGTTATCATCCACTTGGGCATACAGCATGTCCATGAGGCAAGCGGCTCGCTGCGTGTGCAATATGGTCCGGTAGATCGCGTCCATATTCCATCTCAGGGCCCGATCAATCACGTCGACAGCGACCGCCGGGTCATCAAGATCGCGCAAGCATTTCGCGCATTCGATAGCCAGCACCGGATCGAGCGGTACGTCGTCAGGCATCAGTCCGACCCAGTGAACGAAAAGCGCGCGCCGCCCCTCATCCGACGGTAGATCACGCACCCGCCTGATAATCTCCTTGCGATCTTTTGCGTCAGGGACGCGCATCGAACGAAAAGCATTCGCGAGGAGCGCTGCACCAGCGCGGGTGCCGATCCCCGAGATGCCCCGGGTTGCAAGCAGATCAGCGTCTCCAGGAACCGGGCGATCAGCCGATGCAAGAACCTGCAGCAGGTCCTCGCTGGCATCAACACTCCCTCGCGCGACACTCACAGCGCGCTTGATACCGTTGGCATCTACCAGCAAATTGTCCCGCTGGTTCGCGTCCGTCCCGGTGATCTCGAACGCCTTCTCGCTACCATCCGGCACGAATTCACAGCCCACGAGCGCTTGGCACACCGCCGGCGCGTGACTTGAATCCAAAGCCGCCTGAATTGTGATACCGCTGATTTCACTCATGAATTTAGCACCCTGTCTTCTAGCTCTGTGTTATCCGGCGAGGGCAAAGGATGTGTTAATCATGCGACCAAAATTTATCGCACCGGCATGAAACCGATCAACAGGAGAGCGGCGCAGCTTATCGCGCTAAGCAAGGCTTTGAGGCGATGCAGACATTACGTACTCTGGGATTACTTGCTCTTTAGGAACATCGCCTCAGGACAAACGCCCTGGATCCGGCCCATCACTGGCGAAGAGCCACCTTCTTTTGTTCTTAAGAAATTTACCTTGATTAAGCGCAGGGGGTGCTCGGTCCGTCGCGCTGCGGTCGCTCCCGCCGAGGCTTGCGAGCGGCACGGCTGTCAGGGCGCCCAACACAAGGTTCTAGCCACCGCGGCGACACCATCGTCTTAGCGATGCTTGCACATCACTCCGATGACGGGAGCAGCGAGTGCCAAAATGATCTTGGCCGTGTCACGGTGCATGGGATCTTTCCACCCCTGCATCTCGCTTGGCGCCTCCAGATAACCGCGACTGGCGAGATTCTGGACGATCTCCTGGCTGTCCGTGCTGTGTATGTAACATTGCGGTGCTTCCACGCGGGCATCGGCGAGCAACACGGACAATTCGGCTACCGGGCGGTCGACAGTATCAATCTCGTCCGGCGATCTTGTCAGTGACCAAAGCATGACCTTGAGAGCCCCCAGGACACGTTCAAAGTCCTTCGGAGTCGCAACGCCTTCAGCCACCCTCGCCTCAATGATGGATTCTAACAGATTGCCGAGCGTGTCGAGTGTTTTATCGAGTTCCATGAGTCCTTGTAGGATGGGCTGTGCGCTCGACCAACCTCTTTACCGCAGCGCATGACAATCGAATTTGTTACATCGATAGAGTGCGCGATAAAATTGGTTCCCTTACAACAACCGGATGGTCTCAATAAGCCGTCGCGCTCGTTCAGAGGCGCGGTCATACATAAGGTTCAGCCTGGGCGCTTCATCTAAAGTAATCTTCAATGTTACCCATCAGCGCCTATGGCGCAGGTTTGAGGTTGTAAATTAGGGAAGGTTCGGGCTTCGTCGCAGTAACGAAGGAACGAAGACTATGCCCAAATCCTCGGATGCAAAATCCCTTGCCTAGAAGGTGGTAGAGGACATCCGCCGCAAGACCCGCCGACACTTCTCTGCTGAAGACAAGCCTAGGATCATGCTTGAAGTCTTAAGTGGAGACGACTCCATTGCCCAGCTTTGCCGCAAGGAAGGTATTGCCCAGCCTGTACTACACCCGGTCGAAAGAGTTCATGGAGGCTGGTATGCGTCGCCTTGCGGGTGACATCGCCCGTGCCGCCACCACGGATGGGGTGAAGGATTTGCGCCGCGAGACCCGCGATCTGACGGAATGTGTGGCTGACCTCACTCTTGAGAAGCGTCTGCTCCAAATAAAAGCATGATCGCGGATGGGTGAGACGACGATCGAAGAATTCCCTGCTCTACCTTCCCAATGAATATTCAGCCGCGCAGGCACTGGCATCGCAGCTGCGTGCCGCTAACTCCGACGGGATCATCTATCAAAGTGTTCGAGATAATCGGGGCGAATGCGTTGCCGTTTTTCGGCCACGGCTACTCTCAAACTGCCGCCAAGAGCGAAATCTTTTCTACGTTTGGGACGGCAAGGGGATTTCGAAGCTCTTTGAAAAAAGCAAATTTACCGAGGCTGCTCGTTTCTCGATTAAGCCCCCCCCCACAGCCTTCAGGATTGTGCAGCCGGTTGGGACCGCATGCTGCAACAACGGCCCATGCGAGATCAGGCCAATCAACTTCAACGCGTTTTCCAACGATTTGCTTGCCTCTCTACGGCAGCAAGCTTCGTCGCCGGCCATCCAAGGGTCAGTAGAAAACTGTCAAGAAGCTCTGTAGGCTCTTCAGCCTCGAGAGCGCGGGCGTTGTTCCAACGCGTCATGTCATCGGGGGCCAGTTCGCAAACCTCGGCCTCCAGCGCTAGGAGCTGGGTCTTCCCATATCCACGCAATGGAATTGCCACTGCGGCGCAGTGACTACGGATAAAAAGACGACGGAGCTCCTTCGATATTGGTCCATCGGCGGGGCAGGTCCCTGTATCCTTGCGACTATGGAACATGCGCCCAGCATTGTAGACCGTCGAGAACTTGTGGCTGTTCCCATCCCCGGCGGCATGCCGTCTGAAGATGCGGTCGTTCAGGCACTTTGCAGTGATCCCTATGTATCGCGGTCGTCCTGAATGATCATAAAGCGCATAGATCCCAGGTCCGGCCGGGACATCTGCAAGGCAAACTGGCGCTGCGTTCATTAGCGTGTCGAGGCATTTCGAGCCATCCCAACTGCGGGCAACTTGCCTAACCAAATCCGCTGACATCAAGCAGCTCTCCTTTCAATTCTGCTGCCACCAACGCCCTTGAGGATCGTGAAGCCTGTTGGCACGGCCTGCTGAACCAGTGGCACATGCGAGATCAGACCCACGGCGCGGCTGGCGCCGACAATGTCCTGGAGAACCTGTAGGACGCGGTCCAAAGTGCCGGTATCGTTCTCCGTATCGAGACTGCCGAACCCCTCATCAATAAAGATGGTGTCGAGGCGAATGGCCCCGTGGCTTGCTTCGACGATGTCGGAAAGCCCAAGGGCAAGCGACAAAGCGGCAATAAAGGTCTCACCACCAGAAAGTGTCGTCAAATCGCGAGCTCGACCCGTCTCAATGTCATGTACGCGAATATCGAGCCCGCGTTTCGAACGACCGCCTGCCGATTCCACATCGCGCTCGAGACGATAGCGGCCTGATGTCATCGGCTCGAGACGCAGATTGGCAGCCTCGAGCACTTGGTCGAACATTGCGCCAATGGCAAAGCTCTCCAGCGTTGTGTTCATTTCATTCTGCCCTGAGAAGGCGTCAGCGAGCGCGCGAAGCGGACCCGTCTCCTCTTCCAAGCGGCGGAGACGTGCCAACTCTTCCGCGAGCACATTCTTGAGGCTCTCCAACTTCTCGAGATTCGCCCTCATAGTGGCTGCGAAATCCACGGCCTCGTTCGCTGCCGTACGCGCTGCATCGCGCGAACCTTCGGCTGATGCGAGATCAGGGCGCTCAATTCCGGCGATCGCATCCGCTGCCTGCTTTGCAGCGCCCGTCGCCTCGCGCAGCGAGGTTTCGAAGTCCTCGACGGTTGCTGTCAGATCGTCGATTTCAGGGATGTGCGCAGCAAATTGCGCGTATTGTTCCGGTGACAGTCCTAGCTCAGCGAGCCTGGTCGCAAACTCATCCCGGGCGACTTTGCACCGCTTCTCGGCATCGATCTTCGTTTTCTCGGCGTTCCTCAGGTTGGCATTCGCAGTGGCGACAAGCTCACGCGCTGCCTGGGCATTGGCTTCAGCATCCGCCAAGGCCTGCTGTCGTTCCGCTATGGTTTCGACCATCACATCGCGAGCCGCATTCAAGCCGGCCTCATCGCGGTATTGCTCCGGCACACCAGCGATCTGATCCTCATAGGACCGACATGCAACTGCCTCAGCCGTTGTGGCAGACTGAAGCTTCTGCTGAGCCTCGGACAAGGCCTTGGCCGCGAGCTCCAATTGCTCTTTTGCCTCATCCATGGCCAGCTGAAGCTTCTGGATTTCGCCCGCCTCGCCCAGCCCGCTCAGTTCGGCATCAATCACTTCGAGCTCACGCTCAAGAGATGCGACGTCCGCTTCCGGCACTTCAATTTCCGAGAGAGCCTTCTCCCTGTCGGCTACCCGGCTCCGCGCAGAGCCGTGCGCAACCCTTGCCTCTTGGAGGTCGCCCGTGGCGCTCGAAAGCGTCTCGCGCGCACTCGCCAGCTCTTCATCGAGAGCATCGGGGTCGCCTTCCCCCAGAGCGGGGTGCGGGTGTTCGTCCGCGCCGCACACCGGACAGGGTTCTCCATCGACGAGGCGATGCGCCAGAATGCTCGCCTGCGCCGAGAAATATGCCGTCTCGGCACGGGCATAGCTCTCGCTGGCGGCGGTATGCGCGTCTTCCGCAGTTGCCAAATGCTTGGCGGCATTCCCTGCGCTCGCTTGCGCGGTTTTCAAAGCGTCCGCGGCTTTTTGGTATGCTTTCGCATGCCGCAGACCGGCATCGAGCGTAACCCGCTCACTTCGAAGCGCTAAACGCCTCAATTCGCTCTGCCTTGCTTGACCGAGGGTTGCCTCGCTTTCCTTATGGAGAGTGGTCAACCGGTCTACTTCAAGTGAGGCTGTATCACGCGCCTGCTCAGCCGCGACCTTTTCAGCAACCGCCTCTTCCATTTTGTCCCGCAGGTCCGACGCATCGGCCAAGGCTTTCTCGTACCGGTCAAGCTCGGCCTTCTGCCGCTGCAGACTGTCAATTTCTCCCGATCGATTTCGCTCGGCTAGCAGCGCAGCCTCGGCTTGTTTCAATCTGTCGGCTGCTTCAGCCGCTGCCGAAGAAACGCCTACCTCATCTTGCACGGCTTCGTTCAGCCGATCACTGGCCTCAGCTATTGCCTGCGCCTTGTCTGCGGCACGCTGAGCCTTCCGCGCGTTGTCTCTGCGAAGACGTATTTCGGCAATCTCGGCCTCCCGGCCCTCAAGAACCGTCAGCTGTTCCTTCGCGCGATTCGCTTCGACAAACCGCGCGTCAATGGCTTGGGCAGCGGCGTACGCCTGGTCGGCACTTGCAGCCGCCTTCTCCTTTTCCGCGCTTTCGCACGCCGCCTCTCGGCTCCTGGCCTGCGCCGCCTCAATCCCTTCGTCGAGCTCGTCGGAACTGTTAAAGCCCTCCGCCACCAACCGGCGTGCATGGACGCTGTAGCCATCCCGCACCTCGCGCTTCGCAGCGCTGGCCTCTTCCTTGAGGCGATCGGTGATCGATCGATACAGGCTGACATCGAACAGTTCGCGAAGGATCTTCAGCCGTTCGCTGCTGTCGGAGGTCAGAAACTTCTCAAATCGGCCCTGCGGGAGCAGGACGATCTGCCGAAACTGGTCGGCTCCATAGCCAAGGAGCGCGCTGACCTGGTCGGCGACCTGTCCGACCTTCTTCTCGGCAAGGATTACCCCGCAACCATCAAGGTTGATCATGTCGACCTCAATACCGGTCACATCGAAGAGCCATGCTGCATGTGCCTGGCTGGTCTCGCCTTCACCCCGCATCTTGGGCCGGGATTGTTCCGGCTGGCGGCGCACCAGATAGCGTTTGTCACCAAGCTCGAAGACGAAAGCGACCTCAGTTGGCATCTCTGCCGATGCATGCGCCGAGCGCAGCGTGGCTGTCGGCTGCTCCTTCTTGGCTGCCTCTCCAAACAGCGCGAAGGTCATAGCACTGAATATCGAGGATTTGCCCGATCCCGTGGGCCCGTAGATGCCAAACAGACCGGCATCGGTCGCGTCGCGGAAATCAATCGTCTGTGTTCCGGCGTAGGGCCCGAACGCATCCATTTTCAGCTTGATCGGCCTCACGCTGCGCTCTCCTCATGGTCCGCATCAACCAGGAATTGGTCGATCAAATGCTGTTCGGCATCCCCGGGTGCCTCATCGCGCACAAACTGAAGAAAATCGGCAATGATCGACTTGGGGTCGGTCAGCACCGGCTCGCTTTCGCTCCGCTCCTGCTGCTCCCGCTCACTGTTCCGATCGTAGGTCAGCTTGACCGCATTCGGGAATTTCTCCCGGATCCGCTTCATCGGATCGATCTGCGGCGTCTCGTCCGTGAGCACGACACCGGTGAAGTCGTGACAAATTTCAGGTGTCTCGATCAGCTCCAACAGTTTGCCTCGCACGGTCCTCACCGTGCGCGAGGGATTGAGCGGCAGGAGGTCGATTGTGACCGAGCCATCGGCTGCAAGGTCGATCAGCGTCATCGATTTTCCATCTCCTTCCTCATCAAGGCCAAAGGCAAGCGGCGCGCCCGAATAGCGGATATGGGTCGCCCCCACCTTCTGAGGTCGATGAAGGTGGCCCAGCGCCACATAATGCGCGCCATCGAAGGCTGATGAAGGAACGGTCTCGATGCCGCCCACGGTGCGCGACAACGGACGTTCACCTTCACTCGCTGAGGCTCCCTCGACAAAGGCATGCGCAACAATAACCCACCTGGCACCATCGGGGAGGTGGCGGCGGGCGCTTTCCACCTGCGCCCGCAGGACATCAGCAGGGCAGGCGATGGCCTCATCCTCGAAGCAGGCGCGGGCCGCGAACTCGTAGCAGAAGGGTAGAGCGGAGATCGCAACAGGCCCATGCTCGTCCTCGATGATAAGGGGACGCTCTTCAGCATCGACCGGACCTCGCACGAGGGCCCTTCCACCGGTCGGCAGGACGCCAAGCATGCCGATCTGTGCCGCTGAATCGTGATTTCCGGCGATTGCGACCACCGCCAAATCATTGTCCTGGGTGACGCGCTTGATGAAGTCGCCGAACCGCGTCAGTGCGCTTTGCGGCGGGCTGACGCGATCGAATATGTCACCAGCGATAATGAGGACATCGGGCTTCTTCTGCTCGATGGCCTTAGCGATCTGGTCGAGAATGACATCGTGGTCCTCGTCAAGCGGCAGTCCGTGGAACTGTCGCCCCAGGTGCCAGTCGCTGGTGTGAAGTATGCGCATCGTTGCTTCAATCCTCGCGTACGGTTGTGTGCGGGCTTGCCTTGCCGTGCTTAGTCGTCACGTAGCGGCCACTGATTGTGCTGCGGTAATGCGGGCCGGAGCTCCCGCTCCTGCCAGCTGCCTCGCGCACCGTCGTTCGCGGGTTCGACTTGCATTGAGCTTCCGAAACGTAGCGCCCCGTCTTTGCGCTGCGATAACTGCCACCCTTTGCCATCTGACGCCTCCTTCATGCCTATGCTGTCTCTCTTCCCGAACCGACTCGGCCCGAGACCCAAACTATGCGCGCAAGGGGTGACAAAAATAGTCACCCGCATGAATTCCTGGTGGGCAGCTCTAATGGAGCAAGCCGGATGGGAGCTGGAGCAACTGGTTGATCCTTTTCACAATCATCTGAATTGTGCGCGCGCCCTGCATGTCGCCCTCCGACATCTGCTTGTCGGCACGCATGGCCGCGATGATCAGCGCATCCTCACCATGCTCTGCGCAGGCCCAGATTTCCCAGTCAGAGATCACGAACAGCGATGGCCAGCCCAGTAGCGGTCCCAGCGCAAGGCTGTGCCACTTGCTACCATAGCGCAGGATAGATCGCCGCCACGCGGCGACATGCACCAAGCGGCGGTGCGATCGCCGCCTCCATTGCCGACCGAAACACAGGTCATAGTTGGTCCCCGGACAAGGACATGGCCGTTCGGCCCTCGCCCATAAGGCTCGCCAACCAGAGCAACGAGCGTGTCGCGCGCTTCCTCGGCAGACGCAGAAGGACAAGGCTGGTTGGAACGGCAGGTGCCATCGATCTCACGAGCAGCGATCCCGGAAAGTCTGACGCGAGGACCTTCAGCACACCAAACGGGGCCGTCACCATCCCAGACATGTGTAGGCGTACAGGCAAAGGTTTCACCGGCTGGGACCACCAAGACAGTCGTTAGAAGAATGCTCAGCATAACGGCGCGATCACCCCAACTTCCACAGCACCCTATCGAGCGAGACAATGAGGAAAAACGACCAAAAGGCGAGTGCGCCGCCCCACGGGAGGAGTGATTTAGTCTTCATGATAAGATTTTAGCTGGCCAACGGGTGCTTCGACAAGCCGAAGTAGCTGACTTTCTAAACGCCACATCCGCCAACCGAACGTATTCACCTTACGGCACCTGAGCGAACATAGGTAATGTCGGGCAGAACGGTCTCCCACTCGTCTCGCACGATAGCTTCCCGATACTCTTCAGCATTGTCCGAACGACGCCAGCGAACGACGGCTCCGACCTCGCCGTGGGCTATTTCATACCTGGCCGGAGGCGCGAAGGATCGGCTCATTCTGCCAATGATTTGGCCAGCTGCGTCCTTGATCATCCAGGCCTTCTCGCCTCTTTCCAAACTCACCCGATCACCCACCTGGCATTGCGCAATGGCCGCAAGGGAAGGATTGTAAGACTTCAATCGACCGGCAAATGAAAGATCCACCAAAGCCATGTCCGGCGGCTGGTAACTTCTTTCATCGAGCGGACCTTGGGCCGGATCGGACTGGACCGTTCTCTCAAGTATCGCGTCGGTCTCACCAGCTACGAAAGGGTGTGCGCCTTGTGTCACGATTGAGAGGCTGCGCCTTGCCCGTGTCATCGCCACATAAAACAGCCTCCGGGGCGCATCACGATCTTCATTCCTAGATTTACTTTGCCAGTCGCCATCGAGGATCACAACATCGTCGAATTCAAGCCCCTTCGCTCGGTGCGCCGTCAACAAAAGCAGCCCCTGCTGCTCACCCCGTGTTTCATAGGACCACTCCGCAATCCATTCGACCAAATCTGGCACCGCCATGCGACTGGCGCCAATCTCCCGACTGAGTGCATCGACGCCCCTTTCGAGAAGCCGGGTCCAACGATTGGCGGGCAAGCGAGCAAGAAACGCAGCCAAGTCGTCCGCGCTCAGTTTGAAACCCAAAAGTCCCCAGACTGATCTTGCCCCCGCGGCGATCTACGGGAGGGCAGGGAAATCGCCCCTTCTGAAAGGGTGGACCATGTCCCTGAGCGATTTAGGCTCCAAGACTTCGACCGCGTCGCCCCAGGCATAAAGATGCCACGCCATCTCCAGATGGCCTGAAGCATCGAATGTCACGATCAGCGAACCATCTTTAAGAAGCTCAGTGCGCTGCGAAGGATGAAATTGGAAACGCTGCGCCCGATCGACAGCTCGCGGCGCGAACTTCCAGACAACCTCGCCATATTCGGGATCGAAATGATAAGATCCAAACGCCCTCTGGGCATACTCGCGAATCTGAAAGTCAAGCGGGTATTTGAAGGAAGTGTCGGTCACTTCAGCCGAAACGATGTCTTCGACACGGTAATGACGATTGCGCCCGTCGCGCTTGGCCGTATCCACCGCCACCAGATAGCGCCGTGCTCCCAAAAGAATTCCCAGGGGTTCGATCAGTCGTTCGCTCGGAGCTGCATCACCCCGCGACTGATAGGCGATCCTAAGCAGAAACGGACCTTTCAGGGCCAGACTGATCGCGCGATCCACTTCCTCGAGCGAAGCAGGACCCGGTCCAGGTCGGGCCGCATACCCCATCGCCTCAAGCAGCGTCTCTTCATCCACTGCCAGCCGCGATCCGCTTCCAGACGGCAGAAGGGCGCGCACCTTGCGCTCTAGCGATGCCAGATTCCGTGCTTCTGGACCCATCCCTGCGCGCTCGAGCTGGGTAACCCCTGAGGTGAGCGCAACCAGTTCGTCCGCGCTTGGCGAGAGCAGCTGAGCAATCGCGCGCGCCGGAACGCGCCAGCGCGGCCTGCCAGCCTCGTCGATCTCGCGCTCCGTGGCCGGAAAGACCTCTTCCAGCGCCGCAGTCATGCGCTGCGCCGTCCTGCGCACCACAGCAAATTCCTGCTCGATCTCCGACAGGCAGACGCCCCGACTGCCCGTCGCCATCATCGCCAGCCGCAGCAGATCGACTGCCTTTCCAAAGGACATGCATTACCCCCATGACCGATTCTGTCGCCCCCACTGGCTACATCGAATGGACCAAACAAGGAAAGGACCGAATCGATGTACACCGCTCACGCTCAGACCCGCCTTCAGCAGCGCGGCATTCCGGGAGAAGCCGTTGATGCCCTGCTCGCCTACGGCAACACGCGCCGCCATCATGGCGCCGACATCTACTTTCTCGACAAGCAGGCTCGCTCCCGTGCCAGGGCCGCACTTGGCCAACGCACGTTCTGCCGCCTCGAAAAGGCGCTCGACGCCTATTTGGTCGTCGGAGACGATGGCACTGTGATTACTGCAGCGCACCGCCTGCAGCGGCTCAAATTCTGACACTGCGGCAGTATCGTCTTGACCAATTCACAATTACTTACAACACATTGCACCCCGCAAAGGGCGGAGTTTGGGGGCTTCATGTTTGCAGCAGGCGACCGGGTTCGGTTCAAGGACGATCCGTCGGTCATTGGAGTGGTCACAGGCGAGCGCGACTTTGAGCGTGCCGGTCGCCGCTTTATTGAAATCGAGCTTCCCTCAGGCCGCACCGCCTGTCCCGTCAACCAGCTCGAGGCAGTGATCGCAGCGCCTGACGCCCTGGCCGATCTCAAGTCCGGCAAGCTTTCCGCTCCTGCCGATCTCAGGCGAGCGCTTACCCATCTGCGCATGACCGGGCGGCTGGCCGACATGATCTACAGTATGGGGGCGACCAATACCGAATTTCACGCCTACCAGTTTAAACCAGTCCTAAAGCTATTAAACTCGCCGTCGCGCGGTCTCCTGATTGCCGACGAAGTTGGCCTCGGTAAGACCATCGAAGCAGGTCTGATCTGGACCGAGCTTGTCGCACGCTTCGACAGCCGCCGCCTGCTCGTTATCTGCCCCAAGGCCCTGGTTCAGAAATGGCGCGACGAGCTGCGCAACAAGTTCAATGTTAACGCGCCCGTCTGCAACGCGGCAGAGCTGCTTGAGATTCTCAAGGATGATCAGGTTCGCCGCGAGGGCTTCACCGCCATCGCTTCGCTGTCTTCACTGCGTCCACCGAGGAAATGGAACGACCCCAACGAGCCGGCCAAGGGTGCGCGCGCCGATCTGGCAACCTTCCTCGCAGATGCCGAAGACGACCTCTTCGATCTTACGATCATCGATGAAGCCCACCATCTGCGCAACACCGACACGACCAACCACCGCCTCGGGCAACTGATCTCCAATGTATCGGACTATTCGCTCTTCCTTTCAGCCACGCCGATCAATCTTCGCGCCAATGATCTGCGCGCACTTCTGAAGCTGATCGATCCTGATACCTTCGAGCGCGAGTGGCTCTTCGACGTTCTACAGGACGAGAACGCGCCGCTCATCAAGGCTTGGGAAGCAGCCCGCGACCGCCGTGTGCCTCTGAGCGAAATCGCTGAGATCATTGCCGACCTCCCCGAGGGCCAGGTACTCAAGACCGGCAAACGGCTGGAACGCCTGCGCGCCGAACTTACCAAGGGGATGGAAGATACGCCTTCAAACCGCGTGCGCCTTGCCGCGCGGATTGAAGAGATGTCGCTCCTGGGCTCGATCATCAATCGCACCCGCCGCCGCGACGTTGCCGAATTCAAAGTGCTGCGCAAACCACAGACCGCCGCGTGGGAGATGTCCAAGGCCGAGCGCGACTTCTACGATTTGGCCACCCAGCAGATTGAAGCCTATGCCTATGCGCACGACATCAACGAGCGTTTCCTCCTTGCCCAGACCCAGCGCCTGCTCGCCTCGAGCCTTGCTACAGCCTACCGCCACTGGGGCGGGCGCAGCGGTTTCCTCGAGCTCGACGAGGAAGAGGACGATGCCAGCCGCAATAAGATGCCAGGGCCGCTCATCGCCACACTCGGCGAGATTTGCGACGATCCGTTGGTGCTCGCCGAGCTCGAACGTCAGGATTCGAAAATCGACCGACTGACTGGCTGGCTCAAGACCATCCGCGAACGCGATCCCGACGAACGGATCATTATCTTCTCGAGCTTCCGCAAGACCATCGACTATCTCGCCAAGCGTCTCGGCGATGCCGGTTATTCAGTCATGGAGCTGCACGGCGGTATCAAGGCCGACCGCCAGGAAACCATTGCCCGCTTCGCCGAATCTCCCAGCGGCACGATCCTGTTGACCTCCGAGGTCGGGGGCGAAGGCCTCGACCTTCAGTTCTGCCGCATACTCTTCAATTGGGATCTGCCCTGGAACCCGATGAAGGTCGAACAGCGTATTGGCCGTATCGACCGCATTGGCCAGCAGTCGCCATCGATCGACATCATCAATCTGATCGCCGAGGATACGATCGAGCAGCATGTCTACGACCGCCTTTATCTGCGGCTTGGCATCATCCAGCAGACGCTCGGCGATTTCGAACCCATCCTCGGTGAGATCATCCGTGACATCGAGCTTGTTCTTACTGATCCCGAGCTTACGCAGGAGCAGCGCGACGCGAGGCTCGACCAATCAATCCTCGCTGCCGCCGAGCGCAAAGCGCAGGCCGAAGAACTCGAGCGCGAAGCCCCAGGGCTCGTCGCTCACGGCGACAGCATCCTCCAGCGCATCAATGACGCCCAGGCTCCCTTCAGGCGACTGACGGGTGATGATCTCAAGGATTACGTTGCCACCGCGCTCGTCAATCTCTTCGAGGGCTCCCGCGTCCAGCCGACCAGCGAGACCGATATCGAAGCTTACGAGATCAGGCTATCGCCCACCGCGCAGGCGCAGTTCTCCCTATATCGCACGTCGCAGGCGCGGCGCTATCCGACCCGATTTGCGCGCGAAGGGAATACAGGCGTCAAGTCCGTCTTTGGCAGCAACCCTGATCCGGTGAAGTTTCGCGCCATCGAAGCCATTCCCATGACGCATCCACTCGCCCGCTTTTGTGCAGGGCTGATCGAAGAGCGGCAATCGGGCATTACACCCCGTCCTGTCACAGCCATTCGCACGCCCGACCGTCCCGAGTGGGAGGTTGCACCAGGGCGCTACGCCATCTGCATCGAGAAGTGGTCGATGGAAGGCATCATCCCCATCGACCGGCTCGCCTTTGTCGGCGCGAGCCTGGAGGGCGGAGCGATCCTTCCCGAGGACATGGCGGAGCAAATTCTGATGGAAGCTCTGATCGAGGAGCCCGAGCTAAGGCCTCTGGGCGATGGGGAACAAGCCGCCACCGTTGCTCTGGTGGAGTCCACCATCCTGCCATCGCTTAACAGCCGCCGAACCGACTTCGAAGACGCGGAAGCCGCCCGCCATTTCGACCTTGTCGATACCCAGCTGGCGCTGATCCATGAGCATAAGGAGCGTGAGACGCGGCGCGCCGAAGAGCAGATCCACGATCACCGGCTTTCCGGGAGCGATCGGCGCATGAACCTGTCCTACGCCGTCAAAGCCAAGCTCGACAAATTCCTAGCCCGGATGGACCTGAAGCTCGCCGAGGTATCCAAGCGAACCCTGCATTTCCCCGCTCACTCCCTAGTCGGCATTGCCGTCGTCGAGATCGTTGGAGATGGCAAATGAGCAACAAAAAGCGCGGTTTTCAGTCCCTCAGCGATGCCGCCGACATGCTGAAGAAGGCTTTTGCCGATCAAGGCAAGGAAGCCAAGCCTGCATCCCCGGAGCCTAAGACTGCCACCACGAGTGCCGCCAAGAGCGAAGCGAACGGCTTTGCCGACATCGAGCAGGCCCTGCGCAGGAAGGCCAAAACTGAAGAGCGCAATCGCAAGAAGCAGCGAGCTGCGCAGAACAACGGCCAAGCGAAGGCTAAGGGAAAGAAGAAGCGCGGCAAGGCCGGCGGGATCAAGACGATCCTTAAGTTTCCTGGTGCCAAGGCGCTTCTTCGCCAGCTCAAAGAAGAGGAGCAGAACGCACGAGAGGGCGATAAGACGCCCGCGTCGGAACCCGCCCTGGATCCGGCTGAAGCACACAGGAAAGCCTTCAAGCGCATTCGCGAGATCGTCGGCTCCCGCTCACCTTCCATCGAGCCAAGGCCGAAGGCCATATCGGCGCATACCGCCCAGCAGATCGAAGCGCGCATCACGCGCGGCGCCGCCGACTTTGCAGCCCACCCGGAACCCGATCTCGACAACGGCTTCATCGTCGGCTTCGATTTCGGAACGAGCTCTCTGAAGCTCGCTGTGCGGCAACCCTACAAGGTCGGACCCAACATCGCGTTCCTGTCGGTACCTGACGAACTGCGGTCGGGCAGTCACAGCCTCCTATGGCAGACCGCGCTCTGGTTTGATCCTGAAAGCGAGACCTTTTCACTTTTCCCACAATCCGGGATGGCAGTGCTCGAAGGGTTCAAGACCGGCATTATCGGCGGACATGGGGGAGCGCGTGTGCATAATGACCTTCCGGTCACGCGCGCAGAAGCTGCCATTGCCTATATTGCACTTCAGATGGCCCATTTCTTTGGCTGGTACGCAGAGACACGCCCGCTCGCGTCGGGAGGCGAGCGCTTTCTGTCGATCAATATCGGCATTCCGGTTGCGGCGCATGACGACGAAAGGGCTTTCAAATCCTTCAGGCACATCGTCTCCGCTGCGCGCGAGCTTGTCCCATTTGCTGAGCAGCTGGCGCTCGCCGATGTCCGCAAGACGCACCAATCGTCGAGCGGCAGCCTGCCTGCAGGATGGGAACTCATTCCCGAACTGACCGCTGCCATTGCCGGATACACTTCCGAGCCGACCTCGCTCGATGGCGCACACGTCCTGATCGACGTCGGCGCATCAACCGTCGACATCGTGGCCTTCAATCACGTTCGCCGAGAGCGCAACGCCGTGATCAGTGCAGGCGTCGAACTTCTAGGAGCCGCAGCGCTCGAAGCCGCTCTTGCGGAAAACATAACCAATGAGGATTTCCGCTGGGCCTGTGATCGCCAGTTCAATTCCGTTTTTGGCGATGCCTGTCGTCCATCGCGCGGAAGCAATGGCTTCAGCCCCGTACTTCGCTCGCGCGAAGTGCAGCTCATTACGACCGGAGGAGGATGCGCGAGCACGCTGCACAGTACCTTTATTGAAGACAAGAATGATCCCAAGATTTTGGGATCGCTCCCGATCATGCGGCCGGAACCACCAGCTTTCAGCATCACCGGTGTTGCCGATCCATCGCGACTGCTCCTTGCCTACGGTCTGACCCGAGACATCCCCGAACTCCTCGAGCTCAAATTGCCTTCGCAGGTTCCGGATATAGAGCCGCGGCAGGGAGCGACGCAGCCCTACATTTCAAAGGACTACGTCTAGGTGACAGACTGTGTCATCTGATGCGACCCCAAGGCCTACGTAAAAGTATAAAACAAACTGTTTTTGTAAATTGGCGCAAGAACCTTCCTAATCCTACATCACTGCCATCGAAAAAAATTCTATCATTTTTATTACATCTGACGAAATTGATTTCTCGAAAAGTTTTCTAACAGAAATCTTCTAAAACCTCAAAATTGCAAGTGACGAGGAATAATGGCGCATCTTCTGGAAAAAGTTCTTACACAATATGATGACACGCTATCGTCTGATTCATACATTGATCCAGTCGGCACACTTATTATCTGGTCAGCATTCGGCAGGCAGGTATTTCGCAACAGGATAAACTCCATCTCGAACGATGTTCGAAATTTTACGCTAAATCTGTTCAACCACTACTTGGTGAAAAAGCTGGTTGAAGATGACGGTGACGGCGCTCGTCTCAGTCACGCGCTGGCGCGGCGATATCAGAGCAAGGACAGTCTGAATTTCAAGCAGGCGTGCCTGCTTTTCCTCGAAAATGTTTTCGTCTTCTCGATCCTGCGTCATGAGAAATCGCAAGATGTAGAATCGACAGGAATACTTGGGATCTCCAACGCGCGGCGACTTTGGGGGAATGAAGATCGCCCTCCCGCACTCATCTTCACTCATGAATCTGCCGGACAAATCCTGGTCCGGCAGCTCGGGCTCGGGGTCAGTGGTCGTTACAAGACTCCGTTAATGGAAATGGGCTTCTTCGATGGCAATTATCACTATCACAAACCAGCATTTCAAAGTCGGTGGGCTGATGCCGAACGGCTCATAATCGGCCAACCGAAGAGCTTGCTCAGCAAGGTTGCACGCAAGGCATACGACTTTCTCAAGGAATGCGTCTCCCAACCGATCCAAGGCGGGAAACTTCCATTTGCCGATGTCCCAGCAGATTTGACCCGAGCATACGCTCGAGCATTTGCCTCACCTCAGGCAGTCGGAAGTTACGCAAAGGACTTTTGGCTTTTACAGACAGAGCTCAATCAAGGTGCGGCCGGCGCAATTTTCGATGTTCTCGAAAAAACAGACGATCTCTCGCCGCAGGGGGCAATCGAGCAGGCACTTTCGTATGATCTAGCGCCCGAAGAAAAGGCCAAGCTCGAGCATATTGTGCACTTGGAGCCGTTCTTGGCGGATTGCTCGCTGCTTTTCACTCTCATGGCATCTCGGCGAACCCAATCAACCGCTGACGTAGCGAACGCGTGGGCAAACTTCGGCAGGGACGCAACGCGATTGCCAGGCGTATCGTCTGCGGTTTCTGACTATGCGGATCTGCCAGCCATTAAGGGCACGGAGGGGGCAAAGCGTCTCAAGCAGCTTTTGAAAGCTGCAAACGCGAACAGTCTCGACGATCAAATTCGCGAAATGGCGAATTACCATGGCTCAGTGATGCAATCCCGCGGTCAGGTTTCATGGCTTAATGTCAGCAGCGGCGGCGCCATCAATGTTCACGCGCGAACTGTCTTTCTGCCCGAGCCTGACAGCCGTGCGCCGGGTTCATGGCTCAACAGCTATTATCTCCCCCAGTTCAGCAGCTTCGTGAACGGCCTGCGTGGGGCGGTCGTATGAAGCTCCTGCAGGAATTGAAGCGTAAGGTGACCGGCATGGGTCCCTTGCGCCGAGCATGGTTCACCACTTTCAACTTGGACATCGAGTTTCTCGAGACATTTGTCCTGCCTGCGGTGGTAGGTGCCGAGCCTCCACGAAGCCGGATCGAGTTCGAGCAGTTACAGCAAGAACTTACGGATCAAGGCATTGATGTCAGAGTCTTTTGCGATCCGCGGTTCATCGACACCAACCGCATCAAGAGGACATGCGTTCCCATACACCCAGTCCGTCCCGACCGCTTGTCGGAGCGGTTCGGCGAACGCAGTCTTTTTCATCCCAAAGTCATCTACCTTGAGGACAACAAAGGTCGGCGCATCATCGGCGCAGGTAGCGCCAATCTAACGCTGTCCGGCTGGGGCCGAAATCTGGAAGCATTCGTATTCCGTGAGGTTGAAAGCCTAAATAACTATCGAGAAATCCGCAGGTTTTTCGACCGGCTTTGGGATGCCAGCGACATTCATGACGGTGGCGGCAAACTCCCCGAGCGCCGAAAGTTTGCCAAGACCGAGGAAAAATGGCGATTTGTCCATAGCCTCCAGAGCCAATCTTTCGTAGCGCAACTATTCGACGGATCGGCGGCATCAGACATCGTCGTCTGGTCGCCATATCTGCCTCGTAACCTCGCAAACTTTATCGGCAAGCTGCAAACTTCGACGGCGATCAGTGACCTGCGTGTCCATTTGGTGGCTGATCGGATCCAGAACAAATTCCTCAGAACTCAATGGAGCGAGGAACTAGGGCAGTTGATCGCGCGCGGGCAACTGACGTTCTATGATATTCCAGTCGAACGCGACCACAGAACTGATTTATGTCATGCGAAGATCTGGAAGGTCGGCAAGGCATTGGCTGTTGGCTCGTGGAACTTCACTGCCCCCGGCTCCAACAGCCTTTGCGACGACTGGGGAAAATGGAGCCAAGACAACAACATTGAAGCAGGCATCATCATCGAAGATGCGAATGACTGCCGGCTGATGCATGGCAAAGCACTGGCGCTGAGCGATGGGGATTGCGCGTCGGATGAGCTCTTGGCCGAGGAAGCACTTAATCCCGCCGATCTGCCACCCTTTGATCTGCACGTGACCTTCGATTGGCATGCACAAGTCTACACGTTTTCGGGTGCGTGGATGGGAAATGGAGGACGCGAGGGATTCTCTGTCCGACTGCCCGGTGTAGATGCGCTTTTGCGATTGAAGTGGGCCCGCAGCGGTGAGCCCGTGCAACCGGCGCAAATCCGTGTGAATGATAGCGTGCTGCTTAGAGATCGGATCTTTCGTGTGCACCACGACGGGAAAGAGGTTCATCGCGGCATCGTCGGTGAAACCAACCTGAAGTCCCGCAGGGCTCAGATCTTCAACAACTTGAGTGATCTCCTGGAAGCCTTGTTGCTTGGGGATGACCCGGGATCGCTTACTGACCTTCCCCTTCGAGGTCCTGACGACAGCGACAGCTTTCCTGACGACACTCCCGCTCAACCGGACTTGGGCTGGGAGCTACTCCAACGAGAAATTTCCGAGCACAGTTCGATTAGCTATTTCCGTCTTTTCAAAGCCATGCATGATTATCGCGAACGGTATTCTGCAGTGGACAAACTGGAGCAGTTGGAAAAGCAGGTCTTCGTAGCGCCTGGATGTCTACTCGAATTGGTCGAAAAGGCCGGCGAAACCATCCAAACCGAGGATCGCTCAGTGTTCAATTGGTTCCTCGCGAATGAAGTCGCGACCGTTTGCGCCTTGGCTCAAGACCGGCGCCGCAAGCTACTTCACGGCTACAAACGTCGCGAGCCAAACTATACCCCGGCGCCCAAATCACGATGGAACAGCATAGCAATGTCGGTGCCCAAATCCCCGAACGGGGTCTCCGCAGAATATGTCACACTGGTAAGGGCGCAGGCAGCATATGAGTGAGTTCTGGCGACGCTTGAAACCAATGGAGGTCGCGAAGTGGATCAACTTCGGCGGGGTCAGCGGGGAATGGACTTATGCGCCTGACCAACCGACAGGAATGGCCGCGCTTCAGACCGAAGGCGTCGCTCATTTGTGGAACGTGCTTTCAAGAAGTCCGGTTGCGCTCCTGGCCGATGAAGTCGGCATGGGCAAAACCTTTGAAGCACTGGGCGTAGCAGCACTTCTGTGGCGAAAGAAGCCCGACGCAAAGATTCTGGTGATCGCGCCAAACCGCGACATATGCGCGCATTGGCAACGTGAGTTCTCGTCCTTTACTCGAGACCTCTACGTAAAGGCCGATGGCTTCGTTAAGAGCAAGATGGACGGAAAACCCGTGCCGCCTATCGGAGTCCACTATCGCCTACCGGAATTGACCGAGGCAATTGAACAGCGGTCCAAAGATGACGCGCCGGCCCAATTTTACATCACAACAATCCATGCCCTCAGCGGCCTTCTCGATAGCGCCGACGCATCCAACGACAAGGCTCGAGCTGCGGGGAAGGTAGCCAGAAAGCTCCAGCAACGAATTCTGGCCGCGACAGGCGGGACTGGGTTCGATCTGATGGTCGTCGATGAGGCGCATTATTTCCGCAATCGCCGCGGTGGATCGCAGCGCGTCGCTGCCGCCGAAGAATTTTTCGGCAAGCCTGAGAGTCAAATTGCTCGGCGCACCTTACTCCTGACGGCAACGCCGAGCCATACTCGCCTTGGTGATGTGGCGAACATCCTGTCCTACTTTGTCGACCAGGTCTCACTTGAAGGGAAGGAAGTCGATGAGCTGATGGGCACCTACGCGCTTCGCCGGTTTCGGCGCATGGAGGGTCAGGGCACTAGCTATACAAAGCACCAATACCGCCGGGAAATCGCAACTCCGTGCAGATTTGGAGACAACCCTCAGGATGAGATGTTTTTTGCGCTCTACCAGAAGCGCCTGATCGAAGACTGCGGTGTGGCGGATGAAAAGAGGCGGGCTCTCTATGGTTATCTAGAAGGTTTCGAATCCGCAGGCCATCGTGATCTGGCCCGTGACGCGCAGAGCGAGAACGAAGGATCGGATGACGAGCGCTCGAAGGACTTCAGGGCTGCTGCGGACACACAGCTCCTGCAAGACATGAGCGGCGATTTTCGCGGCCTTTTCGGCTCGGCTCCCGATCACCCCAAATACGATGGCATCGTCAATCTCTGTACGCCATCAGAACTGTTCGAAATGACCACAGATCGCTGCCTGCATGAAGATAAGCACCTCGTCTTTGTGCGCCGTATCCCGTCGGTCCGAGAGCTCACGAAGCGCATCAATGAGCGTTACGACGAATTGCTCGCAAAGCACATTGCGGACACCCACGGCTGGGATGAAGAAGCTCGTCTTCGATGGCAGAAAAGCAATTGGTCGCGTGAGGTGTTCAACGAAATCACAGGTGCAAGCAATCGCCGCGACATCGATAGCGACGACGACCAGATGGACGAGATCGAAGGCGAGAGCGAAAGTGTCGACGAACACGACTATCTTCGCTCTAGGGTTGCAGACCTGTTTGTGACAAAGAAGGCGGCTGATGGCAGACCGCCTGCACCACCGACAGACTGCTCCCGCTTCAGCCTCAATCTGCGCAAAACAACCGGCATCTTCTCGATGCTCCTGGAACCCGCCTCTGACTATCAATCAGGTGCCTATCATTGGCACTACCACTTCGTGCAGGGGGGCAAGCAGCGCATGGATTTTGCCAAGGCTGCACAGATGCAACGAATGGAGACACGGCCCGAGTTTCCCCGAGACGCGTTGGATGCATTGCGCCCTCACGACGGAGATCAGCGCGAATACGATGCGCCGATCGAAACGATCTGGGGTCGGGTATTCGATCACCTGCCCGCGCCACAGCGGGATAGACTTGTTGATTGGGCAACCGCTCAGCCGCGCATTGCCGAAAACTTTGCCAACTACATCAAAGCCGGATTTCTCTTCGCCAGCCCCGTTATCGTCGAACTCTATGGCTGGTATGTGACCTTCGAGCGGCGTCTTGCCGACGAGGAAAAGCACGCCAATGTCCAGCGGCGCTACCGGAAATTCTTGGAATTTGCAGACCTGCAAATTCCAGATTCCCTGTTGCTGAAATACTTTACTTCAGCCATCGCAACCTTCGAGCAGCTCTGCACGAAGATCATCGATCACGAAGTCGACGCTTGGAACAAGGGGTGGCGAACACTCACAACACTTTCCAGCCCGGCGTGGTATGCAAGCGGCGAATCCAGCCACCGGCAACACCTGATCCTCGGCTTCAACAGCCCCTTTTATCCGAACACACTGATGGCAACTTCGGTTTTCCAGGAGGGGGTAAATCTGCACCTGCAATGCAGAAAAGTTCATCATTACGGTATCGCATGGACACCGGGCGATAACGAGCAGCGTGTGGGCCGCGTCGATCGTCTCTTTGGGAAGGTGAACAGCCTCTTGCAGCAGCAGGGTCCCGACACGAGCGCCTTGGAAATAAATTATCCCTATCTCAAGGACAGCTTCGACGAAGATCAGGTCGGCTCCTTCATCGAGCGAAAATATGAAGTCGAAGACAAAATGGATCGATGTACGCAAGGGGACTTCGACAGGGAAATCCACTTGAACCGATCTGGCTGGGAGGTCTTCTTGAGAAAACCTATGCCGGACGCAATGTTATCCGACCCCTACCCTGCGTTGTTTAGCCGAAGATGACCGTCGGCAGACAAGCGCGCGATCACACGGACCTTACAAGCATGAGGAGCTCCTTGAACTCCTCGTTGTCGCTTGCCCCTTTCCAGAAGTTTATGAAGCGGCAAACGATTTGGATATTCCCCCGAACGTAATGCCCGCTGCTGTCGATTCTGTCAGGAGACGGCAAGAGGTTGCTATCGGTGTCAGGGCCGTAAAAGTGGAAAGGAATGCCGGTCAGCGCGCAGCGGTTTCCCTGAAGTTCAAGCAATTCGGCGAGAAGAGCTTCGAGCTCTTGGGCGGAATGGCCTGATTCCTTGTTCTTGATCCTGCGTTCGATGCTCTGGCCGTTCGATTTCCTCACCGTATCCTCGATCGACAGACGCATGGCAATGATAGACTTTTCTTGGCCGCCGACCACGCGGCCCGCGTCTTTGCCTAACGCGGTTTGACCAATTGAACCCTCAGCCTCCAATTTCAGAAGATGGGCATATATCCAGCAAAATGAGTGAGCATCTATCGGCCTGACATTATGGATGCCGGCAGCAGCCTCGATCAGCGGGACGAGCTGCAACAGAATCTCATTGAACCTCCTGTAGTTGTCCCAGGAACACTGCTGTCGTGTCGAAAACCCGAGGCTCATGGCCGCAAAGGCGCGATCGAAGCCCGTTGGCTGGATCGGCATGAAGCGGGTCATATCCTTCAGAAAGTAGAGATAGGCGATCAGCGGGTATTTGTGCCCGGTGAGTTCGGCCAGTTCTTCGAAGACCACGCCCTCTTGACGATCTCCCCGGTAGAGATCGAACAGCAGAGCATCGAGTGCGTGCTTCAAACTGCGGTTCGTACGGGCTTCAAGCAAGATGCGGTGATCCCGATTGGCGTGCCCGAAGCGGTTTTGCCAGAAGACAAGGTTGTTGACGAAATTGGCCTTGTTGTCCTGTATCTCGATGCTGTCGATGGCATGCTCAATAATTGAGCCCGACCCGATGCTTTCGCGAGACCATGTATCGGGGGAAAGCCGTGCAAGGGCAGCCTGACGCAGCGTTGGCTTGTAGCCTTCCCATGCGGCGATTTTGCCCTCCGTGAAATTGATAAACGAGTGCCCCTTGCTTTCGGCAGTAATGAGCTCCTGAAACCGATCAAAGTGTGGCTGAAAATCGGATGCGCTGATTATTGTCATGACTTCTCAAACAACCCGTTCGCAGTTCAATCTTCATGCACTCGGCTGGTGACCGCGTCCGATTGTCAGCTCGCCGGTTTCCGTCCAAAAAATAGCCGCACCATCAACAGCCTTTGCCCCTTTAGTGCCGACTGCATCGATGTAAGCTGCCAGTTGCGGCCAGTAGCGTTCGAAGCGCAGCGCATGATCTGTGACTGCCCCGCTCTTGTGATCGATGATCATGAAGCCATTGGGACTTTCAGCGATGAGATCCAGGATGATGCTCTGGCTCCCACCATCTGAAAGAGGAACCTCGATCGGTTGCTCAACATGCAGTCGCGGATAGCCAAGGTCCGCGAGAGCCTGGCGTAGGGCATCTGCCTGCTGCGATAGAAATTCGACCTCGGCATCGAGAATGCGGCAATGCGCCTGAACCCTGTGGCGTAGATCAGGGCGGCAGAGGAGAATGCGCAGCGCTTCGTGGATCGCCGTGCCCTTATCGGTCGCCTGCAGGAGATCAGGTCCGGCCAGCTTTACACCTGGTGCGATCACACGCGTCTCGATGTGAGATGGAAGCGGGCGTGACGTAGCAATTGCCTGCGAGGGGCTTACCACAGATGTCATTGCGTCGATCGGGCGCCGCTCCAGGGCAAATCGCAGCTCGCGGTCGGACGCGTCGAGATGAACCTTGTTCTCAGCCTCGAACGAGGCTGGCAACTCCTTGCTGCAGATCGTCATGCGGGCAGGAAAATCCTCATTGCCGACGCTGATCTGGTTACCCTGAAATCTGATGCCGCAGACATCGTTCAGAAGGCGGCGGCCAGTGATCGGCAGAGGCGGATCAAGCTTGCCATCGTCCTGCGGCCATTCGATAATCAGGCGGTCCCGCGCACGGGTCAGGGCCACGTAAAGCAGCCGCCTCGCTGTTTCTTCGGACACCGGATGGAGTTCATGAAGAAAGCGATCGGTCGCTTCAGGCGCGGCAAATTCGGGTGCATAGGCGAGCGTTGCTCCCTCGATCACATGATCGAGATCATCGAACCCCGGAAATTTGGTGCTGAATGTCCCAGCACGGGGGTCGAGCTTGTGGTCGAGTCCGCAGACAACGACAATTGGCCATTCACGTCCCTTGGATGCGTGCCAGGTAACGATTTCGATGCCATCGGCTTCACTGCCCGAAGGGTTAGGCCGCAGATCTTCACCTTTGAGACCGACCTTATTTTCAAGCCAGCCGAGAAAGACGTTAGCGCTCTGCCCATAAAAGCCGGATGCTTCGCGCATGTCGCGGTGAGCATCCATGAATGCTGCCGCTTCTGCCTCGAACCGGAGCAGGTCTGCTCTCATCTGGGGTGGGTCATCGAGCCTGTCGCACCAGTCGCGAAGCCCCGACACCTCGATGACCTGGTGCACCAGACGGTCTACCGGGGTCGCAAGCGATTCGGGCCAAAGTGTCTGCAGCGCAGACAATTCAGGCGTGTCGATGCAGCCTTGCTCGGCAAGCGCCCTGATCGCGTCCGGAAGTGCTGTGGCTCCAGGACCAAGCGCGGCCGTACAAATCGCGGCATGGCTGTCTGCAGGATCGACGGCAAACCGCAGGGCAAAGCACGCGGCCTGGACGATCTTGCTCTGCCACCAGCCACCCTCAGCCACGCGAACCGGCAGGCCGAGGGACCGCAGCGCGCTGGCATAGCTCGAGCAATGGCTATGGGTGGGGCACAGAACCGCGATGTCTCTGGGCTCCAACGGCCGCAAAGTCTTCGTATGCCTGTCGATGATCATCACATGATCGTCGGACAGCAGGGAGAGAAGGCGATCCGCGACGAAATGCTGGGGCTTCCCTCCCGAGCGCGCGCCGCGCTTGTTCGCCAGTTCTATGACCTCAAGCGCCGTTTCATGCCCGGTGGGATTTTGCGCGGTGAGCGAAGTGTAGTCATCGCCAAAAAGGCAAGGGCCGAGCGCGTTGACGCAATCCATGATCCGTGGATCGGAACGCCAGTTCCGGTTGAGCGGGCTGGTTTCGAATTGCTTCGTAAGCGCGACCGTCAGCCTCGGGTCTGCGCCTTGAAAGCCCATGATCGCCTGCTTGGTATCGCCGACGACGAGTGAGCGCTTCGCTTGCCGCGCCAAGGCCCATAGGAACGTGAACTGGATCGGATTGGTGTCCTGGAACTCGTCGACAATGACGCAGTCCACCTCGTCCATGATCGCAGCAAGCACGCCGGGCTGCTCGTCGAGTATCCGCGCGGCGTTGGTGACCATGTCGCTGAAGTCGATGACGCCGAGTTCCCGCTTGCGGATCTCGTAGTCTGACATAGCTGATTGCGCGCCTTCCACGAGCGCGCGAGCATGGGATACCGCATCTTCGAGCGGGCCTGGATGATAGACCAGTGTATCGGCCGCCGCCATGACTGCAGCGGCCAGGTCATCGTAACCATCGGGTGTCGGACTTCCGCGCTTGGACTGGCGGAGATCACGCAGCCGCTGCCAGAGCTTCCAGTCCTTTCCGCCGGTCGAGAGGAGTTGTTCGGCTTGCTTCAAGGCGCGGAAATTATCCCGAAACGCCGTCTTGGCCGCGGCACTTCCAGCGTCGTCCGCCAGCGATCTCGGAAAGGCGAGAAGCAGCGCGTCGACAGCCTGTTTCAAGCCAGCCGCCAGGGCCACTGGCGTCCCGACCGGCTGGCGATATCCCTGCCTGATCGACGCATCGACAAAGTCGGCCATCGCCGGATCACCGCCCCGCGGTCCAAGCGTTCGCAGCAGTGCGATCACGCCGAGCAACGTCTTGCGGAAGCTGTCTTCAGCCGTGTCGTCCGAGGTGAAACTTCCCCGGTAGCCATAGGCCCCGAGGTTACGGGAGAGCTCGCTTAGCGCCTGGTTCTCCTCGATCGAGCGGCGGATGAGCAGGTCCTGCTCGTCCTCGGCGATGAGACGTTGCTGCGGCGAAGAGCCTGCCGCAAAGGCGTGCTCGATCAGCAATCGGCGTCCAAGGCCATGGATTGTGGAAACATAGGCTCGCTCAACGGCCAAAGCCGCTTGCAGATTGCCGTCGGCAATCAGTGCTCCACGGATCCTCTGGCGAAGTTCCCCAGCCGCGGCCTCCGTGAAAGTGACCGCCAGTATCCGCTCGGGCCGAACTTTGCCGTCGCGCACCCACTGGGTGAGGGTTTCCTGGATGTGATGGGTCTTGCCAGCCCCTGCACCGGCTGGAACGATCGAAAGCTCAGTCATCTTCATTGTCAGTAAGGGCCACCGAGGGGTTAATGTCGTCGCGCATGAAAGCGGCGATCAACGGACTGTCTTCCAGCGCATAAGTGCCGAGCGCGGCAGAGCGCTGGAAGAACTTCTCATCGGCTGTAGTGTTGGTATCGAGGCGTCCTGCCTTGAGGGCATCGAAACGCGCCGAAATGAGCGCCAGCGCATGCTCGGCAATATCGCCCGCAACAAGTTCGACCTCAGCGCTATCGAACTCGTCGATCCCGTTGAGCAGGACATTCTCGTCATTGAGCGTGTGATAGGCGACTGCCGGGAGCTTCGACCACCCGTTCAACGCCTCGGCAATACGGACCACGCCTTCGTTGCTGCGCTCGTCGAGCCGAACGCTCATGCGCCGGTAGAGATCGACCTGTAGATCCCATCCCTTCTGGAGGCGCTGACGCCGCGTGCCGGAACTGCTCTTCTTGTAATCCACGACGATCGGCTGCCCATCGGAAAGCCGCAGCAAGCAATCGGCTTTGCCGTGCACGGGATGACCGAACAGCTCTCCCGACAGCCAGAACTCATTGCCCACGATCTCGGCGTCCAGAGATTTGAGGACCAACGACCAATGCTTCGCGGACTTGGTGATTTCTGCCTCAAGCGTGTTGCGCTCGACCGCCCATGCCGACGTCTGGAGAAACGGCGCCAATGCGCGAATGCGATCGAGCAGTAGGTCGGGGACCTTGGCTTCGATCTCTTCGTTGGACGGATGCGTCTTGCCCGGCACAAACAGGCGCTCGAAAACCTCGTGCGCGAGGGATCCGCGAAGCATGACGTCAAGCGCCTCGGGCTGCCAGGAAACATGTTCGGCGCCCAGCTCAGCGAGGAGCCAGGCCAGGGGACTGACCAGAAGCTTTTCGAGCCGGCTCGGGCTCTGCGCTCGCACACTGCCGTCTTGCTTCTGGCGCAGCCCCAGAAGATTGAAGTCGAACGCATAGTGCGGCGGCACCTCCGGCATCAGCGCCGGTTCAATCACTGGTCTGGGCTTCCACGCCACCAGCCTGTCCCAGATCGTTCCCTCGCTATGGTTCAAAGGCACGATCAGATTCTCTGGGTCCTCCATCCCTTCCACAAGCCGCGAGATCAGCGGCAGGCTCGACGACGCCGAAAGCGAGCTACCACTGCGATCACGCTCTGACAGGATGAGGATAACCTGCTCGCTCGCTGCACCAATCTGGCGCGTGAAGAGCTCGAGCGCGGCAGCGAGTTGCTGCGCCTGCGATGGCAGCTGGATGCCCGTCACATCGGCAATCGATGCGACTTCGCTGTCGAGGAAAAACGGATTGCCCGCGGGCGGTGACGGATAGGCACCGTCATTGAAGCCCAGGACGAGAAGCTTGCGAAACGGCCGCTTCGGTGTTTCGTGGGCCATCATCACCGAGATGCCACCGAGGAAGTAAGCTCCTCTCGCCGGTGGCGCAGCTTGGTAGGCCGCTGCCATCTGGATGGCTTTCTCCAGTTCCGCTTCTGCCGCGTCATTGGCATTGCCAAGGGCAGCGATCAGGCGCGATGCCTGTTGCTTCGCTTCAGCGACATCCTCAGCGAGCGCCTCGTTGTCGCTGAGCAGCCTCTGGAAAGATCGAACCTGCTCCTTGAGCTGGCCGTTGGTCGAAGGCGAATTCGAGCGGATCAGGGCGAATAGAGCGGCCTGTCTGCCTGTGAAGTCACGAACATCCCTTGGCTGAAAATCGCCGTCCATGACGGCAGCCGCCAGGGCCGTCCCCACTTTTTCGGGCCAGCACAGGACTGGTGAACAGTAGAGCGATGCGAGCGCCATGGCGGGAGCTGGCCGACGTCGGCATTGAAGGAAATGCAGAAGAGCCTCTCCGCCAATGTTCCTCCGCTGACCAAACCCAGGAAGCGATGAGGCAACCAAACCAGCGTGGGCGAAGGTCTCTGCCAGATAATGACCATATTCCGCCCCCTGCGGGACGATGATGCCAATGTCGCTGGCTGCGAGAGTTGCATCATCAGTCAGCAATCGCTGCACGATGGCCGCCGCGGCCTCGCATTCGGTCAGGGAGTCTCGGACGGACAGTATGGCCAGGCTGTCGTCGAGCGGCATGACCGGTACATCCGGATCCAGAAGATGGCGTTGTACATGGCCTGCCAGACACGATCCGGTTGCCCGCGCCAGCTTCCGGTCAGAAATCAGACGGACGACGTCATTATCGTCCGCGCTCAGCTGGCCATGATGGGTTTCGATGTGCTCGATCACCGCTCGCTCCAGCGGGGTCAGCTGAACGCAGTCTCGATCCCAGACAACCTGCAACGGCTGCAGAGCATCATCTGCGTTACTTGCAAGGAAAGCCTTGAGCGTCGCAAGATCGGACGGAACAAGGGTATCGCTGATGATCCAGAGGTTGCGCAGCGCTTCCAAATGAAGGCGCGCCCTTCCCTCGCCAGGCAGCACATCAATCTCGATCGACGCCGGATCGAGATCACGCGTCGCCATCATCATGTGGCGGAGCATCGCCCCCACGGCACCAGTGGTCTGCTCAGGCGCTACCGCGAAGCTTTCTGCCCAAGGGACGCTGTCACCCAAGGCATCAAGGGCCTCGCGCAGCGGCTTCTCGGTGGACTGAGGTAAGGCATAAAGGCTTCCCAGGAGCTGCGCGCTGAGGGGCATGCAGCTCGTAAAGGGCGCTTCGCCGATCCGAAGATGGCAGTTTTCAAACATTCAAGATTACCCCTCAGAATTCGCCCTGCACCACAGTGTCACCCCTTACCTGCAAATTACGACAAATCTGGTCGCAGCATTGTCTGCGCGGCAGCGATGCGCTTCTCCATTATTTCCTTGAGTGCGTCAGGGCCGTCGATCACCAGTTCGCCGGCCCATTCGAACAAGTGATTGGCGAGTTCAAACAAGCCGCCTGATTGGAAACGAACAAGCAGCTCGTCGCCAACTTCTTCAAACTGTTGATGGGGATGGAACCGCCAAGCCCGCGCCCGATCAACCGCCGGGGCTAGCACTCGCAGAACGATCTCATGACCTGCCTCGTGCCAGATGCCGAAGCTGCGGGCCATCCATGCATCGAGATCCCAATCCTCGGGAGGGCATCCGACAATCCCGCTGTCCCGAACATTGGTCATGCGGTCCAGGCGGAAGGTACACGGCGGATCGTCCCGGTCAGGCATCTTGCCCACGAGGTAGGTGATCGGTCCATGGATCAGACCATGGGGTATAACCCTCCGCCACGACGGCTCATCCGCCCAATCAGGCTGATAATCGAAGTCGACACAATGGGATGCGAGGATGGCAGACTGGATCGTCGTCAGATCTTCGGGCGAGGCAATGACGGCAGGCCCCGCTGCGACACGCGACCGTTGTAGGCGGGTGAGCAGATCGAGGTCGTTGTCCAGCCGACGCCTTTCCGCGCTATCGAAGGCAATCTTGATCTTGGAAAGCAACTTCTCAAGCGCTTCGGTGTTGACCGTACCTTCGCGGCGTCCGGCATCAACCACGGACTGAAGTGCAGCAACCTCCGAAGAACTCGGCCTTGCGTAGGCACGTCCCGGGCTGTCCTTGATCCGAAATCGCTTGACCCGACCATCGATTGTTTCTTCGAGATCAAAATGAATCAGAATGACGTTCCGCAAGCGCTCGACTGTTCGCCGGTTGACCTCAAGCAAGGCCGCCATTTCGTCAAGAGTGAGACCTTCGATGCTCTGCGTAAGCACATGCACCAGCTTCATTGTGCGGTCGAGATTGCTAAGGCGCTTGGTCATCGCAGAATGATTTTCCCAAGATCATTTTTCGCGCTTTTATCGAAAATCACGCAATTAGCACATCAATCCGCACATTGGTCTCGCAGAATTTTTTTGGCGATCCGAACTAAAACGGGTTTCGACTTAGCCTAGCTTTCTGTCGCCATTATCAAGCCGTCGGCCATGCGGGTAAGATGATCGCGCCACGCCAGTTTGATCAACCAATCAGCAGGAATGCCATTCTCGCCGACCAGAGCGCCCATTAATTGCCCAGTAATCGCGGCAGTGGTGTCGGCGTCGTCCCCCAAATTGGCCGCGCGAAGGATTACCTCTCGGAAATCACCACCTTGGCCGACGCACCATAACGCTGCCTCAAGCGAGTGCGCGACATAACCGCTACTGCAGATTTCATCGCGAACTTTCCCGCGCCAGGATCCGCGCACGATTGCCGAGATAGGCTCGACAAGATCGAGGTCGGTCGCAGCCCTCATCGCATGTTCCGACGATGCTCCACTGATCGCTTCATAAACGATGACGCTCCACGCCTCGCAGGCATCGAGGCAGGCCCGCGTTGCGTGGGTAGTCGCACTCTGTATCCGCGCAGCATTCCGCATGACAGCAACTCCCGCGGACAAGCCATATATCGCCACGGGAGCCAAGCGCATCAGCGAGCCATTGCCCGCTGCATCGGGCGAGCGGGAGCCGGCTAAGGGATCGCCCGTTTGCTCGAACCGCGCGAGCGCAGATCGCGTCGTAATGCCAATGTCGAAACAGTCACCAGTCGGACTGTACTTGCCCTGCCGCCACCATCGCACGAAGCGCTCCATCAGATCGACCGGATCTAGCGCGCCCCGCTCAGTAATGCTGTTGGCGAGTGCCAAGGCCATGCTGGTGTCGTCGGTCCAGACGCCGGGGGCCAAGCGGAAGGGTCCGCCACCGATCATATCGGTCAACGGCGCACAACTGTCGCGCAACTTGAATTCCAGGGTGGTGCCGACAGCGTCACCCACTGCCAGTCCGAGAAGCGCACCGCGCGCTCTATCCCGAACGCTGTCGTCGATCATGCTGCGAACCCCATTATTTTCCGACCGCATCCTCGCGCCTCTGCCTCGGCACGCAGCCACCTTGCAAGGATGTGCGGGTCGCGTTCGTCCAGCAACTTGCGTCGCGCGTCAATGACCGCGAAATCGCCGGGGGTCTGCCCAAACAAGATAATCGCCTTTGGTAGCGGCAAGCTGAACCAGCTTGAAAATAGCTCAGCTGCCCGCTGCGGGTCGAGAGCGCGGAATTCCGCATGCATTGTAAAGCGCCGCCGGGTCGAGCCGGTCAGCGAGATTCGTGGTCGCTACGAATGGCGCTGCCAAGCCGTCCATCTGGCGCAGCATCTCGTTGACCATGCTGCGCTCCCACCCACGCTGAGCATCGCGGCGATCCGAGAGAAAATCGTCGGCTTCGTCGATCAGCAGCATTGCCCCTGCGCGCGACGCCTCTGCAAAGGCCTGCGCGAGCTGCATTTCCGTCTGGCCGACGAACATACCAAGCAGGTCGGAACCCCGCTTTTCGATAATCTCGATGCCCAGCCGCTCAGCGAGATGGCGAGCGTAGGCGCTTTTTCCCGTTCCACTTGGGCCGGAAAGCAGCAATGACCAGTTTCGGGCAGCCGACGCTGCGAGTCTGGTCGCCAAGCCTCCAAGGTCCTGATCCGCCAATGACAGGTCCGGATCATAAGCCACGGGAAGAGAGAACGGCTCGGGAGGGCGGCCCTGGATTACCGTCACAAGTCCCTCGCCGATCGCCTGGGCGTCCCCGGCGCTCCCGCGCGCCATGCTGGCTCCACGAATGGCGGAGGCGAGAATGGCTGGTGCTGCCGGCAGCGCGGCAAGGCGAGCGAGGTCCTGTTCGGACATGTCGATGCCGACAGCCTTGGCGTGCTTTCCAACGATGTTCCGGCGCACGTGAAGCGGAGGGCGAGGAAATTCGAGCGCGAGGCTCATGCGCCGGATAATCGATTCCTCGAGCATCCTTGGCTCGTTGACGATCCAGATCGTCGGACGCTTGCCATCCTCGATCAGCCGGTTGAGCCACAATTTCGATCGATGCTCGCGGTCGCCGGGGTCTTGCAGCACGAGGATGTCGTCTGCCTCGTCCATAACGACAATCCTGCTGGCATCATTGAGGGTAAGCGCGCGCAGGATCGTAAGATGCGCGATCCGTTCACGCCGTGAGGGTTCGCCTCCACGGTCATCCGAAAGTCCGGCGAAAACTGCTTTGCGACCAAGTCTTGACGCAAGCAGCCGGGCGAACTCGCTTTTGCCGGTTCCGGGCGGACCATACAGCAGGATCGCGACCCCCTCATTACTCGCCATGAGGCGCTTCGCAAGCTCGCGCTGGGGGCCCAGATGATCGAAGTCGCTCCACGTCAACGAGGACGGCGAAGCCGAGGGCATTAGGAGGCTTGGCAGGCTTGAAGGCCCCGATCGGACACCCGCGATGAAGCTTAGCAATGCGTTGGCATTGGTCGATCCGTCATGCGATTGATCGATCAAGCCGGTGCTCCACAACCGCGAGCCTGTCGCCAGCCGCGCCTCCACCCGCGCGGGCGAGAGCCCGCTGGCGAAGGCGATGCGTCCGATACTGCAATTCGAGTTGCGTCCGGGCAGCGCATCAATGAAATTTTCCCAGCATTCGAAAAGCGCGTATCGTGCGACGCTGGCGACGATTGTCTTTTCTATGTCATCGAGCCCGAGCGTTGCGCCCAGCCAAGAAATGCGGCGGTCGAGAGGTGCCGGGCCGGGCTTTTTGAGCAGGGCGTGTTTGTCGGCGAGACTGCGGAGAAGCGGCACGTAGCTCTGTGTCGTCAGCTTATCGAAATCCTCCGGATCGTCCATGACATGATCGGGATCGTCGATATGATCGTGCCAGACCTCGAGCATGTCTTTCCCGCGCCCACGCAACTGGCGCGATGTCATCCGATCGATTGCCGAGCACCAGGCGTGGAGGAATACCCGATGCTCGGCGGCAGTTATGGATGATGCGGCGGCGGAAGCGTAGGAACTATTGCGGCGCCGTCGTGGGCGAAGAGCGGAGTAGATCGTCATGTGATCCGTCTGACGCACGCATACGACAGGAATGGTCGTGGGACATCGGTCCTCGGCACTGCCTCTCTTGCTCCGACTATCTTAGGTGAGCTAACCAATCTGCTTATTGAAAGGGTCACAACATGAATAAGTTTGACGCCGTCGTATCCTCTATTCCTGACGAGTTTCTCGGTCGATCCAGATCAATTTTTTAATCCGCTCCACCGGCATTCGAGGGTCAGCGCGGCGTGCGCATCCTGCAGTGTTGCCATCTGATCCTTGTCCAGGTTTAGCGATCGAATAAACTTTCCCAGAAGGGAGTTTTTTGTGTCTTCGTCTAGCGGACATTTCGCTGACGCTGAGGCTTCGCTAAGTCGTCACCCCTCACCGTGTCCCTGCGCGTCATTCTTCAGCCATCCTTGCAGACGTGCAGGTGTTGTGACGCTTACCCGTTCACACGCCGATTTCGCGGCGCGCGAATTTGCGGTTTTCCGGGGTGGGGGTTCAGGGGGGGCAGATAAAGGGGGCTCGTAGCCTCTCTCCCATGCAAATTTGTTGATGCTGTCTGGAAGCTTCTTGGCCGACCAATTGCTAGAGGACTAAGGTCGCCAGCGCGTCTTCGGCATCGTCGCGCACAAGATGGCCATAATGTTTCTCGATCATCGCGACACTTGTCCCTGACAATTGGGCAACGGTCAGGATCGGCAAGCGCACGCGTACAAGGTCCGTGATTACGCTATGGCGTAAGGTGTAAGCCGACACGGCATCTGGCAAGCTGGCTTCCTTTACAGCATCCTTGATCGGATGCTTCCAAGTATCCTTGTTCCAAGCGGCGCCCGAGTGCCGAGCAAAGACGGGCGCGGTTGGCAATTTGCCCTTCGCCTGAACGGCAAGGAAATTGGCGATCACTTGTGGTAACGAAATCTGCCGCGGGCTGCCGTTCTTGTCCTTGCCAACTGTAAGTGTGCGGGTGCGCTCATCAAAGTCACGTGCGACAAGGCTTGCAAGCGAGCCGGGACGCAATGGCAGGAGACATAGCGCCCTAAGGAACGGCCGCACCTCCGCGCGGGCGGTATCGATCAGTCTCTTGCGCTCAGCCTTGTCCAAATAGAGTTCTCGGCGCTTGTCAGCGCCCTTGAAGGGCTTGAGCGCCTCTTGCCAAGCTGCATCGGTATTGGGGGAGCCGGCCGTGAGAACACGCCCCAGCGCTGCGCGCAATGGCACCATGTCGCGGTTCACTGTCGATTTCGCTCGTTCCTTCCAACGCTTCTCACCTTCCTTGGTCCGGGACAACAAGGCGGGCGCCTTTTCCAGCCGCTTGCGCCAGCTGCGCAAGTGGTGCCGCCGAAGCTTGTCGAGCTTCACCTTGGCGATGGGATCGTCGTAGACATGTCTCCGGAACACACCTTCAGCGATGGAATTGGGCTTTTCCTCCAGATAAGCGAAACAGGCATCCTTCACCGTCTCCATATCACGGGCGAGTTCGCCGCCGGTCTCCACAATTGCCGCCCAGGCCTCAGCATCGGTCTTGGCCTGCTTGAAGACATCATGTCCGGTCAGCGTGCCGTAATCGCCAAGCCGCTTGCGCTTGTTGCGATTGGTGTCCGCGTCGTAGAATCGAGCAAACCACGTGCCGCCGTCCGTCTTCTTCGATGGCCTATAACCAAGGTAGACGCCTTGGCGCAGGCGATGCCAATGCGGTTCATCACCCGCCTTTGGCTTCAACTTTTCACGATCCCCGATGCGGCTCAAATCTGGCATTCGAAACCGCTATCCCAAAATCCATGAAAAAAACATGAAAAACTTGGGTGGGCAGCGGCGAACACCAGCGGGATTCACACATTGTTTTTATTGTCTTTTTCTATTTTTAAGAACCGCAGATTCCCGTTATTCCCATCCTTCACACGGGTGGGGTCGCAAGTTCAATCCTTGCCGCGCCCACCATTTTAGCCCCTTATTTCAATGAGTTCCCCTGGTTTTTCAAAAAGTAGTCGAGAACGACTTGTAGATCATTGCAGGAAAATTCGGGCTATTACGCTGCTGTGTGGTACAAACCACGTACAGCGTTCTTAGGCCATTTTTCTCAGCGAGAGTTCTGCTTTTCGGCAAGGGATAATCCGGTTTTTCTCTCAGCCTCTCTCAGACCTTCGTAAAAAGCTTCGTGCATTTTCGCCTCAACGGCCTCCGCATGGGTGTAGGTGCGACGCATTAGGTTAGTGTCGCTCCACCCTCCCCACGACCCGGCGGCTTTTTCGTCTACACCTCTCCGAACGTTCATTTCCTGCCCGAATCCATGTCGGCCAGCGGCGTGGAAAGGAATGAATTCGATCTTGGCGGCCTTAATTGTGGATTTCCACGCCTTGCGGGGCGCAGTTCGGTCGGCGTAGCCGAACACGCGCAGGTTAGCGCTTGTCCGCTTCCGGCCCCGCGGCCAGAGACGGGGAAGGCTAGCGAGTTCTGCTACCAGTTCCATCGGAATTTTCAGCCAGCGGTCGTGATGGCCCTTCGCACCGGGAACGCAGACACGTGCATTCTGCAACTCAAGGTGCTCGTCCGGGTGCATTGCGGTAGCCTGCCCAATCCGGGCTCCCGTAACGAACATAAACAGAGCCAGAGTGGCAACTTTGCGTTCTGCATGCTGACGAAACGCTAAAAGCCACTCCCAACTACCCGGAGGATAAGTGCTCCGGCCGGTCGAACCTCGCTTCTTGTCCTGTGCGACCTTATCCGATTTGGAGAAACCCTTGATACGTATCGGCCCACATTTGCCCAAATCGTGTGCGTTGTTGATTACAGCCCTCACTGGACTGACTACTTGGCGTGTCCAAGTCGAAGTTCCTGCGGTCGGGTAGAGTATGGCACCGAGTTCGCGAACCATGCGCGGCGTAATGGTTGCCACAGTCATGTCGCCAATTTCTTGAACTACCCGTATCAGATAATTTGCGGTTTTCGGATCACTTTCGTAAAGCAAAACAGCTTCAGCAAACGTGAGAGCGCTCTCATCGCCAATTAGGAAACGCCTGACGCGTCTCGCTTCCTCTTCTCGGCACCAAGCCCATGCGCCCGCCTCATTAGATGCGCCAGTGCTACAGCGGACGTAGTCGCCGAGCGGTTGGCCTTGGTGGGTGATGCGTCCGCGGGCCCAATAGGTCGTGCCCCGTAGGGGTCCAAGGTTCTTCCTAACCAACTGTTGCAGCCTACTGGCTAAGATCTCGCGGTGACCGTGAAGGCGGACTGCCGCTGACTTCGATTGGCGATTACTCCCAGTATTACTTTGAGCACGAGGACGGCGCAGTAGACGGTCTCTTTGTGATGCATCTTCCGAATAGCCACGTAAGGCGGGAATGGGTTCAGGAGGCTTGTGATAGCAACCCCATTAATGGGTTTCCTTGCGACCAGACCGATTATGGAATTGCGGATGCGGGCGATAGGAGGTGGGTTCCCACCAAATTGGACTTACCGATGTCATCAGGCGGAGGTTGCCTCGTTATCCAAATCCATCTGAGCGCACCTCCCCAGAAACTCTCAGAACCCAAGTGCAACGGGCCGCACTAACGACCGAAAGGGGGTCGTTAGCGGCTTATCTGGATTCGGGTGAGCATCGCTCCAAGCTGCCAGTCTGCTAGTGGGGCGTTCGCCCGCTGCTCCAAATGTCTGAGTTTGGGGTGGTTAGCTGCCGGTCGGATTTGTCAGTTTGCTGATTAACCGCAGATGCAAGCTGTGAGCGGCTAGGAAAGCTGCGGACAGAAACAGTATAACCGGGACCGCCATCCCTTCCTGACCGGGCCGAGGTTCGCTCATGATTGTTGCGGCGGTTGCGGCGACCAGGACAAGGCCCGCCGGCATAGGCGTAAAGGATAATGCCAAAGGCCGCGGAGCAGTCCAGTTGACTGTTCCTGGCATGGACCATTGCATTGGTAGTCGACGCTCTCCCGCGAATTTTCGGTTCGCTCGCAAAGACATGCCTATCAGCGTCAGCAATGCAAAAAAGGCGATAACGGCTTGGATCATTCTAGTTCCTCCGAAACAAGAAGTTACCAGTGATTGGGATGTCCGCAATGGGGTCGTTGGCGGCCCGTCTGGATTTGGGTGAGCATCGCTCCATGCTGCCAGTCTGCTAGTGGGGCGTTCGCCCGCTACTCCGAATGTCAGAGATTGAGGTGGTTAGCCGACACTACTCTTCGCGCAGCCACTTCGACACATCCGGCTCCATCCAGCCCAAATCATCGCGGAGGTCAAAAACATCGCATTGCCGCTTGAGCGTTTTCGTCGCGAAATCGTATGCCATGGCGTAGCCTCGATCAAAGTCCGTTTCGCCTGTGAGGTCGCTTAGGTGGTCCTTCATTTCGATCACGGTATCGCGCAGTATTAAGGCGTGCGGGGAAGGTTCCGTAATCCGAAGGGAACTCGCCGCGTAGCGCAGCACATATGGCCTCTTTGAGGGTTTGCGGATGGGGATTTCGGTTCCGAAAAATGCGACATAACAGTCGTAGGCTTTGATGTCTTCGTCGCACCAACAGTGGATGACCACGCCGTGCTCATCCTGACCATCAGCCGGATTGCTCAGGCTCACCTTGGTGCCTGGGGCCAAGTAGCGGTTGAACTTATCTTCGCCAGACATTTTCGTATCTTTGATCGACGGTGGCGACGTCCGCAATGGGGTCGTGAGCAGCCGGACTGCTTTTAAGTGCTTGCTCGATCATCGGACTTTCGGCTTTGAAGCGCTGCGACAACTGCTGCCAACGTCCGCATTTGGGGTGGAAAACTGCCAATCGCGATACTAGGCTAAAATGATGCCGCTCGGTTCGTTCGCTCATAGAATGGCTCGCTTCAACCGAGGCTATGGTCGGATTTTTATTCCGATTTGGCTGGCATTCATTGGGCTATTCACGATTGCTGCTGCCGCTGACTCCTTCTTGGAGTTTGGGTGGGGTTACGGTTGGAACGATGTAAAAATCGGTCTTGCAATGTTCGGTTGTGGAATCGCCTTTTGGTTTCTCTGGCAAGGCGGCCTCAGACTCAGCGAGTGGTTCAACGAGACCATGTTTGGACCTGACCCCGCAAAGAAAGACGATTGAGTCCGCTTTGGGTCGTTTGCTGAACGACCGGTTATAGGCCTAACAGACATTCTGATCAGTTCGTAATTTACGGCTGCCGGTCAAATGTGATTCAGCGAACTACGCGTTATCGACATCCGCTAGAGAATGACTGGTTTTGGGCTTGTTCAATTAGACGTCTAACGGCAGCAATTAGGGTGGGAAGTGGACATTCGTCGTGGGCTGCTGGAACAGCGCAGTCCAAGCTTGTAGATTGTCGCAATGCGAGCCGGACAAGCGGTCCAACCAGTTTCGCGGGCGATATCACCGGCAATGCCATCGCCACGCATCGTTTCACGGCTTCGGAGGGCGACACGGTCAATGTCACGCTCGATGGTCCGGGATCTATGTATTTCAACGTGCTGCCGCACGGCGGCAGTCCCGGTGACGCGATATTTGTGGGGTCGAGGGCGGTCGATGACGCCGACACCTGGTCGGCGGTTGCGCCTGCCACCGGCGAATACTCGATCATCGTCTACATGATGGGGAACGACAAGGATTCAGGAGCGACGCGATCATATGAATTGGAGGTCGCCAAGAACTGACGAGAAGCTTCAGGGACCGAGACTGCAACCAGTGACTGGATGAGGCGCCTTTGGAGCTGCTCGACTGACAGAGGGAGTTCGTTGATGCCTATTTCGCAAAGGGTTCTTTCCTGCCTGGCCGCCGGCGGGCTTTCGATTGCAGCCCTGTCGATCGGCAGCTTCGCCTCCGCACAGCAAAGCATGGATGGCGACGGCTACGGCGAATGGGGCGTAGATCTGACTGCCATGGATCGCAGCGTCGATCCGGGCGACGATTTCTATCGCTACGTATCGGGTAAATGGCTCGCGCGTTCCACCATACCCGATGGTTATCCGAACTGGACTGCCTTCACCAAGGTTGGCCGCAAGACGGATCAGCAGGTCGACGCGATGATTGCCGACCTGCTGGCTTCGCCCCAGGAGGCGGGAACGAGCGAGCAGCAACTTGCCGACTTCTATCGCAGCTACATGGATGTCGAACGACGCAACAGGGTCGGGATCGAGCCGTTGCGCGACCTGATCGATGGTTTCATGATGATCGACGACCGCGCCGATCTCATGAAGAAGATGGGACTTGCCGAAGCCACTCGCCCTGTCAATTTCGGCGTCGTGGCGGACCCCGGCAATCCCGAAAAGCCGATGCTGGTGGCCGTCCAGGGCGGACTGACCATGCCCGACCCGATCTAATACCTTGGCGAAGGCGAGCAATTCGACGCCGCTCGCGCCGCGTTCCTCGATTATACGGAGACCCTGTTCCGGCAGGCAGGCTTCGCCGATGCGCGCGAGCGCGCGGACACGATGCTCGAACTCGAGAAGGAGGTCGCGCGCAGGAGCTGGTCGGCACAACAGCGCCGCGACCAGGTCAAGATGTATCACCCGATGACCATCGCCGAACTCCAGTCCTATGCCCCGGGGATCGACTGGCCCGTCCTGCTCGATGCGGCGGGCGCCGGCGCTGCTACCGAAATCAACGTGAACACCGATACCGCCGTGCGCGATCTTGCGGCGCTGGTGGCGCAAACCCCGATCGAGACCTGGCGCACCTATCTCGTGTTCCACCTGCTCAACGATTATGCGCCCTTGCTGAGCACCCCGTTGGCCGATGCCAGTTTCGCCTTCACGGAAACGGCCCTTTCGGGGGTCGAGACCCAGCGCCCGCTGAAAGAACAGGCGATCGGCATGCTGGGCGAATTGCTCGGCGAACCGATCGGAAAGCTCTATGCCGAGCGGTATTTCCCGCCCGAGTACGAGGAAACGATCGACACGATGATCGGCTATCTCAGGGACGAGTACCGCGACCGTTTCGTAAACAACGACTGGATGGATGACCGGACCCGCGCCGAGGCTCTGGCCAAGCTCGATCAGGTCACCTCCTACATCGGCTCTCCCGAGCGCTATCACGACCTCACTTCGATCCGCATCGCACCCGACGATCTCGTCGGAAATGTCAGGCGAATCTCTGAATGGCACCGGGCGGACAACATGAGCACGCTGGGGCACCCAACCCGCGACTGGGAATGGCCGTTTGCCGTTCAGGAGATCAACGCAGGCTACGTGCCGGCGCGCAATTCGGTCACCTTTCCCGCCGGAATTCTCCAGCCGCCCTTCTTCCATCCGGACGGCGATATCGCGGTGAACTTCGGATCGATCGGTGCCGTCATCGGCCACGAGCTCGGTCACGCCTTCGACGATCAGGGAAAAAGCTATGACGGGACCGGCAAGATCCGCAACTGGTGGACGCCGCAGTCGGAGGCGGCTTTTCGCGAGCGTGTGGACCGCCTTGTCGCGCAGTTCGACGAATATGCCCCGATCGAAGGCGAGCATGTGAACGGAGCCCTGACCCTGGGCGAAAACATCGGCGACCTTGGCGGGCTGACCGTCGGCTATGCCGCCTATCGCCGGTATGTGAATGACAAGCAGGGCGGCAAGGCCCCGGTGATCGACGGCTTCACCGGCGATCAGCGCTATTTCCTCGGCTGGGGCCAATTGTGGCGCATGCTTTCGACCGATGCCGAGACGCGCCGCCGCCTGGCTGCCGATGTCCATAGTCCCGGAGAATTCCGCGCCAACGGCGCAGTCCGGAATGTCGACGGCTGGTATGAAGCATTCGACGTCGAGCCGGGCGATGCGCTCTACCTTCCACCGGAACAACGTGTGCATATCTGGTAGATCTCCGAGAACGGATTGATCGGCGCACGATCTATCCGCATCGCCTCAATCGTCTCAATCGTCTCAATCGTCTCGCCAGTTGCGTGCCACGGTCCTGTCCTGAGCACCGTAGCCAATCCGACAATTCAGCTTCAGCGTTGTCGCTATCATTTTGCGAATTGACGACGAGGGTGTCCGGTATGGGGCTCTAGTAAACCACGATGACGTCCGCTTTCACGTGATCTAAAAGAAGCAGAACAACGACCGGTATGAGAGCGCGAAGCAGCCCTTCACCCCGTCCGCCAGCAGCAGAGCATATCTCACATCGACACCAAGTTAATGGACCGTGATCTGAATCCCGGTCCATTGAGATATGGAGGTCACCCGTTTAACTAAACAAGAATGAGCCCCCATGTGGCACATATTCGCATATGTCGCGAGGTTACAATGCTTACCATCCGGATGGCGTATTGTCTTTCCTGCGACCCGGAGGGCTTTGGATTCTTCCACGCCGTCTCCTTGAAGGCCCCACCTCTCGGTGGGGCCTTTTTTATGGTTAGCAATTCATTTTCCAAGGAGCAGGATCCGACGTCAGCACAAATCCCGTGATCACTTACAAGTGTAAGCCGACCACCAATTAACGACGATTAATCAGGCTCATTGAGCCTGTCGATCAGATCTGCGATCCTTTCAATCGCCTCACGTGTTTCTGGACTGTGTTTTCTGGCATCTGCACGGACGTAGTCGGCAATTTAGGGATGGGTAAGATAAAAGACCGCGGCGCTCCGGTAGGCCATCATGGCATCATTGAGCGCATTCATCTCTGTCGCTGCAGACGAGCTTTCGATGGCGCGATTGGCGCAATCAGCAACCTGCTGGGCGTGCTCGGCGAGCTGTTGCAACCTTTTCTCCATTGCATCTCCACGTGGCTCAAGCGGCAAACGCGATAAACACCAAGTGAACTGTGTTAATTATTTGGAGCCTGAGCGCTACTAATTATCCAAGTCAGTCCGGGGATGTTTGGTGAGACGGCAGACCAACAGAGGGACGCCTTACCACGCCGGGTCGCATTCAAACGTGGACCGCCTGTCGCCTCGTTTCCATTGTAGAAATTTTGAGCCGAGCGTCACGAAAAATTCGTAGCCGTAAGTAATAGCGCGGAGCTATTGGAAGGCTTACGGATTGAACGCCGGGCAGACCGACTGGAATGAGGTTGGCCGCGGACTGTCGGCTTGTGGAGACAGGTAGCGCAGAACAGACGTCCGGCTCATAACGCTATCTTTCAGAGAAATTTCTTTAGCAGAATACCAGGCGCAAGCGTTCTTATAATTTTCTTCACCGCTAAAAAGCTTGCGAAGCACTCTCGCAACTGTAGCCAGAATGGCCTGTAATGGATGAAGAGGTTTGAAACGCTCACCGATAGGCAGCTTTAAGGCTCACGGATTTGGGGTTTATGTCGCCGCCGTATTTTTGGCTCTTGGCATCATCCAACTCGCCGGCAGTCTCGTATTCTATCAACTTATTGATCGCCAGACGCTCCAGGACGACCATGCGCGGCGCGTCGCCGAACTTCTCGTCGTGGGGCAGAGAATGCACAAACTTGCGCCCGATCAGATGGCGTCAAACATGACCACACGATACCTCTCCTTAGACGTATCACCTGCGCCGAACGTTGAAGGTTCGAGCCGCGATCAAATGCTGACTGGCATCGGTAAAGATATAATAGCATGGGAACCATCGTTGGCCGGAAGGCCCCTCCACCTGTCCACATCCCAGTCGAATAACGGCAGTCGCGATCTGGAGGGCTCCTTGCAGCTGGACGATGGTACCTGGCTCAACTTCGTCTCGCGGGACATGACGAGCATGTGGCCAGTCGCCTGGCGGGCCATGGTTCTCACTACAGTGATCACGGCTGCGTTTCTGGTCATCGGTCTGGTGCTCTTGTACCTGGTTTCGAAGCCGTTGCGCGCCCTTACTGATGCGGCCGAGCGAATTGGTCAGGGGCGCAAGGTCCAAATCGCTGAAATGGGGCCTCGAGACCTTCGGGACCTGGCGCACGCAATGAACGCGATGCAGGAACGAATTGATCGCATTTTGAGTGATCAAACCAAATCGTATCGGGCGATCGGGCACGATCTTCGCACTCCGCTATCCAGACTTAAAACGATTTCTGGAATGATTGAAGACAAGGAACTCGTCGGCATACATGATCAAAGCGTAGACGAGATGGTCCGCTTGCTGGATTCCCTCGAAAGCTATCTTGGTGCACAACTCCTTCAGAGCGATCCTGAAGAGGTCAATCTCGGCGAATTGCTGGTGGACGTAACGAGCCGCTACGGAGAAGCCGTTACGGTGATCGGTATGACGAATATCGTCATCAAGACATTCAAAGAGCCCCTCAAGCGCTCAATCCATGCGCTGATAGAAAATGCCGTTCAGTTCGCTGGGTCGGCTGAGGTTGCGGTCCGTGTCGGTAAAAAGGGCTATACGATAGACATCATCGATCACGGCCCTGGGGTAGACGAGGATCAATTCCCATCATTATTGGAACCGTTCTTCCGCATCGATCAAGCCCGGCAGAGAAACACCGACGGCTTCGGCCTCGGGATTCCAACGGCATATATATTGCTGACTAGGTTCAATGGTTCTTTGAAGTTCTCGCGTAACCCTTGCGGGGGCTTGACCGCTCACATCCTTGTCCCGAGTTCGTTGCTATCAGCAGCTTAGAATGCCTGGGTGACCTGAAATCGAACCCGGGCCGAGCTATCTCCCGTATCATAGCGCACGCCCGATAGCGGCACAGCTATTTCTAAACCACCGGCGAGGCGTTTTCCGATGTCAGCTCTGAAACCACCACCTGAAGAAAAGAGACTCCCCCCGCCGAAGCCCTCGTCAAGATTATATGCCTTACCACCATCCACGAAACCGTAGACTTCCATCTCAGATAGTGGCCCTGGAAGACTGTCCCAGGAATAGTGGACTTCCCCATAGGCTAGAAGGGCCTGATCGCCGGTCCGTTCACTGTAGTCGTAGCCGCGAACGAAGTTAGCACCCCCAAGTCCCGTTTCTTCGGAGATGAGCAACGGCTGCGAGGCCAACTGCGAGCGAACCGCGACATTTATTCCCAAGTCGGCGACCACATTCTTTCGCCAGCCGATATCGAACGTGGCTGTCGTAAAAGTTCCATCGGCATCTTGGCGGGACGATAAGGGATCTCCGAGCTGCGTCGCGTCGAAAAGATCCAGTCCCTGCTTAAGCTGCGCATTGGCGCGCAACCATCCACCGGCGAGACGTGAATAGCCGTAGATGCCAGCTGATAAGGTGGTCAGTCGATCCTGGCGCGCGAGAGCTCCATCACGACTTTGTTCAATTTGTCGATGGGAAGCGTCCGCGCGTATCCAGATACTCGAATTTTGTCGCCGGAGCGCTGGATGCAAAAGCCCTAGCGATACTGTCCAACTCTCTCCACGAATATTGAACGGTTCGAGATATGCCCCGGGCGCACTGCGCGAAAAAGACCCGGTGGCCGAGATTTCAGTTCCTTCGCGACTAACCCGTTTGCCGTATCGTACCTGACCAAAAACAAGCTCTTCTACCTCGGGCACTGTGTCGAGAATAAATACCTGCAAGGTGTCATCTTGGGCAAAGAGGCCGTTGAATCTAACGTGTCCGTAGAGTTCGAGCGGCCCGAGCGGCTTCGATCCGTCATTGCCGAATGTCACGCTGCCACCGACACGCTCATAGGTGCCGTTTACCAAAAGGACATTTCTGTTCTCTTCGCGCATGACACGGACGTTGCCCAGGGTTACCCCGTCGATATCTCCGGCCACGAGAAGGCTGCGCTCGAGGTCCACTGCCGTGACCGGTTGTCCCGATGCTAATTTTGATAGAGCTGCCACGACCGACCGGTTTTGCGCCCCCTCGATCCTAACCTCGTCGATTGCGCCTTCGTCGATGGTGACCTGAAGCACACCAGCAGTGATTTTTTGTGGCTCGACATAGACGCTTGCCAAGGGGAATTTTGCTTTCACCCGGTTTGCGAGCCGCTCGACTAGTTCGGTCAATTCGGATCCGCTCAGCGTGCGGCCGATGTAATTTTCGACAATATCCGAGAAATCGCCGCGCGCCATGACGTGCAGCCCATCGATAGCGATCGCGCCGACGAATACGTCATCCTGCGTTTGAAACGCAGTGGAAGTTTCTAAGATTTGCGGATCGTTTGTTGTTGGAATTTCTTCACGTTCATTCGTCACGCGTTCTTCTGCACGCCCCGGATCGACACGGTCGAGCGCGACCTGTCCATAGCAGGGAACGGCGAGCAAACTGAATGTTAACGAGGCGATGGCGAGGTAATTGCGACCCACGGGATCCTCTAAGTATCTGATTAAGTTCTCGCGGGACTGCGCCTTAAAGATTTAGAAATCATAAAATTTGATCCCTGATAAACCCTGTTCCTCAACCGTTGCCCCAAGCCTCTCCGTTACATCTGGCAAATTGAATGGAGTCGCACGCATGATCAAATCCCTCACCCGAAGTGTAACGGCTGCGCTGCTTATGTGCGCAAGCTCACAAGCGATTGCGCAGTCGTCTGGCTGGATGGTGAGCGAGGTCAGCGGGCCAGTGTTCGTCGATCGGGATGGAAAGCGTGTCGCTGCACGGCGCGGTGTCGCCGTGGAAGTAGGCGACACGATTGCGACTGGGGCAAGAGCCCGAGCGGTTCTCGTTCATCAGAACGACTTTGTGACCGTGGCTTCGAATAGCCGTGTTCGCATTCCCAGGGAGTCCAAGAATTCTTCGATAACCCAATTCTTCCAGGAAATCGGGAACGCTATCTTTCGTGTCGAAAAAAAGGGAACCCCGCATTTCAAAGTTGATACGCCTTACCTCGCTGCTGTCGTGAAGGGCACAACCTTTTCAGTTACGGTGGGCGCAGAGGGCTCGTCGTTGCAAGTCACCGAAGGGCTCGTCGAAGTATCTACGCTTGATGGCGGCGCGCGCGATCTTGTTCGGCCCGGCGACGTCGCGATGATTTCAGCTGGCGATAAGTATCGCCTGTCGATTTCGGGAGATCAGTCAATCGTGATCGATTCCCCTGCACGTCCTGCGGCTCAGAACGAAGAGAAGGAGCAGGTAGAGGTAGAGGTAGAGCCCGTCACCATTCAGGCGCCAGCGTCTCGCGATGTCGAGAAAGGGAGCCAATCAGACCTTCGCTCAACCAGCACACCTGTGAAGAGCGGCGGCGGTCCTACGGGGTCAGCGCTGCCTTTTATCGCTTCAGCGATTGTAAGTAAGCCTGCGGATATGGGTAAGGCGACTTCAGGAGTAGTATCTGGTCCGGCCCCTGTCGCACTCGTTGCGGAAGTGGCTGCAAGCTCCCGGTCCGTTTCGGTAGGCAAGGCTCCGCTCGACAAGAGCGTGAACGGTCCGGATCAACCGAGCCGCGGCGAAAATCCCGGCAAGGATGACAAGCCTGGCCTGCCCGGCACGGATGATCGGCCCGGCAAAGACGACAAGCCCGGTAAGGACGACAAGCCCGGCAAGGATGACAAGCCCGGTAAGGACGACAAACCTGGCGGTCCGGGCAAGGACGGCGGCCCCGGCAAGGGTGACTAGTCGTGCAAATCGTTAACGCCTTCGATGCCTTTCGACATCTCGCAATGTGCGGTCGATGGGTATGAGCGCCACTATCGGCCGACTGCTGATCTGCGTACTATCGCTGGCAGCTGCGATGTTACTGTGGGGCTCGGGGTTTTTGCAGGGCGCTGAAGATGCTTTGCGCAATTCCCTATTCGGCATCCATTCCCGCGAAGCCAGCGGCCAGCTTCACGTCGTCGAGATGGATGCGGCAAGCCTGGCAGAGATAGACCGGTGGCCCTGGGACCGGCGCCACTATGGTGCACTTGTCAGTCGGCTGTCGGATGCGGGCGTGCGGAGCATTACCTTCGACGTCGATTTTTCCACTCCATCTGAAACAGAGCAGGATCTCGCTTTCGCCGCGGCGCTGGCCGAGGCCAAGCCAACGATCGTCCTGCCGACATTTGCGCAAAGAGCATCTCGGCACGACACAAGGATGCTAGACGCCCTGCCGATCCCGGCCTTGAGGGATTATGCAATCCTGGGTTCGGTTTCCATCGCAGCAGACGGCGACGGATTCGTGCGGCGAATGCCATTAGGCACTCTTACGCAGGGCATTCCCCGGCCATCATTGTCCGCGCAGATTGCGGGCCGACCCGGGACGGTCGATCAGCCTTTTCCATTAGATCTGTCGATCGACCCTCTGACTATACCCCGCCACAGCTTCTCTGATATCGAGCACGGTCGGTTTGCCGAAGCCGATCTTCGTGGAAAAGATGTGTTGGTCGGTGCCACGGCAATAGAAATGGGCGACAGGTACGCTGTTCCTCAACATGGCGTCATTCCCGGGGTCATTGTTCAAGCGATTGCAGCTGAAACTCTCTTTGCGGCTTTGCCTGCCAGCGCAGGCCCGTTTGTTCTTATGGCAATAGCCTGTGCAGGCTTCGCCTGGTTGCTACGGGCGACAACAATGCGCCAGGCCGCAACGCGCAGCGCCGTAGCGCTGGGCACAGTTGTGAGTGCCTACGGCGTTTCTTGGTTCGCATTTTACACGATGCTCGAAGCCGCACCCGCCGCAGTCGCGGTATTGTTTGCAGGCGCTGCGCAGTTGCTGGCAATTCTTAAAAAGGATTTGGACCATAGGCGCGTCCATGACTCCGACACAGGGCTTCCGAACCGACTGTCGATGGAACGAGAGATTGATCCGGCGTCGGCCGCGTGCATTACGGCAATCATTGGTAATTTCGCGGCGCTCTCGAGCGTTCTGGGCGATCACAATACGAAAGAACTCCTCAAACGCGTTGCCGAGCGGCTCCTCGTAGGGAACTTCGGCAGCACAGTTTATCGAATAGAGGACCGCACGCTCGCTTGGCATTCTTCTCTTGAAGCCGGAGAGATGGAGGCAATGCTAAAGGCATTGCATGCACTGATGCGAAGTCCCATCGAGGTCGGAGGGCGACGCGTTGATGTCCAGATAGCATTTGGCGTTGCCGCACCTCAAGCCCTAGCAGAGGCGGCGTTGTCCGCTGCAACGGCTCTGAGAACTGCCGAACCTTGGCACATTCATCTGGCTGATGAGCAAACCGAAGTGGAACGGCAGATCTCCCTCATGGGAGAGCTCGATGTGGCAATCGATTTGGGTGAGCTTGAGGTCGTCTATCAGCCGAAGCTTGATTTGAAGACTGATCGTATCACCAGCGTCGAAGCACTCGTCCGTTGGAATCATCCGCAACGCGGTCCGTTACGACCCGACCTATTCATTCCGATGGCCGAAGATGCGAACCGCATATGTGACCTGACCTTGTATGTTCTGCAAAGAACCATCGATGATTTGGCCGCTTGGTGCCAACATGGTCTAGTCGTCAGCGCTGCAGTCAATATTTCTGCAAAGCTGGTCTATTCAAACGAATTCATCGACAAGGCAAAGCGGATCCTCACGGAGACAGGAATTCCGCGGGATCGTTTGATTTTCGAGGTGACTGAATCAGCAACAATCGATGATCCCAGCGCCGCTGTCGCCGCACTTCAGCACTTTCGCGATCTTGGCATCGCAATCTCGATGGATGATTATGGCACAGGCCAGTCGACATTGACTTATCTCAAGCAGCTGCCCTTGTCCGAACTGAAGATCGACCGGAGCTTTGTTCAACACGCCCATGAGGACCCAAACGATGCGCTTCTTGTGCAGTCGACCATCGACCTTGCGCATCGGCTTGGTCTGCGAGTTGTTGCAGAAGGAGTGGAGGATCGAAGCTGTCTCACCTTCCTTCGGGAAGCGGGCTGCGATCTTGCTCAGGGCTATTTCATTGGAAGACCGACCAACCTAGAAGACATAAGGGAAATACTTACATCGCACACGTCACTTGCGGCCTGAACGCGACTAACAATTTTCTGCTTATCGACTGATAGCACCCGGCCCTCAGCACCCGACACGCTCGGCAACCTTTCATTGTTAAGCGAACGTCCGCTTTTGGGTTGCTACATCAATCTCTCGAATGACCGTTATGAGGGCGCAAAGCCGACACCGATTTGATCGGCGCAAAACTCCGCCCAAGTATCCTAACTCTGGGATAAGCCCGATCAACGACCAACGGACATATCGTCAGGAGCTCGTACAAACGCCGTACGCGCCATATTCCTAGAATCAAGTTCAGCGTTTATTTTCAGAGCATTGAGCGGTATTCTCGTCACCCTTCACACGGGTGGGGTCGCAAGTTCAATCCTTGCCGCGCCCACCATTTTCCGCCCTTACAAATGCAAAAGGCCGCCCCGGCGGGACGGCCTTCGCATCGCGTCGCCGATAGATCAGGCTACCTTCGCGGACTTTGCGGACTTGGCCTTGTGAGGGGCTGTCGATGTCGCAGGTGGCGTAGTTGCTTCGTTCTCCGCATTCCGCTTGTCGAAATGCTTCTTCGCGAAATAGCCGCCTGCGCCCAGTACCACCATTGCAGGCAGGCTGAGACGACGGATGGCCGTGGCGGCCACTACACCGAGCGCAGCACCTGCCGGTCCTCCGACACCGCGGGTTTGCTTGGCGACCCTGTCGCCGACGACTGCTCCGATAATCTTGCCGATCATGTCGATTTCTCCTTTGGGCACTGAACGGTCTGGCCCGTCGGGAGTTCCGCGGATCAATCCCCGGATGAAGCGATGCCATGCGCCAGCAAATCGTTGGCGCGCCGCGCGATTTCCTCGAAAGCCGGGTCGCCCTCTCGCGCCCATATCGCATAGCGTAACCCCAGAAATACGTTCATCCCCATAACCGCCCAGGCTTCCGGCGCGCCGAGACCGGATACGAACTCGCCGCTATCGCCGCCTGCCTTCAGCCGCTCTTCAATACGGGTCCCGATGGTTTCGTAATGTGCGCGGTAGCTGTCGGGATCGACAAATTCAGCCTCGTCGATGATGCGGTAGATTTCCTTGTTCTCTGACGCGAAGGAAAGAAACGCGTGCAGCGCCGCATGTTCGATTTCCAGCGCCCCCATCGAAGGCGAAAGCGCCTGACGCGCGGCGCGGCCCACGCCTTCGCTCATGTCCGAAACCAGCGCCCGGAAAATCGCGTCCTTGCTATCGAAATAGGTGTAGAAACTGCCCAGCGCCACCCCCGCACGGCGGGTAATACCGCTGATCGACGCATCGTGAAATCCGTGATCTGCGAACTCCCTCGTCGCTGCATCGAGCAGTTTGCGCAGCGTCTTTCGCCCACGTTCCGTGCGGGGCGCCTTGGCCAGGTCGGGCCCCTGCTCAGCCTTCATTTCAATCCCCCTCGCATGGCTCGACGCTACCGATGCCATCCACTCGACGCAACAACAAACTTGAAAGGTGGTTCAGGTTTCAGTATCAGGGAAGCATATAAAGATATTGGGAGGGAGATTCACATTATGAAAACCACCAGATTCCTCGTTGCGGGCCTGCTTGGCAGCGCCGCAACCGCCGCGTTCCTTGCAGCGCCCGCGTCTGCCCAGACCACGGACACAGACCAGGCGGCCCCGGTCGTGGATGACGACAACGTAATCGTGGTGACAGCGCGCCGGCGTGAGGAGAGCATTCAGGACGTGCCGCTTTCCATCACTGCCATTTCCGGCGAAGCACTGGCCAAAAGTGGCACGCTCGAAATTACTGAATTAGCGCAGGAAGTGCCCAACCTCACGCTCGAGGTCAGCCGCGGCACCAATACAACCTTGACCGCATTCATTCGCGGCGTCGGTCAGCAAGATCCTGTGGCTGGCTTCGAAGCCGGAGTTGGACTTTATGTCGACGACATCTACCTGAACCGCCCGCAAGGTGCCGTGCTCGATATCTACGATGTCGAGCGGATTGAAGTTCTACGCGGACCGCAGGGCACTCTGTACGGCCGCAACACGATCGGCGGCGCGATCAAATACGTCACGGCCGCCCTGCCCGACGAGACCGAGATCAAGGTCCGTGGGACCTACGGATCTTATAATCAGGCAGATCTGATCGTCACCGCATCGACACCAGTGTCCGATAGCCTGAAGGTGGGTGTCAGCGGTGCCCGGCTGTCGCGCGGCGGTTTCGGCGACAATCTGGTTCAGGAAGGTGTCGAAAACTACAACAAGGATGTCTGGGGGGCCCGCGGCACGATCGAATTCGACAATGGCCCTCTCTTCATCCGCCTGTCTGGCGATTATGTGAAAGACAATTCGGACCCGCGCCAGGGCCACCGCCTGCTGCCGGGTGCATTTTCCGGCGCGCCCGTCCTCGACGATGTCTACGATACCCGCGCCGGGCTTGATGTCGTGGATCAGGAGGTCGAAGCCTATGGCGGCGGCCTGACCATCGCGTATGAGCTGAATGACACCATGACGGTCAAGTCGATCACCGGCTATCGCAAGGATCATTCGACCACTCCCATCGATTTCGACAGCCTGCCCCAGGCCGATCTCGATGTGCCCGCCATCTACCGCAACAAGCAATTCAGCCAGGAACTCCAGTTCCTTTATGAAGGTGATCGCCTATCGGGCGTCCTTGGTGCCTACTATCTCGATGCCAGTGCCTTTACTGCATTCGATGTGGCACTGTTCACAACGGGCGCCATTCCGTCCGTGAATCTTCCCGGCCTCAATGCGCAGACGCTGGGTGATGTCGATACCAAGACCTGGTCGATATTCGGCGATTTCACCTACGATCTGACCGATCAGTTCAGTCTCTCGCTCGGAGGCCGATATACATGGGACAAGCGGACCAGTCGCATTCTGCGCACCACATTCGTCGGCGGGTATTCCGATCTCTTCCCGCCCACTGACGCGGTCCCGATTGCCGTCACGAGCGACTTCAACGGCAGTGCTACGTTCAAGGAATTCACCCCGCGCGCCTCGCTCTCTTTCAAACCTAACGCTAATCACACTTTTTACGCCACCTATTCGAAAGGCTTCAAGGGCGGCGGTTTCGATCCGCGCGGCCAGACGAGCCAAGCGCCGGACCTCGATGGCGATGGCGATATCGACTATGCGGACCAGTATGAATTTCTCAGCTTCGCGCCCGAAACGGTCGACAGCTACGAAATCGGCTGGAAAGCCTCCCTGCTCGACGACAGTCTGTTCATCAGCCTGGCCGCTTTCAAAGGCGATTACACCGACGTGCAGATCCCCGGCTCGGTCGGCGTCGACAGCAACGGCGATGGCATCAGCGACAGCTTCGTGGGCATTACGTCCAATGCGGGCGATGCGGACGTCAACGGCGTCGAATTCGAAGGTCGGGCCGTTGTCGGCCGCAATTTTGCCGGACCCGGCAGCCGCCTGACCTTCAACTGGGCGCTTGGCGTGCTGGATGCCAAATACAACACATTCATCGACGCTCTCGGCAATGACGTTGCGGATCAGCGCGTATTCCAGAACACCCCCGACGTAACCGTTAATACCGGGTTCGATCTGGGCATTCCCGTGGCCAGAGGGATCGTGGATTTCCTCGGTTCGATTTCGCTGCGCTCAGACGCGAGCCAGTTCGAACTTCCCGGGCCGCTTGATCAGGATGGTTATGCATTGGTCGATGCCAGCATCGTCTACACCGACGACAGTGATCGCTGGTCCATCGGGATCCATGGGAAAAACCTCTTCGATCAGCGCTACATCGTGTCCGGATACGATTTCGTCACCGGATCCGTCCTCGGGCTGGAGGGGAACCTGACTGCCTTCTACGGCGATCCACGCCGCGTATTCGTGACTGGCCAGGTCAAATTTTGACCACGCGGAAATTCGGAGAGTTGTAAATGCAAGGGGTGGAGCGATTGCTCCGCCCCTTTCGTCATGCGCCCGACCGAAAACGCTTCGCATCGCTGATCGGCGTGCCGGTCGGAATACCATAAGTCTCGGTATAATCGGCGAACCGTTCGCTCACCTCTTGCTCCCTTAGCCCGAATTGCTCCAGACTGTAACGGTGCGGTAGGCGCTTGAGCCTCGCCGAACGGTCGAGATAGCGCTGCATGGCGGGGATTGCCGGCGCCATATCGAGTCCGAGGAAGCGGTAGACACGTTCCATCGTTCCGCGCCAGTCGCTTTCCATATCCTCGTACTGGATGTCGATCATGCGGTTGGCCGGAATCAGGTCGCGCGAAGATCGCATCCGTTCGATCATGGTGGCGGTCTTGCCCAGCCATTCCCGGCCTGTACGCGTAGCGTCGCAGTGATCCGAATAAATGATCTGCTGATTCCAGGCCAGCGAGGCTGCGCTGGCCACGAACTGCTTCGGATCGCGATGAGTGAATATCAACCGTGCATCGGGAAACACTTCGAGCAAGGCTGGCAGGTCGAGCATATGCTGCGGCGTTTTAAGGATCCACGGGCGCAGGGAACTTTCCTGCTGTGACCAGCCGATCAGACGCAGAAGGTTCGCCATGTGACGATATGCGGGGACCGGGTCTTCGTTTTCGCACCACTGCGCATAGGAGGGCACGTGCCACTGGGCGTCGTGCTTCATGCTCCACATGCTTGCCACCAGCAGACCGAGTTCCTCTTCAGGTTCATACGGGCCGGTGGGATGGATGGAGAGAGTGCGCGGATTGGCCAGCCGTGCAACTTTCATGATCCGGCTGGCCAGCTTCGGGCGGAAATCCTTTTTTTCTCCGGCCAGCACTTGTTCGAACTCCGGACGTGGTACCGGACTGATCGTCTCGAAACTGCGCAGATGCGCGAAACGTTTGTCTCCCGCCAAAAGACGATGAAGGCGCGTCGTTCCGGACCGCATGGGCCCGACGATCACGACCGGGTTCCTCAATGGCCGAGCCAGAATTTCAGGGTGCCGCTTGAACCACATCTGCGCATACAGCCGATCGCGCAAAATATGGTGAAATTGCTTCATCGCGGACAAGTCGCCTGCCGCGTTGAGCCGCGCTTCGCTCTTCACGCTGTCCAGTAGCGCATCGAAGGGCCGCTCGAACCAATCATCGCCGAAATCATCGAGACCGGTTGCCTGCATCGCACCGTCCAGCAATGCATTCTTATCCAGTTGGGCAGGATCTATCGCCCCTAGCTTGCGACCCGCTCTTATCACGCCAGCCGCCACGTCGATGAAATGCGTACGTCGTGGCGGCTGGATTGGCTGGTCGATCAAGGTGGGGCCTCTCGAACTGTGGTAGGTGCCCCTCAACGTATTCTTCGACAAGTCGTGCCCGCAAAAGGGGGGCCACGCGGGAAGTGGCTGGCCAATCATGGTACGAAAAGGCATAGGCCGCGACCATGCACGACATCGCCTATATCAGAGCCAATCCGCAAGCTTTCGACGCCGCTCTTGCACGTCGCGGCGCCGATCCTGTGGCGGATCGCATTATCGCCCTCGACGCGAAAAAGCGCGAAGCGAGCACCAAGGTCCAGCAGGCGCAGAGCCGCCGAAATGATGCCTCCAAGGCGATCGGACAGGCCATGGGCCAGGGCGACAAGGACAAGGCCGAAGCGCTCAAGGCCGAAGTTGCCGAAATCAAGGCCAGCATGCCGCAATGGGAAGATGCCGCCAGTGCCGCCGGCAGCGAACTCGACGATCTGCTCGCTACGCTTCCCAACCTTCCAGCCGACGACGTGCCCGATGGGAAGGACGAGGCTGACAATGTCGAAGTCCATCAATGGGGCAAAAAGCGCGCATTCGATTTCGAACCGAAGGAACATGCCGATCTCGGCCCTGCGCTGGGTATGGACTTCGAAACCGGGGCCAAGCTGTCGGGCGCCCGGTTCACTTTCCTGCGCGGCGACATGGCGCGGCTCCACCGCGCGCTGGCGCAGTTCATGCTGGATACGCAGACCCGCAAGAACGGCTATACCGAGTGCAACCCGCCGGTCTTGGTCAATGACGACGCCATGTATGGCACCGACAAACTGCCCAAGTTTGCCGAAGACAGCTTCCGCACGACCGATGACCGCTGGCTGATACCGACGTCGGAAGTTTCGCTGACGGCTTCCGTTGCGGGTGAGATCCTGCCCGATCTCACCCAACCGATCCGCCTGACGGCGCACACCTTGTGCTTCCGCTCGGAAGCAGGCGCCGCGGGCCGCGATACGCGCGGCTTCATCCGCCAGCATCAGTTCGAAAAGGTGGAGATGGTCAGTATCTGCCGCCCTGAAGACAGCGCTGCCGAACACGAGCGTATGACAGAGTGTGCAGAACAGCTACTTCAAACGCTTGATCTGCCATACCGTCGCGTACTGTTGTGCACCGGCGACATGGGTTTCGGCGCGAGAAAGACATACGATCTGGAAGTCTGGCTGCCTGGCCAGGGCGCCTGGCGCGAGATCTCCTCGTGCTCGAATACGGGAGATTTCCAGGCTCGCCGCATGAACGCACGCTATCGCCCGGAAGGTGAAAAGAAGACCGCTTTCGTTCACACTCTCAACGGCTCGGGCCTCGCAGTCGGGCGCACCCTGGTCGCTGTGATGGAAAATTACCAGAACGCCGATGGCAGCGTTACCGTGCCGGATGCGCTCACGCCCTATATGGGCGGAGTAGACAGGCTGGAGGCCGTGTCCTGATGCGTATTCTCCTTACCAATGATGATGGCATTCACGCTCCTGGCCTCAAGGTTCTGGAAGGCATCGCACGCCAGTTCAGCGACGATATCTGGATCTGCGCCCCGGACGAGGAACAGTCGGGTATGGGACACGCCCTTACGCTCGCGCGCCCCGTGCGGCTCCGCAAGCACGACGATCGTCGCTTTTCCGTGACCGGGACACCCACCGACGCAGTGACCATGGGCATGCGCAAGGTCATGGACGCGCAACCTGATGTGATTTTGTCAGGGGTCAATCGCGGTGCCAATCTGGCTGACGACATTACCTATTCCGGCACTGTCTCGGCCGCGATTGAAGGAGCACTAGCCGGCATCCGCTCAATCGCGCTCAGCCAGGTTTATGCGAAGGAAGGCATGGGCGCGGACGTGCCGTTCAGCGCCGCCATCGAATGGGGTGCCAAGGTGCTGGCGCCGCTGCTCGACACACCGCTGCCGCAGCGCACCCTCGTCAATGTCAACTTCCCCCCCCTTCCCCCAGCGGAAGTCAAAGGTATCCGCGCAGTTCGGCAAGGGTTCCATGACTATTCGCGCGGGACCGTAGTCGAGGGCCGCGACCCCCGAGGGTTCAAATACTACTGGTTTGGCCTAGAAGCGATCGAACACACGCTGGATCATGGCACTGATCTGGAGGCGATCGACGAAGGTTACATTTCGGTCACCCCACTCCAGCTGGACCTGACCCACCACTCGTCGCTCGGCGCGCTCGCAGACCGTTTTACTTCGTAAGCGCGATTATGTTGACCTTGCACCGTTCCCCGCCCACCTAGCGTAAGCATGAGCAGCAATAAGCAGGTCGACCGGATTGCCGCCAGCACCACGGTGCGCACCTATCGCGGTCCGCGCTTTCAGCCGCTAAGGCGCGCGTTAAAGATACCGGTGTGGGGGGACCTCGGTATCCGCCTCGGTCTCGCGCTGTTCCTCATCTTCGTGGTCGTCATGATCCACTGGTGGGACCGTGAAGGGCTGGTCGACAATCTCGACGGCGAGGTAAGCTTTCTCGACGTCATCTATTTCACGATGATCTCCATTACCACGACCGGTTTTGGCGACATCGCCCCCATTTCGGATCGCGCGCGGCTGGTCGAGGCGGTGATCGTCACGCCAATTCGCTTCGCGGTTTTCTTCATTTTTGTGGGTACGGCCTACAATTTCATCATCAAGCGCAGCTGGGAGAAATGGCGCATGGCCCGCATTCAGGAACAGCTTTCCAACCACATCGTGGTGCTCGGCTACGGCATTTCCGGTTCCGAAGCAGTCGGTGAACTGATCGAGCGTGGAACCGACCCGTCCTGCATCGTCGTTATCGATCCAAGCGAGGAAAGGCTTCACGAGGCAGAAGCCCTGGGCTGCAACATAATGGCTGCCGATGCGACGCGCGATCAGACGCTGAAGGCCGTCCGCATTAGCGAAGCCCAGAACGTTCTGGTATCCGCGGGTCGCGATGATACGACGATCCTGATTACATTGACCGTGCGCGCCCTTGCGCCGCATGTGCCCATCAGCGCGGTTGTGCGGGCGGACGATAACGAATCCCTGGCCAGGCAGGCTGGCGCAAACAATGTGATCAACCCCGTTCGTTTTACCGGACTGCTTCTCGCCGGAAGCGCAAAGGGCGAACATATCGCTGAATATCTTGCCGACCTCGCCAGCGTTTCGGGCCGCGTGCAGCTTGTCGAGCGCCGGATTACCGATGAAGAGTGCGGCCTGGCCATCAGCGAGCTAAAAACAGGAGGCCGCGGCTTGCGCGTTTATCGCAACGGCCGGGCGCTCGGTTTCTGGGAAGACGAATGCCAAACTCTTCAGAGCGGCGATGTCGTGGTGGAAATCATACCCACGCCGAATGGCGAAACCAATGGCGATGGGCGGGATCGCGACGATCTGATCGACGCATAGACTAACGGAACAGCAGAAAAACTCCGCCCATCGCTGCCATGCCGACAATGAAGTGCCCGGCATCGATAAGAAAGAGCGTCAGCGTTTTGCGCATAAAAAGATAGTTGATGCCGATCGCCGGCACCATAATGGTGGCGCCGAAGCCTACAGCCATCATCATCACAGCACGATCACTGGCCCCGCTACGCGCAATCGAGTGTCCAAGTGTCAATGCGATCATCAGTTCGGCGATGAAGGCGAGACCGAAAATCAGGCCGATGTTGCCGCGCTTTAACTGTTCATCGGAAATGCCTGCCGCTTTCTGCCAAGCCTTTCCGAACACCATTCCATACCAGATGACGCCGACCAGAAAGAACGCCACGGCACCGAGCACCACCGCCAACCAGTTGATTTCGCCCATTTCCCATCCTTCCGCTAATGCGCAATACGCACGACGCTAGCGCAATGGTGCATAGAGGTGTAGAGGCGCGCGCAATCATGACCACCACTACCACCCCAATCCCCGACCAGAAGAAGGTCGGTATGGTTTCCCTCGGCTGCCCGAAAGCGCTGGTCGACAGCGAACGCATTCTTACCCGTCTACGCGCGGATGGCTATGCGATGAGCCCGGATTACGCCGGTGCCGATGTGGTCCTTGTGAATACATGCGGCTTTCTCGATTCGGCCAAGGAAGAAAGCCTTGCTGCCATCGGCGAAGCAATCGCGGAAAATGGTCGTGTGATCGTGACCGGCTGCATGGGCGAGGAGGCCGACGCCATCCGCGCTGCCCATCCGCAGGTCCTCGCCGTGACAGGTGCGCATCAGTACGAACAGGTGGTGGACGCGGTCCATACCTATGCCCCGCCCTCCCAAGGTCCGTATGTCGACCTGATCCCCCAGCCGGATATCAAACTGACGCCGCGCCATTACAGCTATCTGAAGGTCTCCGAGGGCTGCAACCACTCCTGCGCCTTCTGCATCATTCCGGATCTGCGGGGCAAGCTAGCCAGCCGCAGGATCGATGCGGTGCTGCGCGAAGCAGAGAAGCTGGTTGCCGCGGGAACAAAGGAACTGCTGGTAATTAGTCAGGATACCAGCGCCTACGGTGTCGACACACGCCACGAAACCCGCACCTGGAAGGGTCGTGATGTTCGTGCGCATATGACCGATCTTGCGCGGGAACTGGGACAGCTCGACATTGGCGGCGGCACCCCTCCGTGGGTTCGGCTGCATTACGTGTACCCCTACCCCCATGTAGATGCGGTCATTCCGCTCATGGCCGAAGGGTTGCTGACGCCGTATCTCGACATACCGTTTCAACATGCGAGCCCCAAGGTCCTTCGCGCAATGAAGCGTCCTGCCAATGAGGCGAAGGTGCTGGAACGCTTGAAGGGCTGGCGGGAAATTTGTCCTGAAATCGCTATTCGTTCTAGCTTTGTCGTCGGCTTCCCTGGAGAAACCGAAGAGGATTTCCAGTACCTGCTCGACTGGCTGGAAGAGGCTCAACTGGACCGTGTGGGCGCATTCCGGTTCGAACCTGTCGATGGTGCACAGGCCAACAATCTGCCTGACCCGGTGCCGGAATCCGTCAAAGAAGACCGCTATGCCCGCATCATGGAAGTGACTGAGCGTATCAGTGCCGCCAAGCTTCGCGACAAGATCGGCAAATCGATCCCCGTGATAATCGACGAGGTTGGCGAGCCCGACGAAGATGGCGACATTGGCGCAACCGGTCGCAGCCAAGCCGACGCGCCAGAAATCGACGGCGCGGTTTACCTTCGCAACGTACGTCCAGGCCTGTCGGCAGGCGACATCGTGGATGTTTTGATCGAAGATAGCGATGCGCATGATCTTTTTGGAGCAGCCTGCGCCTAATGCGAACTTAGGGCGTCGTCGGAATGCGCCCCTTCGACACCGCGACCCTTATGCGGTTCAGCAACAAGGGTAATTTACCGGCGCGTTCGCAACTGCCTGTCGACGTATCAGCGGGTTTTACCGGTAATTCCTAAAGCCAAATTTACCACTGAAACCCACGGCTTGCTGCGAACCCGGTGGATTCTCTCACCCTTCGTCAAACCTTTTTTAAACTTAAGACCTCCATAAGGGTAATCGATGGGCGAAACACGCACCTCGAACCCTGCCAGGCATCTCCTTGCCCGGACACGTTCGCTTTTTAGCGGGCGCCTGTTAGAGCGTCTGCGACACGTGATGTGGGCCGGTTTCATAAGCCTCGCAATGTTTGCCGTCTTACTGCTCGAACCGGTCGATCAGTTCTTGTGGCTGGTGCAGTCGCGAATAGCTGAACGCAGCCCATCGGGTGATGTGGTTTTCATATCTTCAGATGAGGCCTTGAATGATCCGGACGAGCCCCAAGCGCGGTATGAAGTAGCCGAGGCCCTGGATGAGCTAGATCGTCGCGGAGTTGGGAAAGTATTTCTCGATGTGACCTTTGCCAAATCAAATGATCCCAATGCCGATGCTCGTCTAGCCCGCGCGATTGCCGACTTGGGCGCTCGGATCACCGTTGTGGATAGAGTTGCATTTGCCTCCGGTGTCAACAAAACGCATCGGGCCACCGACAAATCTATTTCCGGTTCAGCCGAACGAGTAATCTCCGACCAGACGGATCGAAACTGGTTTGGCTTTGCTTGGGAACTTCACCATACATATAAGTATAATGGCACTGATTATCGTGCATTTGGGTCGGCTATAGCTGGCACAATTGGAGAGCGCTCGTCCAAATACCCTGTCGATTATGGCTTTGGACATTTTAAAATCCCGACCATTTCAATCGGTGATCTCATCAACTCTCGAGGGACGCTCGATTCCTCGAGAGTCGATGTCACTGGCAAGGTGGCCATTCTGGGCCATAGCAACCGGGTTGCCGGGGCACAGCAACCCATACCTATGATGATTGATGCTCCATTGAGCTTCGTAGATATATACGCCGGCGAGACTCTTAAATCCGGGCATACAAACTATCTTCGAGGAGCGGTTGTCTTATTTATCTTTGCCGCGCTACTCTGTATTATAATAATTCTCGGAAACTCACGCAAAAGACGCTGGGTCGGGTATACCGCAATTGCAATATTTGCTCCAATATTGCTGTTTTTTACTTCAAAATTGGCAGTACGTGTAGACCTATCGTACGCCCTGACCTTGCTTGCAACTTTCGCCGCATTCAGATCACGTAGTCGCTGGAAGCGCCGTGTCGAGATGGTTAACACTGAAACTGGGCTACCCAAGCTCCGTGCTCTTGAAGCTCGCCTGGGCAAGGAGAACGTCGGGACGGGCCATATAGTGGTTGCCAAGATACAAAATTATGAGCGCGTTCTAAAAACCCTCAAATCGGACGACAAAGGAATTTACGTACTCAAATTGGTAGATCGTTTGCGCGCCGCAGACTCAAAACTAGCTATCTACAGTGAAGGTCACCATCTTGGCTGGCACGTAGCAAATGATGATGCAGAAAGCGTCATTGAGCATCTCGAGGGCCTAAGGGCGATTTTCGCAGCACCCATACAAGTGGGCGGTTTCTCAGTTGATGTCGGGATAACCTTCGGCGTCGCCGCGGTTGAGGGGGACCCCCCTCTTAGATTAGCAGCGGCTGTCGCAGCAGCGGAAGAAACCTCGGAAGCCCATGATCCAATAACTTTTGCAGAGACTGGATCGCAAAACGATCTTCTCTGGGATATTTCCTTACGTGCACGCATCGATCAGGCTATGGACGTCGGCGAAATTTATTGCGTTTACCAACCGAAAATCTGCCTAGCGTCTAAGAATTTAGCAGGCGTTGAAGCGTTAGTTCGCTGGCACGACCCGGCGCGCGGATTCATATCGCCTGTCCACTTTATCCAGCAGTGCGAGAAGGCTGGAAGGATGGAACATCTCACTCGATACGTTTTGCACACTGCTTGCTCAGCCGGAAAGCTACTTCATTTTCGCGGGAGTAAGATCACGATGTCGGTCAACATCTCGGCCACTTTGCTCGGGGATATGAGAATAGTCGGGATCATCCAACATGCACTTCAATCGACAGGCTTCGATCCGGAATATCTGGTACTAGAAATTACCGAAACATCCCGCATTTCGGATTATGCCGTTGCGGCAAGTATTCTAGATGAAATCAAATTGGTTGGCGTAAAGGTCTCGATGGACGATTTCGGGATTGGCTCAGCGAGCTACGAAGCATTCTACGAGTTGCCGTTTGACGAAATTAAAATTGACCGCCTTTTCGTATCGAACATGGCGAAAGATCCAAAAGCCCGGGCCATCGTCTCAAGCGTCGCCGCGATGGGTCGAGAGGCCCGAATCAATGTCGTAGCCGAAGGTCTGGAAAACCCTAACGATATCGACATGCTGGAGCTGATTGGCTGCCAACAGGTTCAAGGCTTCGCTTTTTCGCGTCCGATTTCATTAACTAACTTACTGGAACTAAACAGTTCAGACCAAACCAGAGGCGCCGCAAACATGGTTTAGGCTTTACAAACAAGTATGGTTAATGGCACTTAACTCCTGCACCAACAGGAGGTATCACCATGTGGAGCATTTGGAAGTGGCTGTTCACGGCTGACTAAGTGTCTGACTAACGAGTTTCAAAGGGCTCCCTTGCGGAGCCCTTTACCGTTTCTGGGCCCGGTGAAACGAACGCCCCCGTGCAGCGTTCACCACGCATATGCCGATCATCATAGAAACCCGCTTCGCCTTTCACCTGGGCGCCCCGACGGATGTCTTGCTGCAATTCGAAGCTGCGGAAATTCCGGAACAGAGAATTCTTTCGACCGATACTCGGCTGGGCAGCGGTGCCCATTGCGCGCGCGTTCCTGCGAAAGACGACATCGGTGAGAGAATCTGGATTCGTACCGAAGGCGACTTCGAAGTCGCGTATCGGGCCAAAGTTGAACTTGATCGGCAGCTATCGCCGCTCGAAGAGCTATCAGGCCTTCCCCCCCATGAAATGCCCGGAGATGTGGTCGAGTATTTGTTCGATAGCCGTTACTGCCCCGCCGACGACTTTCAGACATTCGTGGAATCGCGCTTCGCCGATACAACCGGTGGAGCAAGGATCGCGGCAATCCGTGACTGGATTAACCAACATTTCAGCTACGTTCCTGGCAGTTCGACGACCAAGACCGGTGCGGCCGAAAGCTTCATCGCTCGCCAAGGCATCTGTCGCGACTACGCGCATATGCTCGTAACGCTTGCGCGCGCTAGCACCATTCCTGCCCGCTATGTCGCATGTTACGCGCCCGGCGTCGATCCGCCCGATTTCCACGCGGTAGCGGAGGTTTTTCTGGCCGATCCGTACACGCGCGACGGGGGCACATGGCAGCTCGTGGATGCCACGGGCATGGCCGACCCCGCCGAAACCATAAAGATCGGCGTAGGAAGGGATGCCGCCGACGTCAGCTTTCTGACAAGCTTCGGCGCCAATGATTTCCGTTCAAGTTCAATTCGCGTTACGAAAGAATAGGAATGCAGCCGGCTGGCATGCATTGTGTGCCCCTGATAACCGCCGCTCGAGGGAGAAAAGATGTGAGTGGGTGGCCCCAGGCATGACCTTGACCGCAGATCGACTGCTATTGTTCGGCGCGACTGGCGACTTGTCGCAGCGCATGCTGCTTCCATCCTTATGCGCCCTCGACGCCGATGGACTGCTCGAACCCGACCTCAAGATCGTGGGGACGGCTCGATCGGAAATGTCCACCAAGGAGTTTCGGGATTTCGCTCGGGAGGCGCTCGAAAAATACCTGCCGGATCACCGACGCGGCGGTGTAGCCGAATTCCTCAATCGCCTAAGCTACGTGCCGGTCGATGCTACCACGCTCGAAGGCTATGACGAACTTGCCCGCGAGGTGGGCGAGTACGTGAAGGGGTTGGCGATCTTCCTGTCGACCGCACCAAGCCTGTTCGAAGCGACGATCGACGGTCTTGTTCACGCCGGGCTGACCAAAGGCAATGTTCGTATCGGTCTGGAAAAGCCTCTCGGCATCGATCTGTCATCGAGCGAAGAAATAAACGATGCAGTAGCCAAGGCGTTCAGCGAAGACCGCATTTTTCGCATCGATCACTATCTCGGTAAGGAGACGGTCCAGAACCTTCTCGCTTTGCGGTTTGCCAACATACTGCTCGAGCCCGTGTGGAACTCGAACTACATCGATCACGTCCAGATCACCGTAGCGGAAACCGTCGGCCTGGAATCGCGCGTAGCCTATTATGACGATAGCGGTGCGTTGCGTGACATGGTTCAAAACCACATGCTGCAGCTGCTGGCGCTGGTGGCGATGGAGCCTCCGACGAGCTTTGGCTCTACCGCAGTGCGCGACGAAAAGGTCAAGGTTTTACGCGCCCTTCGTCCAGTAGCTGCCGATGAAACCGTTACCGGCCAATACAGGGCCGGCGCAGTCAATGGCAGCCCGGTCCCCGGCTATGATGAAGAGCTAGGCAGGGACAGCGTTACCGAGACGTTCGTTGCGCTGAAGGCGCATGTCGACAACTGGCGCTGGAAGGGAGTCCCCTTCTACCTACGAACCGGCAAACGGTTGCCCGAGCGGGTAACCGAGATCGTCGTGCAGTTTCGGTGTGTCCCGCATTCGATCTTCGAAGGCCGGGGTGCGACCACTCAGCCCAACCGCCTCGTCATCGGAATCCAGCCGGAAGAAAATGTCCAGCTTTCCATGATGGCAAAGGTCCCCGGGCTCGATCGCGAAGGGATCAGGCTGCGCCAGATTCCGCTCGATATTGCCATGCCGGATGCTTTTTCCGGGACTGTGAGGCGCATTGCCTACGAACGTTTGCTGCTTGACCTCATCGAGGGCGACCAGACCTTGTTTGTGCGGCGTGACGAGATCGAGGCGCAGTGGGAGTGGATCGATGCCATCCGCCAATTGTGGGCAGACAAAGGCATAAAGCCAAAAACTTATGGGGCGGGCAGTTGGGGACCAAATGCTGCGATCGCTCTTGCAGAACGGGACGGGGTGAGCTGGCATGACGAATAAAACGCTCAACGATACTATTCATCGCGTTACCCAGCGCGTGATCGAGAATTCCCGGGACAGCCGGGCCGACTATCTCGACTTGATGGATCGGGAGGGCGAGCGACAGGTCAATCGCGGCTCCCTGTCTTGCTCCAACCTCGCCCATGCCTTTGCCGGGGCGGAAGAGGATCAGGAGGCTATTCGTGCTGCGAGGGGACCCAATCTGGGCATCGTGACCGCCTACAACGACATGCTGTCGGCGCATCAGCCCTATTATCGCTATCCCGAGCGGATGAAGATCTGGGCACGCGAAGTCGGTGCGACGATGCAGGTGGCCGGCGGGACCCCGGCCATGTGCGACGGCGTCACTCAGGGCGAGGCCGGAATGGAGCTTTCGCTCTTCAGCCGCGATACGATCGCGCTCTCGACGACGATCGCCCTCAGCCATGCGATGTACGATGGCATGGCGCTGCTGGGCATTTGCGACAAGATCGTTCCGGGGCTCCTCATGGGGGCGCTGCGTTTCGGGCACTTGCCAGCGATCTTTGTGCCCTCTGGACCGATGGGCACAGGCATATCCAACAAGGAAAAGCAGCGCACCCGCCAGCTCTACGCAGAGGGCAAGGCCACCCGCGATGAATTGCTGGCGAGCGAAATGGGCAGCTATCATTCGCCGGGCACATGCACGTTCTATGGAACCGCCAATTCCAACCAGATGATGATGGAAATGATGGGCCTGCATGTACCGGGCGCGGCCTTTGTGCAGCCTGGCGCCAAGTTACGGCAGGAGCTGAGCCGCGCAGCTACCCACCGCCTTGCCGCAATCGGGAAATCGAGCGAAGACTTCCGTCCGCTGGCGCGAGTGGTGGATGAAAAGGCCATCGTGAACGCAGCCATCGGCTTGCTGGCGACGGGCGGGTCGACCAATCATGCGATCCACATACCGGCGATGGCACGCGCGGCAGGCATCCGGTTCGACTGGAACGATCTGTCGGAGCTGTCCAGCGCCGTGCCGCTGGTAGCGCGCGTTTACCCCAATGGATCGGGCGACGTGAACCATTTCCATGAAGCTGGCGGCATGGGCTATGTGATCGGCACGCTGCTCGATGAAGGATTGGCGCACCGCGATATCCTTACCATCTGGGACGGCGGCTTCGAAAGCTACAGCAAAGAACCCGGCATGAACGGCGACGATCTGACGTGGCGAGACCCGGGACCGTCGGGGGATACGGAGATGCTGCGGCCGGCATCGGACCCGTTTCAGGCAGACGGCGGCATGCGTCTCGTGCAGGGGAATTTAGGAAGGGCGTGCTTCAAATCCTCCGCAGTGAAACGCGAGCGCTGGACCATCGAAGCGCCCTGCCGGGTTTTCGAAACGCAAAAGGATGTCAATCAAGCGTTTGAATTGGGCGAACTACAGTGTGATGTAGTGGTTGTAGTGCGGTTTCAGGGGCCGAGAGCAAACGGTATGCCCGAATTGCACAAGCTGACCCCTGCACTCGGCGTTCTGCAGGACCGAGGGTACAAGGTCGCGCTGGTAACGGACGGTCGCATGTCCGGCGCATCGGGCAAGGTGCCCGCGGCAATCCACTGCACGCCCGAGGCGCTGGGCGGCGGGCCGCTGTCGAAACTGCGCGACGGCGATATCGTGCGCGTTTGCGCAGCTACGGGTCAGCTTTCGACCGATGCCGATCTCGATGCACGCGAGCCGGCCCCTGCGCCCGAACCCGAAACGGGAATGGGCCGCGAACTGTTCGCCATGTTCCGCAGCAATGCCGACGGTGCCGAACAGGGAGCGTCTTCGATGATGGCGATGGCAGGCCTGTGACGATGGAACTGGTCAGCGTCGACATCGGGGGCACCCACGCACGCTTCGCCATTGCGACGGTTGCCGATGACGGCACGATCAGCCTGAGCGAACCGGAAACGCTGCATACCGAGGATCATGCCAGCTTCCAGACGGCGTGGGAGGATTTTCGCGGCCGGATGGGCGGATCCCTGCCGCCGCGCGTGTCGATGGCGATCGCGGGCCCCGTCGGCGGCGACGTCATCCGCTTTACCAACAATCCCTGGATCATTCGCCCGGCACTGGTGAGGGAAAAGCTGGGCGTCGAAGAATACTGCATCGTCAACGATTTCGAAGCGGTCGCCCATGCGGTCGCGCGTGTCGACGAGGACCAGTTCATCCACCTGACCGGCCCCGACAAGCCGCTGGCGCCGACGGGCCGGCTGAGTGTGCTCGGCCCCGGTACCGGCCTGGGGGTGGCGCATCTCTATCGCGAAGCTGACGGCACATACCGCGTGTCGGCGACCGAAGGCGGCCATATCGATTTCGCCCCGCTCGACCAGATCGACGATGCCATCCTGGCTCGTCTGCGCAAACGGCACGTACGGGTATCGGTCGAGCGCGTGGTGGCGGGCCCGGCCATCTCCGACATCTATCAGGCGCTGGCATCCATGGAGGGCCGGCCGGTCGCCGAGGAAGACGATATCGCGATCTGGAAGCGCGGGCAGGACGGCAGCGACAGCCTAGCTGCTGCGGCAGTGGATCGTTTCTGCATGTCGCTGGGCAGTGTTGCGGGCGACATCGCCCTTGCCCAAGGCGGTTTCGGCGGTGTCGTGATCGCGGGCGGCCTTGGTTATCGCATCCGGGACACGCTGCTCAAATCGGGCTTTTCCGAAAGGTTCAAGTCCAAGGGACGCTTCCAGGAGCTGATGGCCTCGATCCCGGTCAAGCTCATCGTTCATCCGCAGCCCGGCCTGTTCGGGGCCGCCGCAGCCTTCGTCAGGGAACACCCATGACCATAGCCGACATCATGCAGACCGCCCCGGTAATCCCGGTGATCGTGGTCGACGATCTGGAACATGCCAAGCCGCTGGCACGGGCGCTCGTCGCTGGTGGCCTGCCCATCCTGGAAGTAACCTTGCGGACACCCGCCGCGCTGGATGCGATCCGCGCGATGAGCGAGGTCGAAGGTGCTATCGTGGGTGCAGGCACTGTGACCAATGAGCGCGACCTTGCCAGCGCGGTCGATGCGGGAAGCCGGTTCATCGTTTCGCCGGGCCTGACCAAGCCGCTGGGCAAGGCGGCAATCCGCGACGACATTCCGTTTCTGCCGGGCATCGCCAATGCCGGAGACATCATGCGCGGGCTCGATCTGGGGCTGACGCATTTCAAGTTCTTCCCCGCGATGGCGGCTGGCGGGTTGCCGGCCCTCAAGGCCTTGGCAGCGCCCTTCGGCCAGTGTCGCTTCTGCCCGACCGGCGGCGTTTCGCTGGACAATGCGGCAGAGTGGCTGGCGTTCGATCCCGTGCTCTGCGTGGGCGGCAGCTGGGTCGCGCCGCGTGGAGCGGTAGATGAAGCCAAAGTCGAACAGCTCGCCCGTGAGGCTTGCGCGCTGCGCGGTTAGCGCGACCGCCTGCCATCGTGCCCCAATGGGACGGCTTTTTGCGCAAAGTGGAACATTAAGCGTTTTGCGGGCATAACCTGTCCATGGATGTGATTCTGAAGTGGATTGGCGGCGGAACCGTCGCGGCTGCGCTCGTTCTGGCGGGCGTTGCGATCGGTAGCGGAGCGTCCGCCGAAAACCCGCTTGCCGGCCCATCCGTATCCAAGGCGCCTGTCGCGGCGAAACCGGTTCATGCCCATGGTGCGATCGCTGCAAAGGCCATTGCCGATGCAAAGCGGCTTTATACCGTGCGCCGCATCCTTCCGATCGAAGGGCCGATCAAATACGGCGAATGGCACTGGGACGACGAAGGCGTGCCGGACGGCCCGCTGCTGGTGACGGTGGATCTGGAAGCGCGGGTCATCTCGATCTTCCGGGGCGGTTATGAAATCGGCGCGGCTGCAGTCATGCTGGGCACGGACGACCACCCGACCCCCACTGGCGTATTCCCGATCCTGTGGAAGCAGCGGCACAATGTGTCCGAGAAATACGGTAATGCCCCCATGCCATGGAGCATGTTCCTGACATCCGACGGCGTTGCCATTCATGGCGGTAGCGAAGTCCAGAACGGCTATGCCAGCCACGGCTGCGTAGGCGTGCCGGACGAGATCGCCGAGCGGCTGTTCGCCATTGCCAAGAAGGGCGACAAGGTCGTGATTACCAATGGCCAGCGGATGAGCCACGGCGACAGCATCATCTAGCGATGCGGGTCATCCGGTCCGGCGCGGGACTTCCGCGCGGAAGACCCACAGACGTTCGCCCCCACGGTCTTCCACATGGGCCTGCAAGCCGCCGACATTCGATTTTCTGCCGGCGACCAGACTGTCCGCCAGTTCCGCCGCCTCGCCCTGCCCGATGCTTTTGCCGAACCGGCGGTAGATCGTGCGGATCACGCCTGCCCTGATCAGGCCATGCGGTACGCCGGTGCGCAGGGCCGCATAGCAAACCGCGTCGTCGACCGGGGTCACGCATTCGGCATATTCGCGGTTAACCATCCATTCGATCGCGTTGTTGGCTTCGGCAAGATAGCCGGCACTTTTCTCGATCGCCGAAATGTCGAGCCAGTCGCATTCGGCCAGAACCCGGCGCATGCGCACCCTGTCGTATCGATCGTCATGGTTCGACGGGTCATCGACAGCCGACCAGCCGAACCGTTCGACGATCGCCGCCAGTTCATCGCGGCGCCAGCGCAGCAAGGGACGGACTAGCCCGACCGGAACCGAGGGTACCGAGCCAAGGGCCCGGATTGCCGACAGCCCGGCCAGACCGCTGCCGCGATTGAGCCTCATCAGGAATGTTTCGGCCTGGTCATCCATCTGATGAGCCGTGGCCAAGGCGTCGAGATCGTTTTCTTCGGCCCAATCGCCGAGCGCCGCGTAACGGGCCTTGCGCGCCTGTTCCTGCGTATTGCCGCGCGCAACGGATACGGTGAGCGTCGTGTGCGTGATGCCGAGTTCGGCACAATAGCGGGCCACCCTGTCCGCTTCATCGGCGCTTTCCGGACGCAGGCCGTGATCGACCGTTGCCGCCTTTACCCTGCCGGGCAGTGCCGCATTGGCGAGCAGGAGCAGGGCGAGGCTGTCCCCGCCCCCTGAAACAGCGAGGCCCAATGCGGCCCCGGGCCTGTCCATTCCCGGCCAGAGGGGAGCGAGGTCGCCCCGAAAACGCTCGATCAGCGGCGGATCGAGCGATCCGTCAATTGCACTTCACCTTGCCGCGATTGGCATCGTACTGGGTTTGCAGGCGGCCAGAGGCGAGCGCGGGATATGTTTCTGCAAATTCCGCCAGGGCGATACATGCACGGCGCGTATCGTTCAGCGCGATCATCGATTCCGCCAGATACAGCAAGCTGTCACCAGCGCGCGCACCGGTCTTGTCGTCCTGATAGTTTTTCAGGAACCAGGGGGCCGCTTCCTTGGCCTTCCCATCGTCGAGATAGGCACGGCCAAGGAGGTTGCGGCCATAGGTAGCGCGCCAGTGATTGGGGTTCTGTTCCACGAACATGGTCAGCTGCTGCTGCGCTTCTGGATAAAGCTTCGCTTCCCACAGGCGGAAGCCATAGGAATATTCATCGTCGAGCGGATCGTCCGTCTGGGGTTTGGCGATGGCCTGGACCTTCGCCAGTCGTTCCTGCGTAGGCCCGGCTTGGGCCGCAGGGGCTGGAGCCGGTGCGGGCGTCGCACCGGCACTGGACGACGAGGTCGAGGTGGGCACCGGTGTGAAAGTCGACGAAGGCGCTGGCATGCTGCCCGACCGCGCCGCTTCGAGGGCTTCGACCCGTTCCGCCAGCAGACGGATGGTATTGCCGTTTTCTTCGTTCAGGGCAGTCTGGCGCTGGAGCTGCGTTTCCAGCGCATCGAGCCGTGCCAGAATATCCGTGACCGCTGTGGTGGATGTCGACGGAGCAGTGGGCCGCGCTGTGGGCTGTGCGCTGATTTCCGGTTCGAAGAAGCGCCCGTCGGCGCCGGGGAATACCTTGCGCTGAAGCGCACGAACTTCCGATTCGAGACGGCGCAGGCGCGCTTCGTCATTGCCGTCCTGCGGCAAGGCAGGCGTCGAAGTAGCCAGCAGGGCAAAACCCGCACCCACGAAGGAGAGGTGACGGGCGAACGATCCGAAAGTCATCGGGAGAAGCTCCACACGAGTATTTATAGTAACCAAAACTGCACTAGGGCCGCGAAGCTGTCGAGGCCATGAAGGGGCTTATCCCCTTTCGACAGAAGGGCGATTCAGCCGCCGCTGGGCGCCGGTGTCGCAGGGCCGGCAGGCCGATCGGCGCGCGCCAGCAATGCCTCTGCCGTCACCGGAACATCCTTGATGATCTCGTCCTCTTCCGAAAGCTTGGGAACAGCGCGGCCGCCGACCGTAATTGCGAGGGCGTAGGGACGCCCGGTCCAGACCTGCGGCCCTTCGGCATCGGCGGGAATGGTGAAACTGTCGCCCTTGGCCATCTGCGCTTCGAACAGCCGATCACCCTTGCTGTCGTAGAACTTGACCCAGGTATCATCCATTTCGCTGGTGAAGACGACGGGCCCGGTCGCAGCCGGAGTCTGTGCCGGGGCAGGCGTGGCAGCGCCCTGGGCATTCGTCGCCACCTGTTCTTCGGGCCCCTTCAGCGGTGCGGGGCCGAGGCCCGGCGCGAAATAGCTGCTGTAGAAGGCGTAGATGCCGCCCATCAGAAGCACGGCGGCGAACAGCGCAAACCATGCAAGACCACGGCCGGGTACACGCGCAGGATCGCCCGGTTCGAACTTGGCCGGGGTGACGCTGCGATCGTTGCCCTGCGCCAGTTCTTCGCGCACCTGATCGACTATTTCCCGTTCATCCAGCCCGACGAGCCGGGCATAGGTACGCGAGAAGCCGACAGCATAGGTGCGCGCCGGCAGATCTGTCAGGGCGCCCTCCTCTATCGTCAGCAGGTGCCGCTGCGGAATGCGCGTTTCGGCGGCGACCTGTTCGAGATCGAGCCCGGCCTGTTCGCGCGCGCGCTTGAGCCGCGCACCGACGCCGCCAGCCTCTGGCACCGCTTCGTGTTCAAGAGTTTCTTCGTCGCTCATGCGATCCCCGATTTATCCGATCCTGCGGTTGTTCCGCATGTAGTCCTGTTGCCACGCAAAGCGAACCTGCCGGGCAACTGTCAAGCATGCTTAATAACACATATCCGAACGACCGACCAAAAGAGGCGCATTCGAGACGAAATCAGTCGAACTCGATATCCCGCTCGTTCGCCCACTGCTGCAGTTCGGCGCGCATGTTGGGGGGCGGCGATGCCAGCAGACGATTCATGAATTCGGTGATCTCGCCAAGGTCGACCTTGCGGACCAGTTCCTTGATCGGGCCGACCGCAGCCGGAGTGATCGACAGGCGCCGGTAGCCGATGCCGAGCAGGGCCAATGCTTCCAGCCGCCGGCCACCCATTTCGCCGCACACGCCCAGCCTGACGTTCTGGCCGATCAACGATTGCGAGACGCGCGCCAGATACCGCAGGATCGCGGGGCTCAGCCAGTCGTAACGCTCCGCCAGTTTGGGATTGGCGCGGTCGGCCGCAAAGAGGAACTGGGTGAGGTCGTTGGTCCCGACCGAGATGAAGGACAGCTTGGGCGCAAGCAGATCGAGCACGTCCGCAAGCGCGGGTACTTCGAGCATGCAGCCGTATTCGATCGTTTCGGGCACCACCTTGCGGCGATCCCGCAGGAATTTCAGCTGGTCTTCGAAGACCTGGCGGCCGGCGTCGAATTCCCACGGTTCGCTGACCATGGGGAACATCACGGACAGCGTGCGCCCGGCTGCCGCTTCGAGCAGGGCACGGGCCTGTGCCTTCAGCAGGCCTTCGCGTTCGAGCGAGAGACGCAGGGCGCGCCAGCCCATGGCCGGGTTCTCGTCACGCTCGGCCACGGCATTGTCGAGATAGGGCACCGCCTTGTCGCCGCCGATGTCGACGGTCCGGAACACGACCGGCTTGTCGCCGGCGGCGTCGAGCACATCGCGATAGAGGCGCATCTGCCGATCCCGCTGGGGAAGGGTCGAGGAGACGAGGAACTGGAATTCGGTGCGGAACAGGCCGACCCCGTCGGCACCGCTCATCGCCAGCGCGCTCATATCGTCGCGCAGGCCGGCATTCATCATGACGGTTATGCGCGTCCCGTCGCGGGTGAACGGCTCCACCTCGCGCAGTTCGGCATAGGCGGCCTGTTTCTCGCGCGTCTTGGCGAAGCGTGTTTCGAACGCTTCGAGGACCTGCTGGTTCGGACGCAGGGTGACCATGCCGCGGTCGGCATCGAGTATCACCTCGTCCCCTTCGGCGACGCGCGAGCGGATCCCGGTGACGCGCCCGAGCACCGGCACGCCCATGGCGCGTGCCACGATCACCACATGGGCAGTGAGTGACCCTTCATCCAGCACCACACCCTTGAGGCGGCGCCGGTCGTATTCGAGCAGTTCCGCCGGGCCGAGGTTGCGCGCAAACAGGATCGCATCGCGCCGCAGACCTTGCGTCGCGGCCGTGCCGAGCTGGCCCGAGACGATGCGCAGCAGACGGTTCGACAAATCCTCCAGATCATGCATGCGATCGGCCAGCAGCGGGTCGTCGATTTCGCGCATGCGCATCCGGGTGCGTTGCTGGACGCGCTCGATCGCCGCTTCGGCGGTGAGGCCGCTGTCGATCGCCTCGTTGATCCGGCGGCTCCACCCTTCGTCGTAGGCGAACATCTTGTAGGTCTCGAGAACCTCGATGTGTTCGCCGCCCTTGCCGAATTCCGCTTCCCTGCCGAGCGTGTCGATCTGGTCGCGCATCTTGTCGAACGCGCGGTAGACGCGCTGGCGTTCGGCCTCGATATCCTCGGCCACGACCTGATCGATCTCGATCCGGGGCTGGTGGAAGACCGCCTTGCCCGCCGCCAGACCTTTCACCAGGGTCAGCCCTTCGAGCACATCGTTTTCGACATGCGCGATTTCGAGGTCGATCTGCTCCTCGTCGTCGACCAGTTCCTTGTGGGCAATAAGCTCCGACAGCACCATGGCGGTGGTCTGCAAAGCCTCGATCTCGACCTCTTCGTAGCGGCGCGGGTCGACATGCTGGACGCACAGCACACCTACGGCGCGTTCCCGGTAGACGATCGGCACACCGGCGAAGGAATGGAATTTCTCTTCGCCCGTTTCGGGGCGATAGGCGAAATCGGGGTGAGCCTTGGCTTCTGCCAGGTTCAGCGTCTCGATATTCTTCGCGATCGTGCCGGTCAGGCCTTCGCCGATCGCCAGGCGCGTGACGTGGACGGCTTCGGGATTGAGGCCCTGCGTCGCATAAAGTTCCAGAGCGCCTTCACGAAGCAGATAAATCGAACAGACTTCGCTCAACAGGCTTTCGGCGATGATTTCGACGACCCGGTCGAGCTTGTGCTGCGCGTGGGTACGCCCAGCCATGATCTCGTGAAGGCGCGTGAGGATCTGGCGGGCGGATGCTGCAGCTGACATGGCTACAGCCTATAGCAAATATACCGAAAGGCGGAAGCGGGACGCATGGCCCCGCTTCGTTTTGGTCAAAGTCAGCAGGAAGCGATTTCTTCCTTGATGCGCAGCTTCTGTTTTTTGATCTGCTGCATCATCGCAATGTCGGGCGAAGGCCTGATCTGTTCTTCGTGCAGGCGAGCCTCGAGCCCGGCGTGCTTGGCTTTGAGCGCGTCGACATGGGATGATTGCATCGGGTTGTCTCCTTGACGTTTGTGCGACCCCAGGAACGACTCGTTTGCTTGTGCGGAACGAGCCGCCGGGAGAGCATGAAACCATAGGATTGCCAATTTACAAAGGGGCATCTTGCGGGCATGCGGCAAGGCGGTCGATTGGGGCGATTGTCCGGGAAGGTCGTGGTGAACGAACAGGAACTGCGCAAGAGGCTGGCATTGCTCCGTAGCGAGCATCGCGACCTCGACGTGGCAATAGCCGCACTGACCGAAGCCGGCGACCAGCGCGGCTTCGTGGACCAGTTGCAAATGGCGCGACTGAAGAAGCGCAAGCTGGTCCTGAAGGATCGCATCGCCGCGATCGAAGACGTTCTCCTGCCCGATATCATCGCGTAGACGGACCGGCCCACGCCGCCGGAGTGCGTCAGGCCGGGACAACAAAGATTAATCCGCTGGAGCCTTCGACTGGTTGGGTTTATCGGCCCCCACCATGTCGGCACGTAATATCAATCACGAAATCATCGAAGAACTGTATTCGGAAGCGCTGGTCCTGGCGGACGACGCACGGGCAGCCTTCGACCTCCGCTTTCAGGACAATGCAGCCGACTGCAATGATCTGACGCGCGTTGCACTTTCGATTGAAGGTCTGCGCACCACCACGCGCCTGATGCATGTACTGGCGTGGCTTCTCAATCACCGCGCCTACATGGCCGGCGAATTGTCCGATACGCAGCTCGAGCATTGCGGCACCTTGCCGGAAGAACGACAGGCCGATGCCGACAATCTTGCCCGGCTGGAACCGGAAACGCGCGCGTTGATCGAGGAGAGCGAACGGCTGCATGCCCGGGTCGCGCGACTCGATCGCGAAAGGCGCGCAGATATCGCCGTAAAGATGCCCGTGGCCTCCCTACAGGGCCGCATTGCCAAGGCGTTTGCCACAGGCTGATCAGGCCGCGCTGAGCGCTTTCGAGTAGCGGGCGAGACGCGACGTTCTCACATCGCCATCCATCTTCGGCGAAAATGTAGTCGTTTCGCTGCGCATGGTGAGAGCTGCCGTTTCGAGGTCGGCGTGGAGACCGCATCCGACCGCGGCCAGAATGGCAGCCCCGAGAGCTGTGGTTTCGATAAAGTCCGGTCGTTCGACTTCTATTTCGAGAATATCTGCAAGGTCCTGCGCCATCCAGTCATTGGCGCTCATCCCGCCATCGATTCTCAAATGCGTCCAGGGAGCACCATCGGCAGCGAAGGCCGATGCGAGATCGTGCGTCTGATGGGCCATTGCCTCCAGCGCGGCCCGGGCGATCTGCGCGCGTCCGCTGGCAAAACTGAGCCCGGAGATGACCCCCCGCGCATCGGGCAGCCAGTGCGGCGCACCGAGCCCCGCCAGAGCCGGAACAATAACCACCTCCCCGCTATCGGATATCGAGCGCGCGAGTTCTTCCGTTTCCGCTGCGCTGCCAATAAGGTTCAGTTGATCGCGCAGATACTGGATCAGGCTGCCCGCAACAAAACACGCCCCTTCGATCGCATAGGTCCTCTCACCATTTTCCTGATAGAGCACGGTGCCCAGCAGGCGGTTATCCGAATGCGGAATCGCCCGTCCCTTGTTGGTGAGAACGAAAGCACCGGTACCATATGTCGCCTTGGTTTCCCCGAAGGACAGACAACCCTGCCCGATTGTCGCCGACTGCTGATCGCCGGCGAGACCGCAAATGGGAACGGCGGCGCCCAGCCATTGCGGATCGCAATCGGCGAGCCTCCCATGCGAATCCACCACTTCGGGCAAGGCAGCAGGCGGGACCCCGAACAATTCGCATAGATCGCTATCGAACTGCGCCCCATCGAGCGAGAGCAGCAACGATCGACTGGCATTGCTGGCATCGCTGATATGTGCCCCGCCGGATAGCTTGTAGACCAGCCAGCTCTCTATCGTGCCGAAGGCGAGCGCACCATTTTGTGCGGCAGCCTGCACCGCGGCGTCGTGATCCAGCATCCATCGCATCTTGGTGCCGGAAAAGTACGGATCGAGTAACAGGCCGGTTCGCTTTTGGACCATCGCTTCGTGGCCATCGGCTTTCATGGTAGCGCAGAAATCCGCGGTACGCCGGTCCTGCCAGACGATTGCGCGAGCGAGCGGTTCGCCCGAATTGCGGTCCCAGGCCACAACTGTTTCGCGCTGATTGGTGATCCCGATGGCGGCGATCCGCGGAGCATCCTGGCCGACGACCTCTCGCGCGCATTTCAGGGTCTTGTCCCAGATTTCGCCTGCATCGTGCTCTACCCAACCCGGCCGCGGGTAATGCTGGGTCAATTCGGCCTGTGCGACTGCCTCCATCGTTCCATCGCCCGCGAAAATCATTGCACGGGTGGAAGTGGTCCCGGCGTCCAGGACGAGGATACAGTCGGCCATGCTCTCTCCCTTGCATCAGGCTGGACGTGACATGGCGCACCCCAGCCCCCATATGCAAGACCATGGCTGGACCTCCTCCCAAACCGTGGCCCACAGGCAAGGCAATGCAGCTCGAGCCGCTGGTGCGCCGCGTACTCGCGCCGAACCCGTCGCCCTATACCTATACCGGCACCCAGACCTACATTGTCGGCATGGGCGATGGATGCGCGGTTATCGATCCCGGACCGGATGAGGAAGCGCACCTGCTTGCACTGGATGCGGCCATTGGCGATGAGCATGTCTGCGCGATCATGTGCACGCATACGCATCGCGATCATTCGCCCGCCGCCAGAACACTCGCAGCACGGACCGGTGCGCCCATCGTAGGTTGTGCCCCCCTGGTGCTGGACGATAGCGGCCCGCGTGCCGACGCCGCCTTCGACCGGACGTACGAACCCGATCGCGTGATGGAAGATGGCGAACAGATGATCGGCCCGGGCTGGACGCTTTGCGCCGTCGCAACGCCGGGGCATGTATCCAATCATTTGTGCTTTGCACTGGAGGAGAGTGGCGCACTGTTTACGGGCGATCACGTCATGGGCTGGTCGACCAGCGTGGTCATTCCGCCGGATGGCGACATGAACGACTATATGAAGAGCCTCGAGAAGCTCTACGCCCGTAGCGACACGGTTTTCTATCCTGCCCATGGCGAAGCGGTCGAAAAGCCTCGTCAGCTGGTACGCGGCATGATCGGTCATCGTCGCCAGCGGGAGAATCAGATTGTTCGGCATCTTGCCGAAGGGCCACACCGGGCGGCCGATTTCATACCCAAGATGTACAAGGGTCTCGATCCCAAACTGTTCAAGGCAGCAGAGATGTCGGTGACGGCCCATCTCATCGATCTGGAACAGCGCGGCCTAGTCGCTCGTTCGGGCGATATATGGCAGACGATCTGAAGACCCGCAAAACCACCGTAGAGCCGCAAGTCAGGCGCGAACAGTCACTCGCTCGCACGCAGGCGGTGCCGTGGCTGATCGTCATCGTGCTGCTCGCCGCGGCAGCCTGGCTCGGCTGGCGTGCCTTTTTCTATCACGAGGAAGGCGATCCGGTGGGTAGCGCCATGCTGGCCTTCGAGAAGCAGAATTCGCTGACAGTGTTCTCCAGCCGCTTCGAAGTCGTGGCGGAAAGCGAGGATCGACGCGGCATCATGGGAGTGGATCTGCTGAAGAGCAGGCAAGCGGCCATCATACCCGCAACAGTCGAATATCGGCTCGATCTTTCGACCATGGACCGCGACAGGTTCGAATGGAATGACAGCAACGACACAATGACGGTGGTGTTGCCGCAGTTGCGCATTTCGCGCCCCAATCTCGACGAGGCCGAGCAGAAGACCTTCACCGAGGGCACCTATGTGAGCCGCGATGCCAGCGCCGATCTAGCACGGAACAATTCCCGTCAGGCCGAACGCAAGGCGGCGGAGTTTGCCAAGAATCCAGAGGTGCTCGCCCTGGCACGCCAGGCGGCCAAGGAAGCGGTGCGCCAGAACCTCGCCATTCCACTCGAAGTGGCAGGGTATGGCAATGTCACCGTGAATGTGCGGTTCGATGGCGAGAAGCAGCCGGGCTGATCCATCCCGGATTGACGCACTGGCACCTCTGGGAGTAAATCTGCGCACACAGAACAAGGTCGCTCGGTTCATCGCCTGAGGATTTCGAGTATGGCCACTGCTGCAGCGCCGCAGGTTCTTGTCGATCGCGGCAATACGCGTTTTTTCACCACAATGGCTTTCGCAATGGCGGCGGTCATTGTTGCCGGTTTCTCGCTCAATCTGGCGATGGGCCGATCAACCTTCGCATCGCCTATCGTTTTTCATGTGCATGCCATGATCTTCATGGGTTGGGTCGGCCTGTATGTAGCCCAACACGTCACTGCCTCGCGTGGACAATGGGCCTTGCACAGATCGCTGGGCAAACTCTCCTATTTCTGGGTGCCTGCCATGGTGGCAGCGGGCTGTACGATCATGATATTCGTCGCTCGGCGTACCGGTGGGCCATTCTTCTTCAATGTCAGCGAATTTCTGATTGGCAATCTCGTTGGAGTGATGACCTTTGGCGGTCTGGCGTGGTGGGCGCTCAGAATCCAACGCTACACGGGATGGCACCGACGGCTGATGCTGTTCGCGATGAGCATTCTGACCGGCCCGGGTATCGGGCGGCTTTTGCCCATGCCCCTCCTGATACCCAATGCGTGGACAATTTCCTTTTGCGTGACGCTGACCTTTCCCGTGATCGGCATGGTGGCCGACAAGCGCAAGTTCGGGCGCGTCCATCCTGCCTATTGGTGGGGCATGGGGATTCTCGTCGGAAGTTTCGCCGTATCGATGGTTCTGGCTTTCTCTCCGGCCGGTTATGCCATCACCAATTGGGTGATTGCAGGCACGCCCGGAGCCGAACGCCCGATCGAGGCTTATCTTCCGCCTGGCTTTACCATGTGAAACCCGGAACGCCCTCGCCTTCCGGCCCGTTCGGTCTATAGAGGCCACAATTGGACCAACGGGACACGCAATGACCGCACAGACCGACCTGCCCACCGGACAGGATTTGCTTGCCGAGATCGACCGCCTCCGCAAGGAGAAGAACGCGATCATCCTCGCGCATTATTACCAGACCGCCGATATTCAGGATATTGCCGACTTCGTCGGCGACAGCCTCGAACTGTCGCGCAAGGCTGCCGATACCGATGCTGACGTGATCGTTTTTTGCGGCGTGAAGTTCATGGCCGATACGGCCAAGATCCTCAGCCCTGAAAAGATCGTGGTTCTGCCGGACATGGACGCCGGTTGCAGTCTTGAAGACAGCTGCCCGCCCGAAAAGTTCAAAGCCTTCCGCGAAGCGCATCCGGATCACATCGCGCTCACTTACATCAACTGTTCGACGGAAGTGAAAGCGCTGAGCGACGTTATCGTCACCAGCTCGAGCGCAGAAACGATTATCAGCCAGATACCTGAAGACCAGAAAATCATCTTCGGCCCCGATCGGCATCTGGGCGGCTATATGAGCCGCAAGTTCAACCGCGAAATGCTGTTGTGGCCGGGCGTGTGCATCGTGCACGAAGCCTTCAGCGAAACTGAACTGCTGAAGCTCAAGGCGCAGCATCCCGGCGCCCCGGTTGCCGCCCACCCCGAATGCCCGCCGACGATCGTCGATCATGCCGATTATGTCGGCTCGACCAGCGGCATCCTGCAGTTCGCGCAGACCTTCGAAGGCGATACGCTGATCGTCGCGACCGAACCGCACATCATCCATCAAATGGAAAAGGCGCTGCCTGAAAAGAATTTCATCGGCGCCCCCGGTGCGGATGGAAACTGCAGCTGCAACATCTGCCCCTATATGGCGCTGAACACGATGGAGAAGATGTACGCCTGCTTGCGGGATCTGGAACCGCGCATCGAGATCGAGGAAGGCCTGCGCCTGAAAGCCAAGCAGAGCCTCGACCGCATGCTGGAAATGGCAAGCGGAACGATCGGCAAAGGCGATCTGGGCAAAGTCTGAACTGAGTACGAGGGGAATTACATCATGGTCGCACGCTGGGCGCTGGCCGCCGCACTTGCATTCGCTCCCACGACGATAGCCGCACAGGATACGGACGCAAACGATCCGTATATCTGGCTTGAGGAAATCCAGGGCGAACGGGCCCTGGCAAAGGTCGATCAGTGGAACGCCGATACCGAAGCCGCCCTGACGGATCAGCCAGAATATCCGCTTGCCAAGGCATGGGCGAAGCAGATCCTCGACGATACGCGCCAGATCGCCCTGCCCGATGCCATCCAGGGCGATATGGTGACCAATCTGTGGCGCGATGCGGATAACCCCCGCGGGCTGTGGCGGATCGCCAGCCTGGAAAGCTATATCGCCGGGGCTCCCGAGTGGCGCGTTCTGATCGATGTCGATAAATTGGGCGAAGACGAAGGACAGAGCTGGGTCTGGCACGGAGCCAATTGCCTTGCCCCCGACTACGCCCGCTGCCTTATCGCGCTCAGCCCCGGTGGCACCGACGCTGATGTCGTCCGCGAATTCGATGTCACCACCGGTCGCTTTGTCGATGGCGGCTTCACCTTGCCGGAAGCGAAGTCGAACGTCGCGTGGTTCGATGAGGATACGCTGTTCGTCGGCACGGACGAAGGCGAGGGATCGCTGACGGATTCGGGTTATGCGCGCCTGGTCAAACTCTGGGATCGTGGCACGGATTTCTCCACTGCGCGCCAGATTGCGGAAGGCGAGCAGGCCGATATCAGCGCTTCTGGCTTTTCGGTGCTCGATGGGGATACACGCTGGCGCTTCGTCAATCGTAGTCCGAGCTTCTGGACCAACCAGATATCCCTCGTAAAGGCGGATGGCAGCACGGTTCCCCTGCCCCTGCCCGAGGATGCCGAATTCGAGGCGGTGCTGAACGGCCTTGTCATTGCAAAGCTCAATTCCGCGCTCGAAACGACGGGCGGCACCGAACAGCCGGGAGCCCTGGTTGCATGGTCGCTCCAAAGCGTTCTCGACGGCTCCGACCCTGCGCCATTCGCCGTTTTCCGGCCGAGCGACACGCAGGCAATCGAAGAAGTGGCCGCTTCGGAAACCAAGCTGTGGGTCAAGGTTCTCGATGACGTTTCAGGAAAGCTGATCGAACTTTCGCCCGGCCAGTCGGGATGGACGGCGCGCGACATGGAACTGCCTGCGAACAGCACGGTCCAGATTGCCGAAACCAGCGGCAGGGGCGATACCGCCTTCGTCACGGTAGAGAGCATGCTCACGCCTCCCACGCTCTACGCCGTTCCAAGCGAAGGCGAAGCGGTCGCCATCGCCAGCGAACCCGCCCAGTTCGACGCGAGCAAGTTCACGGTCGAACAGAAATTCGCCACTTCGAAGGATGGCACCAAGGTTCCCTATTACCTCGTTCGGCCGAAAGATGCGCAAGGACCGCTGCCCACGTTAATCCATGCCTATGGCGGCTTCCGCGCGGCGCAGACACCCAAGTACCTCACGGCGGAACCCTATCGAAGCGGGCCGCTGGGGCTGTTCTGGGTTGAAAGCGGCAATGCCTATGTGCTCGCCAATATCCGGGGCGGCGGCGAATACGGGCCACGCTGGCATGAGGACGCCCTGCGCGAAAAGCGGCAGAACAGTTTCGATGATTTCCATGCGGTGGCCGACGATCTCGTGGCGAGCCGTCTGACGACGCCGGGCCACATCGCTGCGAGCGGCCGGTCGAACGGCGGTGTGCTGGTGGGCGCCGTCGCCAACCAGCGGCCCGACCTTTACGGCGCCATCATCAGCGGAAGCCCGCTGATCGATATGCGCCGTTACAACAAGCTTCTCGCGGGTGCGTCCTGGATGGCGGAATACGGCAATCCCGATGTTCCCGAGGATTGGGCCTTCATTAAGGAATGGTCCCCCTACCAGAATATGTCGGACGGGCCCGACGTACCGGCCGCCTTTTACTATCTGTCCACATTGGATGACCGGGTGCATCCCGGCCATGCTCGCAAGGCTGCCGCCAAGCACGAAGCGTACGGCCAGACATTCTATTATCACGAATACCGCGAAGGTGGGCATTCGGTCGGTTCCGACCATGAAGAAGACGCAAAGCGCGCGGCCCTGCTGCTCTCCTATCTGACCCGGGAAATCGGCAAGGATGCGGATTAAGGCACGCAATTGCAGGTGAAGCGTTCATCCCCTGATCAACATTGGCAGGGGATGGCCGCTTGACCGCCGACATTCGTTTTTTCTGGGCACGGCTTAACGCGAATTACTGGTTCTATCCGGCGTTGTTTTCCATCGTCGCGGGAGTGCTGGCTTTCGTTATGGTCGCCCTCGACCGCGCAGGCTTCGCGGAGTTTCTGAACGACATAAGCTGGATCGTCCCCGCACGTCCCAAGGGCGCGTCCGACATGCTCACTGTCATGGCTGGCAGCATGATCGGCGTCGCCTCGACCGTATTTTCGATTACAATCGCTGCAGTTGCCTATGCCAGTGGCAATTACGGTCCGCGGCTGCTCACGAATTTCATGGAAGATCGTGGCAACCAACTGAGTCTGGCGACCTTCATCGGTAGTTTCGTTTACGCCCTCGTCGTTCTGCGCGCTGTCAGGACAGAAGACGAAACGCCGACGAATGCCCTCGATGCAGCAACCACGGCCCTTCCCGGTTTCGTACCGCAATTATCACTGCTTGTGGCATATGCCCTCATGGGCATGTGCGTGGCCGTCCTCGTTTATTTCCTCAACCACATCCCTTCCAGCATTCGCATCAACAAGGTTCTCGAGGGGATCGGAGAGAGATTACTCAAGGCAATCAGGGAAACATATCCTGTCGAGGAAGAGTTTCGCGACGCGGTTGAACAGAAAGGCGGCGAGCCGCTGAGAGCTTGGCATACCGGGTATGTGCAGCTGATTGATTTCGAAGATCTGGAGAAAATCGCCAAAGAATGCGGCTGTACCTTTTCGCTACGCATACGCACCGGCGATTTCGTCCATTGCGAGATGCCCTTCATTGATGTCGACGGATGCAACCCGGACGACGTCGAGGAGCGGGTTCGCAAATGCTTTACCCTGGGCCCATCACGCACTCCCGAGCAGGATCCGCAATTTCTGATCGACGAGCTGGTAGAGATCGGACTGCGGGCCTTATCGCCGGGGATTAATGATCCCTTTACCGCCATAACAGCCCTGCATTGGCTGGGGGCAGCCACAGCCGAAATCGGGCGACGGGATCTGCGTAAGGACATCTGTGGTAAGGATGCGGACGATTGCCCGGTCATCCCCCTGCCCGACGATTTCGCCCATTATGTTAGTCGCGGTTTCGGAGCGATCCGCAGCGCGGTTGCGGATTCCCCGATTGCAGCAGAAGTGATGCTCGATACGCTCGCCAACGCAGCCATCCCGGTTCAGGATGAGCGCCGTCGCGCCCTTCTGAAAGACCAGGCGGACAAGCTTGCAGGTCAGGCTCGCCTATCTTTGGTCGGGCCCGACCTCGACCGTTTCGAACGCCACGTAAGCACTTTCAACAAGGCCTTCTGGTAATCCTACCGAACGCGCCCAGCCTTGCCGGGGGCTCTTGCCAAGACAAGTGCTGCGCCGACCAGCACCATACCAAAAATATCGAGCGGCTCGAGCAATTCGCCGAATGCCAGCCATCCCACGGTTGCCGCGATCGCAGGCTGGGTCAGCAGCGCCATGCCGATGACCAGCGGCGGGAAATTTCGAAGAGAGAATACCAGCAACCCCTGGCCGATGACCTGGCTGCTCAGGGCGAGCACCAGAATGGGTGTCCAGCCAGCGGCACCGGGCCAAACGGGTTCGCCTGTCGCGACGGCCATGCCCAGCAATATCGGCGCTGCAGTCAGGCTGACCAGCAACAGGACAAACCAGGATCCGAGGACCGCTCGCGCCCGCTGGGCAGGCAACAGATAGAACGCATAGAATATGCCGGCAGCTAGACAGAACAGGTCGCCGATAAAGGTCGTTGCCGAAATCTCCATGCTACGGCCCAGCAGGATTCCTGCTCCTGCAATGGCAGCAATTACGCCCACTCCTTCCCGGCCCGAAGGAGCGCGACGGGCAGCGATCAGGCCCCAGACCATCAATATGATGCTGCCGGCGTTTCCGAACAATGTGGCATTTGCCAAACGGGTTCGCTCGATCCCGATGTGCCAGCTTGCCAGATCGACCGCGAAGAAACCTCCGGCGATCAGGCAAAGCACAGTGAGCTTTTTGTCCAATGGCTCGGGCGAACGGGACCTCCAGGTCAAAAAAGCCAGTATCGGGACCGGCAGGATGAGACGCCAGAACCCTGCCGATACCGGTCCGGTATCGGACAGACGAACCAGCCATGGGCCGAGCGCCAATGCCGCATTTCCCGCCAGCAACGCTGCAAAGTGCCATGCACTTGCCTGAAAGCCATTCTTGTCCGGCCGGCTGCTTGTCTCGTCCATGACGCGCCCCTAGCTCAAAGGCCAAGTCGCGCCAGCAAAAAGGATTTGCCCCGCATGCACGAAAGTCTGTTTCAACCACTCACCATGGGCTCGCTCGAAGCCGCTAATCGCATATTCATGGCCCCGCTGACCCGCGGTCGATCGACCCAGCCCGGATCCATCCCCAACGACATGATGACAACGTATTACCGTCAACGTGCCGGCGCAGGGCTCATCATCACCGAGGCTACTGGTATCAGCGTCGAAGGCCTTGGCTGGCCCGCTGCGCCTGGTATCTGGAGCGATGAGCAGGTTGAAGGCTGGAAGCAGGTCACTAGTGCCGTTCATGAAGAAGGCGGTCTGATCGTCCTGCAAATGTGGCACATGGGCCGACTGGTGCACCCCCTGTTCCTCGGCGGGAATCCGCCAGTTTCCGCCAGCGCAACCAAAGCGCCCGGCCACGCGCATACTTTCGAAGGACGTAAGGATTACGAACAGGCGCGCGAAGCCACGAAGGAAGACATCGCGCGTATCGTGGAAGATTATCGCCACGCCGCAGAAAACGCCAAAAAGGCCGGGTTCGATGGAGTGCAACTGCACGGAGCGAATGGCTATCTCGTCGACCAGTTCCTGCGGGACAGCACCAATCTGCGGACCGATGAATACGGCGGCAGTGCCGAAAACCGCACTCGATTCCTGCGCGAAGTGCTGACCGCCCTTGTCGATGTGTGGGGTGCCGATCGCGTCGGCGTCCGTCTGTCGCCCAATGGCGAAACGCAAGGCTGCGACGACAGCGATCCCGCGACGACTTTCGGTGCGGCTGCCAAGGTCGTGGAAGAGCTCGGCCTCGCGTTCCTGGAACTTCGCGAGCCGGGTCCAGACGGCACCTTTGGTAGCACCGACGTGCCAAAGCAGAGCCCGCTCATTCGCAAAATCTATTCCGGCGCGCTTATCCTCAACAGCGACTATTCGCCCGAGGAAGCGACTGCCGATATCGATGCCGGACGTGCCGATGCGGTAAGCTGGGGCCGGGACTTCATTTCGAACCCCGACTTACCGACCCGCTTCCGGATCGGGGCGGAAATCAGCCCCAATGTGAACGTACCGCATAGCTGGTATGGTCGCGGGCCTGAAGGATATGTCGATTATCCGGCGTTGAGCGAAGCGGAGCAGACCGCCGCAGAATGATCTCCCTTGCCGGTCGGGGATCTCAATCCTCGGCCGGCTCGGTAGCCTCATCCGGTTCGATCGAAGCCGATGCGGCATCCGTTTCCGGATCGACACCCGGTTCTGTCGACTCGCTCGCTTCAGCCGCTGTCCCTTCACGGGGGCGTGACGGAGTTTCCGGCATGGGCGGCGATTGAGAACGCAGTTGATCGAGCGGGATCATAGCGTCGCTGATCGTTCCGCCGAGTACTTCCCCTTTCGCACCTCGTCCGGCTTCCGCCTCGGTTTCTTCGGGTGGCGCATCGTCGCCGCAGGCAGACAGCAAGATCGCACCTGCGATGAGACAAAGTGTCGAACGGTAATTCATGGCTGCGCACAGGCCTTTCCATCGAGCGCTCCTAGAAAATCCGCGAAGCGCGCCCGCAATGCCTCATCGAAGGCTGCGGGTGCAAGATCGATTCCAAGCCTCTGCAGGCTGGTCACGCCAAACTCTTCGATGCCGCACGGGACGATTCCCGTAAAATGGGACAGATCCGGGGCGAGATTGACGGAAAAGCCGTGCATGGTGACCCACCGGCGGACACGCACGCCGATGGCACCGATCTTGGCCTCGCGCCCATCGATGTCACGCGTCCAGATGCCGATCCGCCCTTCACTGCGCCAGCTTTCGACACCGATGTCGGCGAGCGTGTCGATCACCCATCCTTCAACCGCATGAACGAAGCAGCGCACGTCGCGCCCGCGCTCCTTCAGGTCGAGCATTACATATCCAACCCGCTGACCGGGCCCGTGATAGGTGTAGCGCCCCCCGCGGCCCGCCTCGACAACTTCAAATCTGGGATCGAGCAGTTCGGAACCGGTCGCGCTTGTTCCTGCCGTATAAACGGGGGGATGCTCTAACAGCCACACCATTTCCCGCGCCTCCCCTTCGGCAATGGCGCGGTTGCGTACAGTCATTTGGTCTAGCGCTTCACGATAGCCTACAGGCGCTATCTCGCTCCGCCATTCGACGTTTTCGGGGGCTATGGTCGACATGTGCGATTGCGTGGCGACTGACGAAGCGCTTATCAAGGGGCAAACAGAGGGAAGCTGCATGAAATTCGATCTCGACACCGCCTGGAAAGACACCACCAGCCTGTTGACCCGGAACCTCGGGCTTCTGGCAGTCATAGCCGGGGTCTTCTTCTTCATTCCCTATGCTGGGATCGCCATCGCGCTACCCGGGATGGGCGAACTCGAAGCGGCACAGGCGAGCGGAAATGTCGATGCCATGATGGCTGCTGTCACCGACCTCTATAAAACCTACTGGTGGGCATTCCTGATCATCGCGATTCTTCAGGGGATCGGACTTCTTTCGATGCTCGCGCTGGTGCGACGCCGCGCCAATCCGACCGTGGGAGAGGCGCTCTCCACCGGTTTGCGATCGGTGCCGAGTTATATCGCTGCGCAGCTTCTGCAGACGGCCCTGATCGCCATCATAGCCGCATTGCTCGTTGGTATCGGCGCGGTGACGGGCGTCTCTGCGCTCGCGGCGCTGGGCGGCATAATCGCCTTTGTCGTGATCTGTTACGTCGTGGTCAAACTGTCGCTAGCGGCACCGATCATTGCAATCGAAGGGGAATTGAACCCGGTCAAGGTGCTGAAGCGATCCTGGGCGCTGACACGCGGCAACAGCGTTCGCCTGTTTTTCTTCTATCTGCTGCTTCTGGTCGCGTTCGTCGTTCTCTCCGCGGTCATTTCGCTCGTACTGGGGCTGGCCTTCGCGTTTGCGGGCGAACAGGCGGCACTGTTCGGCGACGCCGTAGTTTCGGGCATTGTAAACGCGGCGATGATCATCGCCATGGTTTGCGTCATGGCGGCGGTGCACACCCAGCTATCGAGATTTGCCAGCCATGGTCCGGCAGGCGCGGAGGACTAGTCCTTAGCGTCTTTCCAGCCCCAGAAGAGCTGGCAGGGGAGCACGTTCCAAAGCTCGAAACCGCGGTCGATCCTGCGAAAATGCTTCGCCATGAAATCGCGCGCCTTGGCCGAGAACTGGTAAACCAGGAATGCGCCGCCTGGACGCAGGACTTCATGCGTCGCTTCGGCGATGGCGGGGCCCACGCCATCGGGGAGCGTCGAAAAAGGCAAGCCGGACAGGACGTAGTCCGCGCCGTCATGACCGTGCGCCTTCACGATGTCGATTACATCGGCAGCAGAGCCATGTACGGCATGAAACCGGCTGTCGCGGAAATGCTTCTTCAGATAGTCGATATAGAGCGGGTTGGTATCGATGACGATCAGCGAACCATCCCGCCGAAGCCGGTCGAGCACAGGCTGGCAGAACGTTCCGACACCGGGGCCGTATTCGACGAACACCTCGCAGCGTTGCCAATCCACCGGCGCCAGCATCTTGTTGATCGTAAAGCGCGAGGATGGGATAATTGAACCCACCATCCGCGGTTCTTCGACGAACCCGCGAAAAAATACGCCCCACTGCCCGAAAAGCCGCGAAGCCCGCTTGCGCAAACTCGGCCGTGTGATGGCACCAGCACCGTGATGTCCGGTCAAAATTGCGTACCCTGTGACTGTTTCATCGAACCCCGCCTGTGCCAGCCTGTCCAACCCATTGCAAGGTCGCTGACGGCGGCGTACCGCCGGTACCATGGCCGACTTTGACCCCGTGAAAACCAGGACCGCGCCTCCAGCGTCGCGTTCGCACGCTATCCCGCGTTCGCGCATGGCGCTGCTATTTATGGTCATGCTGACGACGGCCGCGGGCAATACCGCCATGCAATCTGTCATGCCTTCGATCGGCACTTCGCTCGGCGTGGACGATGTGTGGATCAGCTTGGCTTACAGCTGGTCGGCGCTGCTTTGGGTGGTCTGCGCCCCGATCTGGGCGGAACGTTCGGACAGAAGGGGACGCAAGGCGATGATGGCGCTCGGCATATCGGGCTTCATTGCCAGTTTCCTGCTGTGCGGGCTGATGCTGTGGCTGGGCCTTGCCGGGATTCTCCCCGCGTTCTGGGCGCTGCTGCTTTTTGCCGCAGCGCGCAGTTTGTACGGCGGTTTCGGCAGTGCTGCGCCGCCTGCGGTCCAGGCCTATGTTGCTAGCCGCACGCCAAGGTCGGAACGCACGCAGGCGCTTTCCCTTATCGCCTCCAGCTTCGGCCTTGGAACGGTGATCGGGCCGGCGCTCGCGCCTTTGATGGTTATGCCGGTGCTTGGCCTTGCCGGGCCGTTTCTCGTTTTTGCCCTGATCGGGGCGGTCACCCTGATCGCACTGAGGCTGCGCCTTCCGAACGATGAACCCCAGTTCGCCGCTCGCGGTAGCGCGTATGAATCGCCCTATTCCGGCAGCCCTACATCCGAAGTTTCGGAGGAAGCCCGCGATGACGACGAGGATGAGGATTACGGGCCCGAACCAGGCAAATTACGCTGGTTCGAGCCGCGGCTGCGCCCCTGGGTCATCTGCGGTCTTCTTGGCGGACATGCGCAGGCAATGGTTTTGGGCATTGCAGGGTTTCTGGTCCTCGACAGGTTGGACCTCCGCAGCGATCCGATGGCGGGCGCGGGGCCGGTGGGCCTGGTTCTCATGGCTGGTGCAATCGCCACGCTTCTTGCGCAATGGGGTCTGATACCGCGCCTTAATCTCGGCCCCCGGGCAGCTTCGCTTTCGGGCATCGCCATTGCCGCGGTCGGCACGATCGTTCTCGCTCTGGGGCAGAATCTGCACACGATCGCGCTCGGCTATTCCATCGCTTCCTTGGGCTTCGGACTTTTTCGCCCGGGTACCACATCCGGAACATCCTTGGCCCTGACCCGTGCGGAGCAGGGGCGAGCGGGCGGCATTACGGCGTCGGTCGCCGGTGCGAGCTTCATCTACGCGCCGGCTCTAGGGGTCTGGCTCTACAACCATTCCGACTGGCTCGGCTTTGGTTTGATCGTAGCGTTCTGTAGCATCGTACTGGTTTACGGCTGGACCGCTTTGCAGGCCGACAGCACGCTGACACAGGATCGCCGCTAGAGGATTTCGAGTACCAGATCCTGCGGACGGCACAGACGCGCACCCTTTTCCGTTTCCACCAGCGGCCTTTCGATCAGGATCGGATCGCTCGCCATTGCCGCCAGGATTTCCTCGTCCGAAGCATCGGGAAGTCCGCGTTCTTCGGCATCGGTCCCGCGCATTCGCAAACCGTCTCTCGGTGCGATCCCTGCATCCCGGTACAGCTGTGCTAGCTTTTCCGCGCTGGGCGGGTCTTTCAGATACTCCACCACTTCGACATCGATTGAAGACAGGTTTTCAAGAATGGCCAGCGTCTTGCGCGATGTGCCACACTTCGGATTATGCCAGATGGTCGCTTTCACGCGTTGATCTCCATGGTTCTGTTCAGTTCTCGCTTGGGTCCGACAATGCCGGAATCTCGCGTGCCGCGTCGCTCGCGCTTATTCCAGGCGCCGGTGCCGCGCTGATGATCTCCTGCCGCCGGGCGACCCGTCCCGCGCGCTGGATGGACCGGACTAACCGCGGATAGACTCCGCAACGGCATAGGTTGGGGATTGCAGCCTTTATCTCTGCCTCCGACGGGGAGCCGTTCTTTGCCAGTAGAGCGCTGGCCGCCATGACTATCCCCGGCGTGCAATATCCGCATTGGATCGCCTGCTCTGCTACCATAGCCTGCTGGACAGGGTGCGATCGGTCGCGGCTGAGCCCTTCGATCGTCGTGATGAAGCGACCTTCGGCTTCGGCGATGGTGATCAGGCAGGAACGCAGCGCTTCGCCATCGACGTGTACCATGCAGGCACCGCAATCACCCTCACCGCACCCATATTTGGTGCCGGTCAGGTTTGCCGCATCACGCAACGCCCATAGGAGCGGGGTATCCGGTTCCAGTAGGAAACGCACCGGTTTCCCATTGACAGTCATGCTGGTCATGAAACGGGCTTAGCTCAGGAAATCAATATTTCCAGCTATCGTCGATCTTCGACACGCGGCGTTTCCACGCTTCGAAATCGAACACGCCAGCACCGCCCTGCGATGCCATGACCGAAAGGTCGCGTTGATGAACATCGACCACGTCCTGCGAGATGATGTTCGCCTCGCCCTGGCTGAGCGTAGCCACCTGGATTTCGCAGGCCCGCTGCAATGCCCACATCTTCACGAACATACCTGGAATGGTCCTGTCCATGACTACGGGGCCATGATTGCGCAGCATCAAGATCGAATGATCGCCGAGGTTTTCGACAAGTCGCTCACCTTCCTCTGCGCGCACCGTGACACCTTCGAAATCGTGATAACCGATCTGGTTCTGAAAGTTGCAGGCATAGAAATTCGTCGGAACCAGTCCGTCTTTATGGCTGCAGACCGCCATGGTCGCTGTAGTGTGCACGTGGCAGATCGCGTCTGCGCGGCGGCCCAAATGTTTATGGAAATAGGCGTGCTGCGTGAAGCCGGCCTTATTGACCATATATTGCGACTGGCCGACGTTGTTTCCTTCCACGTCGATCTTGACGAGGTTCGAAGCCGTAACTTCGTCATACAGCAGGCCGAACGGGTTGATCAGAAACACGTCCTCCTCGCCCGGCACGGCAACCGAAATGTGATTGTAGATGCTCTCGCCCCAGCCGAGATGGTCGAAGATGCGATAGCAGGCCGCAAGGTCCTGACGCGCCTGCCATTCCGCATCGCTGCATTCGAAATCGCGTGTCTTCATCTGGGTTGCCATGGCGCTCTCTCCATAAGAGGTTTTGTTTCGGGACCTGTATCGCATGGCGTCGCACCTTAGCGCAAGCGAGCCGACTTCGCGCTAGGCAAGCCTGCCGCACCCCGCTAACGCTCCGACCGATGAGCGAGACGGCCAAACTCACCCGCGGGAGTATTCGCGGCCATCTCGTGGGACAGACCCTGCCGATGATATTTGGCGTCGCAGCCATCATGTCGGTCGGCCTCATCGACGCTTATTTTATCGGCAAGCTGGGCGCACGCGAACTTGCAGCCGTCAGCTTTATTTTTCCTATAACCATCGCGCTCTCCAGCCTTGGCGTCGGCGTGATGGTCGGAATCAACTCGGTCATTGCCCGGGCGCTCGGCGAAGGCGACGTCGCGCGCGCGGAACGACGGGCGAACTTCGGAGCGATCTTTTCACTCGCTACCGGCGTCGTCCTGGGGCTGGTTCTGTATGTATTGCTCGATCCGCTATTCCGATTGATGCAGGCATCCGACGCGCTGTTGCCACTGATCGGGGACTATATGCGCCCCTATGCCCTTGGCCTCCCTGTCCTTCTTCTCCAGATGGGCCTCAACGGCGTTCTTCGCGGACAGGGTGAAGCAAGGAAAACGAGTTACGTTTCGCTGACCTACTCGGTGGCCAACTGGATACTGGACCCGATCCTGATTACTGGTGCATTCGGTTTTGAAGGCTTCGGCGTGGCTGGCGCGGCCTATGCCACCATCATCGGCTTCTTCATCGCCATCCTGGTGGCTCTGTGGTTGATCAAGGGCGCTCAGCTTCAGATCCATCCAGGAACGATCCGCGAATGTGATATGCGCGCTTCGAGCAAGGCGATCTTGTCAGTCGCGGGCCCCGCTGCCTTCTCCAACGCCATCAACCCGGTCGGCCTGTCCGTACTCACCGCCCTGCTTGCAAGTCAGGGAGAAGCTGCAGTTGCGGGGTTTGGCGCTGCCGGTCGTCTGCAAAGCTTCGCTGTCGTGCCGCTACTGGCGCTTTCTGGCTCGATTGGTGCAATCGTTGGGCAGAATTGGGGCGCGAACCGACCGGACCGCGCGCGAAGAGCCATGTGGTGGTCGGGCCTATTTTGCGTCGTATACGGGCTGGCAACGGCCATCGTTCTGTTTCTAACCGGTAATTGGTTCGCCGATTTCTTCACCGACAATCCAGCCGTCATCGAGGAATTTGATCGCTATCTCGTAATCTCGGTTTGGGGCTACGCTGGCTTCGGCTTGCTCATAGTAGCCAACGGTGCACTCAATGCAGTCGACAAGGCAGGTTTCGCCCTCGCGCAGAGCGCGGCACGCGTCTTTCTCGTAATGCTGCCTTTCGGCTGGCTGTTGAGAGCGAGCTATGGTTCCGATGCCATCTATGCCGCCGAACTGATCGCCAATCTCGCAGGCGGCGCAATGGCCGCCTTCATCGTTTGGCGCATCCTTCGCGCCGGACCCGAAAAGGTCGGGTAGCGCCAAACCAAACGTTAACCATCGTCGTCCATAGCCTCTCCCGATCGTACGAGGGGCGTTACATGATGGATGACCTGCTGGCGGATTTCGTAGCAGAAACCCGCGAGATGCTGGAAGCGAGCGGCGGCGAGATCGTCGCATGGGAAGCCGATCCCACGGATCGGACGCGGCTCGATACAATTTTTCGTTTTGTGCACACCGTGAAGGGCAATTGCGGCTTCTTCGATTTTCCTCGCTTGGAAAGGCTTAGCCACGCTGCCGAGGATGCCCTGGCCGAATGCCGTGCCGAGCGCCGCGAGCCGGACAGCACGCTCGTTTCGGCAGTCCTCGCCATCATCGATCGCATCAGCGAGATGACCGATGCTATCGGGGCCGGCGAAGAGTTTCCCGAAGGCGGCGACGATGCGCTGATCAATGCACTGCAGCCTAGGGAAACCATCGACATCGTGGGTGAACTTGCCTCGGCAAAAGCGGATCACCTGACCACCGAGATCGGCGACGATCCGTCCACACCCAAGACTGCGCGCACATCCGTCCAGCGTTCAATCCGCCTTTCGACCGAATTGCTTGACGAGGTGATGAAGGGGGTTTCCGACATGGTCCTGGCAAGAAACGACCTCGCTCGCCGGTTGCGCGAAGCGGGCGAACAGCCTGGCATCGATGGACCGTTCGATCGCCTCAGCGCTATCCTGACCGATGTTCGAGCATCGATCACTCGAATGCGCATGCAGCGACTGGAGCATCTCTTCACCACCTTCCCGCGACTGGTACGGGATCTGTCGACCGAACTCGGCAAGCAAGTCATGGTGGATTTCGAAGGTGGCGAGGTCGAACTCGACCGCGAGATGGTGGAAATGGTGCGCGATCCATTGACGCACATTATCCGCAACGCAATCGATCACGGACTGGAAGGTCCGGGCGAACGCCTGAAAACCGGCAAGCGGGAAATCGGTCTACTGAAATTCGCCGCGCGCCAGGCTGGTAATCAGATAACGATCGTCATCACCGATGACGGTCGCGGTATCGATACAGACCGCCTTGCGGCCAAGGCCGTCGCGGCAGGAATCTACACCCAGTCCGAAGTCGACGAAATGTCCGAGCGCCGTCGACATTATCTGATCTTCGAACCGGGCCTCTCCACAGCCGAACAGGTCAGTTCCGTGTCGGGCCGCGGCGTGGGCATGGATGTCGTGCGAGCGAATATCGAGCGCGTCGGCGGCTCGATCGCCGTGTCGAGCAAGCCGGACGAAGGGACGAGCTTCTTTCTGAGGCTGCCCCTCACCCTCAGCATTATTGCCGCTCTGACCGTCAGCAGTGGCGGTCAGCGCTATGCCATCCCACGCAGTTACATCGAGGAAATCGTCTTTGGATCGAGCGACCATGTCGATTTCGCCGATGCAGGCGACCGTCGTCTGGTAACCTTCCGCGGCAAACGCGTGCCGTGTCTGTCGCTTGGCCATATTCTTGGCACCGAGGCTAACGACGAGGTCGAGTGGAAGAACACCACTCTCGTCCTCATTCGCCTTGCCACCGATGACGTCTTCGCCCTCACCGTCGACAGGGTTTACGATCATGAAGACGTGGTGGTTAAGCCCATCGCACCGGCCATCATGGAAACCGGTCTCTACGCCGGCACGACCCTGCTAGACGATGGACGGCCGATGATGCTTCTCGACCTGCCGAATATCGCCCAGACGCATCGCCTTGTGAACGAGATGCGAAGCACGGCGCGAGTGGCCGAGCAGGATCAGGTCGAGCAGCGCAAAACGCTCCCCGTCATGCTCTTCCTTGGCCTTGACGGACGGCGGCGCGCCGTTCGCCTGGAACTAGTGCGGCGAATAGACACTGTCTCGCGAGATGCTCTCGATATCGAAGGCGCACGTGCACAGGCCGTCATCGACGGCTCGATCTTTACGCTGGTCGGGCATGAATTTGGCGCGCTACCAGAGGAAAAATGCCGTTTGCTGCGCTTGTCGGACGGTGAATGCGAAATCGCCTATATCGTGCGCGAAGTGCTGGACGCAGCGAACATTAATGGCGAGATCGTTCCCTCGAACGACGAGCCGCTGATCGAAGGAACGACCCTTATCGATTACGGGCTGGTTCCCGTTATCGATGGGCACGCCCTCTTTTCAGTTCATCGTCCCACCGACCGTGGTTGCCAGCCGCTGTCTTGCCGCCTTCCGACCGACAGCGAATGGGTACGCACCATTCTCGAACCCCTGGTCGAAGCAGCCGGTTACCGCATCTCGACCGACGAGAGCGAGGAAACGGACGTGGCGATCCGTCTGGCGGAAAATACTGCAGAAGTGTTCGGACCGGCACGCCGCGTGATCCATTTGCGACCAGAGCCCGAGGTTGGCGAAAATGACCTCGGCAGCATTTATCGCTACGATCGCGATGCTCTGCTGGCCGCGCTTAAACAAGCTCGCACGGGGACCAGAGCATGAGCGAACTTTTGTTGATGTGCATCATCGGCGGGCATCGCGCAGCGATCCCTGCCATCCGCGTGCAATCCGTCATCGAAATCGAAGAGATCACTCCGATCCCCGGCGTGCCGTCGTTTATTCTCGGGCTTACGGCCCTGCGCAGTCAGGCTCTGACTGTGATCGACTGCTCGGCAGCGCTCGGATTCGAAAGCTGCGGCGACATCACCGAACGGCGCGCCGCAGTCGTCGATGTCGAAGGGCATCTTTATGCGCTGCTGGTGGACGAGGCCTATGATGTCGGCGAAGCGCGCAGCGAACCAGTCGATGTTCCTGGCGGCTTCGGCCCGGGCTGGCAGGCCGCAGCACGCGGCATGGTCGAAACCGATGGAGGCCCGGCCGTGCTTATCGATGTGGAAGTGCTCGTGAAGGGGCGGGTCGCACAGGCAGCTTAAGCGAATAGTTACCTCCCGAAGGTACGAATCGCGTGAAAGCACCAGAGGTCATTTGAAATGAAAACCTGCCTTATCGTCGATGACTCGCGCGTAATCCGCAAGGTATCGAGACACATTCTCGAAACGCTTGGGTTCCAGGTCGAGGAAGCGGAGAATGGACAGGAAGGGCTCGATCGCTGCACCGAAGCGATGCCCGATGTGGTTCTGCTGGACTGGAACATGCCGGTCATGACAGGCATCGAGTTCATCACGCAGCTGCGTGTGCGCGAAGGCGGCGACAAGCCCAAGGTGGTTTTCTGCACTACCGAGAACGACGTCGCTCATATTCGGGAAGCCATCAGTGCCGGCGCCGACGAATATGTCATGAAGCCGTTTGACCATGAGACTCTGCAGATCAAGCTTCAGCTTGTCGGCATGGCCTGAGGTAGCGTGACATGGGCGTGCTTCTCCACTCCGATCACGTAATGGCGGATCAATCTTCCCGGATTGGCGCCGACCCGGTGCGGGTCATGATCGTCGACGATTCGCTGACCGTGCGCACCGTATTTTCTCGCATGATCAAGCTGGCAGACGACATGATTGTCGTCGGGACCGCCAGCACTGCGGAAAGCGGCATTGCAGAGCTGGCCGCAACCAGCCCGCACGTCATGCTCCTCGATCTCGAAATGCCGGGCATGGGCGGTATCGAGGCACTCCCCAAGATTATGGAAGCGGCACCCGATACTAAGGTGCTCGTAATATCTTCGCTCACTGCTGATGGAGCCGAAGCGACCATAAAGGCGCTTTCGCTTGGCGCAGCCGACACGATGCTCAAGCCGCGCCCCGGCGGCTTCGACGATGATTACAAGGCGAGCCTGCTTGGCAAGATACGCGCGCTGAAAGGGATCAGGCCAGCAGAGGCAGCCACGGCTGCAAGCAAGCCTCTCTCCACTCGCGCAACCAAATCGCCCCAGGTCGTCGCCATAGGCGCGTCGACCGGCGGCATTCATGCCCTGAACCTGTTCCTGCGCAACGTGCCGAAGAATTTCGATCTCCCGATCCTGATCACGCAGCATCTTCCGTCGAGTTTTATTCCGGTCTTTGCCAAGCAGATGGAAATGGCCGCAGGTCGAGAAGCGATCCTGGCCGACGAGGGCGTCGAAATACTGCGCGGCAAGATTTATATCGCTCCGGGCCACGGCCATATGGTCGTACGCAAATCCGCCGGGCGACACGTACTCGGGCTCGCCTATCACCCCGTCAAAAGCGGCTGCATGCCCTCGGTCGATCCCATGTTCGAAACCATTGCCGAATCGTTCGATGGCAAAGTCGCCGGGGTGCTTCTTTCGGGAATGGGCCGCGATGGATCAGATGGCGCCCAGTCGATCGTAAACGCAGGCGGCTCGATGTATGCCCAGGATGCGGAAACCTGCGCTGTCTGGGGAATGCCGCGAGCGGTAACGGAGCTGGGACTTGCGACGGCCGTCCTGCCGCCTGCGGAACTGGCCGATGCGCTCGTGGACAACGCAGGAGCCGGAGCGTGGAAATAAATGATGCTTCGCACCGCATCATCGGCGAACTTCTTACCCAGCGCACCGGTCAGCAACTGACGGAAGGCCGTCGCTGGCGCGTGTCGAGCGCCTTGTCCGGCCTCTTCCGCGAACTGGGTATCGAGAATGTGGACCAGCTCGCCTGCATGCTCGAACGACCTGGCGAACAGCGTCTGGCGACAAAGGTCGTCGAATCGCTTTTGAATAACGAGACCTATTTTTTCCGCGATCAGGCCTATTTCTCGCAGCTTTCTAATCATGTCCTGCCTGATCTGGCGCGTAGCCGGGCCGGGTCGAAGCGACTATCGATTTGGTCGGCCGGTTGCTCGACCGGGCAGGAGGCGCTCAGCCTCGCGATGATATTTGCCGAACAGTCGCCCCGTTGGAAAAACTGGACGATAGAAATCCTTGGTACCGACGTTTCGGGGAAGGCCGTCGAGACTGCGCGCAGCGGCCTTTACACCCAATTCGAAATTCAACGCGGCATCAGCGTGGCGCAGATGCTGAACTTCTTCGCGGATTGCGGCGGCCACTGGCAGGCGTCCGACAAGATTCGGTCGATGACGCGTTTCCAGCAGCATAATATCCTCGACTATCCGCCATCGCCTGGCCGGTTCGATCTGGTCATGTGCCGCAACGTATTGCTGTACTTCGATCCTGCGACACGGTCAGCTGCGTTTGACCGCGTGGCCACTGGTATCGCCAGCGATGGCTGGCTGATGCTTGGGGCCGGCGAAACGGTTGTCGGCCAGACCGAACGCTTCAGGCCGGCCAATTGTGGTTCGTCCCTATACCGGCCCATTCACGTCGATCTGTCGATGGCGCAGCCAAGTCTGCGGGCAGCCGTGCGATGAGGGACCGGCGGGACAACGGTTAGCCTTAAGTCTTGTTTTACCGTTCCTTAGCGAATGCACTCTAGCCCCTTCGAAAAGGTCGCAAACGTGGGGCGCATAGCGAAAAATGACTGCGGGTTCGCAAACTTCTGTCCATAGAGCAGGCTTGCGGACCGTCATCTTCGGTCCGATTGCGGCGCTAGCCAGCATATTCGTCCTGACTTGGGCGGTTGCTGTTGCCAACCGGCTTTACGGCTTCACTTCGCCCTATGCCGTCCTTGGCGTCGGTACCGTTCTGTTTGCTGCAACGACAGCGCTCAGCACCTGTTTCGGTCTTCGCCAGTTGCGCGCTATCGATCAACTTGCACGAAGTGACAGCCTCACCCAGCTGCCCAACAGGCGTGCGCTGCATAGCGATATTCAGGATGAAATCCGCCAGGGGCACGAAGTCGCGCTGGCGATGATAGACCTCGACGGCTTCAAGCTGACCAACGATCACTACGGGCATTTCGTCGGCGATGCCGCCCTCCGGCAGTGCGCGGAAATCTTCAAGCAGATCAGCGATGGCGAAGCTCGCGTCTACCGCTTGGGCGGTGACGAATACGCCATGATGATCGGGGGGGCAGTCGCCGGCACCTTGCTGGAAGGCTTGAGCCGCCGGATCATCGAACGGCTCGCCAAGCCGATCCACGTCGAAGACAGGCGTCTGACGATCGGCGCCAGTATCGGGCTGGCCCGCCGCGCTCCACAGGATGATGCCACGTCGTCGGAACTGCTACGCCGCGCGGATATCGCAATGTATGCCTCCAAACGCGGCGGCAAGATGCGTTGTACGTGGTTCAACCCGGCGTTCGACCAGAGCCGTGAACAGCTCAAGGAAATGGACGACGAGTTACGTAGCGCGCTCGTCAACAAGGAATTCCGGCTTCACTATCAACCGCTGGTGGATAGCACGACGCGCATGATCGTGTCCGCCGAATGCCTGATGCGCTGGGACAGGCCGGACGGCAAACGCATCGGGCCGAATGTCTTCATCCCCGTTGCAGAAGAAAGCGGTCTGATCAATTCGATCGGCCTTTGGGTGCTGCGGCAGGCATGTTGCGACGCGCTCGAATGGGATGGCATCTCGCTGTCGGTCAATATTTCGGCAGCACAGCTACGCAATCCCGAATTCCCAATTCAACTTGGCCACATTCTCGAAGAAACCGGCTTTCCCGCTGGAAGGCTGGAACTCGAAATCACGGAAACGTGCCTGGTTCTGGATCCGGTTGTCGCAGAGCGCAGCCTGGCCGTCATACGGGGCTTTGGGGTGCGCATAGCGCTCGACGATTTCGGAACCGGCTATGCATCGTTCGGCTTTCTGCGCCAGTTCCGGTTCGAAAAGCTTAAACTCGATCGCAGCCTGGTCGTTCAGGCAGGTCAGGACGATGGCAGCCGCGCGATGATGCTGTCCAGTATAACGGTAGCTCGTGCCATGAAGATGGGGGTCACCGCCGAGGGGGTCGAGACCGAAGAGCAGGCCGATATGGTCCGTGCCGCCGGGTGCGACCAGATCCAGGGTTGGCTCTATTTCAAAGCGATGCCGTCAGAGGAAATCACGCAACATCTGGGCAAGCCAATCGGACTTCCGCTCAAGACGAAAGACAGGGAAAGCAAAGTCGCATGAGTGCGCTTCAGGATATGGCAAATGGCTTGGTGGCCGAACGTAGCGTTCGGCCCGAAGAGCACGTGCCTGAAATTGCGACAGTTGGCATGACCCCGCACACCTCGGAAAGATCCGATCCTGGCAGGGCAGGTGGCGTTGCTGCATGGCTGAACCGGCAATCGGTAGGGGAGAAGCTGCGAGCCATTTCGTTCATCAACGCCGGAATCGTTCTGGCTACCCTGCTTGTGGTGTTGGTCTGCGCGTACTTCGCAATCAGTGCCCGCATCGAACGCATGGCGTTGTCTTCGGCGGCCATTGCGGCTGAGCGGCTCGTGGCCGACACCAATGAAGGAAGGCTCTTCGTCCAGCGTTACGCCATTTCCGGTGACCGGGACAATCTGACCTCGGCCCTGCGATCGCTCGACCGCGCTGATCGCGACGTCGAACTCTTCGAAGATCGAGCCGTCAGTCACGCTGCCACGGTTCTGCCGAAATTGCGGCAACAGGGCGCGATGCTTGAACGACTGCGGGTTCGGATCACGGGGGCGCTGAGCCTGCGCTTCTCGGACGCTAGTCGACATGCCTTCGCTGATGCGATTGACGCCGATGGCCAGAAGATCGTCGATCTGGCCGTTATGTCTCGCGAAGAGATCGAACGTATCGGCAATATTGCCGACACAGAAGCGCGCGCGATGATAACGTGGTTGCTGGTCGGGCTCCTCCTGGCCGCAGTCGTGGGAACCGTGGTCGCCTGGATCAGTCATCGCGTTCTCGCGCGCGACGTATCGGGCACCCTCCGCCAGATGACCGACGTTGCCGGCCGCTTGGCCGAAGGCGAAAAAGACATGCATATTCCCGCAACGCACCGAAAGGACGAGATCGGCGAACTCGCGCGGGCGCTCGAGGTATTTCTTCATACGTCGCGCCAGATCGAAGAGTTTGCTCAGGAGCGAGAAGCATCGCGCCGTGAGCACGGACAAGAGCTTGTTCGCCTTGCACAGCGTTTCGAAGCCACCGTCGGCGAAGTCGTCAATGGTGTCGCCGCTGCAGCCGCTCAGTTGCAGACAACTGCGGGGTCGATGGCAACCGCCGCCGAACAGACGACTTCGAAGGCAGCGATTGTGTCGGATTCCATGATGCAGGCATCCGGCGGCGTTACCGCAGCGGCTGCCGCGTCCGACGAGTTCGCCATGTCGATCGGGGAAATCAGTCGTCAGGCTGCCCATTCGGCAGAACTTGCCCGCAATGCGGCAAACGCAGCAAATGGAGCCGACGAGACGATCTCCGCGCTTGCCGTATCCGCAGACCAGGTCGGGCAGATCGTCGAACTTATCCAGTCGATCGCAAAGCGCACCAACCTCTTGGCCCTCAATGCATCGATAGAAGCTGCCAGGGGCGGAGAAGCCGGCCGGGGCTTCGCGGTCGTTGCCAGCGAAGTTAAGGAACTGGCCGCTCAGACGAGCAAAGCGACAGAGGAAGTCGCCAGTCAGATCCGCTCGATGCAAGATTCGACCGGGGCCAGCGTCAGCGCGCTGCGTTCGATCGCAGGCCAGATCAAGGAACTCGAAACAACTTCCGTGTCGATCGCCAGCGCTGTGGATCAGCAGTCGTTTGCCGGTCAGGATCTGGCACGCAGCATCGATCTTGCGGCTCGCTCGACCGATGAAGTTGCGTCGAATATCGACCATGTGCGCGAGACGAGTTTGGCGACCGGTGCTGCTGCCAGTCAGGTACTTAATTCCTCCACGGAACTCGAGGCTCAGGCGCGTACCTTGAAATCGCAGGCAGCCGACTTCCTCCTGCACGTGAAAGCGGCTTAACGCGATTTCAAGCATTCGCCCCGTACAGTTTACCTGACGTTGAGGGGGATGCCGGGATGAATGCTCATAGTTCGCTGATCTACGACGAGGAACTCGCGCGCGAAATCGCAGATGTCGAGATCGTGAACGCCGCGGACGTCCGCGCAATGCGTGGATGGAGCCGCTGGCTGATGGAACAGCCGCTTGCAAATAAGGCGAAGCTTGCAGCGACCTTCTCGCTCGGCGGCATGACGGTAATCACCGCCCTCGCCCTGGCTGGATTTTGCGTGCCGTCCTTTGCGGCAACCGCACAGATACTCATGATCGCTATATTGAGTGCGGCATTCGTCAGTGGAATTGCCAGCGTCCGGTTCGTGCTCAGGCATGTCATCGAACCTTATCTGCAAATCTCCGCGGACATGTCCCGCCTCGCGAACGGCGATCGCGATTTCACCGTATCCAATACCCATCGCCCGGACGAGATTGGCGATCTTGCCCGCACGTTCGCGGTCTTTCTCAGGTCTGGTCACAAACTCGACGAACTCTTTGCCGGCCGCAAGGCAAACGCGGAAGCCCGCAAGCAAGAACTGATGCGCATGGCGAAGGAATTCGAAAATGGCATCGGCGACGTTGTAGGCGGTGTCGCCGCCGCCGCGAGCCAGCTCAATGCTACCGCATCGGGCATGGCCACATCGGCGGAACAAGCCTCGAGTAAATCGCAACTGGTCACCTCGCTCATGGAGCAGGCCAACAACGGCGCCACTGCTGCCGCTGCCGCGTCCGACGAATTTGCCATGTCGATTGGCGAAATAAGCCGCCAGGCCTCACATTCCGCAGACCTTGCACGGCGAGCGACCGATACTGCCAACGGGGCGGACGAAACCATTTCCGCCTTGGCCTCTTCGGCTGAACAAGTCGGAAAGATCGTCGAGCTTATCCAGTCGATCGCGCAGCGGACGAACCTTCTCGCGCTGAATGCCTCAATCGAGGCTGCACGCGGCGGGGAGGCCGGCCGCGGCTTTGCAGTCGTTGCCAGCGAAGTGAAAGAACTGGCCGCCCAGACGAGCCGCGCGACCGAGGAAGTCGCCGAGCAGATCCGTGCCATGCAGCAATCCACCGGAGCGAGTGTCGGCGCCCTGCGTTCGATCGCCGGGCAGATCAAGGAACTGGAATCGACCGCCATCTCGATCGCCAGTGCCGTCGATCAGCAATCCGTGGCAGGCCAGGACCTGGCACGCAGCATCGATCTTGCCGCACGTTCGACCGACGAAGTTTCGTCTCACATCGGACAGGTCCGCGAGACCAGCCTTGCGACCGGAACCGCCGCGAGCCAGGTCCTCAATTCCGCAAGCGAGCTGGAAGAGCAGGCTGGCGCTCTCAAGAGCCGCGTCGACTCGTTTCTCGGCCAGATCCGCGCAGCCTGAAGCAGAGCGGCGCGTAGCTAGCTGCGCGCCGCCCCTGATATCTCACTCCCACCAATACGGCAGGCGCCGCGCGTCGCCCGTCTCGACCTCGTTCATGGTCCGGGCATCGTACAGCCGCCCGCCGATCATCACGCGCTCGATCTTGTCCGAATTGCGAATGTTCTCGCTCGGATCGGCATCGAGTACGATCAGGTCGGCCAGCTTGCCTGCCTCGAGACTGCCGATATCGCGGTCCATGCCCAGCGATCGTGCGGATTCGATCGTCCCTGCGCGTAGCGATTCGACGGGTGTCATGCCGCCGCGCACGAAGCTCCACAGCTCCCAGTGCGAGCCGACACCGGCCTGCTGGCCATGGGCCCCGATGCTCACCTTCACCCCGCGCTGCGCCAGCTTTTTGGCTTCGCGCGCCGCCTCGTCATCGACGAAGGCCCATTCGGGGGCCGTCACCCTGCGCGCGGTTTCCGCAATCAGCTGCCGCGGCGGGGTGTGGACCATCAGGGGATTATCGAACACATCGGTCGCCTGACGCCAGTAGGGGTCGGCCGCCAGCCCGCCATAGGTGACGACCAGTGTGGGCGTGTAATTGGACTGCGATCCGGCCCAATACTGCAGCACGTCTTCGTAAAAGACTTCGCCCGGGACATTATGTTCGATGGTCGAATTGCCATCGGCGATGAGGTTCATGTCCATGCCGAAAAGCGAACCGCCCTCTGCCACCACCAGCATGTTTTCCGCACGGGCAGCGGCGACGACCTGCTGGCGCTGTTCACGCCGCGGCTGATTGTAGTTCTTGATCGAAATACCGCCCTGCGCCTTGATCCGCTGGATGTGCGCCAGCGCATCCTCGTAACTGTCGATGCGGGCATAAACGCCGGGGGCCTTGGCCCCGTACACGACTTCCGCAGTCGAAAAGATACGCGGTGCCAGCATGTTGCCGGCCTGCTGCCGCTCCGAGGCGGAGAAGATCATGCTGGCGCTGGAAGACGGATCGTGGATGGTGGTCGTACCCATCGCCAGGTTCTGGACGAGCGACCAGTTCTGCTGCGGCACCAGGTCGCCCACACCTTGCGGACCATGCGCATGGGCATCCACCAGCCCCGGCATGATGGTCTTGCCCGCAGCGTCGATCATCGTCGCGCCCTGCGGTATCTGGACGGACGAGGCTGGACCTACCGCGGCAATCCTGTCGCCGACGATGACGATGGTGCCATCGGCAATCTCGCCCGCACCGTCGCCCGTCATCGTGAGGATCTTCGCACCCGTGATCGCCACGGTTGCGCGCGGCTTGTCCGCGCTGACCGTACGCTCCAGCGACGTGCCAGAGGTCGGCGGCACGAACTTAGGTGCGTCCTTGTCCTTCGGTGCGCTGGCGAACATCGATGCCAGGCTGGCGCGATAGAGCACGGGTCCCATCGACCAGGTCAGCATATCGCCGCCTTCGGTCCACCCGATATAATCCGCTCCGCCTTTGGATGCGCGCACGACCGGTAGCGAGCTTGCTTCCTCGCCGACCGTAACCGCCTGTCCGCCCGGCAGCAGCGGCATGGCGAATGCTTCGTAATTCTCCCGGAAGGCCACGAAATCGCCGCGCGGACTGACGTGATATTCCGTCGCCAGTTCGCCTTCGGCATGGACCTGCCTCGCATCGCCATCGAGATCGGCAGACAGAAGCTGGAGCTTGCCGTCCTGCCTGCCAAGCATGAACACTCTGTCGTTCTGGGCACCGAACTGGGGATTGGTCGTATCCCGCGCGATCAGTTCCGGTACGCCGCCGCTCGCGCTGACGCGGTAAACCCCGGCATTCTCCGAAAACTCTGGCGAGGTTAAATAGCCTCCCGAACGTTTTTCGAAAACGATCGTGCTGCCATCCGGCGAAAAGCTGGGCTGCGCATAGTGGCCCTGCATGCTGGTGACCACGCGCGCATTGGATCCATTGGCATTGGCGGTCATGATTTGCCCGAGGCCCGCATCGGTCCAGCGCACATAAGTAAGCCGCCGCCCGTCGCGGGACCATGACGGCCACAGTTCGAGTGCATCGTCATCGGCGGACGTCACTCGCCGCGCCGTTCCGCCCGCCACCGGCTTCGAATACAGCTTGCCCAGGCTTTCGAACACCACTGTTCGTCCGTCGGGCGATACGCTCGTGAACCGCGGGATCTTGGCCGTAAAGCTGTCGGGCGAAACCGGGATTACCGGGTGGGGTGCATCGGCAACGCCGCGCGTATCGTCGATGGTAAAGGGAATAACGCTGGCGCCGCTGCCATCGGCGGAGACGCGCTGTAACTTGCCGCCTGCCCACAGCACGATGGAATTGCCGTCCGGCATCCAGTCCATCAAGGGATAGAAGCCATGCACGGCCCAGGTTTCCTGCATGTCCATGTCGAGGTCTCCATAGATCATGCGCTGCTGACCGCTCGCCAGATCCTTGACCCAGAGCTCGGTCTTGTCCTTGTCCCGGCGGATAAAGGCGATGTTCTTGCCATCGGGCGAAGGCTGCGGGCGAACCGCGCCGCCATATCCGCTGACGGCCGTCGTCACTTCGCCGGTCGCCAGATCGTAACGCTCGATGGCGAAGGTTCCCTGCGTGGAATCCTGCGCATATTCGAAAATCGGCCCGGATGTGACGTTGCGCGAATAATATACCGCATCGCCATTGGGCGAATAGACGGGCTCGCCTAGTTCCTTTTGCAAGGTGTCGCTCGCCCGCTTCACCAGCTGGACACCGCCCCCACCCGAAACATGGTAGATCCAGATCTCGCCTGTGCCGAGCGAACGCTGGGTGGTGAAATGCTTCTTGGCGACGATGTAATTGCCGTCGGGCGACCAGCTTGCTTGATTGATGAGGCGGAAATCCTCCTTGGTCAGCTGGCGCTTGTCCGAACCATCGACATTCATGATCCAGATGTTGTCGCCGCCGCCCCTGTCGGAGGTGAAGGCGATGCGGCGGCCATCGGGTGAAAACCGCGGCTGCACTTCCCATGCCAGACCTTCCGCCACACGGGTTGGCGTTCCGCCCGTGACTGGCATGGTGTAGATGTCGCCCAGCAGTGCGAATGCCAGTGTTCGGCCATCGGGGGACACATCGACATCCATCCACGTACCCTCGTCGGTACGGATCGGCACCTGGCGGATATTGGCGCCGCGTGGCGCAGTGACGTCCCACTTCGCTTCATCCGTGCGCTCGGCTGCAGGGTTGGCGGTCGCCGCGGCCGCCTGGACTGTCTGGCCGCTGCCTTCTGCGGGTCCATCCTGCGAAGACGCCTCGACCTCCTGCTCCTCGACGGGATTGGGACTCGGTTCGGAATCCTGGGCATACGCAGCCTGTCCCGCGAATAGGACGGCAAGAACGGAAGCAATACTTGTCTTCATGATATTCCCCTGAAAGCGAATGCGACGATCAACGCACACTGGCGCGTTCGACGAGGTGAACCTTGACACGTCGTTCGGGGCGATCTTCCCCGGATGCGAGAGCCGTATCGACCAGCGTCATGCCGGCCTGAGCGAAATCGGGTTGTACGGTGGTGAGCGGGGGAGCGCTGAATTCGCCGGATCCCAGTCCGTCGAATCCGATCACGCCGACCTGATCGGGCACTGCGATCCCCAGCGAGGCCAGTTCCTCCAGCGCACCGAGCGCCATGGCATCGCAGGCGAAAAATAGCCCGTCGAACCCTGCGCCGCTGTCAGCCATCTGCTTGATCGCGTTGCGTCCTTGGGACACGCGATCCTCGCCGTCGCTGATCACCGGCTCGACCGGCGACAAGCCAGCCTGCTCCATGGCGTCGCGATACCCTTCGTACCGTTCCCGGAACTGACGCTGCGATGACGCCGTATCGCCGACGAAAACGATCCGCTCCGCCCCGCTACGCGCCAGCCGCTCGACCGCCAGGCGCCCGGCCTCCCGATTGTCGGAACGTACCCAGACGCTGTCGTCGAAAGGTGATCCCCAAAAGGCCATGCCTTCCGATTGCTCGGCGCAGGTGCGGAAATAATCCCATGCCGCCTCGTTGGTCGCGGTCCCGATGACCACCACGCCGTCCGCCTGCCTGCGGGCCACATAATGGCCGAAGAATTCCTCCGGTCGCGCCTGAAACGATACCAGCGCCTCGTATCCCCGCTCCGCTGCGGCGGCACAGGTACTGCCCAGCAGGCTGTAATAGAACGGATTGATTGCCGCCGGCCCCTGCCCTTCGCGGCCGATCACCACAATGGCGATCGTTCCGGTTTCCCCGCGCCTCAGACCGGCAGCGCGCGCGTTGACATGATATCCCAATTGCTCGGCTGCCAGTTCGACACGGCGGCGGGTCGCTTCGGTGATCGTCTCGCTGCCCGACAAGGCACGGCTGACGGTCGATTGGCTGACCCCGGCCCGCTCGGCAACATCGATCGATGTCACTCTACGTAAAGGGGGTTTGTCGTTATTATTCATTGTTAACCGGCTCTCCCCTATGATCGATGCCCTAACGCAGCCGCTTCACGAAAGCGATAGCGAAGCATTTCTTGTCTAAATACTTCTGCTGTCGCTATCGTGGAAAAAAGGGTCACTACGAGAATCGGAAATGTCCAAGGAGTATCGTAGAGAAACGCGGCATACCGTCACTGTTGCAGGGCGCTATCGTGCGCGGCAAGGCGGCGCGCGCGATGTCTGGATCAAGGACATCTCCGAATATGGCTGCCGGTTTTTCGACAAGTTCTCGGTTCTTCAGACGGAAGCCGGAATCCTCGTCAAAGTCGGGAACGTCGGGCCGATCCCGGCTGACGTGAAATGGCGCAAGGGTCATGTCGTCGGCGCGGAATTCGAACAGCCGCTGCATCCCAGCGTGCTCGAACATATCATCCGCGAAATGGATCAGGGCGAAGAATAGACCTCTGGCGTCCCAATGTTCTCGCATCGTCCCGGCACATCCGCGTGGGCGACCGGGAAGCATTTAGGTTTCTCACTGCAACCGAGGCTGGCGCTGAAGCGAAGTCTGGGTTAGGCTCTTCCACACTTGGGAGAGTGACATGAAGAACACGGCGACCGATTTCGATGTTTTGATCGTCGGTGCGGGCATTTCCGGCATCGGTATGGCTGCGCACATGAAAGAGAAGGCGCCCGACCACAGTTTCGTCATCGTGGAACGCCGCGAAAGTCTCGGCGGGACTTGGGACCTCTTTCGGTATCCCGGCATCCGCTCCGATAGCGACATGCACACGCTTGGCTTCGATTTCGAACCGTGGCGCCATGAAAAATCGATCGCGGACGGTCCCGCGATTCTCGAATATCTCGAACGGATCGTGGATGAGCGTAAAATCCGTGACCATATCCGGTTGGAACACAAGGTCCTTGCCGCCGACTGGCGCGAAAGCGATGCACGCTGGCATGTCACGCTGGAAACCGGTGAAGGCGAGCGCAAGCATCTGACCGCCAACTGGCTGTATCTCGGTTCGGGCTATTACGATTACGACGAACCTTACGATCCGGGGTTCGATCTGGGCGGGTTCGAAGGGCAGGTTCTCCACCCCCAGTTCTGGCCGGATGATCTCGATTATTCGAATAAGGATGTCGTCGTCGTGGGCTCGGGCGCGACTGCCGTCACCATCGTTCCATCGATGGCGGACAAGGCGGCGAAGGTCACCATGCTTCAGCGCACCCCGACCTGGATGTTCAGCCGTCCGGCGAAGGATGCCCTTGCGAATTTCCTGCGGAGGATCCTGCCCGAGAAACTGGCTTACCGGCTGACCCGGTGGAAAAACATCACGATGCAGGATTTCGCCTTCAAGATGGCGCGCAACAAGCCGGAGAAGGTGAAGGAAGGGCTGCACAAGCGCATTCGCAAATCCATGGGCGAGGATTACGATCTGGCGCCGTTCACCCCGCCCTACAATCCGTGGGACCAACGGCTTTGTCTCGTTCCGGACGACGATCTGTTCCAGGCGATGAAGAACGGGAAAGCCGAAGTTGTGACGGGCCACATCAAGGCTTTCGAAAAGGGAGGCGTGCGCCTGAAGGACGATCGCTTCCTACCCGCCGACATCGTCGTTACGGCGACAGGGTTGAAGCTGGCTGTCGCGGGCAAGATCGCGCTTTCGAAAGAAGGTCAGCCGATCGATCTCGCCCAGCACTTCTACTACAAGGGCTGCATGTTCTCGAACGTGCCGAACCTTGCAGTGGTCTTCGGCTATCTCAACGCCAGCTGGACGCTGCGCGCTGACATCAATTCGGATTTCATCTGCCGTGTTCTGAACGAAACGCGCAAACAGGGTGTCGACGTGGCCGAACCGATACTCACGCCGCAAGCGGAAGCCGCGATCGAAGAAGACGATATTTTCGATTTCTCATCGGGCTACATCCAGCGCAGCAAGCATATCATGCCGCGGAACGCAGTGGCCTATCCCTGGCGCCTCAATCAGGAATATGTGCTGGACCGCAAGCGTATGAAGCAGGACCCGGTCGATGACGGGTTGCTCGAATTCCGTCGTCACGGGGCGAATGCGAAATTTGCCGATCAGCAACTGGAAGCTGCAGAGTAGCATTCGCCCGCCGACCGCGTTACGCCCTTCCCATGACCGAACGCATCTTTACCGCAGGACTTGTCATCATCGGTGATGAAATCCTATCGGGCCGAACGCACGACAAGAATATCGCCCAGATCGCAAGCTGGCTTCAGGTCCAGGGCATCAGGCTCGCCGAAGTGCGCGTCGTGCCGGATGTGATGGAACGGATCGTCGAAGCTGTGAACGCGCTGCGCGAAGGCAACGATTACCTGTTCACCACGGGCGGCATCGGCCCCACCCATGACGATATTACCGTCGATGCCGTGGCCCAAGCACTCGGTGTAAACGTGGTCGTCCATCCGCAGGCACGCGCGATCCTGGAAAAGTACTATGCCGACAAGCCCGGCGGTTTGACGGATGCGCGCCTGCGCATGGCGCGCGTGCCCGAAGGAGCGGACCTGATACCGAACCGGATGTCGGGGGCGCCCGGCATCAAGATCGGCAATGTCCACCTGATGGCCGGCGTCCCGCACATCACTGCAGGCATGCTCGATGCTCTTACCGGAACGCTGGAAGGCGGCGCCCCGCTCCTGTCGGAAACGGTGGGTTGCTGGACCCCCGAAAGCGAAGTCGCAGACATTCTCCGGCAGGTCGAGAAGGCGCACGAACATTGCCAGATCGGCAGCTACCCCTTCTTCCGCGATGGGCGTGTGGGTGCCAATTTCGTGGTTCGTTCGACCAGCGCACAAGAACTGAAAAGCTGCGTCGACAGCCTCTGCGATGGCCTCGCGATGGCGGGGTTTGATTTTACTCCAGGCGGAATTTAAGAACTTACCGGTCTGGAGTAACTGTTAACTCCCCTGTTGTAGGTATCGAGAATGACTGCAGTCTACATGACGATCGATACCGAATACTCCGCGCGACTTGCCACGCGCCTGGGCCTGCACGCGCGTCAGGAAGTCTTCGAACGCTCGATTACCTGCGTGACGGACTTCGGCGACGTAGGCATCGGTTACCAGATGGACGTGATGGAAGAGTACGGCATGAAGGGAATCTTCTTCGTCGATCCAATGCCGGCACTTGTCTGGGGCACGTCAGCCATCGCAGCCGTTGTCGAGCCGATCCTGAAGCGCGGTCACGAAATCCAACTCCACCTGCATCCCGAATGGTTGAAAATCGCAGGAGACGCCAATCCCCTGCCCGGCCGGACGGGCCGCAACATGCATCAGTTTACCGAAGAAGAGCAGGTCGAACTGCTCGAGATCGCGCGTGACCACCTCATGCGTGCCGGGGCGCCCGCCCCTACCGCATTTCGGGCAGGCAATTACGGCGCTAACGATGCCACCCTTCGCGCGCTGGCACGCGTGGGCATCCGCTATGACAGCAGTCATGTCCCGGGGATCAGCCGGTCCGAATGCCGCATCTCGCTAAGGGAAACCGACCAGCGCGTGGTCGAACATCAAGGAACCATCGAAGTGCCCGTCGGAGCCATTCGAAGCTTTCGCGGCAGGCGTCATGCGCAGATTACCGCCCTTTCCCATTGGGAGATGGCTGCCGCACTCAACCATTGCCTGCGCAAGGACTATCCCCTCTTCAACATCGTGTGCCACAGCTTCGAACTGATGTGCCGCAAACGCAAGCGCGCCAACGCCATCGTTCGCGCACGGTTCGAGAGGTTCTGTCGAACCATCGCCGAAACGCCCGGCGCCAAAGGGGCCACCTTCGCCAGCAAGCCGCCGCGTATCGGCGAAACGACAGGTGCGGCCTGCTTGCCGCAGAGCGAACTTCGCAGTGCCGCGCGCGTTGCCGAACAACTTGTATCGAACGCTATCTACGGGGCCTCGTGACTGGTTCGCAGCCGCAGGCTGCACCGCACCGGATTTCCTATACCATCGGTTCGCGTCGCCTGATCACAGTCGGACGCAATGTCGTCCCAGTTGCCTTTTCGCTTGCGGATGTGCTTGCAGGCAGGATTCCTACGATCCCATCCATTACTCATGCTGATGGGTTCCGGATTCTCTCCGCGCCGCCGGCAGCAGAAGCAAAACTGCGCGACGCCATGCCGGGATTTCTCATAGGCGGGCGGGAAGATTACGAGCGCCATTACATCGACATGACCGGTAGTTACGATGATTACCTGGCACGCTTTTCGGGAAAGACCCGATCGACCTTGCGGCGCAAACGACGCAAGATGGAAAGTGAAAGCGGCGGATCGCTCGACCTGCGCCTCTATTCCCGACCTGAGGAAATGGACGAGTTCGTCCACCATGCCGTTCCGCTATCGCGGCTTACCTATCAGGCACGCCTGCTCGACGCAGGATTGCCCGAAAGCGAGATAGCCCGCGCCGAAATGCGCGAGCTCGCCTGGCAAGATCGCGTCCGCGCCTTTCTGCTCTTCCTGAATGGCGAGCCAGTTGCCTATCTCTATCTACCGGTGATCGGCGAAACTCTCGTCTATGCCTATCTCGGCTACGATCCGGCCCACGCCAACCTTTCGCCCGGAACTGTGTTGCAAATGGCAGCACTCCAAAGCCTGTTTGCAGAGCAACGCTACCGCTACTTCGACTTCACCGAAGGAGAGGGGGCACACAAGAGCCTGTTCGGCACTCACAGCGCAACTTGCGCAAGCTTTCTTCTGTTGCGCCCCACCTTGGCGAACCGTGCATTGCTGTCGAGCCTCAAGGCCTTCGACGCGGCGGTGGGAAATGCGCGATCACTGGCAGCGCGAACCGGGGCCGAGCACCTCCTGCGCCGCGCTCTACGCACATAAGAAAAGGGCCGGAAGGTTCGCACCCGCCGGCCCTTTCTGATCTGTCTCCGCCGACCTTGATCGGCGATCCGTCAACGCGGGAATTACGCGCCTTCGATTTCCTCGAGGTCGACCTTGAGGCCAGGCCCCATCGACGAGGTCAGCGTTACCTTGCGGACATACTTACCCTTGGCGCCGGAAGGCTTCGCCTTCACGATCGCATCGGTCAGAGCCTTGAAGTTCGTCTTCAGGTCTTCATCCTTGAACGACAGCTTGCCGATGCCGGAGTGGATGATGCCCTGCTTCTCGACGCGGAATTCGACCTGGCCGCCCTTGGCGTCCTTAACGGCCTGCTCCACGTTCGGCGTAACCGTACCCAGCTTCGGGTTCGGCATCAGGCCCTTGGGGCCCAGCACCTTACCGAGGCGGCCGACGACGCCCATCATGTCGGGCGTTGCGATCACGCGATCGTAGTCGAGATTGCCGTTCTGCATGTCTTCCATGAGATCTTCGGCACCGACCTTGTCCGCACCTGCGGCCAGGGCCTTCTCGGCATTGTCGCCCTTGGCGAACACGGCAACCTTGACGTCCTTGCCGGTACCGCTCGGAAGCGAAACCATGCCGCGGACCATCTGGTCGGCGTGGCGCGGATCGACACCAAGGTTCATCGCGACTTCGACGGTTTCGTCGAACTTTGCCTTGTGTTCACGCAGCGTGGCGAGAGCTTCGTCAACGCTATAGAGCTTTTCAGCGTCGAGCTTGGCGACGATCTGCTGCTTCTTGGTCTGCTTTGCCATGATCTTAGCCCTCCACCACGTCGAGGCCCATCGACCGCGCGCTGCCTTCGATGATCTTGGTAGCCTGTTCGATGTCGTTCGCGTTCAGGTCGGCCATTTTCTGTTCGGCGATTTCGCTCAGCGCCGAACGCTTGATCGATCCGGCCGAAACCTTGCCCGGCTCTTTCGAGCCCGACTTGAGCTTGGCGGCCTTCTTGATGAGGAAGCTGGCCGGCGGGCTCTTGGTGACGAAGGTGAACGAACGGTCCGCATAGACGGTGATCGTCGTCGGGATCGGCATGCCCTTTTCAAGGCTGTCGGTCGCTGCGTTGAACGCCTTGCAGAATTCCATGATGTTCACGCCGCGCTGACCCAGCGCAGGGCCGATGGGCGGCGAGGGATTGGCGGTGCCCGCAGGCACCTGCAGCTTGATATAGCCGTCGATCTTCTTGGCCATAACTGGCCTCCTTTCTCACTGTCGCCCCGACACTTTCGAACCAAGGCTCATGGTAAGCGGTCAGCGGCCTGCTGTTGCAAGCCTCCCGCACGATTCCCGAAGATGACTTGGGAAGGCGCGCACATAGCGTTTTCGCGTCTCAATGCAAGCAGTCGTTTCGCGTCCGGCCTTTGTCGAAAGCCCATCGCGTGCCACATTTCGCCGGTATAGTGTGAACTGGGATGAAACGATCTGCAAACTCAGCGATAATGGCTGCCCTTGTGAGCGCAGCTTCGCCTGGGTTTGCGCAGAATTCGGCAGCGCCTTCCGGCAGTCTCCCAAAACCTCCCACGGCCGTCATCGACGAAGCGCTTGAGATCGGCGGCGAGGAAATTGCGGCAAGCAAGCTACGCAACCGAATGACTGTCGAGGTGAAGATCAACGGCGAAGGTCCTTACGAGTTCGTGGTCGACAGCGGTGCCGACAGTTCTGCGATAGGATCGGCCCTGGCGGGCAAGCTGGCTCTTCCAGCAACCGATCGCGCCTTGTTGCACAGTGTAACGGGTAGCAGCTACGTCGATCGGGTGGTCATAGACGAACTGCAGTTGGGGCCTACGGTTACCACCGGACTGGAAGTGCCGATACTCGACGAACGGGCAATGGGCGGCGATGGCATGGTCGGCCTGGACGCCCTCGTTAACCAACGGCTGATGATCGACTTGGAAGAGCGCACCATCACGGTCGATGACAAGGTCGATTTGGGGGAGATCAGGGACGGAGTAATCGTCGTGACAGGCCGGCTTCGGCGCGGCCAGCTCATTCTTACGCAGGTCACGGCCGGTCGTCAGAAAGTCGAAGCGGTCGTCGACACGGGTTCAGAGGTCACGATCGGTAATCTTGCCTTGCGGGACAAGCTCCTGCGCAAGCGCAAAAAGGCGTTCGCCACCATCAAGGTGTTCGGTGTAACAGGGCAAGAAATCGAAATCGAATTCGCAGTCATTCCGACTTTGAAGCTCGGCCCGACAACTCTGCAGAATGTGCCGATCGCCTTCGCCGACATCCCGCCGTTCGCCGTCTTCGGTCTCGAAAAGAAGCCCGCACTGCTGCTCGGTATGGATCTGATGGAGAGCTTCCGCCGCGTGTCGCTCGACTTCAAGGACAGGAAGGTCCGCTTTCAATTGCGTAAATGCCGACAGACCAGCACCATTCTTCGATCTGCGCGGGCAACACGGATCAGCACGACCGAGGAAAGCGCCTGCGCCCGCTAGTCAGAACCAGAAGCGAAGTCCGAATACAACGCTGGTGACCGATACATCCCGGCCATCCGCACGCGAAAAATCGGCACCCCTGCCAACCTTCCATTCCTGTTCGACACCGACATAAGGCGCGAATTCCGGGACGAATTCATAGCGCAGACGAAGGCCCGTTTCGATATGATCGATGCCGGCTCCCACACCCAGTTCGGGAATGTCCTGCGCCGACAGCGCAAATTCTGTGCGAGGCTGCAGAATTAGTCGCTGTGTAATACGCTGGTCGAGTTCCGCCTCGACTCTCGCGGTTACGTCCCCTTTGTTCGAAACGAAGGCTGCGGCGTCCAATTCAAAGAGATATGGTGCCAGCCCTTGCACGCCGATCACTGCGTGAGTTCGCGCTGGACTATTCAGATCCTGCCGGACGCCTGCCTGAAAATCGAACCAGGGGCCAATGGCGTGCGACCAGAGTGCCTGCACTTCGGCCTGTTCCAGCGGGCGGCCCCATTCACCCTCCCCTTCGCTTTTGACCCATATTTTGTCGATGTCGCCGCCATACCAGCCCTGCAGGTCCCACAGAAATCCGTCTCGCCCCTCGCGTGTCCGCAATTCCAGCCGGTCGCCCTGTACCCAGAGCAACTGCATGCCACCATGCTCACGGGCGAGCGCTGCGCGGCTATCTTGCATTGCGTCCGCTCCCCAGATCGCATCTGCGGCCTGCGGAGGCCCATTGCCAGCCGAATCAGGGGGCCGCGCCAGCATTTTCGGCTCGGCCGCGTTTTGCGAATGCTGGTGGCCATGGTCCATTTCGGAATGGTCCACTTGCTCACGATCTACCGGCTGCACATGTTTAGGTTCGGAATGGTCGGAATGCCCTTCGTGCTGGGCGAAAACTGCAGTGCCGACATTGGCGCAGGCGAGCGCAAGGATAAGCGCGTATCTCATGCCTCGCCATCCGGCGAAGCAACCGTAACTACCTGAAACATGCCGGCATGCATGTGATAGAGCAAATGGCAGTGAAACGCCCAGTCCCCCGGCTCGTCAGCAGTGAGATCGAATGTCGCGCTGCCGCCGGGTTGGACGATCACCGTGTGCTTTTGCGGCTGGTGCATGCGATCAGCGCCGTTGACCAGTTCGAAAAAATGGCCGTGCAGATGGATGGGGTGGGCCATCATCGTGTCATTCACCAGCTTCACACGGATCCGCTCATTATAGGCAAAACGAATGGGCTGGTCGGCGACAGCGTTGAACTTCCGTCCATCGAACGACCACATATACCGTTCCATGTTTCCGGTGAGATGGATTTGCATGTGGCGACTGGGTTTGCGCGGATCGTCGTTGGGTTCCAGCGCGGTGAGATCGCGGTACGTCAGCACCTTGTGTCCGACATTGTCGAGCCCGAGACCCGGGTCGCCCATCCGGTCGGCAGGATTTGCGCTGACCATGTCGACCCCAGGGCCGACAGCCACGTCCGGCGGCAGGCTGGATGTATCGCGCATTTTCGTCGAGCCATGGTCCATTCGCCCGGTCGATAGGGCATGGCCCATGTTCAAATGATCGCCACCCGAATGGTCCATCCCGCCGTGACCCATGTCCGTCATGGTCAACAGAACCGGATCCCGCAGCGATGGCACCGGTGCCCGCGCACCGGCCCGCGATGCGAGCGTGGCGACAGCCATGCCTGACCGATCCATTGCCTCGGCAACGATAGTATGCGCTTCGGCCGTCGGGTCGACGACGATGTCATAAGTCTCTGCCGTTCCGATCTGAAACTCGTCCACCTCTATCGGACGCACGTTCTTCCCGTCCGCCTGAACCACGCTCATCCGCACCCCGGGAATGCGGATGTTGAAGAAACTCATCGCACTGCCATTGATGATGCGCAGTCGAACGCGTTCGCCCGGACTGAAAAGATATTCGAGGCTGTCTTCGGGCGCATGGCCGTTGATGAGATAAGTGTATGTCGATCCGGTCACATCGGCGATGTCGGTTGGCATCATTCGCATACCCGCCCACATCCTGCGATCGCTGCCGCTCAGGCGATAATCGTCCGTCCAGCTGGTCTTCTGACGGTTGAAATACTCCTCGCCCTTCTTGAGCTTTGCCATGATCGTATGCGGGTGAAGCGGGCTGAACTCGCTCAACAGCAGCACATAGTCGCGATCGGCCTGCACCGGATCGGGACCCGCAGGATCGATAATGATCGGGCCGTAATGGCCCGCCTGTTCCTGGAGATCCGAATGGCTATGCCACCAGTAGGTGCCCGACTGGCGTAGCACCGGCAGTTCGTAGACAAAGGTTTCGCCGGGCTTGATGCCCGGAAAGCTTACCCCGGGCACACCGTCGAACTGAAACGGGAGGAGCAGGCCATGCCAATGTATGGACGTGTCCTGCGCGAGATGATTGGCCACGCGCAGGGTAACGGCTTCGCCTTCCTTCAGCCGCACCAGCGGGCCAGGCACGCTGCCGTTCACAGCAAAAGTGTGCCCACTTCGCCCGGCAACCTCGATTGTCCCCTGTCCAACCGCAAGGTCGATCACTCTGCCGGATACTTCGTCGAAGCCTTGCCGGATTGGTCCATGCGGCATCGCCCGGGCCCACGCAGGAATTGCTGCAAGACCCCCAAGACCAACTGCGCCCTTGAGCATCGCCCGGCGGGTAGTAAATAATGCGCTCATTACCGTTGCAAACTCTCGTCTTGCAGCGCAGCTATACCCCCAGGGGGTATCACACAAGCAGGAATTCCCATGCCGGAAAAGTCAGCACAGCACCGGATCGTCGACCGGCTTCGCAGGGTAGAGGGTCAGGTGCGCGGGATTTCGCAGATGGTGGAAGACGATCGTTATTGCATCGACATCCTGCATCAGTTGCAAGCGGTGAAGTCCGCTCTGGCCCGCGCAGAGGACGAAATTTTGAAGAATCACGCCTCGCACTGTGTGGCCGAAGCTATCGCATCTGGCGATGCGGACGAGCAACGACAGAAATTCGGCGAACTGATCGATCTGTTCGCCAAGGCAAAACGCTAATTCCGGCGGCAGCCACGGAACCGGACAGCGCAAACGGAAAGGCCCCGCCCGGCAGATCCGGACGGGGCCTTTCAAACGCGTTTGTCAGCCGTCTTACTTGACCAGTTCGACCTGTTCGAAGTCGAGTTCGACCGGCGTGGCGCGACCGAAGATCGAAACCGAAACCTTGACCTTCTGCTTGTCGAAATCGAGCTCCTCGACAAGGCCGTTGAAGCTGGCGAAAGGTCCGTCGAGAACCTTGACCTGATCGCCGATCTCGTAATCGACGCTGATGTCCTTCTTGGGTGCCGACTTCGCTTCTTCCACACCGCCGAAATAGCGCGCGGCTTCCTTCTCGGAGATCGCCTGCGGCTTGTTGTTGTTGCCGAGGAAACCGGTGACCTTGGGCGTATTCTTGACGAGGTGGTAGATATCGTCGGTCATGTTCAGCTTGGCCAGCACGTAGCCGGGCATGAACTTGCGCTCAATCTGGACCTTCTTGCCGCGCTTCACTTCGGTGACGGTCTCGGTGGGAACCTCAACTTCTTCGACGCCTTCCGACAGGCCCAGACGCTCGGCCTCGGCGATGATCGAATCGCGGACCTTGTTCTCGAATCCGGAATAAGCGTGGATGATGTACCAGCGTGCCATGTGTTCCTAACTACCCTGTCGAATTACTGCTCAGGCGACTGTCAGCAGCCAGCGCACCACGGCGCTGAACAGCGAATCGACGCCGAGGAAGAAGACCGAGAGAATGACCATCATAATGAAGACGAAAATCGCCGTGCGTACCGTTTCCTCGCGCGTCGGCCATACGACCTTGCGCCCTTCGGCCTGGACCTGCCGGAGGAATTCCGCCGGGCTGGTTTTCTTTTCGTCTGCCATCGCTCACGTCTCTCGCGTAAAAATCGTGCCGCCTTCCGCCACGTCCCTTTCAGGTAGGGTCTCTCGCCGCCCCGGTTCAAGTCCGGGAGGGGCTTTTATCGATCCCAATGTCGGAAGACGGTGCAGCGTCTAGTTTGCCGCGCGCAAAAAGGCAAGCCGGGGACTGAAGTTCAAAGCCCCCCTTTGCAAGCGTGGCAAGCGCGACTAGCCTGCCCGCTTTCCAGTTAACGGGACGCATGAGGGGAATTTACGACATGGCAACAGGCCAGACGGCAAGTCTGGGCGAGCGGCTGATCGAGCCGGTCACCAACATTTCCGATTTTATCTGGGTGGGCACATGGAACGGCGCGGAGGTACTGCCCTTCCCACCCATGACGATCGTACTGCTCGGCATCGGCCTGTGGATCATGGTCGGACTGAAATTCTACCCCATCCGCAATCTCGGCAACGCATTTGCCGGCCTTTTCAAAGGCAGGAAAAGCGCGGGTGCGGGCGAAATCTCGCCATTTGCGGCCCTGTCGACGGCGCTTTCGGGCCAGGTCGGAACCGGTAATCTTGCCGGTGTGGCGACGGCCATCGCACTCGGCGGACCCGGTGCGATCTTCTGGATGTGGATTACCGCCCTGTTCGGCATGGCGCTCGGGTTTGCGGAAGGCAGCCTTGCCATCCGCTACCGCGAAAAGACGAGTGATGGCGTGCTGCGCGGCGGCCCGATGACCTACATCATGATGGGTCTTGGCAAGAAATGGACATGGCTCGCCGTGCTTTTCTGCCTCGGCACGCTGTTTTCCGCATTGGTAACCGGTAATTCGATCCAGTCGAACGAAGTGGCCAGTGGCCTCAACGAACTGTTCGGGATCGAACGCTGGATGGGCGGTCTGATCGTCGCCATTCTGGTCTTCATCGTCATTATCGGCGGCATCAAGTCGATCGGCAACGTTGCCGAAAAAGTCGTGCCTTTCATGGCCGCAACCTACATCGCGATGGCGTTGATCGCGCTGATCCTGAACTTCCAGGACTTGCCCGAAACGTTCGGCCGTATCTTCGGCGGTGCATTCAACATGCAGAGCGCAAGCGGCGGCTTCGCCGGGGCGATGATCATTATCGCAATCCGTGCTGGCGTTGCTCGCGGCCTATTCTCCAACGAAGCAGGTCAGGGTTCGACTGCCATTGCACACGCAGTCGCGCAGACGAATGATCCCGAGCAGCAAGGCCGCATGGCAATGCTGGGCACGTTCATCGACACGATCGTCATCTGCACCATGACAGCACTCGTGATCCTGACGGTGGAAGGCGATTTCACCTATCAGGGGCAGGCAGTGCAGCATGTCTGGCAATCGGATCTCGGCACGACGCAGATGTCGGGCTTCGTTACCACCTCCGGGGCATTCGCCGCGGCGTTTCCAACGCTCATCGCCGGCATACCGCTCGGCACGCTCGTGGCCTCGGTGGCACTGATCCTGTTCGTCTTCACCACGTTGCTGACGTGGAGTTATTACGGCGAGCGGGCGATTACCTTCCTTTACGACCGTATTCCGGGATCCACCCGCGGCGGCGAGAAGATCCTGCACATCATCTGGCGAGTAATCTGGTGCATCGGCATTTTCGTCGGGGCGACCCAACCTTCGCAGCTCGTCTGGCGTCTGGGCGATATCTCCAATGCGGCAATGGCCCTGCCCAACCTGCTGGCTCTCGCACTGCTGAGCGGCGTCGTGTTCAAGCTTGCCAAGGGCGAGCGTGACGCAGGACCTACCCATACGGAAGACACGCCGGAAGAACCGGAAGAATACTGACGGTCGTTAGACTGGCACGAAAAAGGGGCCGGGGGTCAAAAGACCTCCGGCCCCTCGTCCTTGGTACGACTGAACCCTCAGCGCAGCCCGAACAGGCGAGCCATCAAACCTGGCTCCTCCATGGGCAGGATCTTGCCGTGCATCTGATAACGCAGCGAGCTGTCGCTATAGGGTTTCGGCTTGGCCCAGCGATCCGGGCTACTGCTGTGGAAGGACAAACTTGACATGGCAAACCTCCATGAAATCTCTCCCACCGTCCTGATGAGTAAAAACCCTAGGGTTGCACGCTTGTTCCCGGTGGGCGGCTTCCGCGGCTCCAGACCAGCGCCAGCAACGCCAGCGCTGCGAGCGGCATCAGGTTTACACCCAGCGGGAATGCCAGAGCCCGTGTGGCGAAGGGCGCGAAGTAAAGGATGACCAATGCAAGCTTTTCAAATGGCCGGAATCCTCGTTCCAGACCTTGAGTGACCAGCCACAGCGTGGGAAAGACCAGAAATGGCAAATCGTAGTTGAAGAGATAAGGCGACGCGAGAGCGGTCGCCGCCAGCACGACCGCGCCCGTTGCCCTGGCATCGCCATCGAACCGCCGCCATGCGAATATCGCCGAGGCGACAGCCAGGCCGCCAGATGCCAGCCCGGCAATACTCGCGGCTAAATCCCCCGCCCAAAGCCGTACTTGTGAGAAGAACGTCGCCATCCGCAGGAGGAAATCGACCTCGACAACTTCCATTAGCGCCCGGCTCGCGCGCCAGCTCGTGGCGTAATCGCCAAGGATGCCCTTTCCGAAAACCAGCACGGAAGAGGCAAGCAATGCCAGTGTCACCGCCCCTGCCGACAGGAAGGCGCGCCACCGCCCACCGGCAGCAAACCAGATCGGGGCAAGCACCGCTAAATGCGGCTTGATTACCAGCGCTCCGATCGCTGCTCCGGACAATGCCGAACGCTTGCCCAGTTCATGGGCGCCAAAAACCAACAGGGCGCCAGTGAGCAGCCCCGTCTGCGCATGCGTTGCCGCAATCACTGCACCGGGATACGCGATTACCAGCGGCCACAGGCGAGGAAATGCCCGCAGGCTTGCCCATGCCCATAGTCCCCATGTCGCGGCGACCCAGGCGATCCATGCGATCGGAAACGGCAGTGCCCCGAATGGCACCGCCGCGAAAAGGAACGGGGGTGGATTAACGAACGCGAACCACCCATCGCTGCCGGTGGCAATCTGCACTTGCTCCTGAACCGCGAGATCGTATGCCGCCGCCGGATCGCCGGCGGCCGTCACATGGCCCGCACCCCAGAATGCCAGAAAATCCGTACCGACAGGGCCCATTGCCTGAAGGTATGCGTGACCCACCAGTGCAAGGCCCGCCAGCGCAACCAGCCACGCATAGCCGCGCACCCGGTCCCCGGTGAGCCATTCGGCTTTGCGCAGCCAATCCACTTTCGCCTATCCGGCTTTGGCTGCGATCCAGCGGTCGATCTTCGCTTCCAGTACCGGCATGGGGAGGCTGCCGGTGCCTAGCACTTCGGCGTGGAAATCGCGGATGTCGAATTTGTCACCCAACTGTTCCTCCGCGCGCTTGCGCAGTTCCTGAATTTTCAGCGCTCCGACCTTGTAGGCGAGCGCCTGGCTGGGGATCGCAATATAGCGTTCCACTTCCGCCACCACCTCGGTTTCGGTCATGCCACTGTTCTCGAGCATGAAATCGATTGCCTGCTGCCGGGTCCAGCCTTTCGCATGCAGGCCGGTATCGACGACCAGCCGCATGGCGCGCAATTGTTCGTCCTGCAGGGTGCCATAGCGATTCCAGGGATCGTCGAAGAAGCCCATCGGGTAGCCCAGTGTTTCGGCATAGAGCGCCCAGCCTTCGACATAGGCCGTGTTACCGCCGAACCGCATGAAGGCGGGCAGATCGGTATTTTCCTGCGCAAGGCTGATCTGGAAATGGTGGCCAGGCGCGCCTTCGTGCAGATACACCGTGACATTGCCGGTCGTCAGGCGGCTCGGCAAATCATAGGCGTTGAAATAGAACGTGCCCGGGCGCGATCCATCCGGGGCGCCGGAATTGTACGATCCGCCTGCTTCGAACTTTTCACGATACTCTTCGTATGGCTTGATCTCGAGCGGTGTCTTGGGAACGAGCGAGAAATAGTCGCCGATCTTCGCATCAACCTGCTTGCCGATATCGTAGTAAGGCTGCGTCAGCGCCTCGCGGCTTTCCGGCTTGAACTTCGCGTCGGTGCGAACGTAGTCGAAAAACTGGTTGAGCGTGCCTGCGAAACCGACCTCTCGCTTGATTTCTTCCATCCCGTTCTTGATCCGCGCGACTTCGGTCAGACCGAGATTGTGCAGATAGTCCGGCTCCAGGGGCAGCGTGGTCGTATCTTCGATAAGCTGTCTATAGAGTTCAGCTCCACCCTTCATCTGCGACAGGCCCACCGTGTCGCGCGCGACAGGCATATATTCGTCCCGCAGGAAATCGCGAAGGCGAGCGTGAACTGCATAGATTTCAGCGGTCCCGGCTCTGTATTCCTCGGTCAGCCGGGCCTTGTCTTCATCTGAAAAATCTTCGGGGAAATTCTTCACCGGCATGAAGAAGGGCGATTCTTCCACCGGCATGGCCAGTTGCGTGTCAAGCTGGCTGACGACATTGCCGATGGTCAGTTTCGTTTCTAAAACGCCGGTTTCCATTCCCTCGCGAAACCTGTCGATCGCCCGGTCGGTGATCGCGATATAGTCCTTGTGCCGTTTGAGATTGTTTTCGTAATCCGTAACTGTCTTGAACGGAGCCGCGCTCTGTCCACTGGCAAAGTTCGGGTAGAACGTGTGGAAACCCGAAAAATGATTGATCGGGCGCACCTGTGTAACAGCCAGGATTTCCGGGGCGAAGCCTGCCAGCGTTCTTTGCTGATTGTAGGCGAACACGTCATAAGCAAGCTGGTCCGTGGCCGAAAGCTTGCTGCGGTCGATTTCTGCCAGCATGGCGATGTTCTTCGCATTATCCGCCTTGCTCGCAGCGAGAAATTCGTCGGTCAGGTAATCGCCCAGCCGGTCGGCATACCGCATATCGCCACGAAACAGGGCGCCGACAGGGTTCAACTTCAGTTCGCGCTCGTCCGCATCGGCGAAAAGCGCGAACAGTTTATCATGTTCGCCAGCCTCGGCGGCAACCGCAGCATCATCCTGCCGGTCCTGTGCGATGGACGGAACTGCCGAGAGCGCGAGCGCAAAAGCTGCACCTGAAGCGAATGCATGGCTGACGTATTTCATCGCAATTCCCCTGAAACCTCTGAGTTCCGTTACAACACTGGTTTGATATGGCGGACAAGCAGGGTTTGCGACCGATGGCGTAAACGCATCGGCCGAACGCCGGCGTCGGTGTCCCCCGACGCGTAGGTCAGTCGATCACGCGCCCGCGAACCATTACCCAACCCACATTTTCGAGCGTAGCCGTGTCTTCCAGCGGGTTGCCATCGATCGCAATCAGGTCGGCGGAATATCCCGGCGCGATCCGACCGATTTCATTTTCCATGCCGAGCACCTTGGCGGCATTTGTCGTCGCCGTGGCGAAGGCTTCGCGGTGGCCCATACCCTGCGCCACCATGAGCGCGAATTCGCCGGCATTGCGTCCATGGCCGAAAACGCCGGCATCGGTCCCGAAAGCGATTGGCACGCCCCAACGCATCGCCTTGCCCATGAATACCCGCGCCGTTTCGGCAACTGCCCGGATTTTCTCTTCGACAACGGGGGTGTAAATTCCTTTGCCCAGCCGCTCAGTCACACCCTGGAAAGCCATGAGCGTGGGGATCAGCACCGTGCCGTTTTTCTTCATTTCGTTGGCAGCCGCTTCGTCCAGATACGTACCATGTTCGATCGTATCGATGCCCGCTCGGCTCGCGGCCTCCACACCGCGGGCACCGTGGGCGTGTGCCATGACCTGCAGACCCAGCGAATGAGCGGTATCCGCGATGCTTTTCATTTCGGCATCGCTGAAATGCGCTTCCAGCCCGCGCCCCTGCTGGCTTAACACCCCACCGGTGGCGGTGATCTTGATGACATCGGCACCGTTCTGGCTGGCGAGGCGCACTTTCTCGGCGCATTCCACTGCGCCGGTACAGGTGAACCCCGTGTCGAGAACCTCGTTCACTTCGGGACGGAAGCCGCTGACATCGCCATGTCCGCCGACAATCGCCAGTGGGGGGCCCGCCGCCACGATACGCGGTCCGGCGATGAAGCCTTCTTCGGTGCCGCGCCGCAGGGCGAAAGCGGATTCGCGGCCGCTGCCTGCCTCGCGCACGGTCGTGAACCCGGCCAATGCCGTCAGTCGGGCATTCTTGGCGCCCACGACCACGCCCCATTCGTCGGGTTCGACGGCTTCTTTCCAGAAGTCGCCCCCAGGATCACCGGTCAAATGAACGTGCAGGTCGACCAGGCCGGGCGCCACAGTCTTGTTCCTGAGGTCGACCACCGTCGCTCCTGTCGGAGCATCGGCGAAACCGTCCTCTATGCTGACGATCCGCCCGTCTGTGACCGTAACGGTCGATTGCCCCCGCGGCTGGCTGTCGGCATCCACCACGACCGCACCGGCATGGATGACCGTCGTGTCCGCCAGCGCAGGCGTTGCAATGATTGCTGCGCCGAGCGCAAGCAGTGCGGCGATTCTCATATGTTTCTCCCCTTTGGCGCAAGGGGATGCCTGCCCTCATCGGCGAGGGCAAGCAAAAGCAGGTGTCAGAACGTATAGCCTACGCCTACCGCCCCCATCCATTGGTCGGCATCGCCGCGGATCGAAGTGAAAGGCGTGCGTTTCGCGTCGCCAAGCATGCGCGAATAACCGCCCAATGCGATCAGGGCGAGCCCGCCATTGGTCACGTCGCCATCGAGGTCGAAGACACCCAGCAGGTTGACCCCGGCGCTTTCGAAACCGCCTTCCGCCTGAAACTCGGGCAGCGGCCCACCAGCCGGGACGGAGTAATAATAGTCTGCGAAGTCATCGTCGATATGCTTTGCGCTGACGGACAGCGATACGGCGATACCGCGGCTCAGCGGCGTGAAATAGGTAATGGAAGGGTTGACCGACATGCCGTTATGCGCGCCGGCCACGTCCCACACCGCATCGATGTTGAAGCTCAGGCTGTCATAGGGGTTGAGCAGCGCCGGAACGCTGACGCCTGCGCTCGGTCCCACTTCGATCGCCGTTTCCAGCTCGCCATAGCTCCTCACCACCGGATCCTTGATCTGGGCAGCGCGGTTGCGGCTCAGCTTTGCAGCGATGCCGGCGGAAAAGGACACTTCGCCGTCCCGGTCGGGAATGAAATCGAGCGCGATGCCGCCGGCTCTCGGACTGATGCCGACCCCGCCCAGATTGCCCTGAACCACAGGGATCGGGGAAAAGACGTAGTCGTCCGAACCTCTGTAGCTCGGCCCATAGATCACGCCGGCGCCGACGCTCAGCCAGTCGCCGTCGAACACCGTGGGCTCGGCATTGCCGCTAGCCGCAGAGATTTCGTCCGCCTCCTGGGCGGCGGCAGGTGATGCGCACAGGGCGACGGCAGCGCCCGCAGCGGCAAGAATGGCTTTCATGTGATTTCCCTCGAGGTTCCCTGTTTGCATTGAAACACCCGGTTCGCGCTCCTGTTCCCGCCAGCATCGTCAAGACGATTGTCCCCTGTGCGCTTCGCCTCTAAGCCTTTTGGCGATGACTGAGCGCATGTTCGATATCGCAATCGTCGGAGGTGGGCTTGCAGGCGGGCTTACCGCGCTGGCAGTCCACCGAGCACATCCGCAATTGCGCCTTGCCCTGTTCGAAGCGGGGGAGGTTTTCGGCGGGAATCACCGCTGGAGCTGGTTTGCCAGCGATCTGGATGCCGCCGGCACCGATTTGCTCGCACCCTTTCGAAAGACCGAATGGCCCGGCGGCTACGACGTCGCCTTCCCCGCCCACAGCCGGACGTTGGGCTCGGCCTATCGCTCGCTCGCCAGCCCGGACTTCGACGCTGCGCTGCGGCGCGAGCTGCCGCAGGAAGCGATCCGCACCCGGTCCCGTGTGGTCGCACTGGCAGCAAACTTCATCACGCTCGATAATGGCGAGCATATTTCCGCCCGGACAGTGGTCGATTGCCGGGATTTCCAACCTTCGCCCCATCTGCTCGGAGGCTGGCAGGTCTTCATGGGCCGCCACCTGCGCACCGATACGCCGCATGGCCTTGCCCGGCCGATCGTGATGGATGCGCGCGTTGCGCAGCACGATGCCTATCGCTTCGTCTACACGCTACCGCTCGGCGCCGAAGAGCTGTTCGTCGAAGACACCTATTACGCAGACAGCCCCGTGCTGGACCGCAACGCGCTTTCGGGGCGGATCGACCGCTATTGCGCCGCCATGGGCTGGCATGGCGATATCCTCGGCGGCGAAACGGGCGTCCTGCCCGTCATTACCGGTGGCGATTTTGCCGCATACCGGCGCGACCTGCGCGAACCGGACGTGGTGCAGATCGGCGCGCGCGGCGGATTTACGCATCCCCTCACAAGCTACACGCTGCCATTTGCCGTTGCCAATGCGCTGGTGCTGGCCCGCGAGGCCATGTTGCCGGGCGAACAGCTTGCCGCCCTGTTCGAAAAACGCGCGCATGCTCACTGGCGGACAATGCGGTTCTTCCGCCGGCTTGGCCGGATGCTGTTCGACGCCGCCCGCCCGGACGAACGCTATCGCATCTTCGAACGGTTCTATCGCCTGCGTGAACCGCTGATCGAACGCTTCTATGCCGGAGCCCCGACATATGGGGACAAGTTGCGCATCCTTTCCGGCAAGCCCCCCGTCCCCGTGACCGATGCCGTCCGCGCGCTGCTTGGCAAGGGCAGCCCGCTCGTCCATGAGAAGCCCCAATGACCGCACAGACAAGCCCTGCCCCCCAGGCGGCCCAAACCCCAGCGCCCGTTCCGCCGGGCCGCACCGCCTGCGTCATCGGCGCGGGCTTCGGCGGGCTCGCTCTCGCCATCCGGCTGCAATCTGCCGGCATCGCTACCACCGTGGTGGAGGGGCGCGACAAGCCCGGCGGCCGCGCCTACCACTGGCAGAAAGACGGTTTCACCTTCGATGCGGGTCCCACCGTCATCACCGATCCGAACTGCCTGAAGGAACTATGGGCACTGTCCGGCCACGACATTTCCGAAGATGTCGATCTGATGCCGGTCATGCCCTTCTACCGGCTCGCCTGGCCGGACGGAACGCAGTTCGATTATTCCAACGATGAAGAGCAGCTGTTCCGCGAAATCGCGCAGCTCAACCCGGCCGATGTCGCCGGCTACCAGCGCTTCCTCGAATATTCCGAAGCGGTCTATCAGGAAGGCTATGTAAAGCTCGGCCACGTGCCCTTCCTCGACTTCAAGTCGATGATCAAGGCTGCTCCGGCGCTCGCGAAACAGCAGGCGTGGCGCAGCGTCTATTCGGTCGTTTCCAGCTATGTCGATAATGAAAAGCTGCGCGAAGCGCTGAGCTTCCACACGCTTCTGGTCGGCGGCAATCCGATGAAGACCAGCAGCATTTACGCGCTGATCCACAAGCTCGAAATCGACGGCGGCGTGTGGTGGGCCAGGGGCGGCACCAATCGCCTGATCGCGGGCATGGTCACTCATCTGGAACGTCTTGGCGGCACCGTCCGGCTGAACGATCCGGTGGTCCAGATCCACACGCTCGGCAAACAGGTGACCGAGGTGGAAACGCGATCGGCCTGGAAACAGCGCTTCGATGCCATCGCCAGCAATGCCGACATCATGCACAGTTACAAGGATCTGCTCGCTGGCGCGAAGCGCGGTGCCGATTACGCCAAGCGGCTGTCACGCAAGAGCTTCAGCCCCAGCCTGTTCGTGGTCCACTTCGGGATCGAGGGGGGCTGGCCCGGCATCCCCCATCACATGATCCTGTTCGGCCCGCGGTACAAAGGCCTGCTGGAAGACATTTACGATCACGGCGTGCTGCCGCAGGACTTCTCGATCTATCTGCACCACCCGACCGTCACCGATCCGTCCATGGCGCCCGAGGGGATGAGCACGTTCTACGCCCTCGTTCCGGTGGCCCATATGGGCAAGCTGGCGGTGGACTGGGAAGAAATGGGGCCGATGCTCGAAAAGAGCATTCTCGACGAACTCGAACGCCGCCTCATTCCCGGCCTGCACGATCGGATCGTCACCAAATTCCATTATGCGCCCAGCGATTTCGCCACCGATCTCAACGCGCATATGGGCAGCGCCTTCAGCCTTGAACCCGTCCTCACGCAAAGCGCCTATTTCCGCGGGCACAACCGGGATGACGTGCTGGACAATTTCTATCTCGTCGGGGCAGGGACCCACCCCGGCGCCGGCATCCCCGGCGTGGTCGGCAGCGCCAAGGCGACTGCCGGACTTATGCTGGAGGATTTGGCATGACCCGAACTATGAACCGTCTGGCCGTCTACTGCGGCTCCGCCTCGCCGCAGGATCCGCGGTTCATCCAGCTTGCCTACGATGTGGGCAAGGGGCTGGCGCAGCGCGGCATCGGGGTGGTCTATGGCGGCGGACGACTGGGCCTGATGGGCGCCACGGCCCGCGGCGCGCTGGAAGCGGGCGGCGAAGTTATCGGCGTTATCCCCGATGCACTGGCCAATAGCGAAGTCGCCAATCACGACTGCACCGAACTCTACACGGTCGGCGGGATGCACGAACGCAAGCAGCGCTTCACCGACCTGAGTGACGGCTTCGTCACCATTCCGGGCGGCGTCGGCACCATGGATGAACTGTGGGAAGCGATGAGCTGGGCGCAGCTTGGCTATCACGATAACCCGGTGGGCCTGCTCAACGCCTTCGGCTTCTACGATCACCTGATCGCATTCAATCGCCACATGGCCGAAGTCGGCTTCGTGCGGCCCGTGCACCAGAATATCCTGGTCCATGATACAACTCTGGATGGGCTGCTTAACCGTATGGAAGCATACGAACCCCATACCCCCATCTTCCAGATGAAGGCCGACGACCTCTGAACAAGCCCCGTACCCTCGTGCAGTCGCGCTATTTGCGCCCCACCCCCGCAAGGGCTGGCGGCGGGCGCGATCGTGCCGTGCTCGTCGATCGCTCGCTCGAATCGATCGAAGAGGGTTCGCACAGTTTTGCCGCGGCTTCGAAGCTGTTCGATCGCACGACGCGCGAACGCAGCTGGCTGCTCTATGCCTGGTGTCGCCGGTGCGACGATATTGCCGATAACCAGGACAAGGGCGGCCCCTTGGGCGATCAGGGCACGCCAAAGGATGCGGAAGACCGCGTCCAGGCGATCCGCGTGCTGACCCGCCGTGCGTTCGAAGAACAGCCGACGGCGGATGCCGCCTTCGATGCGTTTGGCCTTGTCGCGGACGAATGCGGCCTGACGCTGGAAGAAGCGAACGACGTGATTGCCGGTTTCGCGCTCGACGCCACCGGGTGGAGCCCGAAGACAGAAACCGACATGATGCGCTATTGCTACCATGTCGCCGGTGCCGTTGGCATCATGATGGCGCGTATCATGGGGGTTCATCCCGACGATGGCGAAACGCTCGACCGCGCCTGCGATCTGGGGCTGGCTTTCCAGCTCGCCAATATTGCGCGCGATATCGTCGAAGATGCGCAGGCCGGGCGCTGCTATCTGCCCCGCACCTGGCTCGACGAAATGGGCTGGGAACAGGGCGATCACGCATTGCCCGAAAACCGTTTCCGCCTGGCCAGCCTGATGCCGCGCCTCATCGGCATGATGGAAAAATACGAAGCCGCGTCGAAGCTCGGCGCCAGGCGCCTGCGTTTCCGTCAGCGTTGGGCCGTGCTGGCCGCCGCCCGCATATATGGCGCCATCGGGCGCAAGGTGCTTACCCGCGGGCAGCTCGCATGGGACAGCCGCACCAGGGTCAGTGGCCCGGAAAAACTGTGGCACATGACGGCCGCCTTCTTCGAAGCGATCGTGAACCGGCCGCAGGGTCCGTCGGAGCCGATCCTGTGGAGCCGCCACGATTTCAGGCCGGTCACCGGCTGGTAAGGCCCGGGGCTGTCGCAGCAGTCATTGCAAGAAAGCCCCATGGGCCGTCGCGCCAATCCATGACGCAGCTTCCTGTGGCGCCGACAGGGCTGACGTTGGTTTGCTTCGCCTACCGCTCGCAATGACTTGAAAAATGGGTTAGCGCCCCGCCCATGATCCAGAAGCTTCTCATCGCCAATCGCGGCGAAATCGCCTGCCGTATCATCCGCACCGCGCGCGAAATGGGGATCGCCACGGTCGCTGTCTACTCCGATGCCGATGCCCGGGCGCTCCATGTCCGTCAGGCCGATGAAGCGGTCCATATCGGCCCTTCGCCTGCTGCCGAAAGCTATCTGCTGGGCGAAAAGATCATCGCCGCGGCGCAGCAGACCGGGGCGGAAGCGATCCATCCGGGCTACGGCTTCCTCAGCGAAAATGCAGGCTTTGCGCAGGCCGTCATCGATGCCGGGCTGATCTGGGTCGGGCCTAAGCCTTCTTCCATCGAAGCGATGGGTCTGAAAGATGCCGCGAAGAAGCTGATGCGCGCAGCAGGCGTGCCGGTGACTCCAGGCTACGAGGGCGAGGATCAGTCGGTCGAACGCCTCAAGCAGGAAGCCGACGCCATCGGTTACCCCGTACTCATCAAGGCCGTCGCCGGCGGCGGGGGCAAGGGAATGCGCAAGGTCGATGCTGCAGCCGATTTCGAAGCGATGCTGGAAAGCTGCCGCCGCGAAGCCAAGGCCAGCTTCTCCAATGACGAGGTGCTGCTGGAAAAATGGATCACCTCGCCCCGGCATATCGAAGTGCAGGTGTTCGGCGATAGCCATGGCAACGTCGTCCACCTGTTCGAACGCGACTGCTCGCTGCAGCGCCGTCACCAGAAGGTCATCGAGGAAGCACCCGCTCCCGGAATGGACGATACAACGCGCGAGGATATCTGCGCGGCTGCCGTGCGCGCGGCCAAGGCGGTCGATTACGAAGGCGCAGGTACGATCGAATTCATCGCCGATGCCAGCGAAGGCCTGCGCGCCGACCGCATCTTCTTCATGGAAATGAATACGCGCCTTCAGGTCGAACACCCCGTGACCGAAGAAATCACCGGCGTCGATCTGGTCGAATGGCAGCTGCGCGTCGCAAGTGGGGAGCCAATCCCGCTCTCGCAGGAGGATCTTTTCATCGACGGTCATGCCATCGAAGCGCGCCTTTACGCAGAAGATCCGGCTGGTGGCTTCCTCCCTTCGACCGGCGCGCTCGATCACTTCGACCTCGGCGTTGAAGGCCGCATCGAAACCGGCGTCGAGGAAGGCGATCGGATTTCGCCTTTCTACGATCCCATGGTGGCCAAGCTGGTCGTTTGGGGCGAAACCCGCGGCGATGCTATCGACCAGCTCGCCGGGATTGCGGAAAATGTCGAAATCTGGCCGGTAAAGACCAATGCCGCGTTCATCGCGAACTGCCTTCGCGACGAGAATTTCGAACAGGCCAATCTCGACACCGGCTTCATCGAAACCAAGCTCGACGATCTCGTGTCGTCCGACGAAGCAGACGACGATATCTGGCAGAGCGCGGCCGATTTCATCGCTCTGGCCGAAACCGAAGACCATGAGGACCTGCCCATCGGCCTGCGCCTCAATGCCCCCGGCGTGCTGTCGGCAACGCTCACGCACAAGGGCGAAACCCGCACCGTCTCCGCCGCTCGTGCCGGCACGGAAAGCTTCGCGACGGGCTTTGTCGATCCCGCCAGGGCCGTGGTCTTTGCCGATGGGCAGAGCTTCGTTTTCGAACGTCAGTCCCGTGGATCGGGTGCCGCAGCAGCGGGAGACGGCGCCATCCTTGCCCCCATGCCGGGCAAAGTCATCGCGGTCGATGTTGCCGAAGGCGATACGGTCACCGCGGGCCAGCGCCTCATGGTACTCGAAGCGATGAAGATGGAACACGCCCTCACCGCGCCCTTCGACGGCACCGTAACCGAACTGGCCGCCAGCGAGGGCGGGCAGGTGCAGGTCGAAGCCGTTCTGGCAGTTGTCGAGCCGAAAGAAGAATAAGGCTTCACAAAACCTCTCCTCATTGCGAGCGTGTCCCTCGAAGAGAGAGGGCACGAATGAGCTGGGACAAGGAACTTGAGGAACTCCGCCACCGCGAAAGACTGGCCGAGCAGATGGGCGGCGAGGAAAAAGTCGCGCGTCAGCATGCGCGCGGCAAGATGGACGCTCGCGCCCGGCTCGCCGCACTGGTCGATCCCGGCAGTTTTCGCGAAATCGGCAAGATCGCGGGCAAGGCTTCCTATGACCAGGACGGCAATTTCGAACATATTCTTCCGGCTCCTTTCCTCTTCGGCAAGGCGGAGATAAACGGCCGCCCCGTCGTCGCCACGGCGGACGATTTCACCATTCGCGGCGGCGCGGCCGATGCCGGGATCAGCCGCAAGATGGTGCAGGCGGAAAAGATGGCGCACGAGCTCAAGCTCCCCATCATCCGCATGATCGACGGCACTGGCGGCGGCGGCAGCGTCAAGACGCTGGAACAGATCGGCGCCACATACATCCCCGCCGTGCCCGGCTGGTCGGACGTGGTGAAGAATCTAGACACGGTACCGGTGGTCGCACTGGCGCTCGGCCCGACCGCCGGTCTCGGCGCCGCCCGCACCGTCGCCAGCCATTATTCGATCATGGTGAAGGGTCTCAGCCAGCTCTTCGCCGCCGGGCCTGCCGTGGTCGATGGCCTTGGCGACAGCTATCGCGGCTCGACCGATCACCAGCAGGCCAAGGAAGATCTCGGCGGCAGTGCGATTCATACGCGCAACGGCGTGGTCGATGACGAAGTGGGGAGCGAAGCCGAAGCATTCGCCCGCGCGCGGCATTTCCTATCGTTCATGCCCGAACATGTTGGCCAGCTTGCCCGCCGGACAGACTGTTCGGACCCTGTTCGGCGGCGCGATCATACGCTTGATTCACTTGTGCCTCGCGATCCGAAGCAGGTTTATTCCATGCGCCGCTGCCTCGACATGGTCTTCGATCAGGGCACGGTTTTCGAGATTGGTCGCATGTGGGGGCGCGCCTGCATCACCGCTCTTGCCCGCCTCGACGGCTGGCCCGTGATGGTTTTGGCCAGCGACCCGTCCTACCTGGGCGGCTCGTGGGAAGCGAAGACCAGTGAAAAAGTGGAACGCTTCGTGAAGCTTGCAGATCGGTTCCGCCTGCCCATCGTCCACCTGGTCGACAACCCCGGCTTCATGATCGGTCGCGAAGCGGAAATGGCCGGCACCATCCGCTACGGCGTCCAGGCCATGACCGCGATTTACAAGGCAAGCGTGCCCCTCGCCTCCGTGGTTTTACGCCGCGCCTACGGCATCGCCGGCAGCGCGATGAGTAACGCCGAGAATTTCCAGTATCGCTATTGCTGGCCCTCGGGCGACTGGGGGTCGCTCCCCATCGCGGGCGGGCTGGAGGTCGCCTACAAATCGGATCTCGAAGCCGCCGACGACCCGGCAGCGGAACTCGAAGCGATCCGCGAGCGCTTGGACAAGGTCACCTCGCCCTTCCGCAGCGCGGAACGCTTCAACGTCGAAGATATAATCGCTCCACGCGACACCCGCCCGCTCTTATGCGAATTCGCCGATCTTGCGTGGCGCAAGCTGTACGCCGAAGCCTAGTCTTCTTCCGGCTCGGGCGGCCCGAAGAGCGTGCCGCGCTCGCTGATCAGCACGAACACGAGACTCAGCACCGCCGTACCCAGAAGAGCGATTGCGAGCGGCCGCGCCGTCCCGTCGTAAAGATAGCCGATATAAGCCCCCAGCGCCGCTCCGCTCGTCATGCGCAAGAAGCCCTGCGCCGACGAAGCTGCACCGGCGATATGCTTGAAAGGCTGGAGAGCGATGGACCCGAAATTCGCACCGATGAAGCCGAGCAGGCTCATATTCGCGGCCATCAGAGGTACGAACGTCCACAGGCTCTCATCCGGCTGGCTCGCAAACCAGTACTGCGCAGCGGCCACGGCGATGAAAGCGAACAGCGCCACATGGCTGACACGCCGTGCACCGAACCGCTCGACGATGCGGCTGTTCGACCAGTTTGAAATCGCCATGCAACCAGCGCAAATGGCAAAGATCATGGGGAATTTGTCGCCCGCGCCGAAGGCTTCGCCGATGAGCTGCTGGCTGGAATTGATGAAACCGAACAAGCCGCCAAAAACCAGCGCACTGCCAAGGGTATAACCGATGGTTTCACGCAAGGTCACGGCACTTGCCATATTGCGCGTGATCGTGGGCAGGTGAATCTGCTGCTTGTCCGATTCATGCAGGGTTTCCGGCAAGCGCACGTATACCCAGGCCGTCATCGCAACACCCGCCAGGGCCATGACGCCGAAAATCCAGCGCCAGTCGCCCATTAGCATCAAGACGCCCTGCCCGATGCTCGGTGCGACCGCCGGAACCAGCAGGAAAATCACGAAAATCAGGCTCATCATGCGGGCCATTTTATCGCCGCCCACACGGTCACGAATGATGGCGGGCGGCAGAGCGATGATCCCTGCAGCAAAGAAACCCTGCGCTGCGCGTAGAGCGATCAGCATATCGAAGCTCGTCGCCAAGGCGCAGGCAATCGACAGGGCGATGTAGAAGAACAAGGCCGTGAAAAGCACCGGGCGTCGGCCGAACCTGTCGGCGAAAGCCCCAGGAATGAGCGTACCGATGCCCGCGGCGAGCAGATACGCGCCGACCACGAACTGACGGTTGTTGCCTTCCACGCCGAGATCGCTGGCCAGGGCATCGAGCGCAGGAAGAATTGCATCGATACCGAAGGCGTTGCACGCCATCAGCAGAGCCATCATCCAGATCAGTTCGCGCTCGCCGATGCTCTTGCCGCGCGCAGCGCTCGAAATCGGGCGCTCGCCGCCGGCCAACTGTTCGCTTCGCATCTGCACAAAATGGCAGTTGGCCGACAAGGTTCCGATTTGCAACCCGCGTCGCTATCTATTCTCTCATGAACGATGGCGAAGTGCGTACCGATGCGGATGACAGCGAAGCCGATGGGCTGCGGAAGATCATTCACGTCGACATGGATGCGTTTTTCGCCAGCGTCGAGCAGCGCGACCATCCAGAATTGCGCGGCAAGCCCGTTGCCGTGGGTGGATCGAGCGGGCGCGGCGTTGTCGCTGCTGCCAGCTACGAGGCGCGCAAGTTCGGTGTGCGCAGCGCCATGCCCTCTGTCACGGCCAAGCGCAAATGCCCCGACCTTATCTTTTGCAAGAGCCGCTTCGACGTCTATCGCGAGGTCAGTCAGCAAATCCGCGCAATCTTTCGTCACCACACCGACCTGGTCGAACCGCTCAGCCTTGATGAGGCATATCTGGATGTCACCGAAGACAAGCTGGGCATTGGCAGCGCCACCCGGATAGCGGAACTGATCCGCCAGGAAATCCGCGCCAAGACGAAACTGACCGCCAGCGCAGGGGTCAGCTACAACAAGTTTCTCGCCAAGATCGCGAGCGACCAGAACAAGCCCGATGGCCTGTGCGTGATCCGTCCCGGCGAAGGGGCCGCCTTTGTCGCCGACCTACCGATCAGGCGCTTCCACGGCGTCGGTCCCAAGGGCGCCGAAAAAATGGCGCGGCTCGGCATCGAGACCGGTGGCGATCTGGCGGAAAAGGACATCGAATGGCTGCGCGCTCATTTCGGCAGCTTCGCCGATTATCTCTATCGCGCTTCGAGAGGCATCGATTTGCGGCCCGTTCGATCAAGCCGTATCCGTAAATCCGTTGGCGGCGAGAGGACGTTCAGCCGCGACCTTTCGTCGGGTAGCGAGTTGCGCGACACAATGGAGGACATCATCGATATCGTCTGGGGCTATATCGAGCGCGCGGAAGCAGAAGGTCGCACCGTCACACTCAAAATGAAATTCACCGATTTTCAGATTTTCAGCCGCGCCAGGACGATGGATCGGCCAATCGCGAACAAAGAGGAATTTGCGGCAATCGGCCGCGCCCTGCTGGAGGAGGTCCTCCCCCTGCCCATGCCGATCCGCCTAATGGGACTGACGCTTTCGAAACTGGAGGGGAACAGTGACCAGCAACCGCGACCCGATGCGCAGTTATCGCTGCTCTAGTTTACGCAGGACTGCCATAATTCCAGCCGCCTTCTGGTGAGTGCGCTCATTGCTTCGGGAAGCAGGCGTATCGCAAAGAAACGCGCTTCCACGATTTCTCGCCCGTCCGGTTCCGGTGCCGCATCCACGACAGTGCTGAAAATATGAGCGCAGTGCGGTGCGCCCGAAATTTCCTCGTTCAATATGCCGACAAGTTTCAGATCGGTCACGCGGCAGCCTGTTTCTTCGCGCATTTCCCGCCGCGCCGCGTGCTCCGGCGTTTCTTTCCGCCCGATACCACCGCCCGGAAAATACCACCCTTGCGGACCGTAACTATGCCGCACCAAAAGGATTTCACCCTGCGGATTGGACGCAATGATAGTGACACCCTCTGCCGTGATCCCGCTTAATTTGCGCCAGTGATGGCGCAACCGGTGCGCAACCTTCAGTGCCACTCGGTGGAGCCGCCTGGGGATCAGGTGAAACATGTCACCGGTTGCCGGGCCGCAGCGAGCAATCGCGCAATCGGAAGATCGTTATTACCTGCAATAGCCTGATCGAGTACGCTGCGTTTCTCCGCACCGCGAAGAACGAAGACCAACCGGTCGCTTGCGAGAAGCGATGGCATGGTCAAGCTGATCCGATCGAACGGAGCTTCGGGAGGCAGCGGATCGGGCGTCAAACGCACGACCGGTCGCGCGTCGTCGACCTTGGGATCCGTATTCGGAAATAGCGAAGCGACATGCCCGTCTGCGCCCATGCCAAGCCAGGCAAGAGAGAAAGGCGGCACGGCTTCCATCTCGTTCAGAGTGACGACTTCAGCCCCCGCAGGCTCGAACAGTTTGCGCAGCTTCCCCGTATTCGATGCGGCATGATCTTCGGAAACGATACGGTCGTCCCCCGGCCACACAACCAGCCGCGTCCAGTCCAGGTCGTGGCCAAGCAATTGATCCATGATCGGGAAGGGAGTGGATCCCCCGGGAACCGTGATCGTCACCGGCCCATCGGATTGATCCATCCGTTCGCGCAGCTGGGACGCCAGCCATTCGGCAATGGCCGCATCGCCCTGACCCTCGATGATAGTCAAATTTTCCATACTGTATTGATACACCAATGCCGCCCGTCCCCAAGGGGAAAGGCGGCATAGGCGCACACGAATAGGTATGTGCTTACTTGGTAGTCTGATTAAGGAACCAGACGCGTTCTTCGCACTGATCGATCCAATCGTCGACGATACCGCTGGTGGCGTTGTCACCCACTTCTTCCGCGGCGTCTTTTACCTCATTGAGCCGTGTGTGCAGCTTGCGGTTATCATCACGCAATTCTGCCACCATCGCGTCGGCAGTGATTGTCACATCATCCTGATCGGCAATCTTTGTCTGCTTGGCGATGCTGCCGATCGATGTGAGCGTGAACTCGTCATTTTTGCGGACGCGCTCGCCAATAGCATCCACTGTGCCAACAAGTTGCGCTGCCTGCTCGTCAAAGAGCAGATGCAGGTCGCGAAAACGCGGCCCCGCCACATGCCAGTGAAAGTTCTTGGTTTTGAAATATAGCGCCATGGTATCGGCCAGTGCGCCGTTGAGAGCGCTTACCAGTCCGGCTTTCGCGTTGTTGCCCAATTCTGCCATGGTATTTACCCCTTTCGTCGTTTTGAAGTTCACCTCATCAACGGCCCTCCGCCACTCCGGTTTCCCGATTAACGGCGGTTGCTGTGATCGGGTCAGGCGATGATCCCTCTCGCGTTGAGCCCGGTAATCACGCCAAGGCCGAAAAGCAGGACAGCCAGGCCGATCCTCAACCGCCGTAGCGGCAGTCTCGCTTCCAGTGCTGTGCCGGAAAGCCATCCCATAGTGACTGCAGCCCCTCCCCCGATCGCGCCGCCTAATCCCGCCAGCGGCCAGTAGGCGAAAACTACGGCCATCGCCGCTACCAGGAAGCGCGAGGCGTCGGTCATTTGCCTGAAGCACAAGACGATGAACGCAGCCCCCAGCGAACGTGTCGGTTCCCGCGGCACTCGCTCCCGATTGGGCCAGGCGCACTCGAAGGCGGCCAGCAGAAGCGCGAGGGCCACGAACATGGTTGCCGCACTTCCAGACATGGTTCTCGCGAGAAGGCTTCCCAACCAAGCCGCGGTAATCGCGGTCACAGTAGAACTCGTCAATGCCACCACGAGCAAGCCATTCGCCGCACCCAGAGCACCCGCAAGGCGCGACACCAGCAGCTGGTCGCGCGCACCAATCGCGGCCACGAAGCTGGCAACCATGGCGAATAGCAGTGCCGTCATCCTCGCTCCCGTCCATCTTCCTAAGCGTCCAGGCTTGCGATAGCACGGCACACAGAAAAACGAACAGGAGAGCGATGTGGAACTCGCAGACGGCATGGCGGCAGTGGTCACAGGCGGCGCTTCGGGGCTCGGCAAGGCGAGCGCACAGGCACTGGCGGACGCTGGCTTGAAAGTCACAATCTTCGATGTGAACGAAAAGGCGGGCGAAGACCACGCCGAAGCGATCGGTGGAAACTTCGTGCTGGTGGACATCACCGATGAGCAATCGGTCGTAAATGGCTTGGCAAAGGCCCGTGCGACCTATGGGCAGGAACGCGTCACCGTACATTGCGCAATGACCAGCCGGCGCGGGAAAACGCTGGGCTGGGACAAGGACGCATGTCGGTACAAGCGACTGGAAACGGAGGACTATGCCTTTGGCGCCGAAGGCATCCTCGTGTCATCCTATCGTATTGCCAGCCTGTCCGCGCTGGGCATGGCAAACTCCGAGCCGCTCAACGAAGATGGCGAGCGGGGTTGCATCATCCTAACGGCCAGCGTGGCGGCGCAGGACGGGCAAATCGGCCAAGTGATTTACGGTAGCTGCAAGGCCGGCGTCAACGGGCTCGTCCTGCCGATGGCACGCGATTTGATGGACATCGGCATTCGCGTGAACTCCGTGATGCCTGGCATCTTCGCCACCCCGCTGATGCTTGGTATGAGAGAACGTAATCCGCAGATGTGGGACCAGCTTAATGCGAGCGTTCCCTTCCCCAAACGCCTCGGTCACCCGGAAGAATTCGCTTCGCTAATCTGCGAAATCGCCCGCAACAGCTATATCAACGGTCACCAGTTCAGGCTCGACGGGGCGATAAGAATGCCGCCCAAGTAACCCATTTTAGGCGATTGGCAGATCCATACGGCCGGACTTGCTCTCGTTCTACGTGTGACCACGAAAATCTTACATATCGCCAATCCAGGAACGCGCAGCTCAAGCACCGCACTTTAAGTTTCGAAAAAGACGTCCGGAATGGACGGCCCTAAACCTGCCCGATCGCTTCGAGAGCGGCCCCGGCTGCCAGCCATGCTTCTTCTGCTACCGCCAAGGAATCGACCGCGTCGGCTCGTTTCCTCAACAGCTTCTCTATCGACACACCATCCAAGTTGGATGTCTTCGCGCTGCCTTCGAGGATCGAACGGTCGAGTTTTTCGACTTCCGCTGTGAGCCGCTCCATGGTTTTTTCCGCTTTGGCCAGTTCGGACTTGGCCTCGCGGGACTGAGCCGCGGTTTTATTCCCGCGCGAGCCGCGCGATTTTCCGCCGCCACTGCGCCGATCTCCCTTGGGCTGGTTCCGACCCAGAACGAAATCGATGTAGTCCTGCATGCTTCCAGCGTACTCGGTCGCAGTGCCGCTATCGACAAGGATCAGCCGATCCGCAGTCAGTTCGACCATGTGGCGATCGTGACTGATAAGG